>CAIYSR010000191.1 GCA_903928895.1 uncultured Rhodospirillales bacterium | reverse complement strand
GGTGTTGACGTGGTGGTCTTGCAGGCGAAGGACGAGCCAGGCTCGGGCGCGGGGGAGGCGGGGCGCTTGGGTGGTCGGTGTGGGGCGTTTGGCGCGCGGGGCGCGGATGCGGGGCTTGGGGAGTGTGCCGGATTGCCAGCGAGTGACGAGGCGTTCGAAGCGCTGGGTGGTGCGGTTGATGTGGAACCAGGCGAGGGTGACGAGGGCGCGGACGTTTGCGTCGCGATAGGCGATGGCGCCCAGGGTGACCTTGAGGCCGTCGAGGATGGTTCGGAAGTTGGTGGCGATGAACGTCATTGGTGTCCGTTATATAATGTGACTGTCTTTCGCGTCAAGCGGTCTGGTGACGTTTGAAGGGGCAGCGCGGAGGAGTTCCTGTTCTTCGAGCTGGCGCAGGGCGGCGCGGACGATGTCGCTGGTGCTGCTGTCGCGGCCGACGGCGCGTTGGGCGTCGATGAAGGCGGTGAAGTGTTCGCCGACGCTGACGGAGGTATTTGGGGTGTGGGGGGAGGATACCAACGGATGATACTGAGGGCGAGAAGTGGGTTCAGTGATGCGACTGGTGGGGCAGCGGAAATATGGGGGGCGCACTGGTTGTGGTCAGAGTGCGTTGGTATTAGCGGTTATCTACAAGATGAGGGATCAACTAAAATAGCCACCGTTTGATTGCTATGCTTCAGGCATCCCTGATGCCAGAGGCCTTCAACAACCGTTCCGTCAGTTCGTATCAATTTACCTTGGCCTTCCGGCAAACCGTTCAGCCAATTTCCTTCGAATCTCCCCTTGTCCTGAAGCACAGTCACTCCGAACCCAGTTCGCTTCCCAGCGTACCAAATCGCATCGATCAATACCTTGCCGTCAGAAGAATAGGTTATTGCATGCCCCTCCAACTCGTTCTCACGCCACTTGCCTTCGACATGGTTCCCGTTGAGTGCAAACAATTTTCCGCGGCCATGTTTCATCCCCTGATGCCACTCTCCTTCATATCGAATGCCGGAAGCATAGACGATGGCGCCAAAACCTTCATATTTATAATTATTTATACCTCCATCATACCGGTCCCCATTCGACTGTATGATGATACCACGACCATTTTGCGCAGTCGCGTCGAGCTGTCCGTCAAAACCAGTTCCATCCGGTAGCTTGATTGACAATATCGAGGCAACTGTTCCGAGCCGAAACTCGGCAGTTACCTTGGTTTTTGTTTCAAGAACGATATTTCCGATTCCGTCCGGCCCCTTTTCGGTAAACCTCCCCTCAAAGAACGGCCGTCCATTCTCAGTCAATCTTGAATCGCCTTGGGGCATCCCTTGATGGAATACTGCGTCCAGTTGGAGGCTTCCATCAGCAAACCTCGCTGTTGCATGGCCCGGCCCCTCGGCGTAGCCGGCTACACACGCACCATCCCAACTGACATCGGGTGTGTTCGGCGCTCCGCCCGGAGGCGCCACGAAGGGCTGCCATACTAGACACCCTCCGGCAGTTTTAGCAATTTCGCCCCGTAGGATCGGGATGCTCAATTGGGCAAATAGCGGTGACGGCCCGACCAACAAAGTCAAAAAGACGGACGATACAACAATAAAGGATTGAAATCGCATATGATATCCCAGTGCTACGTCGAGAGTGCGTAATCCAGTAGCTTACGATAGTCCCTCCATGACCGTCACTTGCGGCATAAAAGAGGCTCCGAGAAACGTTACCTGCAAACTCGAGCGCCACGTCATGAACACCGTCAGTACTCGAGAGAACCCCTTGCGTACTCGTTCCCGAGTATGCCATCGCAAATCCACTTACACCATGACGAAGGTCGGTCACATCAATTTGCAAGCTGCTCCCAAAGCTCGCAATGAAATCGCCAGCAAACTGCACGCTCGTTCCCTCCAGCGTATCGGGGCTGCCCGAAATCGTGGCGGATAGTGACGACAGCGCTGCGGTGACAAGATGCGGTGATCCCGCCGCCAGAAAAGCGGCCCCCGGCCCGGCACAGCTCATACGCTTCGGCGTCAACGATCGCCGGATTCATCTTCATCGGCGTCATCTCCGGCGGCATGTCGTTTTCACAATGATCGGCGGGGCGGTGGCCGGTTCGGGGGGGCGTTGGGAGGTGATGCGTCGCGCTTCGCTTACCCATCCTACGGATTTTTTTCTTTTCAATGTCTTAATGGGTGAGGGTCTGGGGGCTCCGAGCCCCCAGCGGGTCGAGGGCAGAGCCCTCGCCTTGCTTCACTCTTCGCGTCACGCGTTGGTCGCCCAGGGGTTTTCGACGCGAGGCCAGTAGGGGGTGGTACGGCGGGTGAAGGCGATGTTGGCGAAGTCGGGGCCGATGGCGCCGGGGGCGGCGATGTAGCGGACGGAGCTGGCGATGGGGGCGAAGGCGGCGTGGAAGTGTTGGGTGGATTTAACGACGACGATGGTTTTGTCGTGGAGGGTGCAGCCGATGCCGGTGAAGGCTTCGGGGGAGAAGATCTGGGTTCGGGATGAGTTGAGGATGATGTCGATACCGCCGGCGCGGACCCAGGCGGAGGCGCCCATGGGGGCGCGGCCGCCGGAGAGGCCGGCTTGGGCGTGGTCGTCCTTGAGGGCCATGACGGTGACTTTGAGGTCGACGGGGTTGCCGGATGCAATGCCGCATTTGCCGCCGATGCGCAGGTCGAAGGAGGCGCCGACGCCGGCTTCGGTGCAGAACTGGACGGCGACGGGGTCCCAGAAGGCGCCGATGGCGGCGTTCTGGACGTTGCGGGCGACGAGGCGTTCGAGGATGGCGGTGTTGTCGGAGGGGGCGCCGCCGCCGGCGTTGTCGGCGACGTCGGCGATGACGACGGGTTTGCTGACGGGGCTGGCGAGGGCGGCGTCGATGCCGCCGTCGATGGTGTCGTGGCGGGGGAAGCATTCCTCGCGCAGGCGCCAGATTTCTTCGCCGAGTTCGGTGGCCAGGGCTGTGGCCAGGCCAGGGTTGTTGTCGGTGATGACGAGCATTTTGGCGCCGACTTCGGGGACGTCGCCCCAGGGGAAACCGTGGCCGAAGGAGACCGAGAGGACGCCGTCGTGGCCTTCGAGGGCGGCCATTTTGGCGACGAAGGATTTCATCGGTTCGACGGTGGTGCGCCACATCGAGATCATGCGGCAGTCGTGATAGGCCATGACGGGCTTGATGTCGCCGCGGTGGGCGGCGGTGCAGATTGCGTAGAGCTCGACGGCGCGTTCGGCGATGTCGATGTGGGGGTATTCCTTGTAGGTGATGATGACATTGGCGGAGGTGCGCATGAGCTCGGTGAGGTGGCAGTGGAGGTCGAGCTCGATGCCGATGGTGGTGTCGGGGCCGGTGAGTTCGCGCACGCGGGCGAGGGTGTCGCCTTCGCAGTCCTCGTAGCCGTCGGCGACCATGGCGCCGTGCATGTTGAGGAGGACGACGTCGAGCGGCAGGGCGGCCTTGACGTCGGCGAGGATCATGTCGCGCAGTTCCTCGTAGATGTTGCGCAGCGTGGTGCCGGCGGGCTGGGCGGTGGCGCAGATGCTTTCGACGATTTCGTGTCCGTCGGCTTCGGCGAGGGCACGATATTTGATGAGGGCGGTGTTGCCCCAGGCGGCGGGGTGCTGGCTGGCGCCGGTGCGGTGCCAGTCGCGCTCGCCCATGAAGGCGTGGCGGCCGGTGGGGATGGGGGAGAAGGTGTTGGTTTCGGTGGCGAGGGTGGCGATCAGGATTTTCATGGCCGGGGCTCCCGTGGGTTGGCGGGAGGATAGGGGAGGCGGGCGGCGGCGCCAACACAGGCCTGGCGGATTCACCATTTCCGCGGCGAGGCGGTGTCGGCTAGGCTCCGTCCTGGTTGTTTGAGAGAGTTGCCGTGTCCGGACTGTCCATTTCCCTGCCGCATCCCGCGTCGCCGACGCCGCCCGTGATCCGCCCGGTGGCGCGGCCGGGGCCGCTGAGCGTGCCGGTGCCGGCGACCGAGATATTCACCATCGCGCATGAGTATCTGGAGGCCGGGCGGATCGACGCGGCGGAGCGGATGATCGGCCATGTGCTGGCGGCGCTGCCGGACCAGGCGGAGGCGGTGCATACCAAGGGGCTGATCCTGTTCCGGCGCGGGCGGCTGGCGGAGGCGGCGGCGCTGATGGAGCGCTCGATCGCACTTGGGGTCGGCAAGTCCGCGCATTACCGGAATTTGTCCGAGGTCTATCGGATGCTGTGCCGGCTGGACGAGGCGGCGGCGGCGGGGCGGCGGGCGGTGACGCTGGACCCGGCGGATCCGCTGGGGCCGTTCAATCTGGCGATGGTGCTGTTCGACCGGATGGAGGTCGATGCCTGTGTCGCGGCGGCGCGGCATGCGGTGGATCTGCGGCCGAATTTGCCGCAGGCGCATATGAAGCTGGGGCAGGCGCTGCTGCTGAAGGGCGAGATGGCGGGCGGCTGGGAGCATTACGAGTGGCGCTACCAGATCCCGGGCGCGCAGGCGTTGATGCCGCCGACGACGCAGCCGCAATGGGACGGGCGGGTGTTGGCGGCGGGGGAGACGCTGCTGCTGGTGGGGGACCAGGGGTTCGGCGACGTGATCATGTTCGCGCGCTATGTGACATGGGCGCGGACGCGGGCGGCCGAGGTGACGATTGCCTGTTCGGGCGAGATGGAGCCGACGCTGGCGCGGATGTTCCCCGGGGTGCGGCTAGTGACGCGGTGGGATCTGATCGGGTCGTTCGCGTGCTATTGCCCGTTCTCGGGGCTGCCGCGGCTGCATGGCACCCGGCTCGATACGGTGCCGTGGAGCGGGGCGTATCTGGCGGCCGATCCGGCGCGGGTGGCGCTGTGGCGCGAGCGGCTGGGCGCGCGGGTGACACCGGGGCACAAGCGGGTGGCGATCGCCTGGGCCGGGCGGCCGACCCACAACAACGACATCAACCGGACGATTGCGTTTCAGACGCTGGCCCCGTTGTTCGATATCGCAGGGATGACGCTGGTTTCGGTGCAGAAGGGGCCGGCGGCGGCGCAGGTCGCGGGGTATGCCGGGCGGACGCCGCTGCTCAATCTCGACGCCGAGATCGCGGATTTCGAGGACACGATGGCGATCCTGGAGAATGTGGACCTGCTGGTGTCGGTCGATACGTCGGTGGTGCATTTTGCCGGCGCCATGGGGCGGCCGGTGTGGGCGATGATCCCGTTCGCGCCGGACTGGCGCTGGCTTGCAGGGCGCGAGGATTCACCGTGGTATCCGTCGCTGCGGCTGTTCCGCCATGCGGCGCCGCGGCGCTGGGACGAGCTGGTGCTGCGGGTGGCCGCGGCGCTGCGAGATTTCGTGGCTGCCTGAAACATTCATCGAGGAGACCATGATGCAGATTTCCCGCCGTTCCGTGATTGCCGCTGGAGCGGCGCTGCCGCTGCTGGGGCGCGACGCCCGGGCTGCCCGGGCGCCAGGGACGCTGAGCTTCGGGCTGTCGACGTTCCCGCCGAACCTGCTGCCCTGGGCCAATACCGGGACAGCGCAGGTGACGGTGAAATACTGCGTCATGCGGGGGCTGACGTCGTATGATGACAAGGGGTTGCTGCGGGCGGAGCTGGCGGAGAGCTGGGCGCGGGACGGGGATGCGGCCTGGGTGTTCAAGCTGCGCGACGCGACGTTCAGCAACGGCGCCAAGGTGACGGCCGAGGACGTGAAGTGGACGCTGGAGCAGGTCGCGGGCGAGAAGTCGACCGCGTTCATGAAGAACCAGTTCCAATCGGTCGCCGCGATCGAGACGCCTGATGCACGCACGGTGCGGATCGTGCTGAAGCAGGCCAACGTGATGCTGCCGGAGTGGCTGGCGAGCCCGCATATGCCGATCGTGGCCAAGGGTTCCACGGACAACAACGCCACCGCGGTGACGGTCGGGCCGTACAGCATCGCCGCCCAGGAGAAGGGGGTGTCGATCGATCTGGTGGCGAACCCGAAATACTACCGGGCCGGCGCGCCGAAGCTGAAGAACATCCGTTTCATCGCCTATGCCGACGAGAATTTGCGGGTGGCGGCGTTGCAGGCCGGCGATGTCGATATCATCGAATATGTGCCGTGGCAGTCGATGACGTCGATCGAGGCGGACAAGCGGCTGAAGATGACCAATGTCGATGGGCCCTTCATGGCGCTCAGCTTCAACGGCAACGGAGCCTTCAAGGACAAGCGGGTGCGCCAGGCGGTGGCGTTCGGGATCAAGCGCGAGGAGATCGTCAACGCAGCGTTCTTCGGGCGGGGCAATCCGCTGCAGGGTCTGCCGATCGCGCCGGGGACGCCGTTTTTCGACGCGGCGGCGGCGAAGCACTGGTCGTACGATCCCGACCGTGCCAAGGCGCTGTTGAAGGACGCGGGCGTCGGCGGCGGGTTCGCGACCACGCTGTTGTCGACGGCGCAGTACGGGATGCACAAATCGACCGCCGAAGTGGTGCAGCAGAACCTCGCCACCGTTGGGATCAATGTGACGCTGAACCTGCCGGACTGGGCGACGCGGGTGAACCTCGGCAACCGCGGGCAGTACGAGTTCTGCGTGCAGGGGACCACCACCGACAACAACGACTTCGACGGGGCGGCCACCGTGCTCGACGGCGAGCTGCCGCCGAACAACGCCCGCAGCGTCAATATCCCGACGCCGGATGTGCACGCGCTGTTCGACAAGGGGCGGGCCGAGTTCGACTTCGCCAAGCGGCGCGCGATCTATGCCGATCTGACCAAGGCGGCGCTCGACAACTGCTTCCTGGTGGGGCTCGCCTGGCGGGCGCAGGGGTATGCGATGGCGAAGGACGTGCAGGGGTTCGTGAACCTGCCGGGGGCGATGACGTTCTTCTCGGGGATTACGTTGGAGGACACGTATTTTGGGTAGGGTTTTCTAGGGTAAGGGAGAGGGTGGGTCCAGGGCTGTGCCCTGGACCCACCGGGGCCCCTGGCGCACGTGTATTTTTGGTCGATGCCGAGCTGGTGCGACGCGCGAACTGGGGTTTCACCCATCCTGTCGTCCGCCATCTCAACGCCTGGCGGTGCTCAAGGGGCTCGGCCTCGTGACGGATTTGATATCGGATTGAATATTGATGCGATCAGCAGCGCTGGCGGGATGATGGATTGTTGGAGCGATCGGTAATACCAACCCGCGCAAAGGCTGGCTTTTCCAGCCTTTGCGCCGGTTGGTATCATTCGCAAGTTCGGGGCCCGCTCCTGCCAGCCCGCATTCGATCTGTCGCTCCCAACAACAGCGCACCTGCGCCCGGTGAGAAATGCGGCCTATACCCTGATGCAAGCAACCCGGTGAGTCAGGCCGGCCAGAGCTGGGATCGTGGACGCACAAGCCGGAGCGGCGATCGGGCACCGCGTGCGGAAGACACAGCCGGAGGGGGGATTGGCGGGGCTCGGCGGGTCGCCCTGAAGGAGGGTGCGGGCGCGGCGGCGTTCGGGGTGGAGGCTCGGGGCGGCGGAAAGCAACGCCTGGGTGTAGGGATGGCGCGGCGTGGCAAAGACCGCCTTCACCGGGCCTTCCTCCATGATGCGGCCAAGATACATCACCGCGACGCGGTCGGCGAGGTGGCGGACGACGGGGAGGTCGTGGCTGATGAAGAGCATCGCCAAACCGAGCTCGGCGCGCAGACCGGCGAGCAGCGCGAGGACCTGGGCCTGGACCGAGACATCGAGGGCCGAGACCGGTTCGTCGGCGACGAGAAAGTCGGGGCCGGAGGCGAGCGCGCGGGCGATACCGATGCGCTGGCGCTGGCCGCCGCTGAACTGGTGCGGGTAACGGGCGGCATGGTCGGGGGCGAGGCCGACCTGGTCGAGCAGGGCCGCAACGCGGGCGGGACGGAAGCTTGGGCTCACAAGCTTATGGATGACGAGGGCGTCGGCGATCTGGGCGCCGATGGTGCGGCGCGGGTCGAGGCTGGCGTAAGGGTCCTGGAACACCAGCTGGAGACGGCGGCGCAGGGTCCGCATTTGCGCCGGGCGGGCGGCGGCGAGGTCCTGGCCTTCGAACAGGACCCGCCCGGTGGTGGCGGGGAGGAGGCCGAGCATGAGGCGGCCGACGGTGGATTTGCCGGAGCCGGATTCGCCGACCAGGCCGAGAGTTTCGCCGCGGCCGACGGTGATCGAGACGTCGCGCACGGCGTGCAGGGCGTGGCGGTTGAACAAGCCGCCGATTGGGAAGGATTTGCCGAGGTGCTCGGTGGTGATCATGCGTTCCACCGGATGCAGCGGGTGAGACGGCCGGCGCCGGCGGAACGCAAGGCGGGAGGCGCGGCGGTGCACTCCGGGATGGCGCGGGGGCAGCGGGGGGCGAAGGTGCAGCCGGGGGGGAGGGCGGTCGGAGGCGGCACGATGCCGGGGATGCCGACGGGTGGCGGGCCTTCCTCGTCCGGCGCGCTGCGCAGAAGGGCGGCGGTGTAGGGGTGATGCGGGGCGAGGAAGACCTCGGCGGTGGGGCCGGTTTCGACGATTTCGCCGGCATACATGACGGCGACGCGGTCGGCGATTTCGGCGACGACGGGCAGCGCGTGGGTGATGAACAGGAGGGCCAGGCCGCGTTCGCGCTTGAGGTCGGAGAGGAGTTCGAGGATCTGGGCCTGGATGGTGACGTCAAGCGCCGTGGTGGGTTCGTCGGCGATCAGCAGGCTCGGATGGTTGGCGATGGCGATGGCGATCATGACGCGCTGGCGCTGGCCGCCGGAGAGTTCGTGGGGGTAGGCGCGGGCGCGGGAGTCCGGGTCGGGCAGGCCGACGCGGCGGAGGAGGGCGATGGCTTCGGCGCGCGCGGCTTTGTCGGAAAGCGGTCGGTGCGCCCTGATGGCCTCGGCGATTTGCGCGCCGATGCGGTGGACCGGGTTGAGGCTGGAGCCGGGGTCCTGGAAGACCATGGCGATTTTGTCGCCACGGAGTTTGCGCAAGGACTCTTCGGGCAGGCGCAACAGGTCGGTGCCGTCGAGGAAGGCGGCCCCCTCGGTGACATGGGCGGCGCCGGGGAGGAGGCCGGTGATGGCGAGCGAGGTGACCGATTTGCCCGAGCCGGATTCCCCGACGATCGCCAGGGTTTCGCCGGGGAAGACCTGGAGGGACACATCCCGCACGGGGTGGATGGGGCCGGCGGGCGTGTCGATTTCGACGGTGAGATGGGCGAGATCGAGCACGGCTTTCGGGGTGGGGAGGAGGCCGGGCGCGATCGCGTCGAGCAGGCGCCGCGCGGCGGGCCGATAGGTCGGGTGGGGGTCGACCGCGTCACGCAGCCCGTCGCACAGGGCGTTCATCACCAGGACGGTCAGCGTGAGGGCGAGGCAGGGCCAAAGCAGGAGCAGCGGGGCCTGCGCCATGGTGGCCCGCGCCGCGCCGATCATCAGGCCCCAGGACGGGGCGGGGGGGACGACGCCGAGGCCGAGGAAGGAGAGGCCGCTTTCCAGCACCACCGCGGCGGCCATGGCCAGGCTGAACTGGACCAGAACGGGGCCGCCGATATTGGGCAGAATGGTCCGCAGCATGATGCGGCCGCTGCCGGCGCCGAGGACGCGCATGGCCTCGACATAGTCCTGGCTGCGCGCGGTCAGCACGCCGGCATAGGCGACACGGGTGAAGCCGGGCAAATAGACGAGCGCGAGAACCGGGATGAGCGTGGTGGCGCCCGGGCCGAGCAAAGTCACGACAAGCAGGGCGAGGAGGAGGGGGGGAAAGCAAAGCAGCACGTCGATGGAACGCAGCGTCAGGATTTCCGCGATGCCGCGCAGGTAGCCGCCGGTGATGCCCAGGGCGGTTCCGATCAGGCAGGCCAGCGCCGCGGCGGAGACGGCGACGGAGAGGGAGACGCGGGCGCCCCAGATCAGGCGCGTCAACACGTCGCGGCCGAATTCGTCCTGGCCGAGCCAGTGGGCGGCGGAGGGGCCGGCAAGGCGGTGCGGGACGTCCATCGTCACCGGATTCGGCAGGCCGAGCCAGGGGGCCAGAATCGCGAGCACGGCGATCAAGGCAGTGGCCGCAAGGGCGGGCCAGGGCAGGCGGGTCACTTGCGAACCCTCGGATCCAGCAGCCCGTAGATGATGTCGACCGTGAGGTTCAGGCCGACAAAGAGGACGGAGATCACCAGGACGATGCCGACGACCTGGGGGTAATCGCGGGCATTCACCGCACTCACCAATGAGCCGGACAGGCCGGGCCAATTGAAGACGAATTCCACCAGCACCGTGCCCCCGAGCAGGGTGCCGAGATACAGCGCCAGCACCGTGATCACCGGCATCAGGGCGGTCCGCACGACATGGCGGGTCAGGATGCGGCCAGGTTTGACGCCCTTGGCCCGGGCGGTGCGGACGTAATCCTTCAGCATCACATCCAACACCGCCGCCCGCGTCATGCGGAACATCACCGCGCTCAGGCCGAGGCCGATGGCACTCGCCGGCATGGCGAGCAGGATCAGATGCTGCACCGGATCCTTCGCGAAGGCGATGAACCCGCCGGCCGGAACCCAGCGCAGCCACTGCGCGAACACCATCACGATCAACGTGCCAACCACGAACACCGGGATCGCCAAGGCCAGACTCGCCAGCCACGACGTCGCACGATCAAACACCGAACCGCGGCGCATCGCCGCCGCCGTGCCGCCCGGGATCCCGATCACCACCGCCATCAATCCCGCCGCCAGAATCAACTCCAGCGTGCGCGGCAGACGGCGCAAAATCTCCTCCGACACCGGACTATCGTCCTGCATCGAACGCCCCAGATCAAAATGCAGCAGCCGCCACATCTGCTGCCCATACTGCACATAAAGCGGCCGGTTCAGCCCCAACTGATCCCGCAACTCCTCCACCATCGCCCTGTCCGGCGCCGATCCCCCCTGCGACAACAACAACTCGGCCGGATCCCCCGGCACCAAATGAATGGCCAAAAACACCACCGACGCGGCCACCCAAACCAACACCACCGATATCCCGAGCCGTCGCAGAAACCACATCACCCGCGAGCCTCGGTGGCGAGGATCGTGGGGCGTAAAGGAAGGAAGGCCAGGGCTCTGCCCTGGACCCGCTGGGGGCTGGAGCCCCCAGACCCGCACCCGTTGAAGAGGTTCTGGAGATGAGAGGGGGGCGCACCTCGGCGGTTGCAACCATCGAGAGGCGCCCCCCTCTCATCTCCAGAACATTCCTTAATGAATGAGGTCCAGGGGGTCACCCCCTGGCGGGGTCGAGGGGCGGAGCCCCCGCCTTGCTTTCCTTCATGCCCCATAGATCGTCGCAGCCGCGCTCTGGATGCTGCGGTGTTCGGCGGTGTCTCGGGCGATGTTGGCGCTGCTGCGCCCGGCGGGGGGGCCGTAGCCGCCGGCGCCGGGGGTGATGACGCTGACGATCTGGCCTTTTTTGAGGGCGCCTTGGCCGTGGCTGAATGCTTCGGTGCCTTCGGAGAATTCGAAACGGCCCATGCCGCCGGGTTGGCCGCCGGCGAGGCCCCAGGGGCGGGAGTGGAGGCGGGAGCCGTCGATGCGCAGGCGGCAGTCGGCTTCGGCGCGATAGACTCGGCGCAGGCCCATGCCGCCGCGCCAGGTGCCGGCGCCGCCGGAGCCGTCGACGAGTTCGTAGCGGAGCAGGGTGAGGGGGTATTCGAGTTCGAGGGCTTCGGCGGGGAGGTTGGAGGTGTTGGTGAGGTGGACGTGGACGCCGTCGAGCCCGTCCTTGTTGTGGCGGGCGCCGAAGCCGCCGCCGATGGTCTCCAGATAGACCCAGAGGTGGCCGGTTTTGGGGTGGGTGCCGATGAAGGTGGCCGAGGCGCAGGCGCCGTTGCAGGCGGCGATGACGCGAGTGGGGACGGCTTCGGCCAGCGCCCGGTGGACGAGATCGACGACGCGTTGGCACATGGAGAGGCGGCCGTTGACGGCGGCGGGGTGGGCGGCGTTGAGGATGGAGCCTTCGGGGGCCATCACCGTAAGGGGGCGGGCGAGGCCGGCGTTGGGCAGGATGGTGGGGTCAACCACGGTTTTGACCGCGTAGTACACGGCCGAGACGAGGGCGGTGTAGACGAGGTTGAGGCCGGCGCGGACCTGGGGGGGGCCGTCGAAGTGCAGGCGCATTTCGTCGCCGGCGATGGTGAGTTCGCAGGAGACTTCGAGTTGGCCGTCGAGTTCGGGGCTGTCGAAGCTGTCGGTGGAGCGGTAAATTCCGTCGGGGATGGTGGCGATGCCGGCGCGCATTTTGCGTTCGGCGTAGTCCTGGAGCGCGCGGCCGGCGGCGAGGACGGTTTCGGTGGAGTATTTGGCGCAGAGGGCTTGCAGGCGTTCGACGCCGAGGCGGTTGGCGGCCATTTGGGCGCGCAGGTCGGAGAGGCGTTCGCGCGGGACCTGGCAGTTCAGGAGGATGAGTTCGAGGACGTCTTTTTGCAGGATGCCGGCGCGGTAGAGGCGGATGGGGGGGATGCGCAGGCCTTCCTGGTAGATGTGGGCGTGGCCGCGATCGGCGAAGTCGGCGTGGTGGGCGAGGTTGACGGCCCAGGCGACGATGGCGCCGTCGACGAAGACGGGTTCGGCGAGGACGATGTCGGGGAGGTGGGTGCCGCCGCCTTCGTAGGCGTCATTGCCGCAGAAGACGTCGCCGGGTTGCATTTCGGCGACGGGGTGGCGCTTGAGGATGTGGGGGAGGAGGCCGATGAAGCTGCCGAGATGCATCGGGATGTGTTCGGCCTGGCAGAGGGTGTTGCCTTCGGTGTCGAACAGGGCGGTCGAGCAGTCCCGGCGTTCCTTGATGTTGGTGGAGTAGGAGGCGCGGACGAGGGCTTCGCCCATCTCCTCGGCGATGGACGCGAAGGCGCTGCCGATGACTTCGACGGTGATGGGGTCGACGGTCATGCTGAAACGGCCTCCACGACGAGGTTGAGGTAGGGTTCGACGGTGGCGACCGTGTCGGGGAGGATGACGGTGGTGGCGTCCATTTGTTCGACGATGGCGGGGCCGGTGATGCGGTTGCCGCAGTCGAGTTTTTCGCGGTCGTAGAGGGGGCAGGTGACGAAGCCGCCGGCTTCGGGGAGCCAGACGTCGCGAGCTCCGATGAGGGCGGCGGAGGCGTCGGGGCCGGCGTCGGGGCGGGGGTGGAAACTCGCTTTCTCGACGTGGCCGGCGGCTTCGATGCGGAAGGTGACGAGTTGGACCGGTTCGTCCTCCGCGATGAAGCCATACATGCGGCGGTGGGCGGCGGCGAAGCCTTCGGCGAGGGCGTCGAGGCTGGATTGGGTGATGGGGCCCGGGGGGAGGGCGATCGGGAGTTCGTAGTTCTGGCCGGCGTAGCGCATGTCGACGGTGCGGGTGAGGCGGCGGTCGGCGTCGGGGATGGCTTCCTCGGCGAACCAGTGGGCGGCCTGGGCTTCGAGGTCGGCGAAGGCGTCCGCCATGGCGGGGATGGCGGCGGGTTCGAGGAGGGCGAGGCGGGTGGTGGCGAAGTCGGCGCGCAGGTCGGTCAGCAGGAGGCCCATGGCGCAGAGGATGCCGGGGTTGCGGGGGACCAGGACGCGGGTGATGTCGAGTTCGCGGGCGAGGCGGGCGGCGTGGACCGGGCCGGCGCCGCCGAAGGCGACGAGGGTGTAGTCGCGGGGGTCGTGGCCGCGCTGGACCGAGATCACGCGGATGGCTTTGGCCATGTTGGCGGTGACGACGGAGAGGATGCCCTGGGCGGTTTCCATCACGCCCATGCCGAGTTTTTCGGCGAGGCCCGCGATGGCCGTGTAGGCGAGGTCGCGCTTGACCTTCATGCGGCCGCCCAAGAGGTATTCGGGGTTGAGGGTTTGCAGGACGACGTTGGCGTCGGTGACGGTGGGTTCGGTTTGGCCGAGGTCGTAGCAGACGGGACCCGGGTGGGCGCCGCCGGAGCGGGGGCCGACTTTGAGCAGGCCGCCGGAATCGACGTAGGCGATGGAGCCGCCGCCGGCGCCGACGGTATGGATGTCGAGCATCGGGGCCTTGATCGGGTAGCCGTGGATTGTGGCTTCGGATGCCAGCCGGCATTCGCCGTTGCTGAGGAGGGCGACGTCGGTGCTGGTGCCGCCCATGTCGAAGGTGATGAGGTCCGGGATCCCGGCCAGTTTGCCGATGGCTTGCGCGCCGACGACGCCGGTGGAGGGGCCGGAGAGGACGGTGCGGACGGGGAGGCGGGCGGCGGCGTCGAAGCCGATGACGCCGCCGTTGGATTGGGTGAGGTGCGGCGTGGCGGTGACGCCGAGGTCTTTCACGCGCTGGGCGAGGCGGGTGATGTAGCCTTGCATGACGGGGCCGAGATAGGCGTTGACGACCGCGGTGGAGAGGCGTTCGAACTCGCGGAATTCGGGGGCGACCTGGTGGGAGGCGCAGGCGAAGGCTTCGGGGAATTCCTCCGCGATGATGCGCATGGCGTCGCGTTCGTGATCGGGGCGGACGAAGCCGTAGAGGAAGCAGACGGCGACGGCTTTGACGCCTTCGGATTTGAGGCGGCGGACGGCGGCGCGGACGGCTTCGATGTCCAGCGGGATTTCGACGGTGCCGTCGTGGTGGACGCGTTCGGGGACTTCGAGGCGGAGGTCGCGGGTGACCAGGATTTCGGGCTTGTCGGTTTGCAGGTCGTAGAGATCCGGGCGTTTCTGGCGGCCGATTTCGAGCAGGTCGCGGAACCCGTCGGTGGTGATGAGGCCGGTCTTGACGCCGCGGTGTTGGATCAGGGCGTTGGTGGCGACCGTGGTGCCGTGGCCGAAATAGCCGATATCGGCGGGGGCGGCGCCGACGCGGGCGATGCCTTCGGCGATGCCCTGGGCGATGCCGCGGGAGGGGTCGTCCGGGGTGGAGGGGACTTTCCAGACTTCGACGCGTCCGGTCTCGACCTCGAAGAGGCAGACATCGGTGAAGGTGCCGCCGGAATCGACGCCGATACGCCAGACCATGAAGCCGTTCTCCTGTGTTGAGGGCTAGCTCGCGGTGATGCTGACGCCCCGGCGCCGGTGGGCGCGGGCGAGGACGAGCAGTGCCGCGCCCAGCATTGCAAGGGGTGCCGGCTCCGGGACGTTGGCGGACATGCTTGTGATGCTGAAGGCCCAGTGTTGGCAGCCAGGGCCGGTGACCTCCACGCCGTTCACGACGTAGCCGCAATTGGGCAGGCTGTCCCAGCTGCCTTGCCCGCCGCCGAAATTGACCGGGATATCGGACAGTGAAAACGACACCGCGGGGTTGTCGGGGGCGCCGATGAAATTCGGGGTTGCCGAGGCGGAGGAGGCGTCGATGGTGGCGACATGAAGCCAGCCGTCAGGGCCGGAATCGTAGCTGTTGAGCGAGATCTCCTGGTAGGCGGGCTGACCGAGCTGGCCGCCGAGCTGGCCGCCGTTCTTGATATGCAGCGCCTCATAGGCGGTGCCGCCATAGTTCACGGTCACCCCGTTGATGGTTTCGCTGATGGCCAGTACGGCGCCGGAGCTCGCATTGCCGAGCCACAGCGACTGCGTCGCGTCGGTGAGCGACGGGTAGATGATGGCCGGCAGCAGCGCCGTGTCATAGCTGAACGTGCCGGTAACGGTCATGCCCAGCATCGATCCGGCGACGCCGAACACCGCCTCGCCATTGAGCGAGTAGGTGACGAGCCCTTCGAAGCTGCCGTTGACGATTTCGGCGGCGGCGGGGGTGGCGGTGGCGAGCAGGCCGGTGAGCAGCAGCGCGGCGTGGCGTCTGGCGTTAGGTCGCACGGTGGGGTCCCCGGATCGGTCAAGTAGCCGCGTGACCATATGGATGAAGCGGAACGCCGGGAAGGGGCGAAGGTGCAGACGGGATCGAAACGGGCCGGATCGATCAACCGGGAAGGCGGCGGCCTTTCGTTCTCCAAAATCGCGGTGACCTCTGGACAAATGCGGAAAACAGTTCCTCGCTGGTAGGGCAAACGTGAGGAGAGAGTCGGATGTCCCCGAAGATGGATGCGGTGCAGGCTGACACGGTGTTGCCGGCGCGGACGTCGGTGGTGGTGATCGGGGGGGGGATCGCGGGGGTTTCGACGGCGCTGTTCCTGGCGGAGAAGGGCATCCCGGTGGTGCTGTGCGAAAAGGGGCATA
Source organism: uncultured Rhodospirillales bacterium (assembly GCA_903928895.1). Classification (GTDB taxonomy): domain Bacteria; phylum Pseudomonadota; class Alphaproteobacteria; order Acetobacterales; family Acetobacteraceae; genus CAIYPH01. The sequence continues at coordinate 1,322 of CAIYSR010000191.1, read as the reverse complement.
TCGGGGGGGAGCAGTCCGGGCGGAACTGGGGGTGGACGCGGGTGATGGGGCGCGACATCCGGGAAATTCCGCTGGGGTTGGAGAGTTTGAAGCTGTGGCGGCGGATGAATGAGATCACCGGGGCGGAGACGGGGTTTCGCCAGGCGGGGATCGTGTATCTGTGCGAGGATCAGGCGACGATCGATCGGCATGAGGCGTGGCTGGCGAAGGCACAGCCGTTTCAGTTGGACAGCCGGCTGGTGGGGCCGGAGGAGTTGAAGCGGATTTTTCCGGGACTGGGCCGGAGCTTCAAGGCGGGCCTGCATACGCCGTCGGATGGGCGCGGCGAGCCGACCAAGGCGGCGCCGGCGATTGCCACGGCGGCGCAGAAGCGCGGGGCCAAGGTGTTCACGTCGTGCGCGGTGCGGACGGTCGAGACCAAGGGGGGGCGGGTGTGCGGGGTGGTGACGGAGAAGGGGAGGATCGATTGCGATACGGTGGTTCTGGCGGGGGGGGCGTGGTCGACGTTGTTTGCGGGTTCGATGGGATTGCGGCTGCCATCGTTGAACATGCTGTCCTCGGTGATGCGGACGGACCCGATCACGGGGGGGCCGGAGGTGGCGGGGAGCGGGGCGGGGTTCTCGTTCCGCAAGCGGCTGGATGGCGGCTATTCGGTGGCGTTGCGGGCCTCGGCGGTGGCGGATGTCACGCCGGACAGTTTCAAGCTGTTTTTTGATTTCTTGCCGCATCTGATCAAGGAGCGGGGCGAGATGTCGGTGCGGTTCGGCGCGCGGTTCTTCGAGGAGTTGTTCCGGGCGAAGACCTGGCGGGCCGATGAGGTGACGCCGATGGAGAAGACGCGGGTGCTCGATCCGAAGCCGGTGGCGAGCTCGTTCGGCAAGGCGCGGGACAAGTTTGCGGCGGCGTTTCCGGGGATGTCGGAGGTGCGGATCGCGGAGGGATGGGCAGGCTATATCGATGCGACACCGGATGCGATTCCGGTGATTTCGCCAGTGGAGAGCGTGCCGGGGTTCTATTTGGCGACCGGGTTTTCCGGGCATGGGTTCGGGATCGGGCCGGGGGCGGGGAAGCTGATGGCGGACCTGGTGGCGGGGGATACGCCGGCGGTGGACCCGCAGCCCTATCGGCACAGCCGGTTCCTGGATGGGAGCTGGCGGAAGGACCGGCAGGAGGCTTTGCTGTAGGAATGATTTGATATCGTAACTAAATTGGCGTGATTCGACAGGTGGGGTCAGCGCGCCGTTGAAAAATACAGGAGGACTGGCGGGCGGCTGATGGCGTCCGGCATCGCCGCGCCCTGCGCCGTGGCCCAGGGCGCGGCT
>CAIYSR010000190.1 GCA_903928895.1 uncultured Rhodospirillales bacterium | reverse complement strand
CGGCACCGCGCCGCCCGCGGCGTGCAGCACCCGGTCGCGGATCGCCTGCGCCCGGGCGGCGTGGCGGTCCGGCCGCAGCGCCTCCGGCCGGCGCGGGATCGCCACCAGCAGCGCCGCCTGCGCCGCGTCGAGATGCCCCGGCCCGACCCCGTACCAGGCCAGCGCCCCCGCTCGCACCCCCTCCAAATTGCCGCCATAGGGCGCCAGCGTCAGCCACATGCCGAGAATCTCGGCCTTGGAGAACCGCGCCTCGAGCTGGAGCGCGCGGGCCACCTCGATCAGCTTGGCGCGGATCGTGCGCGGCCGCGGCTCCAGCAGCCGCGCCACCTGCATGGTCAACGTCGAGCCGCCCGAGACCACCCGCCCGGCACGGAGGTCCTGGCCGAGCGCCCGCAGCAGCGCCAGCGGGTTGACCCCGGGATGGTACCAGAAAAAGCGATCCTCGGTCGCCACCAGCGTCTCGAGCAGAACCGGCGCGACCTCGTCCGCCGTGACCCGGAAGCGCCACACCCCGCCCGGCGCCGGCAGCAGCGCCACCGTGCGTCCGTCGCGGTCCAGTATGGCGCTGCCCGCCGTCGCCAGCCGGCCGAGATCGGGCGGCAGCGCGCGGTCGAGCCCGGCCAGCCCCAGCGGCAACAGCAGCAGCAACCAGAGCCGCAGCGGGGCCAGCCGGCGGATCACTCGGGTGCCAGCACGTCGATCCGCCCCGCCCCCTGGCGCGCGAACACCGCGGGGCGGTACATGTCCGCCAGTTCGGCGCCGGGCCGTTCGAACTGCCCCGGCGTCACCGCGCGCAGCCGCACCGCCACCCGGAAGCCGGGCTTGTCGGTGCCGAGCGCGACCACGGCGACGAAGCGGTCATCCGCCGCCGGCTGGGCCTCGGTCTCGGTGATCTCGCCAAGCCATTCCATGCCCGCCGCCTTGCCCGCCGCGATCCGCCCGGCGATCTCCCAGCCTGCCGGGAGGCCCTGCATCAGCATCGCCCGATGCGCCTGGCCGTCCTGCGCGCTGCCTTCCAGCAGCAGCATGAACACCGTGTTCTGGCGCAGCCGGTCGAGCGCGAGCGGGCTGCCGTCGAGCGCCAGGAACCGCCGCGTCACCCGCATCCCGGCCTGCGCCGCCGGCGCCGCCACCAGCGGCACCCCGCTCACCGCGAGGGACTGCCAGACCGCCGCCGTCCCGAGATTGCGCGCCGTCACCGGTCCGTCCAGCGGCACCGCCAGCGCCGGGGTGCCGTCATGTTCGAGCCCGTCGAGTGCGATGCGCGCCGCCGCCCCGTCGCGGCCCAGCACTGCCGCCGCCGCCGCCGCCCACGCCTGCTCCTGGGTGTTGAGCGCCTCGGCCCGCAGGTCCGCCCCCGGCAGCGCCGCAACCAGCCCGGCCAGACGGTCCGTGAGCAGTCCGCTTTCCTTGAGCAGCACCAGCGTGGCCGCCTGGTCGCGCAGCGCGCTGCCGTAATCCGCGCTCCACCAGGTCCGTGCCGGGCTGGCCAGGGCGGCGCGGAAGGCCGCCTCGGCGCGCGGCCGGTCATGCGCCAGCGCCAGCGCGGCGCCGAGCTGCGCCTTGGCCAGCGGCGTCGGCAACTGCGCCATGCGCTCCGCCATCACCCGCGCCGCGCCCGGCCGCCCCTGGCCGCCGAGCGCCAGCACATAGAGTCCGTACGCCGCCGCCGCCCGTGCCTGCGGACTGTCGCCGTCGCGCTCGGCCGCCTCGGCGAGGAATTTCAGCGCGTCGTTCACCGCCGTCTCCGGCACCGCCACCCCGGCGGCACGGGCGCGCAGCAGGAACTCGGTGGCGTACGGGGTCAGCCAGCTTTCGGCCTCGCCATTGGCCGACCACAGCGCGAAACCGCCGTCGTAGCGCTGCCGGTCCAGCACCGCGATCACCGCCGCCTGCAACCGCGCGCCGCGCAGATCGCCGGCTCCCGCACCGTCCGCCAGCAGCGCCAGCGGCAGGCCCCGGCTGGTCACCTGCTCCAGGCAGGCCAGCGGATAGGCCTCCAGCGCCTGCATCAGCCCGGCGGCGTCATAGCGCACCGTGGCACCGAAACTGGCCACCGCGCGCGCGCTGCCGGGGATGAACCGCTCCAGCGCCGGCACCAGCCGGGTCTCGCCCCCCGGGCGCAGCTCCGCCGCCGTCACCAGCGTCGCCGCCGGCCGCGCCGGACGCACCGTGATCGCGCTCTCCCGCGTCACGCTGAACCCGCCCGGCCCGGTCGCGGTCAGCCGGATCACGCCGCGCCCGGCCCCGGTGGCGCGCAGCACCGTCGCCGGAACCGCCTGCGCTCCCGGCGCCAGGGTGACTGCCAGCCGCGCCGGCCCCTCCAGCGCCAGCGGCCCCTCGACGCTGAGCGCCGCCGCCGCCTCGCCGCCGGGCAGGTCGAGATTGTGCAGCAGCACCGCCAGCCGCGCGGTGTCGCCCGGCGCCAGGAAGCGCGGCAGCAGCAGCTCCGCCACCAGCGGATCGCGCACCACCACATCGGCCGCCGCCGCGCCGATCCGCGCGCCCTGCCAGCCCACCGCCATCAGCCGGATCTGGCCGTTGAAATCCGGGATCTCGAGTTCGATCCGCGCGATCCCGTCGGCGCCCGCCTGCACCGGCGGGCTGAACAAGGTCACCGTGCGCTGGGGGATGTCGGGCAATACGAAATCCGCCTCGTCGCCGCCCTGGCGCAGCAGCGCCGCCTCGCCCTCGGCCGGCGCGATCAGCCGGCCCCAGTCGTCGCGGATGTCGAGCCCGAGCCGCCGCCGGCCGAGGAAATGCGGTGCCGGATCGGGCGAGGCGAAGCGGGTCAGCCGCAATATCCCCTCATCCACCGCCGCCAGCGACACGAAGGCTCCAGCCGCCGCCGTCACCGGCACCAGCAGCCTGGCCCGCGGCGCGGCGCGCTCCGGCACGCCGATGGCAAGCTTGAGGCTGCGCGCCGCCGGGTCCACCCCCACCCAGGTCAGCCCGATCGCGCGGCCCGGCCGCGCGCCGCCGCGATAGACATGCACCGCGACATAGGCCCCCGGCCCCCAGCTCGCCGTCACCGGCACCTCGACATCGCTGCCGCCCGCGGCGACCTCGATGCTGCGCAGCGACAGCACCCGGTCCGACAGCACCAGGAGCGTCGCCGCGCCGGCGAAGGGGGCGGCGATGTGGATCTTCACCCGCTCCCCCACCGCGACCGCGCGGCGGTCGGCCGAGACATCGGCACGATCCGGCACATCGGGGCTGTCGGAGGCGGCCCAGCCGGCGCGAAAGCGGTAGGAGGTCGCGGCCATGCCGCCGGTCTCGGCCAGCTCGATCCGGTAGCGCCCGAAATCGAGGCGCTTGGCCAGCCGGAACACGCCGTCGGCCGGGATCGTGACATCGCGGCTTTCGAGCGGCTCGTCCTTGAACACCGTCTCGTAGTGGGCGAGCGCGCCGCGCACCACCACCCGCCAGTCCGGCCGCTCCCGCACCAGGCGCAGCCGGGCGGGCAAAGCGATGCGGGTGCCGTCCGGCGCCAGCGCGATCGCCTCGAACGCCGCCTCGGCCTCGGCATCCACCGCGTTGCCCGTGAACAGCGGGCGCAGGCCGATCAGCGGATGGGCGCCGCGCACCGGCAGTGACGTGGTGGCGCGCGAGGCCCGCCCGGCGGGATCGTTCACATCGACCGCGACCTCGGCCTTCAGCGGCTGCGTGGTGTCCGGCGCGCGGGGCAGCAGAAGGCTGACCTGGCTGCGGCCCTGGGCATCGGTGTCGGGCAGTTTGAGGTCGATCGCGGCGGGGGGGAAAATCTCGCCCTCCAGCCCGAAGCGGTAGCCGGCCCAGGCCGGGAACGGTGCGGGGTCCACCACCACGCGCAGCAGCGCCTTGCCGTCGAGCCCCGCCGCCGGGGCGCCGTAGAGGAAGCGCGCCGTCACCGCCAGCGGCGCAACGCGACCGGGCACGAGCATCGCCGGCGGCGCGCCAAGCTCGACCGCCATGCGATCGGGCACGAAGGCATCGACCCGGAACTCCACCCGTCCGATCGGCGGCAGCTTGGGATCGCCGCGCAGCTCGATCGCCCAGGTCCCCGCCGCCGCCCCCGCCGACAGCGCCACCGGCAGATGGATCGCCCCCTCGGCCACGCGCGGCGGCGTGGTGCGCAGGAACACCTGCCCGTTCGGGCGCAGCACCCGCAGTTCGGCCGGAATATCGGCCGGCTGCCCGGCCGCGTCGCGCAGCAGCGCCATCAGCTGAATGGTCTCCCCGGGCCGGTAGATGCCGCGGTCGAGCCAGAGATAGGCATCGAGCGGCCCGGGATGGGCCATCCCGTCAACGCCGCGATCGGACAGGTCGAAGGCGGCGGTGCCGAGATCGAGCGCGGCGAAATCGTCCTCCGGCCCGAACGCATGCAGCGCCGCCGGCGCCAGCGGTCCCTCGCCGCGCAGCAGCGGCATCGCAAAACGGCCGGCGCCATCGGCATCGGTGGTGGTCTCGCCCAGGATGTCGTTGTTGCGTGCGACCAAGGCGAGGCGGATGCCGGGGCGCGGCGTGGCATCGGAATAGCGCCGCACCTGCACCGTCAACCCGTCGCTACCGCGCCACACGGTGGGCGCCAGATCGGTCCGCAGCACCACCTGCACCGCCCCGGCGCTGGACGGATTGATCCCGTCGCCCGGCGTCGCCAGCAGCAGATAGAGCCCGGGGCCCGCCTCGCGCAGCGCCGGCGGCAGCGGCAGGGCGGTCCGCGCCGGCCGGTTGGCCTCCCATTTCGGGATTTCGGCCCGGCCCTCCCACACCACGCTGCCCGCGGTCTCCGCGAGATTGTCGAGGTCCCACCGCCCCACCGCCTCGCCGAGCCGGGCCTCGCGCAGCAGGGCCGCGACATTGCGCTCGCTCAGCCGCACCAGCTTGAGCGCGACAGCGGAGAGATTGGTGGTGCTTAGCGAAATCGCCGGCGCCTGGCCGCGCGGCAGCACGAACATCCGGCTGTCGAACACCACACGCGGCTTGCGGTTGGGCAGGCTCAGGCGCAGCGGCGTGTCCCGGGCCAACGCCACGCCGCCCTCGCCGGGCAGCCCGGCCAGCAGCCGGCCGGTGGTGACCGCGCCCGAGGGCAGGCCGGAGACGCAGAACTCGTCGCCTTCGCGCGTCGTCGCCGCCCCCGGCACCGGCGGGTCGAGCCTCAGCCAGTCCTGCGGATTAAGGTCGGGCCGCCGGCTCGGCGCCACGGTGAAGGCGAAGCAGGCGCGCGGCGGATCGGCCTCGCCCTCCAGCCGCACCCGGCGCAGCAGCAGCCCGGCGACACGGCTGGCCTCGGCGAGTTGCCGCGCGAACTCGGCATTGTCCGGCGCCCGCTCGACCAGGGCGGCGAGCGTGTCGATCAGCGGCACCGGGCGATCGAGCCGGCGCAGCGCCTCGGCGATGCGTTGCAGGACCGCGATCTGGTCCTTGACCTCGTCGCTCTGCTGGAACGCCCGCCACGCCGCGAGCAAGGCGCGCTGCGGGTCGGCCGGGACCCGTTTGAGCTGGGCCTCGGCAAGATCGGACCAGTCCTGCACACTGGCCTCGCCGAGGGCGATGCGGCCCTCCAGCGCGGTTGCGGCGGCGGCCCAGTCCTGCCGCGTCTGCGCCGCCACGGCCTGGGCTGAGGCCGCGCGCCGCGCCGCTGGCGTGCCGCCGGCGGGGACGCGCTGGGTCAGCCCGCGCTCATAGGCCCGCGCATCGGCGCTGACCCCAGGTAGATCGTAGTCCTCGGCGCGGGACACAGCGGGCGCGGCGAGCATGCCAACCATCAGGGCGACCAGTCCCCATCGCATGATCCGCATCGGCCCGATCTCCCCGCCATGTCGGCACAGTCTAGCGCAGCAAGCCGGTCAGCGGGAGGAACGCCTGCGTGAAGTTCAGCCGCTGTCGTCCATCAGCGCCGCCACCTGGACGGCGAGGCGCTCCAGATAGGGGTCGACCACACCCATCGCCGCCAGCCCGTCGCGGGTGTTGAACAGATATTCCGCGCCCGAGCCGAGCCGGCCGCGCGCAGTGGCGAGGCGCTTGACGATCTCCGCCTCCGGCAGGTCACCGCAATAGGTCTCCTGCGTCGGGTTGATGGTGAAGGCGATCGCCGCACCCATGGCGGCGCCGTCCGCGTCCTCGATCGGCACCCAGTGCGGGATGTAGCCGTCGGCCACCATTTCGCGCCGCCACAGCAGATCGAGCTCATGCGCGACATCTTCCTCCGCCACCCGCAGCACCACCCCGGGGCAGCGCCCGCCTTCGCGCAGGCCGAGCATGGCACCGGGGTTGTCCGGCGAGCCGCGACCCATCTTCACCGACAGGCAGAACGAACGATGCCAGCCCACCGCGGTGGCGATGCGGCGGCCCGAGATCAGGATCGCCGGGTTCCAGATCAGGCTGCCATAGGCGAACACCCACAGCCCGTCGCCGTGCTCGGGCCGGGCATCGAGCATGGCGCGCAGCGAGGCGGCGCGCTCGGCGTCGGTGGTCAGCCGCATCTCCGGCATGGCGCGGGCGAGCTGGGCGCGCAGCACGCCCTGCATCAGCAGTTCGCGCGTGATGCCGCCCTCCACCGGCGGCAACCCGTCCGGCCCTGCCGGACCGTCTGGCCCTGACTGACCGTCCGCCACCGGCGTCGTCACGCCTTCGGCGCCTGAGCCGCGAGCAGGTCGCGGATTTCGGCCAGCAGCACCTCGGACTTGCTCGGCGGCGGCGGCGCGGCGGGGGCGGCCTCCTTGCTGCGCTGAAGCATGCTCACCACCTTGACCAGCCAGAAGACGGCAAAGGCGATGATCAGGAACTGGATCACCGCATTGATGAACAACCCGACATTCAGCGTCACCGCCCCGGCCGCCTTGGCCGCCTCCAGCGTGGGCGCGGCGGGGCCCTTGAGGGTGATGAAGATGTTGGAGAAATCGATGCCGCCAAGCAGCAGGCCGATCACCGGATTGAACAGGTCCTTGATGACGCTGCCAACAATGGCGGTGAAGGCGGCGCCGATGACCACACCCACCGCGAGATCGACGACGTTGCCGCGCATGATGAAGCTGCGGAATTCATCGATCCAGGACGGCTTCTTGAGCATGATCGGCGGCAGCATGGTCTCGTTCTCCCCTATGGCGTGAAGGCCGATCCTAGCCACTCGTTTGCCGCCGCGCCACCGAACGGCGTGAGGGGGGCGGGGAAGCGCTTCTTTTTTGAAAAAAAGAAGCAAAAAACTTCGCTCTTATTGCGGCACCTGTTGAGACCTGCGATTCTACCGTTGGCGCTTGGGGAGGACGGCCGGATGGAGAATGGGGCATTCGCGCGATGGCTTGCCGTG
>CAIYSR010000189.1 GCA_903928895.1 uncultured Rhodospirillales bacterium | reverse complement strand
ATCGCCGCCCGAGCACTCGCCGCCCCTGCAACAGTCAATCGCGCCGCGCGCACCGTCGAGGTGGTGTGGTCGACCGGGGCGCGGGCGCGCAATTTCGTCCTGCCCCTCGGCCTGATCACCGAGGAACTGGACATGTCGCCCGCCGCCGTCCGCATGGACGGGCTGCGCGGTGGCGGCGCGCCGGTGCTCAATACCCATCGCAGCAACGATGCCCGCGATGTGGTGGGCCGGGTGCTCGACGCCCGCATCGAGGCGGGGCGCGGTATCGCCACGTTGCAGTTTTCCTCGGCCACCGACGTCGAACCGCTGTGGCAGCGCGTCGCCGACGGCACCCTGCGGTCGGTCAGCGTCGGCTACCGCGTGCACCGCTACATGCCGATCCAGGACCCGGTCGCCGGCACCGTCCACCGCGCGGTGGATTGGGAACCCTACGAAATCTCGGTCGTCCCCATTCCCGTCGACCCCGCCGCCGCCGTCCGCGGCGATGGCGACCAGATGCCCACGGCTGCGGCCATCGAGCCGGCCATCCCTTTCCCCACGTCCACCCCCGCATCCCAGGAGACCCTGATGCCCGATCCCGCCACCGAGACGACCACGGCTGTTCCGCCTGCCGTCGCGCCACCCGCCGCAACCGCCTCGCCTGCGGCCCCCGCCGATGCCAACCGTGCCGCGCCGTCGATCGCCGATGCGGTGGCCGAGGCCCTGCGCGCCGATCGCGAGCGCAATGCCGCCCTCAACACCGTGCTCACCGCCAGCCGTGGCCTGATCTCCGCCCCGGTCGGTGACACCCTGCACCAGCGCGCGCTGACCGAGGGTTGGACCCCCGATGCCTTCCGCAGCGCCCTGTGGGACGCCATGCTCCAGGGCGCCAAGCCGCCGTCCATCCCCGCCAGTCCGGCCTCCGCGGCGGCATCGAACGACGATCCGGCGGTGATCCGCGAAGCCATGGCAGAGGCCCTCGCTGTCCGCACCATGCCGGGTTACCAGGCGCCGCAGGGCAGCACCCGTCATGCTGAATTCTTGGGCTGGCGCCCGTCCGAGATGGTGGCCGAACTGATGCGTGCCCGCGGCGAGCGCAACATCCCGCGCGATACCGCCAAACTCGCCGAACGTGCCTTCCACACTACCTCCGACTTCCCGCTACTGCTCTCGGCCGCCGCCAACAAGATGCTGCTTGCCGCCTACCAGCCGGCCAACCCGACGTATCGGCAGATCTTCCTGCGCCGCGACTTCCGGGACTTCAAGCCGCATCGCCACCTCCGCGTTGGCGACTTCCCCAATCTGGTCGCGCTCTCCGAGAACGGCGAGATCCAGGCTGGCACCATGTCCGAGAGCCAGGAACTGGTGGCATTGACCACCTTCGCGCGGCGCATCCGGGTCACCCGCCAGATGCTGGTCAACGACGATCTCGGTGCCTTCACCGACTTCGCCGCCATGATCGGCCGTCGCGTCGCCGACTTCGAGAACGTCACAGCCTACAGCCTGCTCAACGGCGCCAGCGGCGCCGGCCCGACACTCACCACCGGCAGCACCACCGTGTTCGCCACCGGCGCCGCCCGCGCCAACCAGGCGTCCGCCGGCACCGCGCTCGACATCACCAACCTGGCGTCCGGGCGCGCGGCGATCATGAAGCAGAAGACGCTGGATGGTCTGCCGATCTCGATCGGCTCCAGCATGACCCTGGTGGTCGGGCCCAATCTCGAACTCTCCGCCCGCCAGCTCACCGTTAATGTGGCGGCGACGCAGACCGGCAACGCCAACATCTACGCCGGCTTTGTGCAGCCGCTGGTCGAGCCGCTGATCCCGTCGAACCGCTGGTATCTGTTCTCCGATCCGATGGCGGCGCCGGTCTATGTCTACGGCTACCTCAATGGCGCCGAGGGACCGCAGGTCACCACCGGCCCGGTCTCCGGTGTCGATGGGGTCGAGGTCTCCGTCATCTTCGACTTTGGGGTCGGCGCCATCGACTGGCGCGGCGCCTGGTTCAACCCCGGCACCTGATCGGGCGCAGCTTCCAGGGACGCGGCATCACCCCGCGAGCGGAAGACTGCCATCCCTGGGACCACGAGGGTACTTTCGCGCTCGCTGCATCTTTTGAAGGCGGCGAGCGCGGATGGCACCTGGGATCGGTTGGGAGATCACGGCGACCGGGCGGCTGCGGAGCATCACTGCGAAGATACGACCAAGCCGCACCCGACACAGAATCGCCGTAAGCCGCCGGCGTGCGTCCGGCATCGTGATCGGAAGCGGCCTTCTCACCCGAACCCCAGGAAGACTGCGAGGCTGCGCGTCAGAGCCACCAGTTCGTCATCCGTCAGCCGCCCGAGCACCTGCCCGACGCGGTCACGCCGGATCGTCGTGATCTTTTCGATGGCTATGTAACTCGGACTGGACAAACCACTCACGGCGCCGGGTTCAACCGCGATCCGGAGCAACGGTGCTCCTGTTTCCTGGGTCGTCAGGAGGCAGACGACCACTGAGCCTGTGTCCTCGAATAACTCGGACTGGACCACGACGGCCGGCCTGGGCTTCCCCCCGTAGTCGCCGGCCCCGCGGTCGGCGATGACCACGACATCACCGCGGCGCATTGGCAACCGGGACGTCATCCTCGTCGAACACCGAGACACGCTCGATGAAGTCCATCACGTCGTCGAAATCCTCGGCCGCGGCAACAAGCCGTGACTGCCGCCGCGCCTCCTCCGCGAAGCCGGGGGACCGGGTGTCAGGCACCCAGATCTGGATCGGCCTCAGCCCACGGCGCCGAAGCTCGGCCCTGTGTGCAGCAACCCGTCCGCGAACACCCGTCTGCGCCATGGCGACCTCCTATCCGCGTTACATGTAACACGGATAGCCGCCCTCCTGCAACGTCATCTCCCAACCAGGAACCCCTGCAATGAAGAACTTCGTCCAGCCCGGCGACAGCATCAACGTCACCGCGCCCTATGCGGTCAGTTCCGGCCAGGGTGTCCTGATCGGCGGCCTGTTCGGCGTCGCCGCCTTCGACGTCGCCATCAGCGCCAGTGTCGAAATCCAGACCGAGGGTGTGTTCGACCTCACCAAGGAACCGGCGCTGGCCATCGCCCAGGGTGCCCGGGTGTTCTGGGACAACACCAACCGCCGCGTCACCACCACCTCCAACGGCAACTTCCCAATCGGGGCGGCCACCGTCGCCGCGGCGACATCCGACGCCAACGTTCGTATCTGGATCGACGGCCAGGCGGCCCTGACGCCCGGTTCCATCGCCGCCCGCGTGGTGTCGCTGGTGCCGACCGCCGCGGCCAGCACTGACCTGACCGTGACGGTCCCGGCGGGGCATCTGCTGCGCATTTCCGAGCGCACCACCGTCGCCTATACCGGCACCACAGTCACCGTGCAGGTCGGCACCACCGCCGGCGGTGTCGATGTTGTTGCCGCCACCGACATCAAGGCGATTGCCTCGCGGGCGCTCACCCTGGTCGATGCCAGCACCGCCGCCTTCACCCCGCTGCCGGCCGGCACGCTCTTTGTCCGCATCGCCCAGACCGGCCAGACCGCGGTCGGTGTCGGGCAACTGATCTTCGAACTCCTGCCGACAGTCTGACGGCGATGGACCCGTTCTTCACTGCCATCGACGGTGTCATCGGCCGGGAGGGGCGTTACAGCAACGACCCGGCCGATCGGGGCGGCGAGACCATGTGGGGCGTTACAGTCGCCACGGCGCGGGCTGCCGGCTATGCTGGACCGATGGCCGAGATGCCGCGGGAGACCGCAGTCGCCATCTACCGGCAACGCTACTGGACCGGACCGGGCTTGGATCGACTCTCTGCTATCGATCAGGCCCTGGCCATCCGCCTGCTCGACATCGGCGTCAACATGGGTCCCCCGGTGGGGATCGGCTTCCTGCAGCGGGCATTGAACGCGCTCAACCGGCAGGGGGCGGACTATCCCGACATCGCCGCGGACAGTGTCCTCGGTTCTGCCACGCTCGGGGTTGTGCAGGCGTTGCTCGCCCGACGAGGCGTGGACGGCCGTCGCGTCCTGTTCGGCATGATCACGGCGCAGCAGTCGGTCCACTACCTCGAAATCGCCGAGCGCAACCCATCGCAGGAGGCGTTCGAGTTCGGCTGGCAGCTCAACCGTGCCCTGGGAGCCTTGGGTTAACGGGCGCGGCTAGACAGATCGACCGAACTTGGCCGCAGACTCCGCCATCGTCAAAGAGCGGTCCACATTGATATCGGAACGCTCCGACGCCTCGATCCCGAAGCCGTCAGGGGACGGCAAGTTGTTCACCCACCTCCCCCCGAGCGTCTGCCTACACCGCGAGCTTTGCCGTGACCCAGGCGATCACGTTCGGATACCGATCGACGGCGTAGCGCGAGAGGTGCGGCAGTGAGACAAGGTTGAACGTCCGGCCACCGATGGCCACTCGCGTAGCCTGGCACTTCCAGTCGCCATGGCCGACCGTATGCTGCTCAATCGAGGACAGCGTTGTGCTTTGCCCCGCGATGAAGTCAAAGACCTTGTTCCCGCCGATGGACAGGATCGACTGCGGCTGCGTCTGCTCCAGCAGAAACCGATGAACGGCCCAACACTGATCCGCAAGCCGTGACGCCTCGGCCAACCGTGACTGGTCCTTGCTGCGGACAAAGATCAGGTTCGATGCCAACACCGACCGCGTCGGCAGCCCGATACCTCCCAGCAACGTTTGAACGCGCCTCTGGAGAGGTGCTCCACCAGCCGGGCATGCGCGCCCACGGGGATACCACACCCCATCCAGATACTCGTTCCAGTCAGGGCGCAGGCTGGCGAGCTTGGCCAGACGAGCCTTGGGGCTGTCGTTTTCCGCCTCAGGGTCGCCGCCAGGGTTGTAGCCCAGCATATAGATCTTGCCTGGGCACAGCGTGCCAATTCCGCTGTACAGCAGCCTCCCCGGCTGATCCGCCAGACCGGTGGCTTCGAGTTTGGCAATCAGCGAGCCAAGCGTATTGTTCTGCATCACTTGGTCCTCCAGAACCGGACGCCGCGCATCGGCTTGCTGACGGTCCGGGTGCCGACAACGACGCCGTCTTCGACGATCTCCTCAGTCACTTCGACCGCCTCGATCACCCGACGCCATTCGAAGTCCCGGTCGCTGAACCGTTCCTTCACCTTGGCGATGGTGGCCGACGGGTTCTTCATCTCCTTCGGGACAAAGAAGGAGGCAAACTGGGTCTCGTCAACCTCGTCGCCGTCGGCATCAATGGTGGTGACGACCCGCGGTTCGGCCAGCTTGTCCCAGGGGTAGAACGGATGCGCGAAGCGGGTGGCAGGGGCAATGGGGATGCCCCACTCAATCTGATATTGGGTGTCTGACATGGCTCACTTCTGTGGCAGGGAAGTCGATTGATGAAGTTCGTCGCCGATCAGTGGCTGCGACCTGCCCGATTTGCCTTTGTCTCATCGCGACCAACCGACATGAGTTCGCGATCCTCTACGCCTCGGAGCAACTTGCGTTCCTTTGTTTTCTGCGTGTGGTAGGCGGTGACGATGGAGTTGCCGGCAACCACGACCCGGGTGCCGGCAAGCCGCCGGAGACGAGACAGGACCTGCTTGATCCTCTGTTCCATCTGGCGGCACTCCTTCTCGCGGACGAAGTATCCGCCCTCGACCTCGATGCCAATCATCTGGATGATCGCGAGGTCATCGGCGCTGAAGCCACGTTGCGCCATTCGGATCGCGGCGTGGTCGGTAAGGCCTTCGTTTCTCATGGCACACCCTCTCAAGCTTCTGATTCAAGAACTGCAGCGATGTCGTCGTCCGGCTTGTTGGCGCTCGTCGCCTCGGCCTCCATCCAAGCCAACCGCTCCGGCAAGGCGTCATCCGCCCAGAGGTGTTTGGGTATGTCCGAGAGCAAGAACTCCGACATCAGTATCCACTCCTGGGCCATTTCATCCCCGCCGGCGATATCAAGGGCGTCGCCACTGCAAGCAAAATACGAGGTATATTCCTTCCCGAAATCTAAACCCCAAATAAGGTCTTCGCTGTAATTCATACTTTTTTCTGCCAAGTATGAAGAAAATGGATTAGTCTCGTTGCTGTATGTCTTCGCGCCAGAAACAGAATCCGGAATGGTTTCCGCAAGAATGTCGTTTTGAGAGATCGACTTTTCCTCTTCTGCGATCAGCCGATCTGCATCCTTTTCGGGCAGAAAGCCCACGTTGAGATGGCTGAACTTGCGGCGCATTTGGTAGGCGGCCTTCATGGACCGAAGATTTTGCCGCCGCCAATCCAAGCTCTCCTCGGCGGCAAACAGGAACAGCACAGGGGCGATCTCAAGGACTCGGATCATCGGCACCTGATATCGATGCGACACAAGCTGAAGGGCGTTCAGGGCGGATCCGGAAATCCGCACGGGTACCTGCCGGCGGCTCTCTCTGCGCCGCCCCTTTCCTGCATCGGGAAGCGGCAGTTCGCCCGTTAGCACACCAGGAGGCACTTCCAGCGCTTTCGACAACTGGTCGATCGTGTGATTCCGGTTGCCGGGCAGGACGCCTCGTTCGAGCCTGCTGATCGTGTCTTTCGAAATGAGAGACCGCTCTGCCAGTTCGCCCTGGCTTAGCCTGTTGCGGCGGCGGAGTTCCTTGAGACGGTCGGGAGAGATGGGGCTCTTCATGGGGTCCTCGTAGTTCGGTGTCGATAACGCCTTCTAAATATGGGGATTAAAATAGGCAATTAGCGATTTACGTCGATTTTAAGAAGCCTATTTTTGTAGGCGAAGTGTATTTTCGACGGATTTCCGATCTCGAAAATGCCGCCAGCAACACGGCGATAAGGCCCAGTGGGGGCACGGCACGCGCCCTAAAACGCCTACTAGGTCGGCGTTTGCAGTGCGGCTGGAACCACCCGGGTCGAATGGCAGCTATAGACGATTACCCATGCAGCGATCAGCGAGGTCGGCAAACCCGGCTTCCTCAAAGGACTCGCCTGCTTCGAGCGCTCGCTCACCCCGCAGTCGACCCGCTTGAACGCCATTTGAGTTGCCCAGCGGGCCTCGACGGGCTTCGACCACCCATTTTGGTCGCGCCCAACCGGTCATCGACACGTTTCATCACCAAAGGAGCACCCTATGCTCGCTGCCCTGTTGCCGGCGCTCGTCCCGATTCTGGGCGACGCCATCCGCCGCCTGTTCCCGGACCCCGCCGAGGCCGCCAAGGCACAGGCGGAACTGAACAACGCCCTGATGGCCAATGCCGCCAAAATCGAAGAGGCCGCGGCCAGCATCATCGCTGACGAGGCAAAGTCCGAGCACTGGCTGGCATCGTCCTGGCGCCCGCTGGTGATGCTCACCTTCACCGCCCTCATCGTCGCCCGCTGGCTCGGCTATTCCGCGCCGGGCATTTCCGAAGCCGAAGTGCTCAAGCTGTGGGACATCGTGCAGCTTGGCCTCGGCGGCTACGTCATCGGCCGCAGCGCCGAGAAGATTGTCCCCCAGATCGCCCAGGCCTTCTCGGGCGGCATGGCGGGGCGCAAATGAGCGCCTTCATTGGGGCGATGGCGGCGCTGCATGCCGATCCCAACATGGGCACCGCCGCCGCGTTCCGCCGCCCGCCCGGTGCCTGGACCGCGGTGCGGCTGTTGCTGTCCTCACCCGCCGCCGACGTGGCGGGTTTCGGTGCCCCTGGTGGTCGGGCCGGCGCGCTGGAGGCAACCATCCTGACCGCGGATTGCGGGGCGCGGACGCCTGGCCGCGGCGACGAGGTGCGGATTGATCGACTGATTCGTCACGTCGAAGCCGCCCAACCGGACGCGCTGGGCATCACCTGGCGGCTCACGTTGTCGGATATCCTCTCCGCGGCTGTGCCCGACCCCATCGTCGGCGCCATCCG
Organism: uncultured Rhodospirillales bacterium; assembly: GCA_903928895.1. Classification (GTDB taxonomy): domain Bacteria; phylum Pseudomonadota; class Alphaproteobacteria; order Acetobacterales; family Acetobacteraceae; genus CAIYPH01. The sequence goes on along the minus strand of CAIYSR010000189.1, from coordinate 22,971 downwards.
CTACGACGCCTGGGATGCGCCCGCCTCTGCCTTGACGCAGGCCGAACAGGCCGCCCTGTCGCCAGCGTCCTACCATGCGCGGGCGCCATTCTGGGCCTCGGTCACCACGTCCGTCTCCCTGCCGGTGGCCACGCAACAGCGCATCGATGCAGAGATCGGTGCTGCGGTGACGGCGGGGTTGGCCTTCTGGGCCTTCCTCGGCTGGGACCCGTCCGACCCGGCAAACGCGGCATTGAACCTCTACCGCACCAGCACACGCCGGACGGAGATCGGCTTCTGCATGATCGAGAACATGCAGGGGCTCTACTATCTCGGCACCTGGCTGCCGAACGTGGCGCGCACCATCGGGCTGATGGGCGAACCCGGCTACCAGAAGGTGCTCGGCAACCGGCCGCTGCTGTTCATCAACGCGATGAGCGACAGCGACATCATCGCCCGCTTCAGCAGCCTGGACGCCACCGCCACGGTGATCGCCGGCATCCGCGCGCAGGCCGCCGCTGCGGGCGTGGGCGACCCCTACATCGTCATGCTGGACGGGTGGAGCCAACGTGCGGCGCGACTGGCCGGCTATGGCGCCGATGCGGCGTCCGCCTATGCCGCGCTGGGCACGATCACCGCGCCGACGCCCTATGCATCGCTCGCAGCGGCGGCCAATCAATGGCGGCTGGATGCGGCATCGCATGGCGTCGACGTGGTGCCGCCACTCTCGGCCGGCTGGGACTACCGCCCCCGCGTCGTCACCCCCAGCAGCTTCTTTGGCGACGAGGCGAACGGCAATCCGAACGCCTTCTACACCGCCGCGACCCCGGCCGAACTCACAGCACATGTCGCGGATGGCATCGCCTGGATGCGCGCCAACGAGGACGCGGCCCCGGCGCAGGCGGCGCTGCTCTATGCCTGGAACGAGTTCACGGAGGGCGGGTTCATCTGCCCGACCTGGGTCGCCGGTCAGCCTTCCGGCGACACCTCGCGCATCGCCGCCCTGGCCAGCGTGCTCAGGGCATAGCGGGCTGACCAGTTGCATCGCTCGCGTCAGACCATCCGCTTCAGACGGAGATCATCCGATGTATTACGACTACCGCTACCGCTTTCCCGCGGACGGCCTGACGCAGGCTGTCGCGGCCTTCGATGCCCTGCGCGAAGCGGGCATTCTCCCGGCCGACAGCCTGCCCTCCAACATGCTCGGCGACCCGATCGAGCAGGATGGCAAAGTCGCCGCCTTTGGCCGCCCCGGCCGCGCCGGTCTGACCTACACGGATCCAGATACCACCGAGACCGTGGTCGTGCCGGCGATCGGCGACCCCACGATGGTCTACGTCCACATCCGCAGCGAGGTGGCCCCGGACGGCCTGCCCGCGGGCTTCGATCCGTCGGTGTTCGGCCTGGTTCCTGTCTCGGCCGAGGACAGCGCTGCTGTGCTGGGCGTGTGGGCATGAGCACCCCGTTGCGCGAGGCAGCCCTCGCCGCAATCGCCTCCCGGCTCATGATGTCGTTGCCTGGCACGACCATCGAACGCGCGCGGCGTGCCCAGGTGGAGACCGACACCGAAACCCTGCCCCGACTCGTCGTTCGAGGCGAGGAATGGGAGGCGGACACCAGCCAGGAGCCCGGCCAGACGCACTGGACCATCGGGTTCTCGGTCAGCGGCTTCGCCCGCGGCGCCTCCGATCTCGCGGCCGAACAGGCGCTGTCTGCCCTGCACGCACAGACCGTCGCCGCGCTCGCCAGTTGGACCCCCGACACCGCGGGCCTCGGCGACGTGGTCGAGCAGGGCGCCGAGTTCCGACTCTACGACGCCGACGAGAGCGCCAAGCCCGCCGGCGAGTTCGTCGCCCGATTCTCCCTGCTTGCCATCGGTCCGAGCGCCTCCCTCTACGCCCCCTGACGGAGACATCCCATGTCCATCAACCTCGTCCGCATGCGCTTTGCCGCCGTCGCGGTGAAGATCGAGACCACGCCCGGGCAGGACGCCATTGGCGGCACCCCGGCCAACAGCGACTTCATCGCCGCCGATTGCGAGATCGAATACGACCCCGTTGTCGTCGACAATCCCGAACTCACCGGCACGCTGGACAAGTCTCCCGGCATCGTCGGCGGCCTGCGCCCCCGCATCCGCATCAAGGTCCCCCTGCGCGGCTCGGGCACCGCGGCCACCGCGCCTGAGTGGGGCCGGCTGCTGCGCTGCTGCACCATGGCCGAGACCACCACGGCGTCGTCCGTGGGCGCTCCGACCGCCGCCACCGCCGGCACCACCACCAGCCTGACGCTGGCCACACCCTTCGGCACCACCGCCCAGCAATACCGCGGCATGCCCCTGCTGACGTCCGCCGAGATCAAGGGCCAGCACCGCAACATGCTGCATGCCATGGGCGCAGCCGGCGACGCGCTGTGGATCCCGGAGACGACATTGAGCCAGGCGGAACTGAATGCCCGGTCCGTCTGGGGTGCCGTCGCGGAAGCCGGTGCCGAGGCGCTGGCGGCGCGCGACAGCTTCCCCGGCTCGTCCCGCAGCTTTGCGATCACCGAACGACTGTAGGAGGCAGCCATGCCGAACGCCGAAGAAGTCGCCCGCCAGATCGCCGTCCACGAAGCCGTCTGCGCCGAGCGCTGCAAGCAGACCAACGCAAGGCTTACCCGCATCGAGGTCGTGCTCGCCGTCATCATTCTCCTGCTGCTGATCGGAGAGGGGTCGGTGATCGATGTGCTGAAGCGGGTGTTGGGAGGGTAATCAAATACGTTTTCGTTTCCAACTGAACTTAAAGCCGCGGCGGCATATAGAGCACAATACGTGGCCAGTTTTATCCGGACTGGCTCTTTGAAATTGCGCGCACAATCTTGTCTGTTCGCTTATCGGCATGATAGTTCGAAATCGCCATAAACGACCAAATCGTTGCCGGAAGCCACCCAATGAGAGTTATCTGAAGCAAAAGGCAAAAAATTCCAGACCATATTCGTCCAATAGTAAAAAATGCGACAAAAGGAACAAATAGTGCAATGAGATAGCGCATTTCTTCTGCCTCATCTTCCATGGAGAAATATTCGTTTACCGAGAGGAAAATCATCGTTGCACAAGCAGGTATGCAAGAAAATTCCACGCTTGTCAACCCAAAATGTCGCCTAGGCGGCCCGAATAATCCTGTCTGATCTCGCTGATGGTCGATCATCGGAGCATGCGGAGACTGGCGAGGGTGGAACGACGCAGGATTTTCGTGGGGGCGACGTGTTGAGGGTCGACGCCATGGTGTCGGACAGATCGGGCACTACCAAACCGGACATATCGTGTGCTTCCGACATTCCCGCCGTGTCACCGTTGCCGAACCCCGGTTTGGCGCCTATCGTGCCTTCGTGGCGGCCAAGGCGGCCGCCCATCCTGGGAATCCCGGTCTTATTGTGGCAGGCGGTCAAAAAAATCCTCACAATTTTGGCGTTGACACAGGTAAACTCCTTCAAAATCACCATATGGTTGCATTGTTGCCTGTTGAAATCCTTTAACTTTCATGGCTAGCACGACAACCATTCCGGAGCGCCGGAATAGATCTGGCGGCACATTGCCAACTCGCATACCATTTCCGAACACGGCTTCGTTCTCGGCAACCATCTGCACGAACCAAGTCGGGATACCCACGACCTTTCCCTTATACGGATATGCATTAACTGCCAACGTTCCCGCCTGCATGTATTCCACAACATTATATCTGGCGGAAAAGGCAGTTCGTTCGCTGTTCCTTGCTTGAGAGGCCAATTGATTAGCCTGGATTTCGGCCTGCTGCTTCCGCTTAGCATCCATTGCACGTTTAACATCATCACGATATGACGCCAAATTACGATTAGACCAATAAATAGTCTGCCATGCGCCAGATTTATTCTTTTGAACGGTGCCTATAAATAATAATGGGTTTGGCACTACATCTCCTGACGCATAAGCTGATAATTGTGCTCCTTTATATGTACCTCGCACGAAAATACTATATTCATTACTTTCTTCGCACAATTCCCTATTTCCGTTTGGCGATCTTAAATCAAATATATTATGACAAAAAACTACACGTGGACACACTGCACGCATCGCCCAAACCGCCGCGGTGAAAAACGGCTCATAATAATGGTAATCATCTTTATCTTCGTATTTTATTAACGGAATATAGTCTATTACGTCACGATCTACTTCAACGACGACGCCAATACTTTTTCCCTGGTACGTTTTGCATGGATTTATATAGTCGGTGGTATTTTTTGGAAATATCAATGATGTTCCCACCCCTGTTTTGGTGTCAAAAGATAATATCGGCTTTCCGTTTATGACGGTGCTCTTTGTATTTTGCTCTATTTGAGCATATGCCGAGTTGAAGAAAAAAATACAGATCAGCAAAACGTTCAAAAATATAAGACGCTTACGCATTTTTACCTCCTTGGTGTTGCGCCCGTTATAAATCTATCTTAGCCGGGATTCCCCTGATGAACGGCCACCTTGGCAACCACGAAGGCACGATAACCACCAAATCGGACGTTCGGCTACGATGAAATGCCGGGAAGGGCTGCTGGAGCCTTGCCGACAGATAGACGAAGCTGTGTGAGCGAGAATTTGGACCCGTGCCCGCCGCCACCACCGCCTGCGCGTTGTAGCACTGCTCTAACCCGCCCGCCACCGGCACGATGCGCGGTTCTTCGTGCGTCAGGTTAACCTGATCGATGGGCAGAGGCCCCGCTCACCAGAGACGTGAGCGGCCTGCCACCGGCTTCTTGCCTGTTGCTGCCGTCTTGGCCTCGCGCGCCGCGCGCTTGGCTTCCCATCCAGCGCCACCGTGCCCATCTCGCAGGCCACGCCCAGAACCTGCACGAACAGCGCCGCGATCTGCGTCAGAAAGCGCCGCCGGAACGCCGCGATCGTGTCCTGATCCGGATGCGCGTTGGCGGCAATGAAGCGGAACGCAACCGAGTCATAGGTCGCCCGTTCCAGCTTGCGGCTGGTAAACACGCCCGTGGCATAGCCAAAGATGATCAGGCCGAGCAGCAGTTGCTGGTGATACGACGCCTCACCTGATCCACGGTAGCTGCCGGTCATTACACGCAAATCAAGTCCCTCGACCACCTCCACCACGAACCGGGCCAAGTGCCGCTGCGGTAACCACTTATCTACGGACGGCGGCATCGGAAAGCCGGTGTCGCGGTCGATCAGGCCGAAGTCGCTCATGCACCAGATCTCCGGCCGGGGAAAAACGAACCGATGCACGACGCTACCGCTTGCTTCCGCGTCGAGGTACGTCCGACAGCCTGCTGGAATTTCTTTTCAACGTTAATCGTTTAGAATAGCTTGGACGGAACGACGACCAGACATACTCGGCGAAATAGCAATCTAATGTAACAATTCGATCTCGGAATGCGTGCCTGATTTGGTCTCGTCGCAAGGAGGTCGCAGTGCGTCGGCACATCACGGTTTGCTTCTTGGCTCTCCTGGCGTTCGTCCCTCGGGACGGCGCTGCACAGACTGTCCCAGAGGGTGAGGTGTCGAACCGATTTGCTGTTCGCATTGGAGCCCCGTGGAAACTGCAACTGTTCGCCGTCGATGCCACCGCGAACTACGGCACAGCGGTTGAGCCCATCATCAAGTCACGTTTTCATGCGGAACTGAAGCTGACAACGGATACGTATGTCCTTGCTGATAGGCAGGACGCGGTGTCAGTACTCGGGCGCGTCGGCAAGGAAGGGGAAATCCGTACTGTTTATGGTATCGCCACTGCGCAGTTACGCGGAGGCACGTGGCAGGTTGAATTCGACCCACAAAATGATCCGGTTGCCGGAAGCGGACTCCCTCGCGATGCGTTCGCTGGTCGATTGATCGTGCGCGGATCTGACGAAGAAACTGCCTATTTGAAAGAGGTCGCAGCCACAGCCGCTGCTGCCCAGGCGCAAGTTCTGGCCGAACAGGCCGCCGCGGCCAAGGTTGCCCGCGACAAACTGGCGTTCGAAGCGGTTCTGCGTGATGATGCCAGGCAGATCGCTGAAAAGGAAGCGGTTGCGCAAGCTGCTGCCGCGCGGAAGAGAGAAGATGAAACAGCCGCAAGGGACGCCGCCGCTCAAATTCGCTTGAGTGAGCAGTTGAAGAGTTTGCCAGAATCGTTGCAAACATCGCTGTCGATCAGCCTCAAGCAGGGCTGGCTCCCGACATCCGTTTCTGTGATTGCTGCCCGGAACCTTGGCACCACGGTAGAGCCTGAAATTGAAAGCCATTTTACTGTATCACTACAATTCGCCTCGGACTTTTTTGTGCAAAAAGAAAGTGCATCTGGGGTCACAATCGTTACCAAAGTGCTGGAGGAGGGAGAGACACGCGACTTGACTGGAAGAGGACTTTCGACCTGGGCCGAGGGTATCTGGAAAAGTGTTGTCAATCTGGATGTCGAACCCGAAATCGGCTTGCCACGGGACAGCTTTGACGGCCGGATCATCATTGCGGGCTCCGACGAATTCGCTGCATTTCGGGCCGAGCAGAAAGAAGAGGAGGCATTGCGACATGAATGGGAAATGATCCGTCAGGCAGCGCTCTTGGAAGAGCAGGCCGCGGCAACCAAAGTTACCCGAGCACGGCAGATCGAAGAGGCGTTAAAACCAGAATTAACGCGGCAAGTTGCGGAGCGAGTGGCAACCTTAGATGCAGCCGCAACGCAGAAGCGCCTTGGAGAACTTGAAGAAGCACTGACCGACAAGGACCCCAAGAGGCGGCGCGTTGCATTAGACAAGGCACTAAAAAGCTCCGATCCTATGGTACAAAATATGGCTTTGCGGGATGTTTTTTCACGAGTTAAGAATTTTTCGTTGATTTTGGAACGAGATGTTCAAGGAAGAACCGAAAAGGGAAGTTATATATTAAATATTTCTGAATTTAACAGAGAAACCGGAGATATACGCACAAGCTATGGCGATGGTCGGCTTTCTGGGATTACACTCGGTATCAGAGAGACTATTCTGGTAAGTGTAGTAGGAAACACCATGGAGGGGTCGTATCGAGATGGTTCTGGTTTGTGGAAGGTCACTGTGCCGATTCAATAGATCTGCCGTGTAAGGTCTCGCTACAGTTGACAAGTCGCCGACACCATTCTCTGCCACCCCTTGCGGTGCCCAGGAGACGCAGCGAGAGTTCGATCCCAGTTCCCACCGCTACACCACCACCCTTCTGCGAATCCGCTCTCCGGCGGGTTCGTGGGGGCTGGAAAGCGCAGGAGTCCTGCGATTTCGCGGGGACGACCTGGGGCTCCGCAGTCGCAACGAACGCCCGAATCTCTCTCTGAACGGCGAATTGTCTCCGCGACCTGGGACTAGGGGTGTTTTAGCGCAAGGTCATAGTACGTTGAAATATAAAGAATTAACGGTGCCACATCGCACCATAAGTTGGAGGTTCGATTGGGTGGGTTGGGGAACCGGGAGCAAATCGTCGGTCCCCGGTCGTCCAACCTTCGCCCGTCATAACGGCGCCTTCGATGCCTTCGTCGCTTTCTTCGCAGCCTCGCGCTCCTTGTGGCGGCTCTTGAGCTGGGTCTCGACGGTCCTGGTGTCAAACGGCCAAAACAAATGGTACAAGGTGTCGTTTGGTTCCGGAACCAGTGAGTGGAAGTCTCGCACCTGCTCGGGCGTCCCGACGAGGTAGGTGGGGATGTCTTGCTTCGGCCTGAAAGCGGCGTTGCCGATCGGCATGATGGATTGTGTGATCTGGTCGAACGCCGGGTGGGGCTTGCAGCCGAGGATCATGGCGAGGAGTGCGGCGTTGCCAGGAATCTGGGCGCCCGACCGATAGGAGGCGGCGTTGCGGTAGCTCGGCCCTTCCTTCGGCCATAGCGCCATCAGGTTCTTCCGACAGCTACCCACAAGGGCATCGAGATACCCTGTCTTCACGCGCGAGATGAAGCCCAGCGCGTGATAGGCATAACCGCGGAGTGCCGGTTGCTGCACTGGCGAGTCAGGCTTTACATACAACAGCGTCATGACTTCCCGTATCTCTGGTTCATTCGCGGGGTTTCGAGGCGAGGCACTTGACGCCTTCACGCTCAACCCCGACCGTCGGCAGATGGAACGAAGCCCGATCACCCGCCGCTCCCGTGGCACCGGTCGCGTCCGCATTGAGGATGTGGCGCGCGCTGCCGGAGTTTCGACGCAAACCGTCTCTCGCTTCCTCCGTGCCCCCGCCCAGGTCGGCCCCGAGGCCTCCGCGCGCATCGCGGCGGCGATCCTTGAGGTCGGCTACGTGCCGAACCTGGTGGCCGGTTCGCTCGCCTCCAACCGCAGTCGTATCGTCGCCATCATCGTGCCGACGCTGGCCAATCCTGTACACGCCCAACCCGTCCAGGGCCTCAGCGACGCGCTTCGGCCGCAGGGCTTTCAGGTGCTGGTCGGTACTACCGACTTCCAGGCGGAAACCGAAGCCGCCCTGATCCACGCCTTCATTGGCCGCCGCGTCGATGGGCTGGCGGTCACTGGAGGCAGCTTTGCAGAACCCTCCCGCCAATTGCTGGAAGCCGCCGGGACCCCAGTGGTGCAGTTGTGGGAACTCCCCGAACAGCCCTTCGACATGACGGTCGGCCTCTCCAACGCGGCGATCGGCGCCCGCATGGCGGCGCACTTCGCCGAGCGTGGCTACCGAAGCTTAGCGGTGATCGGCCACGCCGAGGCGAGCGACACGCGCTCGGCTGGGCGCGTCACCGGCTATTGCGCCGAGGCCAAAAGGCTCGGCCTGGCCGATCCGCTGGTGTTGCTGCCGCAACGCCCGATGCTGATCCGAGATGCGACCCCGCTGCTCGACCGGCTGGTGATCCAGGGTGTGGAGGCGGTCTTCTGCACTTCAAGCCAGCTCTCGGTCGTGTTGCTGCTCAACACCCGCCGCCTTGGCCTTGCCATACCCAGTGACCTCGCCATCGGCGGCATCGACAGCGATTTCGCCACCCTCGTCGACCCCGCCATCACCGCCATCCGTGTGCCGGCATATGACGTCGGCTTGAAAGCCGGCCGTCTGCTGCTGCGCCGCCTCGCCGGCGAGCCTGTGCCGGAGCGGCGGATTGACACCGGCTTCACCTTCATCCAGCGCGGCTCGACCTGACCCGATCGGCTTGACAGCTCGGTCTGTGCTGCTTCATGTTAGCGTTAACAGTGCGCCACCAAGGCGCCCCTCCAGGGAGATGCTCCAATGCTGCGTTTCGCTCTCTTGGCTTCCGCCGCCGCTTGGCTCGTCGCCCCGGCTCAGGCGCAGGATCTGAAGCAGGTACCGCGCAACCGCACACTGATCACCCAGGGTTGGGACTACTACAACCAGGTGCAATCGCCCGGGAATCTTAGCCCCTATAACGGCGTGCTGCTCAACCAGCGCCAGGTGCTGCACTACACCGTGCAGGAGGCGCTGTTCTACACCAACCACATGACAAACGAGATCATCCCCTGGCAGGCCGAGGGGATGAAGACGAGTGCCGATTTCCGAACCGTCACCATCACCATGCGGCCGGGCGTGAAATGGGCCGACGGCAAGCCGCTCACCGCCGAGGACGTGGTCTTCACCATCGAGACCCTCAAGGCCAATGCGCCGGAGATGGCGCTCTCCGGCGCCGTGAAGGAGTGGGTGGCAAGTGCCGAGGCGCCGGACGCGCGCACCGTGGTGATCAAGCTCACCAAGCCCGGCCCGCGCTGGGCGCAAGATACGCTGGCGACCGGGCAGGTCAGCCGCTTCATCGTTCTGCCCAAGCACGTCTGGGCCGGCAAGGATGCGAAAACTTTCAGCAACGTCGATCTCGCGCTCGGCCTGCCGCTCGGCACCGGCCCCTACAAGGTGGTACGCGCCGACAGCAACTCCATCGTGTTCGACCGGCTGCCGAACTGGTGGGCGACCGAGGCAGGGGTAGCCAAAGCGATGCCGGCACCCGAGCGCATCATCTACCGCCCCGCCACCGCCGACGCCCTGCCGCAGCTCTATACATCAGGCGAGATTGACACCGGCCGAGCGCTCCAGGTGGGTTCCTTCGAGGCCGCCAAGGGGCGCAACCCCAATCTGGTCTCCTGGAACACCAAAGGCCCGGTCTGGGGCGTCACCGCCGGGTGCACGCATCGGGTGATGTTCAACAATCAGTCCGCCCCCTTCGACAAGGCCGAGGCGCGCCAGGCCGTCGCCGCGCTGATCGACCGCGAGCAGATCGCCGATCTCGCCTGGGAAGGCTCGGCGCCGGTGGCCTATGCCCCCTTCGCCTCCTACCCGGGCATGCAGGCCTACACAAAGCAGCTTGAGCCGGTCATTCGCGAGGCCGCCGGCAAGCCCGACCCTGCGAAGTCCGCCGCCATCCTCGGCAAGGCCGGTTTCACCAAGGGCGCCGACGGCAAGTGGCGCCTGCCGGACGGCCAACCCTGGCAGGTCACCATCAATACCCAGCAGGGCGAGCCGATCGCCCCGATCGTCGCCCGCCAGATGCAGGCGGCCGGCATCGACACCGTGTTCAAGCCGATGGCCGATGCGCAGTATTTCGACTCGCTCGCCACCGGCAGTTTCAACGCTGCCGTGTTCGTGCATTGCGGCAGCCTCTACGACCCCTGGCAGACGCTGGAGCATTTCCACTCCAAATACGCCGCCGCGCCCGGCGCCAAGTCCCCCAATCTGCGCGCCACGACACGCTACAAGAACCCGGAGCTGGACGCCTTGCTCGACAAGATGGAGGCCCGTCAGCCCTCTCCGACCGACCCCGAGTACATGGCCCTGGTAAAGGCCGCCACCGCAATCGTGATGCGCGACGCGCCGCAGGTCTCGCTCACCGAGGAAATGCACGTGCTGACGATGAACACCACGATCTGGACGGGCTGGCCGAGTGCGGCCGATCCCTATGTTGCCCCCTTCCCGGCCTGGGACGGCTACGCCCTGGTGATCCAGCATTTGAAGGCCCGCCAGTAACATGATCACCATCGCCAGTATCCAGGCCTTCGCCATCCGCGACGATCTCTCGGGTGGCCCGGCGGTCACGTCGCCGCGCCGCCCGGCCTGGGGCAAGGCCGCCGAGATCGCCAACCCGATGTCCCGCTATCCCCGCTACAAGCGGGACCGCACGACCTGGCGCTCAAAATCCCCGGGGGTCGGCTGCATCGTCACCGCGTCGGACGGCACCTGGGGCTTCGGCGTCAGCCGCTACGGCCATGCGGTGATCGACCTCATCAACACCCATCTCGGCCCGCTGCTGATTGATGAGCCGGCGATGGCGACCGAGCGGCTGTGGGACATGATGGGCCGCATGGCCTCGCCCTACGGCGCCGGCGGCATCGCCGCCTATGCGATCAGCGCGATCGACCTCGCGTTGTGGGACCTCAAGGGCAAGCTGCTCAAGCAGCCCGTGTGGTCGCTGATCGGCGGGCCGGCGCGCCCGCATGTCGACGTCTACGCCACCGGCAATGACACGGATTGGCAGATTGAGCTTGGCTTCCGCGCCATGAAGCTCGCCTGTCCGCACGGCCCGGCCGACGGGCTCGCCGGGCTCGACGCCAACGAGGCGCTGGTGACGAAAACCCGCGATCTTATCGGCCGGGATCGCGAATTGATGCTGGATTGCTGGATGGCCTTCGACGTCGAATACGCCGTGCGCCTCGCGGACCGGTTGCGCCCCTACAACCTCCGCTGGATCGAGGACTGCCTCAACCCCGACGATCTCGACGGCTTCGCCGCCATGCGCAGCCGCCTGCCCTGGATGGGGCTGGCCACCGGCGAGCACTGGTACGTGCCGCAGACCTTCGCCCACGCCGCCGCGCGGCGGCTGGTGGACATCTTCCAGCCCGATATCTGCTGGGCCGCGGGGATGACCGGCTGCCTCCGCATCGCCGCCATCGCCGATGCCTCGGGCATCGCCATCATGCCGCATGCCGGCATCAATACCCCCTACGGCCAGCATTTCGCCTTTGCCGTGCCGGCGAGCCCCTGGGGCGAGTTCTTCCTCGGCTCGCCACCCGGCGTGCCGCTGGCGGAGGTCCGTCTGTTCCCCGGCCAGGCGGTGCCGGTGGATGGCAAGCTGGTGCCCTCGGACGAGCCCGGCTTCGGCCTTGGCGCCAGTCTGGACGATCTCGCCGCAATGCGGGTCTGACACGATGGTGGGCTATCTCCTACGGCGCATCGGGATGGCGGTCCTCGTGATGTTCGTGGCGCTGAGCGTGAACTTCGCCATCCCCCGGCTGATGCCGGGGGACCCCGTGGAGCAGCAGCTCGCCGCCGTCTCGGCCGCCGGCGGGCAAACCGGCGACATGGCCGAGGCGGCGGCGGCCATGCGCGCGCGCCTCGGGCTCGACCGGCCGCTGGCGGTGCAATACCTCGCCTTCCTCGCCAATTCCATCCGCTTCGACCTTGGCGTCTCGGTGGCGAGCTACCCGCAGCCGGTGGCCGAGATCGTGTTGGCCGGGCTGCCCTGGACCATCGGGCTGCTCGGCACCGCGACGCTGCTGAGTTTCGTCGTGGGCTCGCTGCTTGGCGCCATGCTGGCCTGGCCGCGGGCGCCCAAGCTGCTGAAGTTCCTCGCGTTGCCCGTGGTTGTGCTGTCGGCGGTGCCCTATTTCATCCTCGGTATCGTGCTGATGGCGCTGCTCGGCATTCTCTGGCCGGTGCTACCGGTGGCCGGTGGCTATCCGTTCGGCATGGTGCCGAATGCCGATTTTGCCACCGCGCTCGGCATCGCCAAGCATGGCGTGCTCCCCGGGCTCTCCATCGTGCTTGCCTCGCTCGGCACCTGGGCGGTGGCGATGCGCGGCATGGTGGTGGGCGTGCTGGGGGAGGACTACATCATGCTGGCCGAGGCCAAGGGGCTCTCCGAGCGCCGCATCTTCCTCGCCTATGGCGTGCGCAACGCCCTGCTGCCGCAATTCACCCAACTCGCCCTGAAACTCGGCCTGCTGGTCTCGGGCGCCATCCTTGTCGAGGTCATTTTCGCCTATCCCGGCATCGGCTACCGGCTCTACGTCGCCATCGGCCAGAAGGACGTGTTCGTCGTCCAGGGTATCGTGATGCTGTTGTCGCTGTCGATCGCGCTGGCCATGCTGCTGCTCGACCTCATCTACCCCCTCATCGACCCGCGCGTGGCGGCGCGCAGCGCATGAGGGGCAGGTTCGGACTGCTGAAGCGCGAACCGCTCCTCGCCTTCGGCCTGGCGCTGCTGCTGCTCCTCGGCCTGCTCGCCGTCTTGGCGCCACTGATCGTCGACACTTCGCTCGCCGCCATCGGCGCCGCGCCGCCGCGCCGCCCGCCGAGCGCGGCCCATTGGCTCGGCAGCGACACCCAGGGCCGCGACGTCCTCGCCTCCCTCCTCACCGCCACCCCCCGCACCCTCGAAATCGGCCTCCTCGCCGGCCTCATCGGCCTCGCCATCGGCGGCGCCCTCGGCCTCATCGCCGGCTGGTTCCGCGGCCCCGCCGACGCCATCATCCGCACTGTTTGCGACGTGATGATGACCATCCCCGCCATCGCTGTGCTGGTGCTGGTGGGCACCTCCGTCCGCTCCATGACGGTCGGGCTGATGGCGCTCGTCGTCGCGCTGCTGTCCTGGATGGTACCCGCACGGGCCATCCGCGCCCAGGTGCTGAGCTTGCGCGAACGGTCCTGGATCGATGTCGCCCGCCTCAACGGCATGAGCGGCCCCCACATCATCCTCGCCGAACTCCTGCCCAACCTCGCGCCCTATCTCGCCGCCAGCTTCGTCATCGCGGTCTCCACCGCCATGCTCGCCACCATCGGCCTCGAAGCGCTTGGCCTCGGGCCGCAGAACGAGTTGACGCTCGGCATGATGATCTTCTGGGCGCAGTATTCCGGCGCCATCCTGCGCGGCATGTGGTGGTGGTGGGTGCCGCCGGTCGTGGCGCTTGCGCTGATTTTCATCGCGCTGCTCGCCATCTCCCTCGGCATGGACCGGCTGGTCAACGCCCGCCTCAGGAGCGACGCGTGAGCGCACTCGCCGTTCGCGGCCTCTGCGTCGAATTCGCCAGCGCCCGCGGCATCGTCCGTGCGGTGCAGAACGTCTCCTTCGACCTCGCGCCCGGCGAACGCCTCGGCCTGGTCGGCGAATCCGGCTCCGGCAAAACCACCACGGCGCTCAGCCTGCTCAGCCTGATCCGCCCCCCCGGCCGCATCGCCTCCGGCGAAATCCTGCTCGACGGCGTCGACATCGCCCGTGCCACACCCAGCGCGCTCCGCCGCATGCGCGCCGCCCGTATCGCCTTGGTCCCACAGGGGGCGATGAACGCGCTCAACCCCGTGCTGACCTGCGGCGCCCAGTTTGCCGACCTCTTCGCCGCCCACGGCGCCCCCGGCGGTACCGCCCGGATTGCCAAACTCCTCGCCTCGGTCGGCCTCGGCGTTGAGGTCGCCACGCTCTACCCGCACCAACTCTCCGGCGGCATGAAGCAGCGCGTCTGCATCGCGCTCGCCATCGCGCTGCGGCCCGCCGTCATTGTCGCCGACGAACCCACCAGCGCGCTCGATGTGATCGTGCAAAAGCAGATCCTCAAAACCCTCCTCGCCGTGCAACGCGACATCGGTGCCGCCGTGGTGCTTGTCGGCCACGACATGGGGCTGATGGCGCAATTCGCCCACCGCATCGGCGTCATGTATGCCGGCCGCCTGGTCGAACTCGCCTTCGTCCGCGACATCTTCGCCACCCCCCGCCACCCCTATACGCGGATGCTGATCGACAGCCTGCCCGGCTTCGGCGCCCGCGGCGTCTTCAAGGGCATCCCCGGCCTGCCGCCGTCGCTGCTCACCGCCCTCCCCGGCTGCTCCTTCGCGCCCCGCTGCCCGCGCGCGGGACCTCGCTGCACCGTCGAAATGCCGCAGACCCGTATCCTCGAAGGCGGAGGCGAGGTGCGCTGCCATGACGCTTGAACTGAAATCCGCCGGCGTCTCCTTCGGCGGCACCCTCTTTGCCGGCCCGCGCAAACGCGCCCTCGCCCCGCTCGACTTGAGCATCGGCGCCACCCCCCACATCCTCGCCGTGGTCGGAGAAAGCGGCAGCGGCAAAACCACCCTCACGCGCCTCCTCCTCGGCCTCCTTCGCCCCACCAGCGGCGCAGTGATGTGGAACGGCCGGGACGTCTGGCGCCTCCCCAAGCCCGAATTCCAGGAGTACCGCCGTGCCGTCCAGGCCGTCTTCCAGGATCCGTTCGGTGCCTATAACCCGGTCTACCGTGTCGATCGCATGCTGACCCTGCCGGCGCTACGTTTCGGCCTGGCCGCCAGCGAGGAGACGGCCCGTCCCCTCGCCGAAGCCGCCCTTGCCGCCGTCGGCCTGCGTCCGGCCGAGACTCTCGGCCGCTTCCCCCACCAGCTTTCCGGTGGCCAGCGCCAGCGCCTGATGGTGGCGCGCGCCATGATGCTGAAACCCTCCGTGCTGATCGCGGATGAACCTGTCTCCATGGTCGATGCCTCGCTGCGCGCCACCATCCTCGAGACCCTCTACCGCCTGCGCCACGAGGAACGGATGTCGCTGCTCTACGTCACACATGACCTCGCGACCGCCTACCAGATCGCCGACAGCATCATTGTGATGCGGGATGGCGAGGTGGTGGAACAGGGCGAAACCGTCTCGGTGATTCGCACCCCCGCGCAATCCTATACGCGCGATCTCGTCGCCGCCCTGCCGCCACCGGACCCAACGATCGATTGGGGATTGGAGAGCTCATCGTGATCAAGGCATCCGTGATCGGCGCCGGCTGGTACGCCGCCGAGAACCACATTCCCACCCTCGCGCATCGGGCCGACGTGACGCTGGACGGGGTGTGCCGCCTCGGCGCCGCCGACCTCGCCAAGGTAAAAGACGCCTTCGGCTTTGCCTTCGCCTCGGAGGACCATCGGGACATACTGGACCGCCGGCCCGACATCGTCGTGGTCTCCTCGCCGCACCGGCTCCACCACGCCCATGTCCACGACGCGCTCGATGCCGGCGCCCACGTGTTGTGCGAAAAACCAATGACTGTCGATCCCGCCGAAGCCTGGGATCTGGTGGCGCATGCCAAGCGGCTCGGCCGCCATCTGCTGATCGCCAACGGCTACCAATATCTCCCCCATCTCGACTCCATCCGCGCGCGCCTGGCGGCAGGGGTGATCGGGCGGATCGAGCACATCACCTGCACCTTCGTCTCGGCAACGCGCCCCGTGTTCGAAGGCAGCACGGGCTTCGCACGCTGGCAGACCACGATGTTCCGCCCGGATACCATGACCTGGCAGGACCCGGCCGGCGGCGGCGGCTTCGCCTATGGCCAGATGTCGCACTCCATCGCCTTGATGCTGTGGCTGACCGGCCTCGCCCCAGAGACCGTCGCCGCCCGCAGCACCGGCACCGGAGCGGTCGACCTCGCCGACGCCGTGGCGATCGGCTTCGCCGGCGGCGCCACCGCGGCACTCGGCGGTGCCGCCGGCATGCCGGAGGGTCAGCGGGCCTTGCTGCGGCTGATCATCACCGGCTCGGCGGGCGTGATGACGCTTGAGTTCGATCGCGACGAAGCGGCCATTCATACCGCCACGGGCGTGGAGCGGCTCGCCATCGCGCCCGGGGACTGGATCTACACGTGCACCGGCCCGATCAATGCGTTGGTGGACCTGGCGCAGGGGCGCGGTGAGAACCGGACACCAGCGGCGGTGGGGGCCGCGACGGTCTCGGTGCTGGCCGCCATGCGGCGCTCGGCGCAGGCCGGCGGCGCGGTGCAGGCGCTGGCTGCATGACGGAGTCGGAGATCGAAACCCTCGCCTTCGGCCTTCGCCTGCGGCCGGGCAGCGAGGCGGAGTATCGCCGGCGGCATGACGCAATCTGGCCGGAGATGCGTACGGCGCTTCTAGAAGCCGGAATTTTGCGGTACGAGATCTACCTCAATCCGGCCGATGGGATGCTGTTCGCTTTCATCATCCGTCGGCGCGAGAACGCGATGGACCGACTACCGGAAAATGAAATCTTTCGCCGCTGGCAGGCCCATATGGCGGATATCCTGATCCCGACGGGGGGAGAACTGCGTATCCCTCTGGAACTCATGTTTGTCCTGTCGGCGGCACCGGACGGATAGGTTGCCGTTCGCCATGGCCGAGGTTCCGGCAACGCCCGCGTGCGTAGCACCCGATGTTGGTCGGCCCATTGGCTGGCTGTGAGTCGCGGCTGCTGACGCGGCATCGCCTCGGCACAACAGCGGACAGGCTGAGAGACGTTGCCCCCGATACGTCCTCCTTCATAACCAGAATCCGCTCTGGCTGGTCCTTCCCGGACCAGGGTGCAAACGCGTTGCGGTGAGGCTGCCTAGGCTCGTGTCGGCGCGGTTGGGCGCATGGGTTCTGATCACTGAGCATTGGTATTAGTTCGAATAAATATCCAAAATCTCTTTTTTGCTCCCCCCACTCCACCGGAAACTCCTCGCGCAGCACGTGCACCCCGAGTTCCGCTGGTTGCCGCCCGTCGAGGATCGCCTCGACAATATCAGGCGCGTGGAGGCCCAAGACGTTCGGAGGCTAGTCGAAGGCGCCGGGGGCGCTCATGCCGGACAGCAGCACGCGTTCGCCGTCGCGATGGGCGTTGACCACCCGGGACTGGGTGTCGAACACCATGGTCGATTTTGTGTCGGGCAGCCAAGCCGGCCAGGGCAAGGCCGGTGTGGCGGGGTTGCCAGTGCGGGCGAAGGCAAGCCAGGCGGCGCTCATCGTGTCGGCGAGGCGCTGTGCATCGGGGCTGGTGCCAACCATGGAGGCGGATTTGGCGACGTTATCGAACACCAAGGCAAGTTCGAGCGAATGCGGGCTTTGCCATTTGCCGCCCTCGACCGGGGTCTTCCAGTCGACTTCGTAGAGATAGACCGGGGCGGCGTTCTGCGACGCCTTCTGGGCGGCCTGGGTCCAGGCGCCCTTCTGGAAGGAGTTGGCGGTCGCGATGGTGAAGAAAAGGTCGGACGGCGAGGCGCCGGGTCTTGCGGCGCGGTAGAAGGCGAGCACGCGCTCGATCTCCTCAGGCTTGAAGCGCAGCGCGAGGCGCTGGCCCAGGCCGGCCTCGTCGAGGGTGAAGGTGGCGGGGTCGCCACCGCCGATGAGCATGGTCATTTCGGTGGCGGTGGTGCCGATCATCAGGGGCACGTTAGCGGAGATCGCAGGTGGGACGGGCCACCAGGGGCCGGCCGGCAAGGCGGTGCCATCGACGACGGGGCGCCAGGTCGGGCGGTCGGGCCCGCGGCCGGCCTTGGCGATGCCGGCGACCATGGCTTCGACCGGGGTGTCGGCGAGGCGGGCCGCCTCGGCGGCAGGGATTTCGAGGGCGGCGAGCAGAGCGCGGGCGTGGCGGGTGCCCTCGGCCGGTGACATCGCCTGGAGGTGGGCGTTGCGGGCGTAGGATCCGCTTTGCACGATGGCGCGGTGGAACAGGCCGGCGGCGGCGGGCATGGCCATGAGGGTGGAGACTTTGCCGCCGCCGCCGGATTGGCCGAAGATGGTGACGTTGGACGGATCGCCGCCGAACTCGGCGATGTTGTCGCGCACCCATTGCAGGGCGGCCACGAGGTCGAGCATGCCCGGATTGGCGGCGGCGGCCATCTGGGGCGCGACCTCGTTCAGATACAGGTAGCCGAAGGCGTTGAGGCGGTGGTTCAGCGTGACCACGACGACGTCGCCGCGCTGGCACAGGCGGGTGCCGTCGAAGACGTTGCGTGAGCCGGAGAGCGAGGAGAAATCGCCGCCATGGAGCCAGACCATGACCGGGCGTTTCGCCCCGTCGCGCAGGCCGCGGGTCCAGACGTTGAGGGCCAGGCAGTCCTCGCTCATCTCCGTGTCGAAGGTCCAGGAGGCGAACAGGCCGCCGAGGCTGATGATCGGCTGCGGCGACATCGGCGCGAAAGCGAGGGCGTCGCGGATGTCGCTCCAGGGCGCAGGAGGTTGGGGCGAGCGAAAACGATTGGCGCCTGCGGTGGAGGCGCCGTAGCGGATGCCCTTGAAGACGTGGACGCCTTCGGCGCTGGCGCCGCGCACGCGGCCGTGCTGGGTGGCGGCGAGCGGGGCTTCGGGCATGCTCTGAGCCTTTGCGGAGGGCGCGGCGATTGCGGCCGTGGCGGCGATGAAGGTTCGACGACGGATCATGCTTGTCCTCCCGCAGGCGTCATTTTTAGCTCGCGCGCCTGTTTCAAGGCTATTGCCGGCCGGCAGTCGGGGCAAGGCGCCGTCCTTGGCCGGCATCTCCCAGCGACCCAATCCATCATGGCGCATTGGGCGGTTGACGACCGTGGATGAGCGCTCCCGTAGCTAAGGCCTCGCTCTGCGCCCCCGCTCCAGTGGAAACCCCCATCCGCAACACGTGGGGCCCAAGTTCCGCTGGCCTCCACCCATCCACGACCGCCTTGGCGACATCCAGCCCAGCACTAGGATGCGGCCGGCCCGGGATCACGCCTTGCGCACCCCCCAGAAGAACGGCGCATAGGCGTCCGGCACCTCGCTGATCGACCGGCGGTAGGCCGTCGGCGAGATATATTCGCCGAGCGGGATGTACGGCACCGAGGAAAACGCCTGCTGCTCAATTTCCGTGCCGATGCGCCGCTGCGCCGCATCGTCGGCTGCGAACACCCAGTCCCGCCGCAACTCCTCCATCCGCGGATCGGTCGGCCAGCCCGCCCAGGCCGGCCTTCCGTCGGAGCGCAGTCCCAGATGCGCGGCAGGGCTCATATATTCGGCCCCCGCCGCGGTGGTGTGGAACAGGCTCCAGCCGCCCTTCTCCACCGGCTCCTGCGAGGCGCGGCGCTGCACCAGCGTCCCCCAGTCGGTTTCCACCAGTTCGAAATTCAGATCGAGCTGCTTCATCAGATCGACCGTCACCATGCTCAACGCGTGCAGCACGTTGTTGTCGGTGGCGGCGAGAAACACGATTTTCTGCCCGCGATACCCCGCCTCGGCGAACATCCGCTTGGCGCGGGCGACGTCACCGAACATCGCGCCATTGCCGCTGCCGCTCGACATCGGCGTGCCACAGGGGAAGAACGACTTGCACTCGCTGTAGTATTCCGCATTGCCGATCGACGCCTGCAGATACGGCGCCTGCTGTACAGCGGCGAGCAGCGCGCGGCGCATCGGCGCGGTGTCGAACGGCGGGTGCAGGTGATTGAAGCGCAGGATCGCGGGATTGCCCGCCTTGCCGAAGGTCGCGAGCACGATGTCGGGATTCTTCTTCGCCAGCGGCAGCAGGTCGAACGGCGCCCCCTCCAGCCAGTCCATCTCCCCTTTTTGCAGCGCGCCCATGGCGGTGCTGGCATCGGGGATGGTGTGCCACTCCACCCGGTCGACATTCATGCGCTTGCCGCCGGCGGTCCCGCTCGGCGCCTCCGCGCGCGGCACATAGCCCTCGAACCTGGCATAGGCCGCCCGGCTGCCCTGCACCCACTCCCCGGGCAGGAACCGCAGCGGGCCCGAGCCCGTGGCATCGGTAATCCGCGTATTGGGGTCGGTCATGGCGATGCGCTCGGGCATCATGAACGGCACCGGCGCCGAGAGCTTGCCCAGGGCGTCCGCCAGCATCGGGAAGGGCGACTTCAGCCGGAACACGATGCTGCGGTCATCGGGCGCGGACAACTCGTTGGTCATGCTGATCAGCAACTGCCCGAGCCCGTCCCGCGCCGCCCAGCGCCGGATGCTGGCCACGCAGTCGCGCGCCAGCACCGGCTGGTTGTCGTGGAATTTCAGCCCCTCGCGCAGCCGGATCGTCCAGGTCAGCTTGTCCGCGCTGATCTCGTGGCCCTGCGCCATCTGCGGCCGGGTGCGGTACTGCGCGTCGGTCCCGTAGAGCGTGTCGTACACGTTGTAGCCGTGGTTGCGCACCACATAGGCGGTGGTCCAGATCGGATCGAGGCCATTGAGGTCGTTACTCGGGACGAATTTCAGCACCTTCGCGGGCTGGGCGATGGCGGGGGCGGCGATGGTCACGGCGGCGGCGGTGGCGAGAAGTCTGCGTCGGGCGATGGCCATGGCAGTGTTCCTCCGGGTCAGGTGAACGGGTTCTCGACGTTTGGCCAGTACGGCCGGGTGATCTTGGTGTAGGGCAGGGTCGCGAACTCGGCGCCGACCGTGCCGGGGGCGGCGATGTAGCGCACCGCGACCGAGATCGGCGCGAAACCGGCGTAGAAATGCTGCATCGACTTCACGACGACCATGCGCTTGTCGGCCAGCGTGCAGCCCATGCCGGTGAAGGCATCCGGATTGAAGATCTGCTGGCGCAGGCTGGTCAGGATGATATCGATGCCGTCCACATGCACCCAGGCGCTGCGGCCATACTGCGCCCGCCCGCCGCCGAGACCGCCCTGGGTGTGCCGCTCGACGATGTTGCGCACGGTGACGCGCAGATCGATCGGCGCGCCCGACACCTTGCCGCTCTTGCCGCCGATCCGCAGGTCGAACGTCGCCCCCACGCCCGCCTCGGCGCAGAACGCCACCGCGATCGGATCCCAGATGCAGCCGACCACCGCGCCCTTGATGCCGCGCTCGACCAGGCGGCGCAGCACGAACGTGCTGTCCGACGGCGCACCGCCCCCGGCATTGTCGGCAACATCGCCGAGCGTCACCAGCCCCGGCGGCGCGGCCAGCGCGAAATCGATCGCCTCGTCGATCGTGTCATGCGGCGTCAGGGTCTTCTCGCGCAGGTCCCAGATCTCGCGCGCCAGCTGTGCCGCCAGCGCCTCGGCCTTCGCCTTGTCGCCATCGGCGACCACCACGAACTTGGCGCCGACCTCGGCCACGTCGGACCAGGGGAAGCCATGGCCGAACGACACCGAAAGGATCCCGTCCTTGCCCTCCAGCGCCGCCATCCGGTCGACGAAGGCGCGCACCGGCTGCACCGGCGTCCGCCACATGCCGATCATGTGGCAGTCGTGCATCGCCACGACCGGCCGAATCTCGCCGCGCACGGCCCGGGTGACGAGCGTATAGACCTCCTCCGCCCGCTAGGCGCCGTCGATATGCGGATACTCCTTGAAGATCACCGGAATCGCGTTGTCGCAGATCTCGGGGGTCAGATGGCAATGCAGGTCGAGTTCGACACCCACCACCACCTTCGGCCCGACGATGGCGCGCACGCGCGACAGCACATCCCCCTCGCAGTCGTCATAGCCCTCGGCGACCATGGCGCCGTGCAGGAACAGCATCACCCCATCGACCGGCAGCGCGGCGCGCAGGTCGTCGAGCAGCATGTCGCGGAACTCTTCATAGACACGCCGCACGATCGCCGCCGACGGCTCGGTGCTGGCGCAGATGCTCTCGACGATCTCATGCCCGTCGCGCTCGGCATTGCGCCGCCACACGATCAGCGGCCCATTGGCACCACTCGCCGGGGCACGGCTGCCATCGGTGTGGTAGAACGGCTTATCGACGACGAAGGCATTACGGCCAGTGGGGATAGGCGACCAGGTATTGGTTTCCGTCAGGTACGACGCGATGAAGAGCTTCATCCGACATCTTCCTCGTCCGGGATTCTCCCGATGAACGGCCACCTTTGCCGCAACTAGGGCACGATAGCCATCAAACCATGGCACGGCAAAGAATTCGTGCTGCGGGGATATGGCAAAAGCGTTTCACACAGTGCGACGAGCGCCGTGTCAGAGGAGATTCCGGACATCAACCAACACCGTTATGAAGTGACCATCAAATTTCGCTCTTTAAATGACCCACGTGCACTTCTCTGCTCCCCCCACTCCACCCGAAACCCCTCGCGCAGCACGTGCACCCCAAGTTCCGCAGGCTGCC
The DNA here is from genome assembly GCA_903928895.1 of uncultured Rhodospirillales bacterium. Classification (GTDB taxonomy): domain Bacteria; phylum Pseudomonadota; class Alphaproteobacteria; order Acetobacterales; family Acetobacteraceae; genus CAIYPH01. The sequence continues at coordinate 248 of CAIYSR010000189.1, read as the reverse complement.
GCCCATCCAGGACCGCCTCCACGATGTCCGGCGCCAGCAGCGTCAGCATCAGGATGCGACCGAGATACCCACGGTCCAGCTTTTCCGCTGTAGCCAAATCGCTGACCGACCCATAGCGGGCATCTTCCAGCATCCGCTTCCACCGATATGCCCGCGCCACCGCCTTGATCAGCGTGCTGTCGATCCGCGCCCGCGGCGGTGGCAGCGCCCCCACTGTGCCATCCGGCGATACGACGAGTGACCGCCCT
>CAIYSR010000188.1 GCA_903928895.1 uncultured Rhodospirillales bacterium | reverse complement strand
GGCGACAAAGGCAGATAGCGACCACGCCTGCCCTTGCGCCGCGGCGATGCCGGAAGACGTCTCGAAGTTCATCGTCGCGCCGACGCTGCTCGCAGTGCCTTGGAGGCGGACGTCAACGTAAGGGACGCCCGATGCGGTGCCCGTGCCAACAATGCTGCCGGTGAGGCCTGAACCGTTCAGTCCGCTCATATAGGTCGGTGCGGTGCCTGGCGTGCCGGCTGCGGCGCCCTCGAGGCGAGGATTGCGGACGGCGTTGGTGCGGGCCTCCTCCATCAGCAGGCCGAGGCTGGCCAGCGTGATCGGGTCGTGGTCGTAGCGTGGCGTGTCGGTAGCCACTGCTACCAGGGCGCCGGTAGCGTCGAAGCACCAGGCGGTCGAGGCGCGGCGGAAGGTGTATCCGGCTGGTGGGGTGATGCTCCCTGTGTCGAAGCGCAGGTCGAACAACGGTGTGGCCTCGACCAGCGCCTCGGCCGGACCGATGCGCCAACGGACGGTGGCGTCACTCGGCAAGGTGGTGGAAATCAACGCCGCGACGTCGATGGCAGTGTCGGCCCCGAAGTCGACCAACACGCCGGCGGCGCTGCCGAGCAGACGGGCACGCAGCCGCGGCTGGGGGTCGAGCACATTCGACAAGGGCATCGAGGCGACGGGCGTGCCGGTGACGGCGGTCAGGCTGGCCGCCTTGGCGACCCGATCGTCCCAGAGGAAAGCTCCGGCCACAGTTATACCTCCGGCAGAGTGACGAGGATGAGGGTGAGGCGGCGGGCGCCGAGAGCTTCGCGCCAGCCGACGACAACACAGCGGACGCCGGCGTCGAGACCGAAGGCGGGATAGGCGACGCGACCGATGTCGCCGCATTCGATCTGGCCGAGGTAGCGGTCGGTGGTGATCTCGAAGACCCGCGGCCCGGCTTCGAGGAAGGCCTGCCATTTCGCGGCCCGGGCTAGCGCGTCGGTCTGCGCCCAGTAGAGTCCGGCGAAGGCGAGGTCGCGCTGCTGGGCGACGCGATTGGTGATGAGGGTGGAAATCGCCCGGGCCGGGCCCGACGCAGCGCCCTGGAGTTGCGCGCGCAGGGTGTTGGCGACAGAGCCGGCGAGATCGGTCATCGGCGTCCAGTTGTGTTGCCAGTCCACCGCCACGGCGACCGGCAGTGGCCGTAGCGCCGCAGGAAGGGCTAGCGGCTTGCAGTCGATGATCCAGGCGGATGGCAGGGTGAACTGCTCGGCTGCCGCGGCCAAGGGGTCGAACATGCGCAACAGTCCGGCGCGGCCGCCGGCGAGCACGGAGCCGGTGCTGGCGACGATCTGCGTGGCGGCGTCGGAGGCGGAGATTTCGTCGGTGCCGCGGAACCAGCCAATTTCGCCGGGCAGGTCGGTGTCAGCGAAGGCCCAGGCGTCGAAGTGCAACTCGGCGTCAGTAAAGGCAGGACCGAGGCTCTGCACCAGCCGTTTCAACACCAGGGCGGTGGTGGCGACATAGACCGGCATGCCGTCGCCGCGAATGTCGGCGGTGACGGCACCATCTGGCGAGGAGCCGATCTGGAAAGCACCGAAGGACGGCAGGTCGATGAACTGGCCGACGGTCGGTGTAGTGGTGACGGCGGTCTGCTCGACCCCGCGGATGCGCACGGCATCATGGCCGGCGATCGCCCGCCAGTGGCTCTGGTAGGTCGGCAGACTGCCATAGCCGAGATCGACGTTGCCCAGCGCGATGGGCGTGGCGTTGAACACACGGCCGAGGCTGACCGGCTTCGGCCGCCCGGACAGAGCCGAGGGACCTTCGAGCCCGCCGGTGCCGGCGTAGCGCGCGGATTGCAGTGGAACCGCCAGGCGCTCGGCGACGTCGACCACGGCCAGTCGCGCCCGCTTGAGATCGGCATGGTCAATGGCGCGGACGATGCCCTGGAAGGCGATGGCGGCACTAGCCAGCGGCGTGCCGGTGTTGGAGGCGCGCGGAATGGTGGCCGGAGCAACCCTGATGGTGACCTTGCGGCCATCGGCGGTGCCGTAGCGCACCAGGTCGGCGAAGGCGCCATCGCCGTCCCACATCTCGATGTCGGCGAGGCCGAGCGCGACCCGCCCGCCGATGCCGAGGGCGTCGACTGCCGACTGCGCTAGCTCGACGTCCCCAAGTAGCCGCGCCGACCATGTGGCGCTGGCCGGATCGTCGGTGACGTCCGACGCCCAGGCGGTGGACGCGGCGCGGAACACAGTGATGCCCTGGGTAGCGACGAGTTCCGGCGGCAGGGTCGCCGGTGGCGCCAAACCGGGGGCAACGAGGACGTCCATCAGGCCAGTCCCTTGGTCTCGATGGCGATCAGCACCACCGCCGCCACCGGCTGGCCGCCGGCCACACGGGTGGGACGGACGGCCAGGACGGCGAATGATTCAGCCGTGGGCAGCGCCGCAGGTGCCTCGGTGCCGGGTGGTTCGATCGCGTCTCCCATGGTGGCAGGCTCAGGCCAGGATCTCGGCGACGCGTTCCGGGCCGATCAGTCCGGCGGCAACCAGCGCCGCGATGCCCTCCGCGACCTCGGGGTGGTCGAGATGGACCGCGAGCGCGGCGTTCACATCGTCGAGCCAGACCTGCAGGGTGGCATCGCCCTGTTCGAGCGTGTGCGACGCCGCCAAGGTGACAGCAGCGCGCTCCGCCGGCGTGAAGCGGCGCCGGAAGTCGAGGGCCGGGATCGCCCGAGGCGTGGTGGGTGGGGCGCCATCGATTTGCGGATCGACCACCTCGATATTGTCCATGCCCCCGGCACGCCAGATCGCCTCGATGACGGGGTGCGCCGAGGGGGCAGGCACCCCAACGGTGAAGGCGTGCTGTTCCCACTCGATGGCCAGGGCGGCGACTGTGGTGGCGACGGCTTCGAGGCCGCCGAGGGCGTCCAGGATCGGACGTTCGATCTGCATGTCAGGCTCCTGCGTAGATGAATGCGTTCATCACCATCGAGGGCTGCATGTTCTGGCTGGCGCCGCTGCCGGTGGTGGCATTGGTGACGTTGGCGACGCTGGCGCCGATCGAGATGCCAGTAGTCGTGGCCGTGATGCTGGCGCCGGTGAAGGTCCAACCGGTCGATCCGGCGATGCCGACGCCGGGACTGCTGGTCGGCATCTGGATGGCGGTGGAACTGTGGGTGTGGCCTGGATCGGTGACGCCATGAATGTGACCGCTGTCGGTGGCGGTGTGGGTGTGGCCGTGCAGGAACTGCGAGCCGCCGACGGCGCCGAGGGTCAACCCATCGACACCGGATCCGGCGTTGGTGAGGCGAGACGCTGCGCTGCCGCCCATGTCGTCCTTGCCGACCAGGGTGCGGCCGCGCAGATCGGGCAGGCCGAAGGTGGTCGAACCGTCGCCCGCTCCGAAGGTGGTGCCCAGGGCAGCGAACAGGGCGGCGTAGGTAGAGCGCGAGACATTTTGGCCGTTCGCCCACAGGCAGCGCGGCGGTGGCGTGGTGAGCGGCAGCCAGACGATTTCGCTGATCATCCGGGCGGCTTCGTAGAACGCCACCCAGGCGGTGCCGACCTTGAGCACCTCGACAGCCTGGCCGGGCGTCAGCACCAAGGTGACGGCGCCATTGATGGTCTCGGATGCGTTGGGGTCGAGGGTCAGATTGGCGGTGCCGGCGTTGCGGAACTGGAAGCCGAGCCCGGCCGGGACATTGGCGACCGCTGGGAAGGCCACGGTTTGCGCGGTGGTGCCGGACCAGACGACGCCGTTGCCAAGATCGGCGAGCACCAGGGTGATGGCGCCGGTTCCTGTGACGATTTGGCGCTCGCCCGGGTCGATCCAGGCATAAACGTCGGCGGTGCCGGCCGGCAGTGAGACGAGGCTGCCGGCATTGGACGAGGCGACGATATTGCCGGACGGGCGGGTCAGGGTGCCGGGCGTGCCGCCATCGAAGCTACCGTAGCCCATCTCGTAGAAGCTGGTACCGGCGATGATGTATTTGACCTGGACGGCGGCCACGCCATAGGCGGCCTGGAACGAGCGCCGCGACGTCGCGGCCGCGTTCAGGGTGAGCGTGCCGGTCCCGGTGGTGCCGGTGGTTTGGTGGGCGCGCCAAGGAAGTAGGGGCATTCAGATGCGCTCCTTGCGCGGCGAGGCAAGCGTCAGCCACGCCACTTGCGTGGCGAGAGCGCTGTCTCTTGGGTTGTGGACGGTGTTGGCGGTTCAGGCGGCGAGGCTGCGGGCCATCAGGGCTTCGAGGACGGAGGCGAGGCGGCGGAGCTCGCTGAGGGTGGCGCTGGCGACGGTGAGTTGCTGGTCGCCGTAGCGGGCGAAGACGTCACGCAGCGCGTCGGTGCCATCGACCTGTGCCTGCAGCAGCGTCGACAACCCAGCTGGATCCCCGCCCTTGCTGGCCACGGCACCGGCAACCTCGGCGACGAGCGCCGCGTAGCGTTCCGAGGTGCCGAGGAAGTCCCGCGCCACCGGCAGCACCTGCTGCGCCACTGCGGTGAAATCCGACAGCGCGCCGCCGGCATCGAGGTTGTGGCGGGCGTCGTTCAGTAGCGACAGCCCGGCGAAGTAGCGCTGCTCCGGCGCCAGGGCGGATTGGTTGCCGACGGTCAACTCGGTGAGCAGCGACTGCGACGCCCGTTTGCTGTCAGCCGCGTATTTCTCCTGGATGGCGAGACGCTCGGCGGCCAGGGTCTTCTCGATGTCGACCATGCGATCGGCCGCGTATTGGGTGTTGGCCAGACCCATGGCGAGGATCTGGTCGGTCATCTGCTGGCGCTCCTGCGCGGCCGCGGTGTCGAAGGCGAGTAGGTCAGCCTGCTCGGTGCCGCCGGTGGCGCGGAGATAGCGCACCTGCAAGCCGGCGGTCAGGCTGCTCGCCTGCAGGTCGCGCCGTGCCGTCAGGTCGGCGATACGACGATCGCGCTCGGCGGTGAGGTCGCCTTCGGCCAGGGCATAGTCCTGCGCCTTCTTGATCGCGGCGTCGTAGGTATCGTGGACGCCCTTCAGCGCGGTGGCGAAGTCGTTGAGCGGCGCCTTCTCCAGGATTGCCATCGTCTGGGTGAGGAAGGTGGTGAAGTCGGCCAGCTGGTTCGGGTCGGTGAAGGCCCGACCCGACAGCGCCGTGTTCAGCCGGTTGTCGTTGGCAGCGCTGAAGCGGAGGTTGCTGAACCCGGCAGCGAAGCTGGCGTAATCGTGCTCCAGGTTCGGATCGTTGTTGCCACCGACGATATAAGCGCCGGCCGCTTTCATGCTGGACTGCTGCATCCAGGTGTTGAAGGCCGCGACCTGCTGCTGCTCCTGGGCGAATTGCTGCTGGGCCACCGGATCGACGTTGGCGGTCTGGAAGCCGATCATGCCGGTCTCGTCGCTGCCGAGTGTCCACGACCAGCCGTGGTGCTTCGGCCCGGGCCCGAACATCCCGCCGAGCCCGCCTCCCGCCGCGCCACCAATGATGCCACCGATCAGGGTGCCGATACCGGGGATGATGCTGCCGATGGCGGCCCCGGCCATTGCGCCAACACCGGATCCGATGGTGCCGCCGAGTTGGTTGCCGCCGACTAGGCTGTTGAGCAGCATGCCGGCCCCGAACCCGGCGCCGACGCCACCGAACATCGCACCCAGGGTCGGGGCGCCGCTGGCGGTGAGGCCGCCCGCGGTGACCGGCCCGGCCACGTCGGCACCCCACAGCGGCGTCGCCATGAAACCCGAGGCCGAGCCGGAACCGCCGAACAGATTGCCGAGGCCGGAGAACAACCCGCTGCCACCGATGCCGCCGCCCCCACCGGACAGACCCGATAGCGACGCGGCCGGCATGGACGTGCCGAGCACGGAATTCAGCACCGGGTTGATCACCGCCAGCTTCAGCACCTGCTGCAGGACCGACGAGATGATGCTGCTGGCGACGTTGCCCCAGTTGATCGCGGCGCGCTGGCCACTGACGAAGGCATTGGCGATGGCGGTGCCAACCTGGTCGAACGCCTGGCTCGCCGCATTGGCGATCCCGTCATAGAGCGATTGCTGCTGCTTCAGCGCGTAGTTGGCGCTGGCGATCTGCTTGGACTGCTCGACCAGGGCCTGCTGCGTCTCGGTCAGGCTCTCAGCGTCCGGCGCCTTGCCCGAGGTGATCAGGCCGCGGATGGTCCGCAACGCCGCCAGTTCCCGTTCCCGCTGCTCGGCGGACTGGCCAATGAGGGCGGCCTCGGCGCGCAAATCGTCCACCTGGCCCTGGCCGGCCCGCAGCGCCCTCTCGGCGTCGAGGTCGGCGTTCAGCTTCTCCTGGAGATCGACCTTCTGCCCCATGAGCACGATGAGCGCGGTCAGCGCCGCCTTCACCGCCGGATCGGCGGCGGCATCGCGATAGGCGCGGGCAGAGAGCGTGACCTGCCGCACCTTGTCGTCGAGCCGGCCGTAATACGCGGCCCGATCGCTGGACTGCTCGGCGGCGATGAGCGCCTTGGTGGCGCCGATCTGCTCGTTCAGTTCGACTACGGTCTGCGCGCCCTTGGCCGCCTCCTGCGCCGCGTTGCGGTTGAGGATGGCGGCGGCCAATGCCGTCTCCGACACGCCGGTCTTGGTGGCGGCCTGCTCGTGAGCCTCGGCCGCGGCGGTGGCACGCAGCATGGCGGCGCGGCCCTCCTCGGCGGCGCGCACCATCGCCATCTGCGCGGTCTCTGCGCGCATGATGCCGGCGAGTTCCTGGCCGCGGGCGTCGCTCTCGCTGGCCAGCGCCAGGGTGACGGCCTTGCGACGATATTCCTCGGCGGCGAGGCCGGTTAGGGCATGCTCGCGGACATAGGCCTCAGCCTCAATCTCGGCCTTGACCCGAACCCGATCGGGCAGCCCGGCGGCGAGGATGCGCTGCTGATCCGCCAGCGCCTTGTTGATGTCCTCCAACTGCTTCTTCTGCCGTTCGGCCTCGGCAGCACCGATGGCCCCGGCTGGCGGGGCGGGCGGCTCGGGTGCGGCGGCGGCGCCACCCTGCACCGGCCCACCGGCCAGCATGCGCATGGCGAGCAGGTCAGCGCGCTGCTGGCGCAGGATGCGTTCGGCATCGCCGGTGACGACGGGTGCGCCGTAGCTGTCGCGTTCGGCCAGCTTGGTGTCGATCTGGCCAACACGGCGATCAATGGTCGCGACCGGTGGTTCCGCCTCGAGCAGCTTATTCGCCGCGGCGCCGACCGCGGTCAGCACGACCAGGGCGGCCTGGATCGGGCCGGACTGGGCGATGCGGTCCATCAGGGTCGACCACTCGTTGCCCAGCGCACGCACTGCCTTGCCGCCGGCGACAACGCGTCCTGGTCCAGCCCGTGCACGCGGAGCCGCAGCGCCTCCATGGCCTTGGCCACGGCCTCGGTGCGCTCGCCGTGCTCCAGCATGACGCGGATCGCTGCGCGCTGGTCGGCGGTGAGCAGGTTCAATTCGTCGTCGAGCGACTTCAACGCCGTGTAGGAGCCGGAGGCGATCTCACCCAGCCGCTTGGCCACCGCGGCCTGGTCGGTCCCACCCAACGCGGCGGTGGTATCGGCGGTCAGGCCGACCACCTGCTGGATCTGCGCATTGCCCAACGCTGGCACCCGGGCGAGACCCTGGACGATGGTGGCGGCGGCATCGCGGGCGACACCGGCGTGCTGCAACGTGACGATGTAGCCTTGCAGGGACGCGGTCGCGAGATCGCCGTCGCGACCGACGGCCCGCAATGCCACCGACAACTGCCGGGCCTCGGTCTCCAGCGCCGCGGCATGGGCCACGGCCAGGGCAAAGGCGCCCCCCACCGCGACGGCGGCACCGATCGGCGACAGCAGCGCCCCGGCGACCATACGGGCGGCGGTGCCGAGCACGCCGAAGCCGGTGCCGGTGGAAATGGCGACGTCGGCGACCTGATGACCCTGCTGGATCATCGTCATCATCACCGGCTGCCCGGCAGCGATGGACGACACCGCCTGCATGGTCTGCACGCCCAACTGGCGCAGCGCAAAGGCGTTGGCTCCGGCCGAGACGCCCAGCGCCTCCTGTTGCTTGACAGCCTCGACGGTCTTGCTGGCCAGAACTGCGGTGGCCGTCGCAGCCACACCGGTTGGCGCGGCCGCGTCGGCGAATGCCTTGGTGGCGGCCTCGCGCGCTCGGGCGGCGACGGTGGCCGAGATTGCCCCGACGCGCTCGGCCTGGGCGATCTCGGCGAGCGTGGTCTCGTAGGTCCTGGAAACCGCAAACAGTGGGTCGAACTTCGCGCGGAGCCGATCGAGTTCGGCACCATAAGCCGCGACATCGGCCCCCCGTGCGGCCAGCGCCTCACCCGCGAGCGGGGCCGCAACACCGGCACCACGATTGGCGGCCTGCTGGACATCGACCAGCCGGATCATGGCGATGCCGAGTTGGCTGTAGCTCTCGGCCAGGCCGGCGTTGGCAGTAATTTGCTGCTCGTAGCTGGCGAAGGCGCGCTGTCGGGCGACGACGGCTTCCCCGCTGGCGATGGCGCCGACGCGCTCGGCCTGCGCGATATCGGCGAGCGTCGTCTCGTAGCGACGCATCGTGCCGAACAGCGGGTTGAACGAGGCCTGCAGCCGGTCGAGCCCGGCCCCATAGGCGGCAATGTCGCCCGCCCGACGTGCAAAGGCGTCGTCGGGGCCGGCAATGCCCGACATGGCCGCGGAGGCCCGCTGGCCGGCCTGGGTGATACGGTCCAGCACCTGATCACCGAGACTGCCGAGCGCTTCGAACTTGCCACGTGCGGCGTCGAGGTCCTCGGTCGACAGCCGGATTGCGGCGACGCGGGTGCTCCCACTCATGATGGTTTCAACTCCGCGAGAACATTGGCCAAGAGCAGGGGAACGGCCCGGTCGCGCACAGCGTCCACATCGAGCCGCTTGCGCGGCACCACCTGGCGCACCAGCACGAACATCGGCACGAAGCCGCGATCGAGCACTTCGCGCGCGATGGCCTGCTGCCCCTTGCGGTGCCCGGTCAGCACCTCGGTGGCATCGCCGACGAACAGGCGGATACGATTGCGCCCGCGCTGCTTCATGCCGCGGGCCTCGTTGACCCGCAGGCACCACAGGAACACCGAGCGGTTGCTCTTGGCGCGGAGGATGAAAGCCTGGCCGCCGGCGGCTAGCATGTCCTGGGTTGAGACCCGCACGCCGCCACGCGAGCCGGCACTGCGCCGACCACCGCGGGCGTTGTAGCTGGTGGGGAAGGCGAGATACTTCCGGTTGCGGGCGACAATCGGCTCACCGCGATCAAAGGCCTGCACCGCCTCCGGCATCTTGGAAAACACCAGCGCCGCCGGGTGGAATGTGACGACGCCCGCGGCCGGGAAGGTCTTGAGCCGCCAGGCATTGGCCATGGCACGACCGCCATCCTTGAACCCAGCAGCGCGGACCTGGGCACGAAGGTCCTCCTGAACCTGCCGTCCGGTCCGCTCGACCGCTCGGCGCAGGGCGGCGGCGATGGCGCGGGCCTCCGCCTTCATGGCGTCGGTGATGGCGCCACGGGGAATGCCGGTCAGCACAGGCATGTATGATCTCGCTCACCGGGAGAGATGACAGGGAACCGCATTCACGGCACTCAGGCGGCACGGCAATGTCTGATCGTCAGAGCTTAGGCGCCGGCTGGGCGCAGATTTAACGTATCCACGAAAATTGACTCGTGGATATTTTGGGGATACGCTAATTTATGCTCCTCAGCTTTGATCCTGCGAAGCGAGCCAAGACCCTGGCTGAACGAGGTTTGGATTTCGCGGATGCGGGCGAGGTGTTCGCCGACACGACGGCCACAGTCCAAGACCTGCGGCAGGACTACGGCGAGGATCGCTACATCACCATCGGCCGGCTCCGTGGACGGTGCGTGGTTCTGGTTTGGACGATGCGGGGCGACAGCCGACGCATCATTTCGATGAGGTATGCCCATGCCGCAGAAGAAAAACGTTTCCTCGGCTAGCTGGTCGGACCCGGATGACGCGCCCGAGTTGACGGACGCGTTCTTCGCCGATGCCGAGGTATTCAAGGGCGACGCGTTCGTACGTCGCGGCCGCGGGCGCCCGAAGGCTGTGACGACCAAGGAACAGATCAATGTCAGGCTCGATCCGGATGTGCTGGCTGTGCTGCGTGCCAGTGGCCCGGGATGGCAGTCGCGTATCAACGCGATCCTGCGTGACGCCCTGAAATTGGACGGGGGCCGGGCAAGGCTGACAGCCTGATTGGGGCGTCACCCCCCGGACCAAGCTGTCAAAAAGCCGCTTCTGCTTGACCACTGGGACGTTTGGCGAAGCGCTCCACTAATCACCATCGACTGCAGAGAACACTGCCGCGGCCAAACTGGCACTGCGCGGATTGCCAATCAGGCTCCCGCCTAGCCGGTTCATAACGTAACCGATCGCCACGCCGCGTTCGACATCGGCACATCCATAGGCGCCACCCAAGCCTGAATGCCCGAACGTCCCCGGGTGCGGACCGAAATTTGGGATGGCGTTGAGCGCCACCCCTGCCGCCCATCGCCTGGGGCCGAGCATCATGTCTGGGCCGGGATGGCGCACCGTCCGCAACTGCTCAATCCCGGCAGGAGAAATGATGGTCGAGCCATCAAGCCGTCCACCATTGGCGATCGCCGCATAAATCCGCCCAAGCCCATGGGCCGTGGATTGGCCATTGGCAGCTGGAATCTGGGCTGCCCGCCATTCGCGCCGGTTGGGGACGGTGGCGTCGCGCCGGGGATTGTCCATCGCACGGGCTGCAATCGGCGATAGCTCCGCCGTACGGACGGGCGCTGGTGTCGAGGGGTCGGGCGGGATGATCTCGCCGACTCGCCAGTCATGTGCGAGAGGCAGGCCGATGTGGAAATCTGCCCCAAGGGGTCTGGTAAGCGCATCACGGATGAAGCCGCCCACATCCTGCCCGGTCACGCGACGCACGACTTCACCGGCAAGGAACCCGTGGGTGATGGCGTGGTAGGAGGTGGCACTCCCTGGTGCCCACGCAGGCGTTTGTGCAGCAAGACGACGGGTGGAAAGCGTCCAGTCGAACAGGTCTTCGATGACGACCGTCTCGTCAAAACCGTTGAGCCCGGCCTGATGCGACATCAGTTGCCCAACCGATACATCTGCCTTGCCCCCTGCCGCAAACTCCGGCCAGTGCTTGGACACCTTGTCGTCGTAACTGAGTCTTCCTTGATCAACCAGCATCGCCACTGCGATCGAAACCACTCCCTTGCTGGCCGAATAGACGTTGATCAGGGTGTCGCGTGACCAGGGTTTGGTTTCGGCCGCATCGCTGTAACCGCCCCAAAGGTCAACGACGCAATGTCCACGGACATAGACCGACAGCGCAGCGCCGATTTCACGATCTTCACCCGAACGCCGGAAGTTGGCGGAGAACGCGTCGCGCACGCCCTCGAAACCTGATGCGACAGTTCCGGCAATTGGTACATCGACCATCGTAGCCTCCTTGGGCTGGTTCTAAGCGCGGCGGACATTCCAGAGCAGCCCGTAGTCGCACGGCAAGGTGTTGGTGATGTCTTTGCGGAAGGCGGTTTTGGGACGCCAGAACCCGAGCGGCACAGTTGCAACCTCATCCATCGCGGTGCGCTGGGCGGCATCAAAGGCCGCATGCCGTGCCACTGGATCTGTCGCGGACATCCAAGCCTCGGCGTGCTTCTCAGCCTCCGGGCTGACATACCAACCTGCCCAGCCTCCATCTGCAGGGCCACGCGTGTAGTAGTTCTCTGCTGGATTTGCGAGCGTCAGAGCCGCGGCACTGGTATGGAACATACTCCAACCGCCTTTGTCAGGCGCTGCCTTGGAATTGCGCCGTTGCAGCATTGTGCCAAAATCCGTGTCGAGCAAATCGACATTAAAGCCGATCCTGGTCAGCAAATCCGCCGATATATGACCCTGGCTAGAAATGAAACTGTAATCCGTGGGATTAATGATCACCACTTTTTCGCCGTTGTAGCCCGCCGCCTTCAGATCCGCGCGCAGCTTATTGAAGTCCTTCGGCCCCTTCATTGTCGCCGCGCCATATTCTGTCACACCAGGTAGCCCGCACAGGAACATCGCATAGCACTCGGCGAAGCCCTCCTCGTCGTCGCCATGAATTGCGCGCATGTAGTCAACCTGATTGACAGCATCACGCACGATCCGGCGGATCGCTACGTTGTTGAACGGCGGGTGTAGAAAGTTGAAGCGTGCCACCGAACCGTAGCCGTGAAGACTCCGGTTGCGCACGATTACGTTAGGATTTTTTCGCAACTGCGGCACCAGGTCGAGCAGCGCGAGCTCGTACCAATCCACCTCGCCCTTGGCCAACGCCGATGCCGCCGTCGCTTGATCTTGGATTACGGTCCACTCAACCCGGTCGAAATAGGCCCGCTTGCCGCCAGATGTCCAATCTGCAGGTTCACCACGGGGCACGTAGGCTTCGTTGCGCTCGTAGGTAATGCGGCTGCCAGAAACGAACTCGCTCGCTAGGAACTTGTAGGGGCCCGATCCCACCATCTCCGTGACCTGCTTGAACGGATCGGTCACCGCCAGCCGTTCCGGCAAAATGAACAGTGGGATGGGCCCAGAATGGGCGAGTGCGTCGAGCACAACTCCCATCGGCCGCTTGAGAATGATCCGGAATGTCCGGTCGTCCGGCGAATCCATGCGGTCCGTGAACGTCGCCAATGCCTGACCAAAACTGTCCCGTGCGGACCAGCGCTTGATGCTGGCGATACAGTCCCGCCCTCGCACCGGTTCACCATCATGGAATTTCAGCCCGGGGCGCAGCGTGAATGTCCAGATTTTGCTGTCATCTGAGACAGTGTGGCCTTCAACCATCTGCGGCTTGGGCTGGTTCTTTGCGTCGACGCCATAGAGGCAATCGAACACCGCGAACCCGTGGCTGAGTGTCACTCCTGCGGTGCTGATAGTCGGATCTATGAAGGACAGGTTTGCAGATGGAATCATCCGCAAGGTGCGCGCTCGCATATCCTGGCCAATCGCGGGCAACGAAAGAGTGGAGGCGGCGGCCGCTTGCAGCAAGGTGCGCCGGTTGAGTCCGGCTGTGACCACCGTCATGGTTCGCTCCCGTGTTCCGCATCGCGGTACAATTTTCACCATGGGTACAGCAGATGCTCGAATCACTCAAGCTGGCCCGCCCCATCGGGCGCCTTCTGCGGGGAGCATAGGTGATCGTAAATTGAACACATCAACAACAGTTGGAGTATCCGGGAATACGGACTGCAGATCGGCATAGGTGGTGGTGACCTTGCGGCGCAAGGCGCCAGTCGCCGCCGCACCTCGGTCTGCCGCCCGACCAGAGCGGCCCGCGAGCGAGCTCAGCGCGCCAATACAGAGTCATTGAACACCCCTCTGCCGGCGCTGGTCACTGTCCATGGTGGCATCGAACGAGGCGAGCATGGCGAACGCATCGACAATCCAGGCCGCCTGATCACCAACGCCTCCCTGATCGGGCCAATGGGCCAGGCCGCCCATGCCGGCCCTGCAGGCGGCCCAGAGGCGGATAAAGTCGTGCCAGGGCGGAGGAATGGTCAGTCGCGGGTTTTCGGCGACGGGCTGTCCCGCTACCAGCCACTTGCCGCCGTCGTCGGGCGTCAGCCCTCCGTCGTAGGCGCCGGGGTCTCGGGCGACGGCGAGGGCGCCACGGAGTTTCCCTCCGCACTCGCATTCGGCTGCATCAACGCGCTGGCTTTCCAGCCGATGGCCTCGATCTCCGCGTCTGGCAGGCTATCGAGCAGGTCGGCCGGGACGCTGCCGCGCTCGCGGCGGAACGGCGGTAGGCTGGGGCCGTCCCAGCCGCGCAGGGCATGGCGGGCGGCGACCCAGGGCAGTGTGCCGAGATAGCGCTCGCGCGCCGCCAGCAGCGCAGCATAGATCGGCACCTCGGCGGCGATGGCTTCGATCGAGGCCAGGCGGGTCTGGGCGCCAACGTCGTCGGGCGTCGCTTCGGCGGCATCGATATCGGTGAGCAAGGCCGGCGCGTTGTCAGGGGCGATCTCCTGCACCGCGCCGCGCAGGGCGGCGATGAGCTGCATCCGCGGGGGATAGAGCCCGCCCTCGCGCGCGAGTTCGGCGCGGAAGGCCTGCCGCTCCCGGAAGGTGAGCGGTACTATATTATACGTGCGTGGCGAGCCGTCCGGGATGAAGGTCACGGCTTCGCGACGCGAGAACACGGGGTCGGTCATGATTGGTCTCCGGGGGATGAAGGGGACGTCGCCGCTGCGTTGCGCGTCAGATCAGAAGGAAGCGAGGAAGAGGTCGCTATCGGCGCCATCGAGTTGGAACGTGATCTCGTTCTGCCCGAGATTGTCGCGATCGCTCGGCCGGAAGCCGATGGCTTTGGCTGCCGGCGCCACCACCAGGAAGCGATTGCCGGCGACGGCACCGACGATGGCCATCAGCTTCATGGCGGAGCCGGCGAGGAAGGCGTTGTAGAGGGCGACCTGGCTGGTGGTGTCCATCAGCGGGTCGATGGTACCTTTGCTGTCGCGGATGATCGGCACCGCGGGGTCATAGCCCTGTGCCGCCTCAGGGTTGTCTGGCAGCACCGTTTGGATCCCGGCCTCCAGCATCAGCCGGCGGCAGCGGGCCAGCGCGCCGTTCAACTGGGCGCGCCCGGCCACCCAGCGCGGCGGGGTCTGGCGGATGCCGGTGTTCCAGCCGGACGGCATGGCGGCGGTGCCATGAATGCCCATCTGGCCCTGCATCTCGAAGTTGAGGTAGCCGATGCCGCCCGAGGTCAGTTCCAGCGACCAAGTGCCCTGGCAGCCGGTGAAGGTCCATTGCAGCCCATCGGCATAGAAATAGATGGTGCAGGTCTTGTACTGGCTCTCGTCCGACGTCGGGCCGTAGAGGACATTGATCGGAACCTGGGCCAGCGTGGAAACGGTCATGGAGGTCGCCATGGTTTCGCCGACAGTCGCGACCTTGCCGGAGGTGTAGTCGGCGATGCCGGTGGTGACCGTGCGATCGCCGGATAGCAGCAACGGCATGCCGCGATACTGCTGGGCGGTGGTGCCGAACGGGACGCCGAGCGTGATGGTGCTGGTGGTGCCGGCGGTTGCCGCCGTGGGAGCACCGACCGCGGCCGCGGTGGTAGTCTCGATCATGGTGCAGCAGCGCAGCAGCTTGCCGAAGTCGGGGGCGGTTCCGGCGGTGCCGACGCCGCGCAACGGCACCCGCATTTTGATCTGCGGCCGCAGCCCACCGACGATGGACGGGGCCTTGTCGAGGGTGCCGGTGAGTTCGGGGTTGTCGATCACCTGCGGGTTGAAGTCGACCTGGAAGTCGCCAGCGATCCAGTCGGTACTGGCAGGTGTGCCGGCGATGGCATCGGTGCCGGGCGTGGTCTCGATCTTGGCCGCGGCGGCCGAAAACCGCATGCGGACGAGGGACAAAGTCATGGCGATCTCCGATCAGAGGTAGGGGGAGCCGGTCGGGGCGACGGCGAGCAACTCGAAGCGGGCGGCGAACTCGCCGGCCGGCGTGGCGGATTGGTCGACGTCGTGAAGCAGGAAATCGGCGCCGAGTTCCGCGACATCGCCGAGGCCGGCGGTGCTGGGTGTCCAACCGGCGAGCGCCGCGACGACCGATGCGTGCAGTGAAATGATTGCCTGCTGGGCATCGAGATCGCTGGTGCCGATCGCGGTGCCGACCACGGTGAGGCCGATGCGATAGTGGGTTGCGCCCGGTTCGGCGCCGGCGTCCGCGTCGAGATTGTCGACGTGCAGCACCAGTCGGGGCAGGGTCTCGCTCTCGATATCAACTGGGGCTCTGCGCGCGCGTTCGACGATGGCGGTTGGCACCATCGCCACCAGACGCGCAGTGACGGCGGCCATCGCCGCCTCGGTGACCGGGCTGGTCATGGCGCGACTGTCAGGCGGAAGGTGAGACCGAGCGGATCACGCTCGACGTCCTCGACCCGGTAGGTGGTAGCGCCGATCGTAAGGGTGTCAGTGCGTTTCGGGACCAGCCCGCCCAACTGCGACGCCAGCACGTCTGCGGTGATCGAGCCGGCGCGCACGCCAACCGCCCCGAGGCCGGGCAACTGGTCGGACGGATGCGACAGGCTGGCCCGCAGGGCGATGCCCGCGGCTGGCGCCCGCGTGTAGACGGCATCGACACCGATATTGGGATCGGCATGCAACACATCGAGCATGGCGGCGAAGGCGTTCATCGCTTGGCCACCATTTCGGCGATCTGCGGCACGATCTTTTCGGCGCTGCGGCCGATGACGTAGCCGCCCAGGCCAAGCTGAACGATGTCCCACAGCTTCAGCACCTCGGCCTCGGAGATCCCCGGGGCAGAATAGCCGAGCCAGCGGGCGACGATCAGGGCGGTGAAGGTGAGCATCACCATCGGGCGCCAGGACGATGCCAGCCAGTGCTCGGACTTGGCCTCGTCGGCGATGATGCTGGCCGCCGCCTCCTCGATCTTGGCGGCGTTCGCCATCAGGGCGTTGTTGAGTTCCGCCTGCGCCTTTGCCGCCTCGGCGGGATCGGGGAACAGGCGGCGGATGGCATCGCCCAGGATCGGGACGAGCGCCGGCAACAGAGCTGCGAGCATGGGGAACTCCTGTGATCAGGACGGAAGGCCGGCACCGAGGGCGCGGTTGAGCTGCCAGCCGAACTCGAACGCCTCCTGGGTCGGATTGCGCTCGGCGATTTCGAGGTAGTGGACTGACTGCTGCGCCGTGATCATGCCGAGCAATACGCGGCGGCCATCATCGCCACGCCGGGCGAGCAACGCCTGCACCGCCCCAAGCGTGGCAGAACCGAGCACGCCGTCCGCGGCGATGTCGGGATAGTCGGCGCCCCCGCGGTTGAGCGCGTTCAACGCCCGTTGCAGGAAGCCAATCCCGACCGGCGGGCCCATGTTGACGCCGATATCGAGCAAACGGACCGCCAGCGCCTGATCGATCGTCGCCAACCGGTCGAGCCCCGGTCCGACCCAATAGCGCTGCCGGTAGATCGCCACCGCGGTGTCCCGCGGCATCTCCGCCATCGGCCCGGTGTAGCCCCCGGTGCGCGCCGTGGCCGTAGTGATGCCCCACATGGTCTCGCCGCCGCGGTCGGCCGGGTCGTTGCTGTAGCGCCCCTCCCGGCCGATGACGCCGTCGATGGCGGTGTTGAACGGGTCCATTGCGGTCAGACCGTCGGCAGCAGTTCGAAGATCAGCTGCCCGGCGCCGACACCGGTCTGGCCGGTCTGGGCGATGCGGACGTAGAGCGTGCCAGCCGGCAGCGGGGTGAAGGCCGCGGTGCTGGCATCGACCAGGGTCAACGCCCGCGAGGCGATCGCCTTTATGTCGGTGGCCGCGACGACATCGACGCCGCCGGCGGTGGTGCCGACCTGCACGGTGACGGTGGTCCCGGTATATGCCACAGTGGTGCGTTCGGAGATGCGCAGCAGATGCCCGGCCGGGACGGTCACGGTCAGATCGGTGCTGGCCGCGGCGGTGGGCACCAGCGAGACCACACGGGCGGCGATGGAGCCGGGCGTCAGGGCGGCCTGACCGTCGATCCAGATGCGGACATTGGTGTCCGAGGTCGCTACCGCGACGGTCGCCGCCCCGATCGGGAAGTTGCCGTTCGAGGTGGTGGTGACGCGGCGGTTGGTGTTGTCCCAGAACACGCGAGCGCCCTGGGCGATGGCGAGGGCCGGTTCCTTGGTGAGGTCGAACACGCCTTCGGTCTGGATTTCCAGGGTGGCGCTGATGGCGGCGTCGATGGCCGCGACGCCGAACAGACCGCCGACCAGGACACCCTGGCCGGAACTGACCGCGTAGGGCGCGGTCACGTTGATGCTGTCGCCGGGCTGGACGAAATTCTTCATGGTGGAGAAATCCCCTTGGAATCAGCAAGGGCGCCCGGGGGCGCCCCCGCTGTGATGGCGATGATGAGGTGGATCAGGAGGGATCAGGTGCCCGGGTTGAACCAGGCGCCGCGCCAGTCGATGGCGCCGACCCCGAAGTCGAAGATGACGGAGACCTCGACGCCATCGACGCCCGAGACGGGGCCGGTGGTGACCTGCGGTCCCTCGGCGCCATTGAGGTAGCCGTAGACATAGACAGGCGCCGCCATCGGATCGGAGAACAGATACCAGCGGTTGGACGGGATCAGCGGCTCGACCAGCGGCTGGACAAAGCCGGCGTAGATGTTGGCGTTGCCGGTCTGCGTTGCCGCGACGTTGACGGTGAGCTGGCGGGCGGAGAGCTCGAGGTTCGGCCCGACCACCAGGGTCATTCTGGAGCCGATCGAGATCGGCAGACCATCCAGCGTCTTCTGCTTCATGATCGCGGCACGGCCCGACGCCAGGTTGGTGATGTCGAGCGCGGTACCGGCCGAGGCCTGGTTGGCCCGGGCGGCACCGGTGGCAAACACGGTGGTGCTGCCGGTGGTCAACGTCGGGCCCGCGCCACTGGCGCCGTTGAGCAGGCTGTAGGCGGTGACGTTTTCGAAGTCGGCGACGCGGCGGCCGATCATGGCGGCGAAGTCGGTGAAGGCGCCGAGATCGTCATTGACCAGCATCTGCCGGGTGACCCGGATGCGCCGGGCGAAGGTGGTGAGCGCCACCAGTTCCTGGCTCTCGGACATGGTGCCGGCCTGGATCTCGCCATTCTCGGAGAGGGCGACCAGGTTGGGGAAGTCACCGACG
>CAIYSR010000187.1 GCA_903928895.1 uncultured Rhodospirillales bacterium | reverse complement strand
GTGCTTCAATGAGGCCCCGGCGTATCCGCCAGGGTGACCTAGTTAGGTGTTGCTACCTGATTAACCAACTACCTGCTTCAATGAGGCCCCGGCGTATCCGCCAGGGTGACCGCCACAGGATCACATCGGGTGTTTTATCCCCTTGCCTGTGCTTCAATGAGGCCCCGGCGTATCCGCCAGGGTGACGACCATTTCCTGTCGATCGATGGCATAACCACGTCACTGCTTCAATGAGGCCCCGGCGTATCCGCCAGGGTGACCGGGGACTGCTTTTTCGCCTGAATAACCAGTGCCTTGCAACGGCATTTGCGAGCGCTGCTTGACATGCGATAGGCAGGTAAGCCCGAGATGGCTCGTACAGTGTTCAGTATCACCGTAAGTCTCTGATTCACATCATCAAAGAACCATTGCGAGCGCTGCCGCAGTTTTGCACATCATTTCAGCGCTCGCGACCTGTCGGCAGCATGGACCGTCGTCGGCGGCGCGTCATCACACAATTATCGATCGTCGTTCCACCGGATCGAAGCGTCGTCCCAAGCTTGAAACCCTCGGCTTGACCTCATCGGCGTGGCCGAGATCAAGGAAGAGCACATGGTCCTGGTTATGGTTGACGATATCCGCCAGAGCGGCGCGCAACTCCACCATACCACGGCGCGAGAGCCGGCATTGAAATACCGACAACTGGAGCCATTCGCCTCGGCCTTTCATGATACGGAAGACGCGCCGCCAGCGCTTCTGGTCCGCCACATCATAGGTCACGATCCACAGATGGTCACCGCCCCGCATGGCCGGTTCTACCGGGGGGTGACGTGGGGCAAGTCTGGAATCTCGCCGGCCAGGAAGCGCCCGAGCAGCCTAGCCTGCACCTCAAACAGGCGCCGATAGGCAACGCGATAGCCGAACAGCGGATGGGTGATCTCCTGATCCAGCCGGCGCTCGAAGGTCGCAATGATAGCGCGCCTCCCGGCGGGTGTCAGCGCGACGGCGCCGGCACGCTGCACGACATCGACCGGCCCGACCTCGCCATTGTTGATGGCCAGCAGAACCGCGCTGTCGGCGACCAGGGGGCGGAAGGGCTCCATCATGTCCAGCGCGAGTGCTGGCCGGCCGTAGCGCGGTTGATGATAGAAGCCACGGTAAGCATCCAGCCCGACAGCGGAAATCTGGACCGTCCAGGCCCGCGTCAACATCGCGTAGGTAAACGACAGCAAGGCATTGACGAGGTCGGTCGGCGGGCGGCGGTTGCGTCCCTGCCACTCGAAGTGGCCTTCGCCCAGCATGCCGGGCGCGATGCAGGCAGCAAACCCTTCAAAGTAGCGCCGCGCGGCCATTCCTTCGATGCCGAGCAGAACTGCTTGGTCGTGGGCGGACTCCGCTTCCTCGCGATCGCGGTTGAGTGCCGCCAGGAGCGCGTCCGGTGGGGTTTCGCCCCGCCAGTTTCGCCGCAGCAAAGTTCGTGCATTGCGGATTTTGGCAGCCACCAGACCCCGCGCCAAGCGAAGGCAGAACCCATCGTCAAAGCTCTGCCGCCATTGGTGGGCGCGAACCTCGACGTTGCGATGGCCAAGACCGACCGTGTGGCCGAGAAACCAGCCACCGTAGCTGTGCCAGCTCACCGGAATTTCGCGGCGCATCAATTCGTGCAGCGCCGGCGTCGTGATGCTGGCGTTGCCATAGACGACCAGTTGTGACACCTCAGCCAGCCGTCCTGTCGCGACCTTTGCGCCTTCGACCGAAACCTCCAGTGTGTCGCCGTCCTTGCTGATACGGGCGCGGTGTTCCTGCACCACCATGGGCAGCGCCTCGACATTGCTGACCGCCAGGGGTCGGGGCTCGATACGGCCGGTTCGCAGCCAAGACACTTCGTCAGGCAGGCAAATTCCGATGAGGGAACAACGCGGACACTTTGGGCTGTCCTCCAACGGCGGCGGGATATGGCTTGAGGCCGCCATGAGACGCATGCCGTGCACGGCCTTGAGCACCTCGGCATGCAGATCGTCGTCGAGGGCGACGAGAACGCGCTCGCGGCTTTCAGCGAAATAGAGGATTCCTTCGGTGCAGTTATATCCGTGCTCGCGGAGCAGCAGGATTTGGAGCCCGACCTGCACGCGCTCCGGCATATATGCGGAGCGCTCGACGTGCGGGCGCCGGCCGCGCTTGGTATCGACCGGCCGAATCTCACCATCGTCGCCCTCCACCAGATCGAGCTTTGCGATCACGCCCAGCGTCTCGGAGGCGAGCGTGATGGAGCGGGCGTGGATGGTCGCGGACTCGTCGATGGCCTCGGGTTCCGGCATCGCACCGCGGGTATCGTCGGTGCGGCGGTGGGCGAAGCGGCCCTCGGCGGTATCGGCACTGTCGGCCCATTCGCCCTGCACCCATTCGAGATAGGCGAGGCGCGGGCAGTAGACGAACTCGTTAATCATACGGGCAGGCAAGAGGGGAACCTCGGCACCGGCGGCGAGCGGATAGGCGAGGGCGAGCTCGGGCTGGCGCACTTCGTCTTCTGTTGCGGTACGAGCTTCGGGACGATAGAGGCTCCGCGCTGCCAAAGCTGTTGCAGGGTCGGCCGCGTCGCTGCTGGGGCTCACCGGATCGAACTCATCGGTGGGCCTCGTCGAGATCACGATGCGCGCTGCGTCGAAGGAGCGTCTCGATCGATGAACCGTTCGGTCAGCATCGACGGTGCGACCGGAGCCGCGGCGGCCCGATGGCGCCGGCGCTCATTCAGGCGCGGACCCGACATCACACGACCTCTGCCCGAGTGAAGTTCATGAACTTCCCGTTGGCAATTCGACGGGCTCGGCGGCGTTCCACGACACCGAGGTGGCGCATTCCGGTGACATCGCCGGAAACAAGCTGCGGGTGGCCCAGCAAGGCCTGGATCGCAGCGAGCGATGCCGCGCAACTCCAGATAGGCCAATTCATTGCCATCGAGCCGTCAGGTCCGGGCTCCGCACCAAGCGTCAGGAAGCGTATCCCTCGGCGTCGTTCTACCGCTGCCCCAGGCAGTGCGGCGATGCCCAGGCTGGCGAGTCGGTTCGCGCCGTGGACGGTGCGTCCAGCATCCCCGGATGGGTTTTTGAAGCGCATGGCGTACCGGCGGTCTTCGGCCGGGTCCCAGCGGAAGCCATCGGTCTCGTCAGTCCGCACCCAGGGTTCAAACAATGCGGCTATGAGATAACTCGGCGCATTCAGGTCGGGCAGCGGGCGGCGCTTTGCCATCGTCTTGGGGAGAACGCCACGAGGCACGTCTGTCAGCCGGGTCAGGAAGTGTTGATGACCCTGGCCGAACATCGCGCAAAGCGGGGCAGCTAGAATTCTGCCATCGTCCTTCAGCGCCGCATCACTGAATAGGCTGCCAAACAACGCCATTCTGGCTCCGGCTTCTGGCTTGTTGGCTTCCTCCAGCAGCGACCTTGCCCGCGCGGCATCAAAGGTAAGGTCCTTCTCCCCATCGAAATTGTGATCCGAGGCTAGCGTAGCGCACCCTTCAGCTGCCTTCTCGGCCACCTGTGCTGCCGTTGCCGCGCTCCGCAGGGTCAGTACTGGCCGAAGCGGCATGCCAGTCCAATGCGCGCGCGGGCGCCATCCGACGACGTCCAGCGCGCGTAACAAGCCCAACAAGGCTAGGAAGGCCAGCAGGTTGTCCGGCTCCAATCCCTCCAGGCGATGGGTCGTCGTCGCGCTCATGACTTTGCGTCCGCGGAAGCCCGGTGGTCAGCGAGCCGCAGGACCGCCTCCATCCGCGCCAGCTCCCAGGGTCCGTAGCGGGCTTTGAGGGATTCAAAGATTTGCGGCCAGTCCTGGCCCTCGAATTGGAAATCCAGCCGCTGGGGGCCTGGCGTATCAGGGTGCTCGCGCGGGTCATCATGCGGGAACAGTGGGCGCCCGTGGCCGTGATGGGTGCCGACGAGCCAAAGGACCAATTCGGGATCATGCACATGGGCGAGCCGTGCATCTGCGATGGCTCGCGTCACCGACTGCGCCTCATGTCTCCAGCGGTCGGGCAAGCCGGATTTGCGCCGGGCGAAGGCTGCCGCCTCGCGCGTGACTTCCCGACCCGATTTGGCAAGCGGTTGGCCGGCCTGCATACCTGCCAGCAACCGATCACCGCCGAACAGCATGATCTGGAAGCGTCGATCCTCTTTGCCCAAATCGTGCAGCGATGCCGCTAGGGCCAAATCGGCGACGCGCTCGGCGGGTAGCCCGGCGGCGGTGGCGAAAGCCTCCGCCATTGCCACCACCGCCGCACTGTGCGCGGCAAGCGTGACGGAGTGTGCGGCGACAGAACCGGTCGCATCATCCTCTGTGGCCGCTGCCATGGGATCGCGCTGTGGCCCCAAGAGAATCGCGCCTGGATAAGCCTCTGGTCGGAGAACGCGCCAGCCAGTTGTCTCTGTAATCACTTGGGCGGCGACCAATGCGTCGAGGCATCCGCGTTCATTCAGATCGGACTCGGGGGCGAGGATCGTCGCCACGTCAGGCCAGTTGGGGAAAGCAGGATGAAGGCGGCGGATGATACGGCGACTGGCATTGCGCTGATCGCCGAGATCGCTCACGGCGGCGTCCGAGGCGGGATTCCAGCCAAAGGAATCGCAGCCGCCATAGCTCGACGGCACGACGATCACATCGCCCGGCCGCAGCGCGGTTGGCGTAATTACCCCGGTATACGGGGAATCGGCACCGGCCCAGCGCAAGGCCTGCCGCGGCCTTCCGGCATCCTCGGGCCGCGCATCGTCGGGAGCGCCTTCAAGGTCGGAAGTCTCGCCCGCCGCTTTCACGTCACGGCCGAGCCATGCCCGTGCCGCCCAGAGCGGTACTGCCAGCGTCTCCCCAGCATGCGGTGGTGCCAGTTCCACCCAGGATACCGCCCGTTCCAGTTGGTCCTCGGTTACATCCGCGCGCCAGACGATCGAGACATCTGCCGAACCGGCCTGCGGCCCGTGCAGGAAGGCTGCAATCGCCGGGTCCACTGCCGGGATCGGTGCGGTCCAGGTAAGCAATAGAACGTCCGTAGGGCGCAGGATCGGCGCCTGTGGCGTACGGGCAGAGAGGCCTGCTACCTCGTCGGGCTTTGCCGCCAAGCGCCGCGCCAGGGCGTCAATACCGAAATCGATGCTTGCCTCGGTGCTCTTCGCAGGCTTGCCCGCCTGCGCGGAAAGCCAGTCCCAGGTCATCTTCGTCCGATCCCCGTAGACCGGATCATTCGCTCTGGCAGCGACCTCGTTCTTTGCTGCGATGATCATCGCGTTAGCCCCGATCTGGCGCCCGCCTCGGTTCAGGCGGCCAAAGCGCTGGCGGAGCGAATCGAGGGGAGCCGCCTGCGTCACCATGACGTCAAAATCAAAATCGGCACCCGCCTCGATGGTCTGGGTGGCCACGATGATGATGGAACGTCTTTCCCGCGGGGCGCCCAACTCAAGACGCGGCCCATATTTCTCCAACAACGCATCCCGATCATTCCCCCGGATACGCCCGGTGAGCAACAGGAGATCAGCGTCCGAACCGCTCAACGCATCGAACACCGCCCGCGCGAGCGACACGCGATTGACCACCACGGCGATGTTGTGCGGCGCCTCGGGTTTCAGCAGCTCTCGAGCGGCATTGGCGAAGGCCGTCGCATGCTCCAACGTCCCAGCCTGGGCGGATACAAAGCGTAATACCGCAGGCTTCGGCGCGCCGAGCCGTGCCTTCAGGACAGGATGATCGCGATCCTCCGGCTCAAGTTCGAAACGCGAACCGTTGGCAGCTTGTGTCGCGGAGAGAGTGACGAAGCCCCAGGGGGAAGGCGGCAATACACACCAGGGCGGCGCACGATAGCTGGCGATCTGGCGCAGGGTCTGCGCAAACGGAGCAGCAAGGTGCGCTTCGTCAAGTAGAAAGAGGCAGTCGGCACCTAGTAGCCCGGCGTGGACAGGCTTCATGCTATCGGAGATGCCGTAACCGCGGAATAGCAGGCGCGATCCTACTTGGTCGATCGTCGAGCAGAGAACTGTTGGCTGACCCGGCGACGAAGCCCAATCCTCCTCGCGCGGCAATCCGCCGCGCAAGCGGGCGACCATCAGCGGGCGGGCGCCTTGCCCAGCAATATGACGCAGCCGCCCCGCCATCCGCGCGAGCGGCGTGTCGCCCGACGCGGCGAATAGAGCGCGCGCGATTTTTTCTGCTCGCTCGGCGGCAGCATCGACGATGATCCGGCGATCCACTACAAAGGCAATGCGCAGCGGCGCTCGCCGGCCCGCGCCGCGGTCGGCTTGTAAAGCAAGATGAAATACCGCTGCGTCGATCGTCGCCGTCTTCCCAGATGCGGTCGGCAGGTCGAGCGCATCAGGCCATTCACCGCCGGCTGCGAGGTGATTCACCAAGCGGCGCTGCCAGGGAAAAGGCGCCACACCGTGGATCGCCTCGAAAATGGCGGGAAAATCGGTCGCTAGGAGCGGTGGCAGGCTCATGCAGGCGCGGCTTCAGGTAACGGCAGACACAGACCGAGTCCGACGAAGCGACCCGCGCCCAGCAGAAGCGGCCCCGAAACAGGCGTAGCGAACTCGATCACCGCATGGGTCAGGCGCCGGCCATCGAGTGGTACGGGGAGGCGCCAACCCGTCCAATCCGGTGCTCCGGAGCTCGGTCCTGCGGATGGCGCACCGCGGATCGCGGGATTCTTAGAAGTCACAACGCGAAGTGGCTTCGGAAGGCCTATGCGTTCACATGCAGCGGAGATCGAAGCCTCCGCGTCGCCGAGGGCTTTTGGATGCCGATCGAGTGCGACCGGCGTGACGCTGCCCCATATCCGTGCTGTGGCCACATAGCGATCGGGACGCAGGGACTTCGCCTCGGGAAGTGCTTCGCGCCGGACGCGCCAAGCTTTGCCGCCCGGCAAGCGGAGTTCAAGTTCCAGGCCCTCCGTGCCGGCTTGGTTGACCCGTGAAAGGGCCTGGAAGAACCCGGCCTCCTCGACCTCGAAGTCACTAGCTTCGAGCGCACGCGGCAGGACCAGCGCAATCCCCATCAGCCGCCCCTGAGACCACGTCCAACCGGCATCCAGCATTGGCAGTGCGGCTAAGTGCGGCGTCGCCAGAGGAGTGCCATCCGCCGCATGTCCAGAGACCCAGCCGGGTGCAGCGTTCGGCTTGTATCCGGATTGCACAACCTTCAGTAGCGTCTTCGTCCAGAGGGCTGCACCGACCGCATCCGGTTGCCAGCCGCCGGCATCGGCAAATACGATCCAGTCGGCACCGAAGATACTGGTGGAGGCCGTCGGAGTAACAGTTTGTACTGGCATGAGGCTGCCCCCGGGCGCGGGCCGCTGCCCGGATGCGAAGGCGCGCTCCAATTCGGCGAGGCGACCCCGATAGGGGACAAGTCGCGCACGCTCTCCTAATCCCGGTTCGGTCACTCTTCGTACCGTGCAGCGGACGAGCGAGGATGAATGACCAAGATAGGAAGTATCCCGCGCCAACGCATCGAGGGCGTTGAAATCAGCCGCGCTCGGCTCCTCCGCCCAGAACCAGCGTACAACTGGATCGTGCGGCACACAGGCCGGAAAGCGGCGCTCCTGCCGACGGCGACGCACCGGGAGGATTGTTATAGCATTCGCATTATCGTCGTTCGGCGGCACATAAACCTTCAATCCGCTGCGCCAGTACGCCAACGATGCCTCGATGACAGGCGGTTCGGCGCGTTCAAGCCACTCTAAGGCCGCCCGCTCGTCCGGTCGCGCACCACGAGCGGCCCAGGTAGCGACTAGGGCCGAATACAGCCGGTCCGGCTGAGGCGGCCAATCAGGCGCGTCGCCGCGATCATTGGCAGCGCGCGCGACCCCGGTGAGGTATTCGATTTCAACCGCCAGCATCATCGTCCTCGGCCTCATCGGCCAGGGCCTTGTTCATGCTCTCTCGCACAATATGGATCAGCTTTTCCTGCGGCAGAAGGCGCACGGGGGTGGCGTCTAGGTTGAAGCCGACCGCGCGTGCGGCGGCGACTGCCTCGCGGTAAAGGGCCACCACGTCGTCGCGCGTCAGCACGATTGTAGTTACCGTTCCGTCAAAGGCGACCACTTCGAGCGGCGATGGGCCGTCACAGACGAGGTCGCAGCGTGAGCGCAGCGCGTAGCCCTGCATGTCCTGCTCTACCAGGGCGACTAGGCCGAGGGCCGCGATCATTGCCCGTGCAGCGCTATCGCGCGCGGGTGCACCACCAAAACGTAAACGACGAAGTCCAGCTAGGGTGATGACGGCGGTTTGCTCAGCATAGGCACAAGTGACGCCAAGAGATGTCACGGACGGTACAATATTGCCATGATTGACCTCGGAGGGACGGACTGGCTTTGCACCCTTTCCAGCCGCTGTCGCAGTGATATCCCAGCCAGAGCCGCCTTTGAATACCTCCACACTTCTCAGAACTCCAAGTGGGTCGATGCGGCTTCCAGTTCGCCGTCCGGCAGTCCGGACCTCAATCTCGCCCGTGCGTCTGTCGGGCGCCATTTCTTTGACAGGAACATCCACGCCGATAATCTCCGAGACGATAGCTCGGGTGAATTTAGCACCCACGCCACCTCCCTCGCCGGTCGAATTCCATGCCCCAAACAACAGGGCGCTGGGCGAAGCTTCCAAGATTGCGGTCGCATCCCGAAGCGTTGCACGACGCAGCGCTTCACCAAGTTTGGACTTCGACAATGCGACTCCATCCATCTGGCTGTCGCGCAGAATGGCGTCAAACACGCGGTGTGGCGCTTCGAGAGAACTGATCGTGCCGATGGTATTCAGACCACTGGGCGCGAAATCGACCATGAGTCGCGGCAATTCGATCCGCGCTTCCTCAGCAGCCCGCAGCAGGGCTTCCTCAAGGCGGTTGGCTTGTGACTGCACGCTGTCAATCAGCACGCAC
Source organism: uncultured Rhodospirillales bacterium (assembly GCA_903928895.1). Taxonomy (GTDB): domain Bacteria; phylum Pseudomonadota; class Alphaproteobacteria; order Acetobacterales; family Acetobacteraceae; genus CAIYPH01. The sequence continues at coordinate 1,013 of CAIYSR010000187.1, read as the reverse complement.
CAGTTTTGCTGACCGTTGATAATCCGGCGCTCGAAGACGTGTCGTGGCGGGCTGTCGCGCCCCTCGCCGGGATAGGTTGGTGGGAATAATTTATCACCTGTGCCTCCGGCCGGTTGCAGACGCCGCCGTCGGCGGAAGGCGGACGCATTCTGAACCTGCGAAACAAGCTCGATCAGTGTCATGCCCACCAGCACACCCTCCCCGGATCACATTAACTCATGATAGGGGCGAAATTTATTCAGATGCAAACACCGTCATGCTTTGGCTGCGGTGGCTTGATTTTCCTGAACAGCGTTTCGGTTTGGTCAAGGGGATCGCGCGTCTCAGTCAGGCTGCAGCTGCGTGCGGTTGGTTGATGAAGTAGGCTTGATCTGGGATCTTTCGGTCAAGGCTAGAGAGCGGCCGCGTGGAGTTGTAGAACCCGAAGTAGAGGCCGGTCGAGGCGCGGGCGTCGCTGACGATGAAGGTATAGATCGTTATGGCACGCGCGTAGCCCGGTCGGAGCCGGCGAAAAGCGGTGCCATATGGTGATAGGCACGATATTGCAATTTAATCAGCCGGTTCGGAACCGGCCTCAGCGGACGCGTCACCAGTGAGTCGCTGCCTTATGTTCCGCCCCCCAACAACCCCGGCAACGTCATCACGTCCGGCTGTCGCCCATCCAGGATCGCCTCCACGGCGTCTGGCGGTAGAAGCGTCAGCCGCAGGATCCGCGAGACGTAGGAGGCATTGATCTTCTCCGCCGCGGCCAACTCGGTGATGGTCGCGAACCGCCCTGTCTCCAGCATGCGCTGCCAGCGGAATGCCCGCGCCACCGCCTTGATCAGGGTGATGTCGTGCCGCGATTCCACCTCCAGCACGCCGGGCGTGATTATGGTCTTCCGCCCGCCACGCTGCTTGACCGCGAGCGGGATGACCACCGTCAGCGTGTGACCGTCGGCACTCATGCTGCCGCCCTCTCGAAGCCGGCGTTTCGTGCCTCGAGGTCGCGGACCAGACTGCCGAGCCCGTCC
>CAIYSR010000186.1 GCA_903928895.1 uncultured Rhodospirillales bacterium | reverse complement strand
TCGCAACAGCCAATCTGCCAAACTACCTAGGCTGGCGCAGAGCCATCGAGGCCCTCCCGACAGCGCCTGCTCCCAACCTCTGGATCATGGCAGCCGCTGGGTTGGGGCCGTATCAACAAGCTATGCAATAAGAGCGAAAACGTTTCATCCATTGACCTTCACGACCAGCTTGCCGGTGTTCTCGCCGCGGAAGAGCATGCCGAGGCCGACGGGGGCCTGGTCGAGGCCATCCAGCACATGCAGCCGCTGGTGGAGGCGGCCGGCAGCATGCTGGCCGGCGAGCCAGGTGCGGCCCTCGGCGAAGCGGGCGGCGAAGTCGGTGACGACGAAGCCCTGGATGCGGGCGCGGCGGCCGATGAGGAGGCCGAGATTCTTGACGCCGTAAAGTTCGGACGCGGCGGTTTGCGAGATGCGGCCGCAAATGACGACGCGGCCGCCGATGCGCAGGTTGGCGATGGCGGCATCCAGCGTGGGGCCACCGACATTGTCGTAGAAGACATCGACTCCGCCGGGGCAGGCGCGCGCGATGGCGGCGGCGAGGTCGGGCTCGGCCTTGTAGTCGATGGCGGCGTGGAAGCCATGGTCCCGGGTGAGGGAGGCGCATTTTTCGGGGCCGCCGGCGAGACCGATGACGCGGCATTGCTCGATGTTGGCGATCTGGCCCACGACCTGGCCAACGGCGCCGGCGGCGCCGGAGACCAGGACGGTTTCGCCGGGGCGGACGCCGCCCACGTCGCGCAGGCCGAAATAGGCGGTCAGGCCAGTCATGCCGAGGAGGCCCATCCAGTCCTCCGGGGTGCCGACCGCGCGGTCGAAGGCTTCGACGTCGTCGGCCCGCACGGTGGGGTGGGATTGCCAGCCGGCGCGGGTCTGCACGAGGTCGCCGGTATCGAAGCGGCTGTCGCGGCTGATGAGGACGCGGGAGATGCCGGAGCCGCGCATGGTGTCGCCGAGCTCGATGCGGGGAACATAGCCGGGATTTTCGCTGATCCAGACCCTCATGGCGGGATCGACGGACAGATAGAGGGTTTCGAGCAGGAGTTCGCCGGCTTCGGGCGCGCGGACGGGGCGGGTTTGGGCGGCGAAGTGTTCGGGTCCGGCGAGCCCGGCGGGGCGGGCGGCGAGGACGAAGCGGTGGTTGGCGTTGCTCATGTGAGCGTCTCCCTGTTTTGCGGGAGTGTCAGGCGGGATGAGCCCGGTGCGCAAGGCGGCGCAGGAGACTTTGCTGGGGGCCGGCGAGCAGGCCGACGAGCCAGAAACCGCCAGCGGTCAGCACGATGGCGGGGCCGGCGGGCAGGTCGGCGTGGTAGGAGAGCAGGAGGCCGCAGATCGCGGACAGGACAGCGATGGCGACGGCGGCGATGACCTGGGCGGGCAGGGTTTCGCCCCAGTGGCGGCCGGCGATGGCGGGCAGCATCATCAGGCCGACCGACATCAGCGTGCCGAGAGCGGTGAAGCCGGCGACCACGACAAGGACGACGAGGGTGAGGAAGACCCCGTGGATGACGCCGCCGTTGCCAGCCTCGGCGCGCAGGAAGTCGGGGTCGAAGCTCTCCAGCACCAGCGGCCGCCAGATGACCGCGAGGACGGGCAGCACGAGGGTGGCGACGCCAGCCATCAGGGTGAGGGCGAGGTCGTCGACGGCAAGAACGCTGCCGAACAGAAGATGGGTGAGGTCGATGCCGCGGCGGGCAGAGAGCAGGGCGACGCCGAAGGCGAGGGCGAGGAGATAGACGCCGGCGAGCTGGCTGTCCTCGCGGGCGCCGGTGGCACGGGTGAGGAAGCCGGCGATGAGGGCGACGGCGAGGCCGGCGAGGACGCCGCCGATCCCCATCGCGAAGACCGAGAGGCCGCCTACCAGGGCGCCGAGGGCGATGCCGGGGAGGATGCCGTGTTGCAGTACATCGCTCATCAGGCTCATGCGGCGCAAGACCAGGAAGACGCCGAGCGGCGGGCCGGCGATCGCGATGGCCAGGCAACCGGCCAACGCCCGCCGCATGAAACCCAGCGCGAAAGGCTCGATCAGCAGATGGATCACGCGGCATCCTGGATGGGGGCGTCCTGCACGGGGGCCTCCGGGATTGCCGCGTCCCGCAAGGGAGCGCCGCGCACGGGAGCCACGTGGGCCGCGCTGTGGGGCTCCATCAGCAGGTCGGTCTCCATGTCCCATTGTGCGGCGAGGATGCGGGCGCGCAGGCGGTTGGCGTCGGACAGGGTTTCGGCGGTCGGCCCCCAGGCGACGGGATCGCGGGCGAGGAGCAGGGTTTGCGGGAATTCGCGGGCGACGAGCTCGATATCGTGGAGCACGACGATGAGGGTGCGGCCGGACTGGTGCCACTGATGGAGCAGGCGCATGAGGTCGGCGGCGGTCTGGGTGTCGACGTTGGCGAATGGTTCGTCGAGCAGCATCACAGGCGCATCCTGCAGTATCAGCCGGGCGAACAGCAGGCGCTGGAACTGGCCGCCGGAAAGGGTGCCGACGAGCCGCTTGGCCGAGCCGGCGAGGCCGACGGTCTTGAGGGCGTGGGCGATGCGCTCGCTGTCGGCGGTGGGGCCGAACAGGCGGCTGGCGGAATAGCCGCCCTGGGCCACGACCTCGCCGCAGGTCAGCGGGAAGCCGCGTTCGAGGGTGGTGGCCTGGGGCAGGAAGGCGGTTCGGGCACCGCGGGAGATGGTGCCGCGGGTTTCGCGGTGCAGGCCGGCCAGCGCCCGCAGCAAAGTGGTTTTACCGGCGCCGTTGGGTCCGATGATGGCAGTCAGGCTGCCCGGCGCGAAGCGGCCGGACAAATGGCGGATGGCAGGGCGGCTGCCATGCACGCATGTCACGTCGTCGAGCGCGATCATGCCATCGCCCATGCGGCGACGAGCCATATGACAAGTACGAGGCCCAATGCCAGGATGAGGCGTGGCGCGGCGCCCTGGGTTGGGGTGAGCGGGTTCAGCATCGTTATAGTATAACATTTCATTGGCGCCCGTGCAAACGCTGCGGCGATGGTTTCACGGGAGAACTGCATGACCGATCCTGATGCGCCGTTGCGGGCCACGCTGCGCCGTCACAAACGCTTCGCCAGCCTGCTGCTGGCGGCGATGGCGGTGCTGACCCTGGGCAGCCATTTCCTGGCACCGGGGTTCGCCACCGATCTGCTGCGGGCGGCGGCGACGGCGGGGCTGGTCGGCGGGCTCGCCGACTGGTTCGCGGTGACCGCCCTGTTCCGCCATCCGCTCGGCCTGCCGATTCCGCATACCGCGATCATCCCGGCGCAGCGGGCTAGGCTGGGGCGGGCATTCGGCAGCTTCATCGCCACCCATGTGATCACCCGGACGGAACTCGAGAAGGCCCTGGGGACGTTGGATGTATCTTTGATTCTCAGCCGCTTCCTGACCGACCCCGGCGCCACCCGGCCCGCCGCGGAGACCATCGCCGGGCTGGTGCCGCGGCTGCTCGGGGCGATCGAAGACGGGCGGGCGCGACGGGTGGCGACCCGGCTGGTGCCGCGGCTGCTGGGCGGGCCGGATGCGGCGCGGGTTGTCGGCCGGGCGCTGCGGCAACTCGTCGAGGGCGGTCGCCACAACGACATGTTCAGCTTCATCTTCAAGCAGGTGAAGGTGCTGCTGGTGGAGCGCGAGAGCGCCTTGCAGGCGGCGATCGAGGAGCGCGTGCGCGAGCAGGGGGGGCGGCTGATCGGCTGGGCGCTGGGCGCCTCGGTCGCGCGGCGGGTGTTGGCGCAGGTCAATGTCGAGCTTGAACGGATGGAGAGCGACGGATCCGAACTGCGGGCGGCGTTCGACGTGTGGATCCGTCACGAGATCGACCGGATCGAGACCGAGCCGGGCCGTGCCGCCGAGATCGGGGCGGCGCTGCGCCGGGTGCTCACGCATGACACGGTGAAGGTGTGGTTCTGGGATGTCTGGAGCCGGATGCGTTTGGCGCTAGAGACCGATGCGGCGCGGCCGAACGGGCGCACGGTGGCGCTGATCGAGGGCGCGCTGGGCAATCTCGGCACCGTGCTGGCCGACGATGCCGAGGCGCGTGCGCGGGTGCGGCGGGCGGCGCTCGGGGTGGTGGGGAGCCTGCTGCCGGGCGCGCAGGCGCAATTGTCCGACTTCATCGCCCGGATCATCGACAAATGGGACGAGCGGACGCTGGTCGACAAGATCGAGCTGCGGATCGGGCGCGACCTCCAGTTCGTGCGGGTGAACGGCACCCTGGTCGGGTTCATCGCCGGCGGCGTGCTGTTCGCGCTCACCCGGCTTGGCTTCGGCTCACCCTAGGAGCCTTTGCAGCGCCGCCATGACGCGGGCCATCACGCTGGCCCAGTCGCCAGGCGCGGGCTGGCGGAACTGACGTAGCGTCGGGTACCACGGGCTGTCCTCGCGGTGCAGCATCCAGCGCCAACAGGGGGTGAAGCGGTTGAGCAGCCAGACCGGGCGGCCGAGCGCGCCGGCGAGGTGGACGATTGCGGTGTCGACGGTGATGACGAGGTCCAACCCGGCCACCAGCGCGGCGGTGGCGGCCATGTCGGTCAGCTCCGCGGTCCAGTCGAGCAGGGGGGGCGGGGCGGCAAGGCCCGGTTGCAGCGAAACCAGGGTCAGCCCGGGCATGCCGGCCAGCGCCGCGACTTGGCAGGGGCCCAGCGAGCGCGCGGCATCGGCGGGATAGGCCGGGTTGCCGCGCCAGGCGAGGCCGATGCGCGGGCCGGGATGGACGGCCAGCCGGTCGCGCCAGTGCGCGGCGGCAGCAGCCTCAGCACCGAGATAGGGCAGCGGCCCCGGCAGATGCGGTAAATCGATTCCCATCCGATGCGGCAGGCTCATCATCGGCAGTTGCAAGTCGGTCAGCGGCAGGTCGTCCTCGATCGCACGCCAGGAGGCGCCTTCAGCCAAGGGACGAAGCAGCGTCAACAAGGTGCGATGGACGGCGATGTGCAGTCGGTGGCGGGAGGCCAATGCGGGCAGGAAGCGTGCCATCTGGATGGTGTCGCCGATCCCCTGGTCGGCGTGCAGCAGCAGCGTCGCTTCCCCGGTGGGCTCGCCCAGCCACAGTGGCGCCGTGGTCCGCCAGGGCGGCCGGTGGCCGCGGCGCTGCCAGCGCTGTTCGAAGCCGGGCCAGCCATCGAGCAGGCGGCCGGCGAGAAGAAGGGCGGTGGCGCGGTTGTAGGCGGCGTCGGCATGGCCGGGGGCCAGCGCCAGGGCGGCATCGAAGCGGGCGATCGCCGCATCGAGCGCGCCAGTGTCGGTCAAGGCGAGGCCGAACTGGTTGAGGCTGTCTGCATCGCCGGGGTCGGCGGCCCGTTCCAGCAGCGGCAGGGCGGCGGCGATGCGCCCGTCGGCCCGCAGCAGAAGGCCGAGAGTCCCGCACAGACCGGGGTGGCAGGGGAATTCGGCAAGCCCCTGCCGCAGCAGCGCCTCCGCCTCGTCGGTGCGGCCTTGCCCGAGTACCGCGCGGCCGAGATCGTGGCGCAGGTCGACGTCGTCGGGTCGCAGCCGCAGCGCCTGCCGCAGGATGGCCTCGGCGCGCGCTTGGTCCCCGGCTTCGAGGCACAGCCGCGCCAGACTCGCGGCGTAAACCGGCTGGTCCGGCCTTGCGTGGCATGCCCGTTCAAGCGGCGGGCGGGCGGCGGCGTGGTGGCCCTGGTGGTGCAGCGCAACGCCGAGGAGATGCTGGGCGTCCGCATCGCCGGGGCGGGCGGCCAGTGCCGCGCGATAGTAAGGTTCGGCCGCGCCGGGCCGGCCCGCGCGGTGATGGGCCAAGCCCTGGTTCAGCAAAGCATCCGCTTTCGGCATCCCCCCAGCATGACGATGCCGGGTTGACGGAAGGTGAATCGCGCCAGGTTGCCGCTTGCCTCAGGCCGCTGCGGTGGCGACCGCGATATAGGGAAAGCGGCGGATCTTGGTGACGTTGATGCCCTCGATGCGGATCAGCGTGGTCGAGGCGTCGCGACGCGGTGAGTGGAGCTCGCCGGGATTGTAGAGATAGGCCATGCCCGGGGTCAGCTCGTAGTCGCGGACATGGCGGCAGGTTCCCGGCTTGTCCGCGGTTGCGCGCTCGATCGCCTCCCAGTCGGTCATGATGGTGGTGCCACTGGCCTGGCCGTAAATCGCCCAGGTCGGACCATGGTCGTGCGGCGGGGCGTTCTTGGCGCCCTTGTAGCTATGGGCGAGGATGGTGAATTTGAGTTCCGGGTCTTCGTAGAGAATGTGGCGTTCCGGGCCGTTGGGATCAACGTTGGCGGCGACGAAGTCGGGGTCCTGCAGGACGTCCCGCAACAGGTCGCAGACCTTCTGGCAGCCGGCGGGGCCAGGGTCGGCGGCGAGGATGTTATGGCAGCTTGCGGCAAAGCCTTCGAGTGTGTGGGGCATTTGGCGTCACCTTCTGGTTGATCTTGGTATGACAAGGGTGCGGCGGGGATGGGTGCGGGGTCAAGTCGGGGCGATGTCCTGGCGCAGCAGGAAGCGCTGCAGCTTGCCGGTGGGGGTTTTGGGCAGGCTGTCGCGGTAGTAAATGGCGCGGGGATATTTATAGGGCGCGATAGTGGCCTTGACGAAGTTTTGCAGGGCTTCGGTCATCGCGTTATCGCCTGTGAAACCGGGACTCAGGACCACCACGGCAGTGACCACCATGCCACGGGCAGGATCGGGCATGCCGATGACCGCACATTCCACCACCGCCTCGTGCTGTAACAATACGGTCTCGACTTCGGGGCCGGCGATGTTGTAGCCGGAGGAGACGATCATGTCGTCGTTGCGGGCTTGGTACCAAAAATACCCGTCCGCATCGCGCAGGAAACTGTCGCCGGTGATGTTCCAGCCGTTCTGGACGTATATTTTCTGACGTTCGTCGGCCATGTAGCGGCAGCCGGTGGGGCCGCGCACGGCGAGACGGCCGACCACATTGTCCGGCAGCGGGTTGCCGGCATCGTCGATGATGCGGGCCTCGTAGCCGGGCACGACGGTGCCGGTGGAGCCGGGGCGCGCCGCCTCGGCGGGGGCGCCGATGAAGATGTGCAGCATCTCGGTGGAGCCGATGCCGTCCATCAAGGTGATGCCGGTGGCGGCACGCCAGGCCTCGAAGGTGGCGCGCGGCAAATGTTCGCCGGCGGAGACGCAGATGCGGAGCCCCGAAAAATCGGCGCCGTCCGACTTCGCCGCCGGCATCTTGCCCAGGATGACACGATAGGCAGTGGGCGCGGTGAAACAGATGGTGGCGCCAAGCCGGGGAATGGCGTCGAGCAGGTCGTCGGGGCCGGCGCGTTCGAGCAGGATGGTGGCGGCGCCGACGCGCAGCGGGAACAGCAGCAGGCCGCCGAGGCCGAAACTGAAGGCGAGCGGCGGCGAGCCCACGAAACGGTCATCGGGCCGCGGCTTGAGAACGTGCCCGCCGTAGCTATCGCAGACCGCGAGAAGGTCGCGCTGGACATGCATCGCGCCCTTGGGCTCGCCGGTGGTGCCGGACGTGAAGGCGATGAGGCAGACATCCTCGGCGGCGGTGTCGGCGGCGGCGAAGCTGGGGCTCGCCTCCGCCATCATCGCTTCGAGCCCGTCGGCGCCAGCGGCGTGGAAATAGACCACGCGAGTCAGTGCCGGGGCCAGCGGGCGGGCGGCTTCAAGGTCGGCGGCGAGGCGCTCGTCACATAAGGCGACGGTGACACGGGCCTTGTTCAGGGGATAGGCGATCTCGCGGGCGCGCAGCATCGGCATGGTGGGAACCGCCACCGCACCGGCCTTGATCACCGCGAGAATACAGGCCGCCATCATCGGCGAGTTGGCGGAGCGCAGCAGCACCGCCTGACCGGGGACGACGCCGAGGCGGTTGACCAGCACATTGGCGATACGGTTCACCCGCTCGGCGGTCCCGGCGTAGGTCCAGCTGAACTCGGAGCCGATCAGGCAGGGCGCACCGCCATGGCCGCGGGCGATCCAGGCGTCGAGCAGCGCACTGACGGCGTTCAGGCGGGCCGGATAGCGCAGCTCCGGCAAGGTGAAGATCATCTCGGGCCACTGCTCGCGGGGCGGCAGCGCCTCTCGCACGAAATCGTCGCGCTGTGCCATCCATGTCCCCCTGTCGAATTGCTTCAAGCTTAAAGTTTTCCGGGGCGGCGGGTCAATCATCCTCTGCGCGGTGGCGTGGATGATCGCTTGCGATGCCGGTCAGCAGGGTGAAGCAGGGCAGAGAGGCGCTTGGCTGCCGGGGGCCCTTGCCTTCGGACCATGGCTGCCTAACTGTCAACCAGCACCTGGCGTCCGGTGACAATCCCGGCTTCAAGGTCATGCATCGCCGCATTGGCCTCGGTTTTCGGCCGCTCGATGACCAGCGACGGCTTGAGTTTGCCGGAGCGGGCCAAAGCCAGTACGTCGTGCAGATCGTTCAATGACCCGGTGAGGCTGCCCTGCACCGTCTGCGCCTTGAAAATGGTGGCGGAGACCGACAGCACGATCTCGCCGCCCCCGATTCCCACCAGGATCAGCTTGCCGCCCTTGGGCAGAATTGCCATCCCGGTATTGGCAGTGGCGTTGTTGCCGACGAAGTCGATCACCGCGGCCACCGACACCGGCAGCGCCAGGAGTTCCGACTGCGCCGCCGCGCCGCCGTCGAACGCGCGCACCGCGCCGGCCGCGATCGCCGCCGCGCGCTTTTCGGCCGAGGTGTCGATCACCATGATGGCCTCGTGGCCGAACGCCTTGAGCATCGCGATGGCGGCGTGACCGAGCCCGCCGGCCCCGATCAGCACCACCGGCTGGTCCTTGCGCAGCGGCATCACCTTGCGGATCGCGGAATAGGTGGTGATGCCGGAGCAGGCATAGGTCGCCGCCAGCGCGGCGCCGATCCCACTATAGTCCAGCAGATAGCGCGGATGCGGGACCTTGACCTGACGCGCGAAGCCGCCGTTGAGCACCGCGCCGAGGCTGCGCTGGCGCGTGCACATGTTGTCGTCCCCGGTGGCGCAGCGGTCGCAGGCACCGCAGCCGATCCACGGATAGACCACCCGCGAATCGCCGATCGCGACCCCCTCGGCATCCGGTCCGATCTCGACCACCCGGCCTACCATTTCATGCCCCGGCGCCGCCGGCAGCTTCAACCCGCGATCCGCCACGGAGAGGAACTTGCCGCCGCCCATCTGATAGCCGCCGTGCCACATGTGCAGGTCGGAATGGCACACCCCGCAATGGGTAACCTCGACGACGACCTCGCTGCCGGTGGCGTGCAGGTCAGGCAATTCCACGCATTCGAGCGGCGCCTTGTGTGCCGTGATGGCCCAGACTTTCATGATCGGTTGGCCTTCCTGTTGGTTTGCCCGTCCGGCCGCGCGGCGGGACTGCTCCTCGGGGCCAGGATTGACATGGTTTTTCGGCTATGGAAGGGCTCATGCCATGCATGACAGATATTCCTCCGCCCGCGCGCCCCGGCGGACCGGCGATCCCTGGGCCGCCGCCGATGTATGACGGCCCGATCTGCGATGCCTTTCTCCACGGCCCCTGGATCGGCGGCCCCGGCCGGAGCCCGCGTGCCGACCTGGTGCCCTGGACCGATGACCGCCGCCTGCGCCGCGTCATGCGCACCTTCCACCACGCCGATCAGCCCGGCGCCGAGGCCCCGCGCCGCGACCTGCCCACGGTGCTGGCCGACATGGACGCCAGCGGCGTGACCACCGGCATCGTGGCGGCCAAGGTCTACTACCCCACGACGGCCGATGCGCTGGACTCGCTCCACGACGAACTCGCCAGCGCCAGCGCCGCCTCCACCGGCCGGCTGCACTGGATCGCCACCGTGATGCCGCCCGCGCACGGGCCCGGCTCCTACTGGGACCTGATGCAGGGGCCGCGCATCCTGCGCGCCCTCGCCGGCCTGCCCGGGCTCGTCGGCGTCCACATCACCCCCTCACCCTGGGGGCTGGCGCCGAACGACCGCTGGTACTATCCGCTCTACACCACCTGCGCCGAGCTCGGCCTCGCTCTGTTCACCTATGTCGGCATGCCCGGACCGCTTTGGCCGATGGGTCCCAACGACCCAGCCCATCTCGACGACGTGGCGCTCGCCTTCCCCGATCTGCCCATCATCGCCCATCACATCGGCGATCCCTGGAACGACATGGCCGTCCGTCTGGCGGCCCGACACGCCAACTACTACATCTGCACCTCGGCCTGGTCGCCCAAGGCCTACCCTGCGGCGCTTATGGCGTTCATGGCCGGAAGCTGGCACGGTACCCGGGGCGCCGATAAGGTGATCTACGCTTCCGACTATCCCCTGCTCGATCTCGCCCGCGCCACAAGCGCCGCCCGCGCGCTGCCGCTGCCCGACGCCGACCTGCGCCGGGTGCTGCACGACAACGCGCAGCGGCTGTTCTTCCGATGAGTGCCCCCGTTCCAGAAAATTCCGCGCCGCAACCGCTGAGCGGCATGGTGGTGCTCGACATGACCACCCTGGTCATGGGACCGCTCGCCACCCAGACCCTGGGCGACTACGGCGCCGATGTCATCAAGGTCGAACCTCCCGCCGGCGACCCGCTCCGCAACAACCTGCCGACCGTCACCGCCGGCATGGGCCACCCTTTTCTCCAACTCAACCGCAACAAGCGCAGCCTGGCCATCGATCTCAAGGCGCCGGATGCGGGCGCGGCGTTCCGCCGGCTGATCGCGGCTGCCGACATCTTTGTCTCGAACGTCCGCCCGGCCGGCATGGCCGGACTCGGGCTCGACTACGACGCCGTGCGTGCGATCAACCCGGCCATCATCTACTGCGGCGCCTATGGCTTCTCCGAGCAGGGCCCCTATGCCGGCCGTCCCGCCGCGGACGATACGATGCAGGCGATGTCGGGCCTGGCCAATCTCAACGGCCGCGCCACTGGCGGCCCGCCCCAGCTCGCCGCCACCGTGCTGGCGGACAAGGCGGTCGGCCTGGTCCTGGTCAACGCCGTGATGGCCGCCATCATTCACCGTCTGCGCACCGGCGCGGGGCAGTATCTCGAAGTGCCGATGTTCGAGAGCATGGTCGCCTTCGTGCTGCCCGAACATCTCGCCGGCAACGCCTATGTGCCGTCGCGCGGCCCTTCCGGCTATGGCCGCATCGTCACTCCGACGCGCCGCCCCTTCGCCACCGCGGACGGCTATCTCTGTGTGCTGCCGTATTCGGCCCAGCAGTGGCAGCGCTTCTTCCGGCTGATCGGTCGCGAGGACTGGGCCGCCGATCCCGACCTGCTCGATCCGGTCAAGCGCACCGCCCGCACGCCGGAATTCTACGGCCGGATCGCCGAGGCGATGCCGGCGCGACGCAGCAAGGACTGGATCGCCGACCTGCTCGCCGCGGACATCCTGTTCGGCGAGGCGCTGAGCCCCGAGCAGCTCATCGAGGACCCGCATCTCGCCGCGCTCGGCATGTTTCCCGAATACGACCACCCGAGCGAAGGCCGCATCCGCCTGATCGCCCCCCCGGTGCAGGCCTCGGCCGACCCTGCCCGGGTGACCCGCCTGCCGCCCAAGCTCGGCCAGCACAGCCGCGAAATCCTCGCTTCGGCCGGGTTGGCGGACACCGAAATCGAAGCCCTGCTTGCGGCGGGAAGCGTCGTCGCCGGGTCATAGCGTCGCCCAGCGCGTGATCCGGCGGATTTCAGTCCACGCGATGTTGCTTTAGGCTCTCCGCCAAAGCAGGAGTCGTGCATGACCGAACGCAACATCCCCGAACTGGAGACCGCCGAGATTCTTGACGGCATTCGGGCCTGGGTGGAGATCGAGAGTCCGACCCAGGATGCGGCCGCGGTGAACCGGATGGCCGACAAGGTGCAGGCCGACTATGCCGCGATCGGCGCGCGGGTGGAGCGCATCGCCGGGCAGGACGGGTTCGGCGACCACCTGCTGGTGACCTCGCCATGGGGCGACCTCGAGGCGCCCGGCATCCTGGTGCTGAGCCATATCGACACCGTGCACGACGTCGGCATGCTCGCCGGCCGGCTGCCGTTCCGCGTCGAAGGCGATGTCGCCTATGGCCCCGGCATCTACGACATGAAGGGCGGCGCCTTTCTGGCGCTCGCGGCGATGCGGCATCTGGTGCGCGCGGGCAAGGCGACGCGACTGCCGATCCGTCATCTGCTGGTGTCCGAGGAGGAGGTCGGCAGCCCGACCTCGCGCGAACATATCGAGCGCGAGGCACGCCGCGCGGCGGTGGTTCTGGTGACCGAGCCGGCGCGCGAAGGCGGACGGATCGTCACGGCACGCAAGGGGACGGCGCGGTTCGATCTCGTGGTGCGTGGTCAGGCGGCGCATTCCGGCGCGCGGCACCAGGACGGACGGAGCGCAATCAAGGAACTCGCCCGGCAGATACTCGATATCGAGGCGATGACGGATTACGGGACCGGGCTGACGTTGAATGTCGGCGTGATCTCGGGTGGCTCGCGGGCCAATGTGGTGCCGGACGAGGCCCATGCGGCGGTGGATATGCGGGTGCCGAACCCCGAGGTCGCGGAGACCGCGATCGCGCGGTTCCTTGCCCTGAGGCCATACGACCCGGATTGCACGCTGGAGATCACCGGCGGGCTCAATCGCCCCGGCTACGAGAAAGGGCCGGAGATCGCGCTTCTGTTCGAGCAGGCGCGGGCGATCGCGGCGGAGATCGGCTTCGATCTGAAGGATGTCGCGACCGGCGGTGGCAGCGACGGCAATTTCACCGCCGCGATGGCGCCGACGCTGGACGGGCTGGGGGTGGATGGCAAAGGCGCCCATACCGACCATGAGCAACTCTACGTGTCATCGCTGGTACCGCGGGCGAAGTTGTTGCTGGGGTTGTTCGAGGTTTTAGGAAAGTAGGAGAAAGTTCCCTTTCTTCGAAAACGACCCGCTTAAGCCCGCTCCACCCGCACTACCCCTTCGGCATCGGTGGCGGACGCCAGCGCGCCGGTGCCGACGAGGTAGTTGATGTGGGCGAGCACCTCGCCAAAGGCGAAGCCGATCTGGTGGGCGTCGAGCAGGCGCGGGAACAGGACCGGCAGGACCTGGGCCGTCGTGCTCGGTGTCGCGCAGGCGGCGATGATGTCGTTGCAGCGGGCTTCGTGATGGCGTTGCAACGCCTCGATGCGGTGGTGCAGGCCGAAAAAGGGAAGATTATGGGCGGGCAGGGCGAAGACGTCGTCGGGGATCTGCTGTCGCAGCGCCGCGAGTGAGGTCAGGTAGGCCGCGAGCGGATTGGAATCAGGCTCGGTCGGCCAGACCCCGATATTGGGCGAAATGCGGGCCAGCACCTGGTCGGCGGCGAGAAACAGGCGGTCGGCGCGGTTGAGCAGCATGGCCTGCTCGGGGGCGTGGCCGCCGCCGGTGTAGATCTCGAAGTCGCGCCCACCGAGGCGTAGGGTTTCGCCGGCGACGAGCGGCGTGAAGGCGGCGGGCAGGCCGGTGGTCATCCGCATGTAAGCGGTGCCGCGTCCCATGGCGGCGTCGATGGTGGGGCTGTCCAGGCCGTGGCGGGTGAAGAAGGCGCGATGGGCGAGGCGCCCGGACTCGTCGAGCAGGCGCCCGGCATTGCGCCCGGCGCGGTATTCGCCCGGCGTCATGTGCAGTTCGAGTCCGCAATCGCCGGTCATCCAGCCGGCGAGGCCGAGATGGTCGGGGTGGAAATGGGTGAGGATGAGGCGGGCGAGCGGACGGCCATCGAGATGGTTGGCGATCACCTCGTTCCACACGGTACGGGTGCGGACATCGGCCACGCCGGTATCGACCACGGCCCAGCCGTCTCCGTCGTCGATCAGATAGATGTTGACGTGATCCAGCGCGAACGGCAGCGCCAGGCGAAGCCATCGGATTCCGGGCGCGATTGCGACGATCTCGCCGGGCTGCGGCGGGACGGGGCGGGGGAAAATCAGGTCACTGGCGTGCTGGGAGGCGGACATCGCCCGACGTTAGGGGCCACGCTGCACTGCGGCAAGGCGGGCAGGGGATATGAGCGTCAACGGCAGCGCATCCCTCTTGCCCGGCTGCCGCTTCACCTACCCATTTTTGCCCTGATCCGTTCCCGGAACCCCCGCCGCGGCAAGGGCCGCAGCCTGGCGCATGGCGAGCGTATCGGCGTTGAAGTCAGCGATCAGATCTTGAAACAACCTGTGCCAGTTGAGTTCCGCGCGCAGCCGCAGAAAGACGCTGCCCAGCCCGACCGCGCTGCGATCCATCAGCACGAATTCGCGCGGCGGCTTCACGCCCCCGGTGCGGCGCAGCCCGGCATGGACGCGTTCGGCCACCGCGCGGCCGAACATCGGGTCGTCGGTTTCGGAGATGCGGCGGGTGCGGTCCTGGGTGAGCGGGTCGTAGAGGAAATGCGCCCATTCATTGAGCACGCTCATCTTCTCGTCGGACAGCTTGTCGAAGCCCCAGATCTCGTAGGCGTGATGTGCCTTGGCGTCGTCGCGGTCGCGGATGGCCTCGTACAGGGTGATCACTCCCTGCACGAAGCTGGCCGGAAACACCCGGATGGCGCCGAAATCGAGCAGGTTGACCGAGGCATCCGGGCGCACCTGATAGTTGCCGAGATGCGGGTCGCCGTGGATCACGCCGTAGCGATAGAACGGCACGTACCAAGCCTTGAACAGGGCCTCGGCCATGCGGTTGCGCTCGTCCTGCGGCGGGTCCTCGGCGAGGCGGGCCATCAGCGGGCGACCGTCGAGCCAGGTCATGGTGAGCAGCCGCTTGGTCGAGAAGGCGGGGATCGGGGTCGGGATGTGGACTTCCGGGGTGTCGTCCAGCATGGCGTGGTAGAGCCGCATCTGAGCGGCTTCGCGGGTGTAGTCGAGTTCCTCGCGCAGACGTTCGGTGAGTTCGGCGTAGACCTCGTCGTGCTGGATGGCGCCGTCCATGCGATGGAAGATCGCCATGGCGAGCTTGAGCTGGCGCAGATCGGCTTCCACCGTACTGGTCATATCGGGGTATTGCAGCTTGCAGGCGACATCGGTGCCGTCGGGCAGGGTGGCGCGATGGACCTGGCCGAGCGAGGCGGCGGCAACGGCTTCGTGGGTGAAGCTGGTGAATTTGCCTTCCCAGTTGGCGCCGAGCTCGGCCTGCATGCGCCGGCGCACGAAGGGCCACCCCATGGCCGGCGCATTGGCTTGCAGGCTGGCGAGTTCGGCGGCGTATTCGGCCGGCAGGGCGTTGGGCACGGTGGAGAGGAACTGCGCCACCTTCATCAGCGGACCCTTGAGCCCGCCGAGGATGGCCTTGAGGTCCTCGGCATGGTCGGCCCGGTTGGTCTTGATGCCGAAGGCGCGCTCACCCACGACGCGGGCGGCGATGCCGCCGACCGCGCTGGAGGTGCGCGCCATCCGGCGCAACTCGCCCATGAATGTCGACTTGTCTTCGCTCATGCGAAAATGTCCTGTGCGGCCGCGAAAGGGGCTGGCGTCCAAGCGTTGCTCATGCGGCAGCCAGCTCGTCGATGAAGCCGCTGATCACATCCAGGCCGCGGCGCCAGAACGCGGGGTCGCTGGCGTCGAGGCCGAACGGGGCGAGCAGGTCCTGGTGGCGCTTGGTGCCGCCGGCACGGAGCATGTCGAGGTATTTCTGCTGGAACCCGGGATGGCCGGACTGGAACACGCTGTAGAGGGCATTCACCAGACAATCGCCGAAGGCATAGGCATAGACGTAGAACGGCGTGTGGATGAAATGGGGCACATAGGCCCAGAAAACGCGATATTCGGGGCTGAACGTGAAGGCCGGCCCGAGGCTCTCGGTCTGCACCTGCATCCACAACTCGCCGATCCGCTCGGCCACGAGTTCGCCGTGCCGTCGCTCGGCATGGAGCAGGGATTCGAACTGATAGAACGCGACCTGGCGGACCACAGTGTTGAGCATGTCCTCGACCTTGCCGGCCAGCATGATCCGGCGGCGGGCAGGGTCGGTCTCGGCATCGAGCAGGGCGCGGAAGGTCAGCATTTCCCCGAACACGGAGGCGGTCTCGGCCAGTGTCAGCGGCGTGCCGGCCATCAGGTAGCCCTGGTCCGCGGCCAGCACCTGGTGCACGCCGTGGCCGAGCTCATGGGCCAGCGTCATCACATCGCGGGTGCGGCCGTGATAGTTCAGCAGCAGATAGGGATGCGCCGACGGCACCGTGGGGTGAGCGAAGGCGCCACCCGCCTTGCCCGGCCGCAGCCCGGCGTCGATCCAGGGCTTGTCGAAGAACCGCCGGCCGATGGTGGCGAGCTCGGGCGAAAACGCGCCATAGGCGTCGAGCACGCGGCGCCGCGCCTCGGGCCATGCGATCGCGCTGTCCGCGTCGTCCGGCAACGGCGCATTGCGGTCCCAGTGCTGCAGCTTATCGAGCCCGAGCCATTTCGCCTTCAATGCGTAATAACGGTGCGACAGGCGCTGGTAGTCGGACGACACGGCGGTGACGAGCGCGTCCACCACCGCATCCTCCACCATGTTGGTACGGTTGCGGTAGCTCGTCGGGCGCGGGTACTGGCGCCACGTGTCGACGATCTCCTTGTCCTTGGCCAGGGTGTTGGTGATCAGGGCGAAGAGACGGATGTTCCGGGCGAACACATCCCCGATGGCGCGACCAGCGGCTTCGCGGGTGGGGCGGCTGGGATCGGAGAGCTTGTTCAGCACCGCGGAGATGGTGAGGTCCTGCCCGTCCAGCGGCACCTTGAGGCTGGCGATGGTCTCGTCGAACAGCCGGGACCAGGCGGACCGCCCGGTAACCTCCTTTTCGTGCAGCAGCTTCTCGAGCGCGGCGTCGAGCTGGTGGGGGCGGAAGACGCGCAGGTCACGCAGCCAAGGGCGGTAGCGCGCCAGGGCCGGGTCGGCGAAGCGGGCTTCCAGGGCGGCTTCGTCGAGGCCGTTGAGTTCGAGGGTGAAGAAGATGAGATGGCTCGAAATGCCGGTCACCCGCTCGTTCATCGACTGGTAGAAGCGGCCGATCGCGGCGTCGGTCGAGTCGCCGCTGAACAGAAGCTGGGCATAGGACATCACCCGGCCCAGGGTTTCCTCGATGGTCTCGTAGGTGGCGATGGCGGCCGCAAGCCCGGCGCCCGAGAGACGGTCGAGCCGGCCGGCATGGCTCGCCGCGAATGCCTCAGCCTGCCGCTCCGCACCCGCCAGCGCCGCTTCGAGTTCCGGGCTGTCGGGGCCGGGAAACAGATCGGCGAGATCCCAACTCGGAAGGGCGTCGGACATGCGGCGGGTGACCTGTGCTGCTGGCGGGTGAGCCAGATGTAGGCTATGCGGCGTGAAGTTCAAACGCGTGGCAGGAATGCCGCGGCCGAGTCAGGGAGCGACGACGTGACGCCTGCTGCCGGGTACGACTATCCCGACTGGCCGAATCTGGCCACCATGATGTTCCAGCGCGCGCGCCAGTGGCCGGATCAGCCGATGCTGCGCGACTTCCGCGACGGCGCCTGGCGCAGCATCACCTGGCGGCAATTCTCCGTGATGGCCGCCTCCGCCGCCCGCCACCTGCGCGCCGCGGGCGTCAAGCCGGGCGACCGGGTGATGATCGTCTCGGAGAACCGGCCGGAATACCCCGTCATCGAGATCGCGCTGATGGCGATCCGGGCGGTGCCGGTGCCAACCTACACCACCAACACGGTCGACGATCACCGCCATATCCTGAACGACTGCGGCGCCCGGGTGGCCTTCGTCTCGACCGCCGCGCTGGCGCTGAAGGTGGCCGCCGCCGGGCCGCTCGACCTGCTGATCTCGATCGACGACTTCGAGGCCACCGGCGTGAAAGCGGCGCGCTGGGACACGTTCGTTGCCGATGCCGAGGACCCTGCCGACATCGAGGCCGAAGCGGACCTGATCGACGGTGGCACGCTGTCCTGCATGATCTACACCTCCGGCACCGGCGGCTCGCCCAAGGGGGTCATGCTGCCGCATCGGGCGATCCTGTCGAACTGCCGCGGCGCCTATATCCTGACACTGCCGCTCAAGCTCCACCGCGAGACCTATCTGTCGTTCCTGCCGCTGTCGCACAGCTACGAGCACACTGCGGGGCAGTTCCTGTTCCTCTCGATCGGCTCGGAGATCGTCTATTCCCGCGGCGTGGAATTCCTCGCCGCCGACATGCTGGCGATCCGGCCGACCCTGATGACGATGGTGCCGCGCGTGCTCGAAGTGATCCGCAGCCGGGTATTGAGCCAGATCGCACGCGAGCCGCGGCTCAAGCAGGCCCTGTTCAACAAGGCGCTGGCAATCGGGCTCAAGCGGGTCGACGGCGAGCGGCTCGGTCTGGTCGAACGCCTGCTCGATGGCGCGCTCGATCGCTTGGTGCGACAGAAAGTGCGTGCCCGCTTTGGCGGACGTCTGGTCGCCGCGGTCTCGGGCGGCGCCCGGCTTGAGCCCGAGATCGGGCGCTTCTACCTCGCCATGGGCATCCTGCTGATCCAGGGCTACGGGCAGACCGAGGCCGGGCCGATCATCTCGGCCAATCCCCCCGAGGCCGTCCGCATCGACAGCGTCGGCGTGCCGCTCGAAGGCGTCGAACTCAAGGTTGCCGAAGATGGCGAGATCCTGGTGCGCGGAGACCTGGTGATGCAGGGCTACTGGGGCCGCCCGGACGAGACCGACAACGCCATCCGCGACGGCTGGCTGCACACCGGCGATATCGGCACGCTGGACGTCGACAACTACCTTCGCATCACCGACCGCAAGAAGGACATGATCGTGCTCTCCGGCGGCGAGAACGTTTCGCCTGCGCGGATCGAAGGCATGCTGATCGCCGAGCCGCCGATCGCCCAGGCGGTGGTGCTCGGCGAAGGCAAGTCCGGCTTGACCGCCCTGATCGTCACCGCCGACGGCTTTGACGACGGTGACGTCGCGGCAGCCGTCAGCGACATAAACAAACGCCTGTCAGTGACCGAACGTATCCGCCGCCACGCCTTGGTGCCCCCCTTCACCATCGAAAACGGGCTGATGACCGCGACCCAGAAAATCAAGCGCCATCTGGTGCGCCAGCAACACGCGACGGTGCTTGCGAAACTCGGAGGGTAGGCGACCCACCGAGGGAAGCGATTCCGGCCGGGAAGGCAGGGGAGAGAAGCGCTTCGTTTTTTGGAGAAAAGAAGCAAAAAACCATAGCTGTCGGCGCATCCCGCTGACCCAGCCGCGAGCAGGGGCGGGTTTCAAGGGGCCACTGCCCCTTGGCCGCCGGAGGCCGCTTGGCTTGCTGCCATCCTCGGCCGGCACAACGGCTTTCGCGTTTCGGGGATGGGCTGTAGGTTGCGCCCTCGCCGACGTTTCAACAGCCGGATCATCTCATGCGCCTCTCCCGCAGTTTCGTGCCCACCCTCAAGGAAACCCCCAATGAGGCGCAGATCGCGTCGCATCGGCTGATGCTGCGGGCGGGGCTGGTGCGCCAGACCGCGGCCGGGATCTATGCTTGGCTGCCGGCGGGGCTGCGGGTGTTGCAGAACATCGCCCAGATCGTGCGCGAGGAGCAGGACGCCTCCGGCGCGCAGGAGGTGCTGATGCCGACGATCCAGTCGGCCGACCTGTGGCGCCAGTCCGGTCGGTACGACGGCTACGGCCAGGAGATGTTGCGGCTGAAGGATCGGCACGAGCGCGATCTGCTGTACGGGCCAACCAACGAGGAGATGATCACCGAGATATTCGCCTCGGGCGTGAAGTCCTACCGCGAGTTCCCGCAGAATCTCTACCACATCCAGTGGAAGTTCCGCGACGAGGTGCGCCCGCGCTTCGGCGTCATGCGCGGCCGGGAGTTCCTGATGAAGGACGCCTACAGCTTCGATCTCGACTACGAAGGCGCGGTGATCGCCTATCGCAAGATGATGCTGGCCTATATGCGGACGTTCCAGCGGCTCGGCCTCAAGGCGATTCCGATGGTGGCCGACACCGGCCCGATCGGCGGCGATTTGTCCCACGAGTTCATCGTCCTGGCGCCGACGGGCGAGAGCGCGGTGTATTTCGACGGCGAGTTCGAGAACATCGACTGGCTGAAGGCGGACTACGACATCAACAATCCGGTCGATCTGGAAGCCTTCACCACCCTGATGACCAGCATGTACGCCGCCACCGACGAGAAGCACGACACCGCCAAGTGGGCCGGCGTGCCTGATTTCCGCAAGCGCGAGGGCCGCGGCATCGAGGTCGGCCACATCTTCTACTTCGGCACCAAGTACAGCGAACCGATGAAGCTCTCGGTGGCGGGGCCGGAGGGCAAGCCGATCATCCCGCACATGGGCAGCTACGGCATCGGCGTCTCCCGCCTGGTCGGCGCCATCATCGAGGCGAGCCATGACGACGCCGGCATCATCTGGCCCGACAGCGTGGCACCGTGGAAGGCCGCCATCCTCAACCTCAAATCCGGCGACGCTGCGTGCGATGCCATCTGCGAGCAGGTCTACGCCGCGCTGCACGGCAACGCCCTCTACGACGACCGCAATGAGCGCGCCGGCGGAAAATTCGCCGATGCCGACCTGATGGGCCATCCCTGGCAGGTCATCGTCGGCCCCCGCGGCGCCGCCAACGGCATGGTCGAACTCAAGCGCCGCGCCAGCGGCGAGCGCGTCGAACTCACTGTCGCCGAGGCGATCGCAAAGGTGCTCGGCTAGGCCGCCCGCGTGTTCACCGCCTTCGAGCGGATGATGGCGGCCCGCTACCTGCGGGCGCGCAAGGGCGAGCGCTTCGTCTCCATCATCGCGATCTTCTCCCTCGTCGGCATCGCCCTCGGCGTGGCGACGCTGATCGTGGTCTCCTCGGTGATGAGCGGATTTCAGACCGAGCTGGTCAACCGCGCGCTCGGCGTCTCCGGCCATGTCAGCATCGAGGCCTATGCTGGGGAGCGCATCGATGGGTTTGTCAACCTCGCCGCCGCGATCCGCCGCGTGCCCGGGGTGACCTCCGTACTGCCCGTGCTCGACGGGCAAGTCCTGGTCAGTGTGCCGCAGGCCGGCCAGCGCGGCGCCCTGGTGCGCGGCGTTGAGCGCGACGACCTGCGGAGTATCCCCGCCATCGGCGGCCATATCATCGCCGGCTCGCTCAACGCCTTCGAGGGCGATGACGCCATCGTCGTCGGCGCCGGCCTCGCCGCCTCCTACCGCCTGCGTCCGGGCAGCCGGGTGACGCTGCTTTCGCCCGAGGGCGCCGCGACCGCCTTCGGCGTGGTGCCGCGGGTGCGCGCCTTCAGCGTCGCCGCGGTGTTCGACGCCGGACTCTCCGACTACAACAACGGCGTCGTCTTCCTGCCCCTGGCGATGGCGCAGACCTTTTTCCAGAAAGACAACGCGGTCACCGGCTTCCAGATCCGCGTCGCCGATCCCACCCGGGCCGAGGCCGTCCTGCCCGGCCTGCGCGCTGCCCTGGGCAGCCGCCAGCTCCTGCTGCGGGACTGGCGGCACAGCAACGACCAGATCATCGGTATCCTGCAAATCCAGAAGGATACGATGTTCATCGTGCTCGGCATGATCATCCTCGTCGCCGCCTTCAACGTGATTTCCTCGCTCATCATGCTGGTCAAGGACAAGACCGCCGACATCGCGGTGCTGCGCACCATCGGCGCCAGTTCGGGCGCGATCCTGCGCATTTTTCTGATGTGCGGCGGCTTCGTCGGCGTCAGCGGCACCCTGATCGGCACCGTGATCGGCGTCGTCTTCTGCCGCAACATCGTCGCCATCCAGCACGCCATCGAGAGTCTGACCGGCGGCCAGGTGTTCGACAGCCGGGCCTTCCTGCTCACCGCGCTGCCCGACCAGGTCGACTGGGCCGATGTCAGCCGCGTCGTCGTCCTCGGCCTCGCCTTGTCGCTGTTGGCGACGGTGTACCCGAGCTGGAAGGCCGCCCGCACCGATCCGGTGGAGGCGCTGCGCCATGAGTGAACATTCCGGCAGCCAGCACAAGGGAAACGAGCGCCTCGTGCTGCGCGATCTCCTGCGCACCTACCCGTCCGGCAACGAGCGCCTTCAGGTGCTGCGCGGCGCGAACCTGACGCTGCGGGCCGGCGAGATCGTGGCGCTGGTTGCGCCGTCTGGCGCCGGCAAGTCGACCCTCCTGCACATCGCTGGGCTGCTCGACCAGCCGGATGGCGGCGAGGTCGTGGTCGCGGGAAGTGCGGCGTCGGGACTGTCCGACGCCGCCCGCACCGCGCTGCGGCGAGACGCGATCGGCTTTGTTTACCAGTTTCATCATCTGCTCGGCGAATTCACCGCCGTCGAGAACATCGCGATCCCGCAAATGATCGCTGGCACCGCGCGGCGCGATGCCGAGTCCCGGGCGCGCCAGTTGCTCGCCGATTTCGGGCTGGCAGCACGGGCCGAGCACGTGCCGGGCCGGCTTTCCGGCGGCGAGAAACAGCGAGTCGCGATCGCCCGCGCGCTGGCCAACCATCCCGCGGTTCTGCTGGCGGACGAGCCGACTGGCAATCTCGACGTTGCCACCGCCGCCCGGGTGTTCGAGGAGTTGTTGTCCATCGTCCGCCATCACGGCGCGGCGGCTTTGATCGCCACCCACAACCCCGACCTCGCCGCCCGCATGGACCGCACAGTGACGTTGCACGAGGGCCGCATAGTTCCCCTGCGTTGACAGAGCCGCTAGGCTCGGCTGCATCAGACGGGAGAGACCCATGCCAGCCTACCTCATCGCTGACGTCGCTCTGACCGACGCTGCGGCCTACGAGCCCTACAAAGCCGCCGTCCCCGCGATCGTCGCCCGCCATGGCGGCGAATATCTTGTCCGCGGCGGCGATTTCGAGATCATCGAAGGCACCTGGACCCCCACCCGGCTGGTCCTGTTCCGCTTCCCAAACCGCGCCGCCATCCACGCCTTCCTCGACGATCCCGACTACGCGCCCTTCAAAGCGCTGCGCCTGCGCCTGGCCACCACTGACTCGGTGGCCGTCGACGGCGTCGCCTGATGCACGCGCTGATCGAGAGCCTCGAACTCGTTGCCTCCCGCGTCGCCGACCCCGCGCCGTTGGTCTATGCCCGCCTGTTCGCGGAACACCCCGAGGTGGAGGCACTCTTCGTGCGCGACCGCTCCGGCATCATTCGCGGGCAGATGCTCCAGGTCACCATCGAGACCCTACTCGACCTCGCCGGCGATGGAGCCTACGCAAGCGGTTTGCTTCAGACCGAGCGTGTCAACCACCAGGGCCTCGGTGTGCCCGCCGACGCGTTCGACAGCTTCTACCGCGTGCTGATGGCGACCTTCCGCGACATCGCCGGCGTCGACTGGACGCCCGCCATGGAGGCCGCCTGGACCCGCACCATCGCAGCAGCCACGGCCGCTGCGCTCGACCAATAGACAAGAGCTTCTTTTTTGGAAGCGGTCAGGCATCATCCGGGATCAAATACTGTCCTGACATAGCCTTCTGGGCGTCACGCGGATGGCCGCCCATCTGCGGAAAGCCAGTGCCGAGCGGCTGGGGCATTCAAAGTCCTTGGCGAGCCTGCGGCATCGGTTGATGCCAGGCAATGCTGCGTTCGACGATCCAGCACCTGGTAGCACCGTGAAGCCCTTCGCCTGGTCGGACCGCTTGCCGATCTCGACATCGACCGAGCGACACACCCGCCTCGGCCCGTCGCGGAAGTTCGGACCCTGAGAGCCACCGTCGGCATACAGCTTCTTCAGGAATGGATACAGCCCGAACGGGGTCGACATCACCAGCACGCCGCCGTCCCGGTCCTGGATGTCGGCGGGATGAACGCCCATTGGCACCCCGTGCTCAGGATATACATCAGACCGTTGACGATTTCGTGCCCGTTCACCGTCCGCTTGCTGCCGCCGCGCTTCGCAGGCGGAATCAGCGGCTTGATCAAGGGGGAAGGTTTGGGACGCCTCTCGCCAGAGCTTGCAACTTGGTTACACCACGCGGCGGGCCACGATCTCGCCCAACTGCACAGATTTCTTGAACTGCCTCTGTCGATCGCGATCAGACAGGTTATCGATAAGGCCCAATGCGACGCATCTTGACATTGCGTCGGACCGCGGCTTGTGCGTAGCTTGGTATTCACGAATGCGGGGAAACCCGCTAAGTCTGTCGCCTCCTAGAATGCCGACTGAAGTGTGGCTCAGGGTAAGACGAGCGTTCGTGGCTTTATTGCATTCGCCTTCGTCCTTCCGCTTGGGCTGCAGCGAACGACTGTACCGGCTCAATCACAACCGGGGACTCACCCCGGGATCGTAGGGGAGAATATGACGGCAATGTCCATTCAACATGTGACTCGTCGCGGTGCAATAAGGTTGGGAGCCGCGGCAACCGCGTTGCCTCTGGTCCACATCCGGACCGCAGCGGCGGCTGGAAAACTATCCATTTTCCTGTGGGACCACTGGGTGCCTGCTGGCAATGATGTCGCGCGCAAGCAGATCGCTGCCTGGGCCGAAAAAAACAAGGTCGACGTCTCGCTCGACTTCATCACATCCAACGGCTTCAAGACGCTCCTGACCATCAATGCCGAGGCCCAGGCCAAGTCAGGGCACGACATCATCACCATCGGCAATTGGGAAGTGCAGAACCAAGGCCAACTGCTCGAACCTGTCGACGATGTGGTCGGCCGCGTCGTCGCCAAAGCCGGCGCCGCCAATCGCGTGGCAACCTATCTGGGCAAGTACAAGGGCAACTGGGCCGCTGTGCCCGCGCCCTGGGGCACACAGAACAAGGGCCCCTGCGGCCGTATCTCGATCCTGCGCGACGCCGCCGGCATCGATGTGCAGAAGATGTTCCCCACCCAGGCCGTCGAGACCCCGGAAGCCAAGGGCTGGACCTATGAAGCCATGCTGAAGGCAGCCGAAGCATGCGCCAAGGTCGGCAAACATTTCGGAATAGGACTCGGCATTACGGCCGACTCGGTTGATACCGCGGGCGCCATCTTCGCTTCCTTCGGTGCCGAACTGGTCAACGCGAAGGGCGAAATAACGGTCGAGTCCGATGCGGTCAAACAGGTGCTCGAATATGGCAGACAACTCGTCAAATTCCTGCCACCCGACGCGGTCAGCTATGACGACGCCTCCAATAACCGCGCCCTGATCTCCGGCAATTCGGCGATGATCTGGAACCCACCCTCGGCCTGGGCGGTGGCCGTGCGCGACAATCCTAAAGTTGCCGAGGACTGCTGGACCTTCCCCACCCCGATGGGCCCCAAGGGCCGCTTCATGCCCCACAACATCAACTTCTGGGGCATCTGGAAATTCAGCCCCAACAAAACCGCAGCAAAGGAACTGATCGAATACCTCATGCAACGCGAGTTGTGCGAGGAACGCGACAACGCCACCCTCGGCTACGACCTTCCCCCGTACGAAAACTTCACCAACTTCAAGGTGTGGGAAGAAACCGGACCGCCCAAGGGGACCGTCTTCAACTATCCCGTGCGCAAGTCGCACAACATGGAAACACACATGGCCGCCCTGCCGGCGCCGCCAGACATCGCCGTGCAGATATACAACCGTGGCACCATGCCGACGATGTTCGCCAAGCTCCTGAGCGGCCAGTCGATCCCGCAGGTTGTTGCCTGGGCCAAGGAAGAACTCGAAGGCTTCGTGCGCTGACCAAGTCTGCGGGCCGCCGCCGGCGGGCGGCCCGCAGGGATGGATTATGATCAGGAGGAACGCGAATGGCCGACGGTGGCTTGATGGTGGCAGGGGCCAACGACCACCCGAAAGTGCGGCGCGCGGGAAACGCCAGGTTGCAACGGCTGCTCCGACGGCGCTCAACAACCGCCTTCCTGCTCGCACTGCCATTGATCTTCTTGATCGGCAGTCTCGTCATCTACCCGGCAGTCTACGCCGTCTATTTGAGCATGCTGAACAAGCGGATGACCTCATTCGTCGGCCTCGGCAATTTTATCTTCCTGCTCAAGCGCAACACTTTCCACTTGGTGATCTTCCAGTCGTGCCTGTTTGCCGTCACGGCGGTGATCCTGAAGGCATTCCTTGGCTTCATCCTGGCTCACCTGATGCACAACATCCCGAGTAAAAGTCAGCGCATCTGGCGTGGCTTGTTGCTCATCCCCTGGGTGATTCCGCTCGCCCTGTCGACACTATCGTGGTGGTGGCTGTTCGATCCCGCCTACTCCGGATTCAACTGGCTGCTGAACAAGTTTGGCTTCGAGGCCATTCCCTTCCTCGGCACTGGATGGAACGCCCGAATCGCCGTTATCACTGTCAACGTTTGGTTCGGCACCCCATTTTTCATGATCATGTACCTTGCCGCTCTAAAATCTGTACCGGAACAACTTTACGAAGCCGCCGCCATCGACGGCGCCGGCGCCCTGCAGAAACTGTTCTTCGTCACCTTGCCGATGATGCGCAACATCATCAGCATCACCATCCTCTTCAGCCTGATCACCACCTTCGCCGATTTCGACATCGTCCGGATCCTCACCTCGGGCGGCCCGCAGGACATGACGCATCTGTTCGCAACCTACGCATTTGCTGTCGGGATCCAGTCCGGCGACATTCCGCTCGGCGCCTCTGTCAGCCTGTTCATGTTCCCCATCCTCGCTGTGGCCGCATACTTCGTACTCCGCGGCGTCACCCGGCGGACCCAGGAGATCGCGGCATGAGCAACGCATCCGACCCTACCGGTACCCTGCCTTGGCTCCACACCACCAGCCTGCACCGCCAGCGCCTCTGGGCGCTGTGGGGTAGTTACGCTGCCCTCGCGGTGTTTGTTGTGATCTTCCTGGTGCCGCCCTTCTATATGATCGTGACCAGCCTGAAGGGTTCGGCCGAGATTTCGGCGCAGGAAGGCAACCCGTGGTACCCACACGCCCCGACTCTGGAAAACTTTATCTACCTTCTCACCTACAACAACTTCCTGCGCTACTTCTGGAACTCCGTCTGGGTCACCGCGCTCACCGTCTTGGTCTCGATGATTATTTCTATCATGGCCGCCTTCAGTCTCACCCGGATGGGGTTCTGGGGCAGCCAGGCTATCGCCACTGGGGTATTCCTTACCTATCTGATCCCCGCCTCGCTGCTGTTCATCCCGCTGTTCCAGATCATCGGCTGGCTCGGGCTTATCAACAGCACCTGGTGCTTGGTGCTGCTGTTCCCGACGATCGCCGTGCCGTTCTGCACCTGGATAATGATCGGCTACTTCAGTTCCATCCCCCGCGAACTCGACGAAGCCGCCCTCATCGACGGCGCCAGCTACCCGCAGATCCTGATCCGCATCTTTATACCCGTCGCCCTGCCGGGCATCATCGCGGCCACTATCTTCGCCTTCACTATCAGTTGGGGCGCCTTCCTTTATCCGCTCGCCTACCTTTACAACGGCGACCAGTTGACGCTGACCGTCGGCATAATTTCCGACCTCATCCGCGGTGACGTGTTCCTGTGGGGGAAAATCATGGCTGCCTGCGTCCTTGGCGCGCTACCACCGGTGATTATCTACGCCTTCCTCATGGACTACTACATTGCTGGTCTCACCGCTGGCGCAACGAAAGGATAGGCGCCGCATGGCGCAGGTATCGATCCGCAAGGTCGTAAAGGATTACGAATGCAACGCCGAGGCGGTGAAGGAAATCGTCCTCGAAATCGCCAACCAGGAATTCGTCGTCCTCGTCGGCCCCTCCGGCTGCGGCAAATCCACCACCCTGCGCATGATCGCCGGTCTCGAGGAAATCTCCCGCGGCGAAATCGCCATCGGCGGTAACGTCGTCAAAGACGCCCCCCCCGCGACCGCGACATCGCAATGGTCTTCCAGAACTATGCCCTCTCCCCCCCCGCGTCCGGCTTTCGACAACATGGCCTTCGGTATAGGTCTCGGCTACATCGGCGGGTTCACACGCCCTTGGGTTTTCGCGCCGAGCGTCGTGTTCGCTGCGACTGATATTTCTATTAAGGATTTACTTGATTTCGAAATTGATCCGAAACTATGAGATGAGAGATCATGGATGTCGGGTGCCTCGATCGAGACGACGCTTGAGTTCTGGGCGTCGTCGCCGCGGGAGTGGAGGCGCGGATCGGCGAGCCACGCCCGCGGACAGCGCAGACCAATATATGGGTACCACATCAGCCAGGCGGTGTCGAAGGGCGGTGCCACCGACCGGTCAGAGATCGCGCGGCTGCCGGTAGGCGAACTCGAGGTGGCCGTGGTGGCGCAGGTGCGCGCGCTGCTGCGCCTGCCCGAGGTGGGGGTCGGCACATGGCAGACGGCGCGCATGGCGGCGTCCGACGTCACCGAGCACGACGTGCTGCGGGCGCTGGAGCGGATCGAGCCACTGTGGGACGGGTTGTTCCATTCCGAGCGGGCGCGGATCGTGCTGCTGCTGGTGGACTGCATTGACGTGCGCGCCGACGGCGACGCCGTTAGGCTGCGGCTCGACGGGCTCGGCAGTACGGTGCGGGACCTTGAGGCGGGAAACGCCGACGTCGAGAGGGGCGCAGCATGAGCGCAGACGGTCACACGATGGCGGGGCTCGTTCCGCTCGACGTCAAGCCGCGCGGTGGGCGAAGGGCCATCATCTCGCCCGGCGTGCTGGAGATGGAAACGCGGCACGACATCACGCTGATCAAGGCGGTGGCGTGGGCGTTCCGCGGGCTGCGCTTGCTGGAGACCGGGAGGTTCTCGACGATCACGGAGTTGGCCGCGGCGGAGAGGATCAACGCCTCCTACGTCTCGCGCATCCCGAAGCTGGCTCTGCTGGCGCCGGATGTGGTGGAGGCGATCCTGGAGGGGCGGCAACCTGAGGGGATGACCTTCCCGGGGTTGATGGAGGGGGTGGAGGTGGAGTGGGCAGAACCGAGGAAACCGCCTCGCGGAAATCAAAGTGTAGTTGGAGGTTCGCTTAACTGAATTAGGTAGTTTTCGTGGGCGTCGCGCCTCGCCCTACAAATACAGATGGTCGTGTGATCTGCAGCGATTTTCCCAAGCGCAGCGAGGACATAAACATCGTCGCAGATCGCCATAAGAGCCCAATATTCCAAGGCCGATCCGCGAAGCTCGATGTCACCCCTTTTCGAGTGCTCCATACTTCGTGTAGTCGGCCATCAACCCCAGTTTCAGGCCGGATACGCCGCGCCGCAGCACTGCGACCTCGTTTCGTTGTAGCATGAACGCCATGGGGCCGCGCTCGAAAAAGGCGCGCTGCATCGCGCCGTACAGGGCCAGCCGTTTGGCCGTGTCACCCTCCAATGTGCCGTTTCGTGCCATGGCGGTCAGTTCGGCATCCTGGAAATGGCAGCGCCAAGCCATGACCTTCAACGGGCTGGCGTCGGTATCGTCACCATTCTCGCAGAAGAACTGGGCGTTGGAGTGCGGATCAAAATAATCAGTGCTCCATCGGAACAGCGCCATCTGGTGGTTTCGCGCGCGCGACTTGGTCAGAACCTGGCGTCCATCGCCGGCCACCAGAGTAACGCGGATGCCGATCTCGGCGAGGTTCGCCTGGAGCGCCTGCGCAATATCAGGAAAAGGCCATACCGAGTAGTGGTCCATATCCACCGCGAAGCCACCGGCAAGTCCGGCTTCGGCCATCAACGCCTTTGCCCGGGCTACGTCGCGCCGGAACGGGCGGTCGGAGATGGCACCAGGCATGCCGATCGGCAGGAAGGCCTGGTGCACGCCCCAGATATTCGGCGTGATATTGGCGGCGATGCCCTCGTAGTCGATGGCCCATTTCACTGCCTGCTGCACCGCCGCCTTCGCCAACTCTGGCATCGCAAGGTTCAGCGCGATGTAACACGACGTGCCCTGGCTGTGGCTGACCATGTGCAGGTCCGGGTTCGCTGCAACAGTGCGCAACTGGTCGGCGCCGAGGTCACGGGCCACGTCGGCATCACCCTTTTGCAGGATCAGCAACTGGGCACCTGAGTCGGCCACGTGCGTGAGAACCACGCGACGCATTCGCGCAAGCGAGGGATAGTGAGGGTTGCCGACCAAGGTGATCCGTTCACTCGCCGCCCACGAGAGCAGCTTGTAAGGCCCCGCCCCGGCGGTGTTGGTCTTGAGCCACTGGTTGCCGAGATCTTCGCCGACCTGTTTCGCCAGCACGGCGGCCCGCTCGACGATCGAGCCGACAGCGGCGGAGAAACAATACAGCACGAAGCTGGAGGCCCGCTTCTCGGGCAGCTCGACAACCAGCGTGCGCTCGTCGACCGCGCGGATCAGGCTCTCAACATTGTCTCGCTTGAAGCCAAACTGGGTAATGATGAAGCCGGGCGTTTTGTTCAGCTTCACCACTCGGTGCAGCGAGAATGCGGCATCGTGCGCGGTCACCGTGTTGCCGGATTCAAATTTCGCGCCCGCCCGAAGGCGGAACGTGAATGTCAGGCCATCGGGGCTAATGGACCAGCTTTCCGCGAGGTCACCGACGATGCGTGAGGTATCGTCGGGATCTGGCGAGATCAGCTTGCGATAGCAGTTGCCGATGATCTCGTTGGCGGTGAACTCGTAGGCCTCGGCAGGATCGAAGCTGATGACATCGCCGATGTGACGAACCATTACCAGTATGTCGCGCGGCGTGTCGGCAAGCGCGGCATCGACAGCCGCATACCAGAGGATTGGACCCGACGCTGTGGCCGCGAACAGAGAACGGCGTGTCAGCATGGCACTTTCCTTCCCGATTTGAGGCCACTCTGACCCGGCGACGCGCGCAAATCAACGGTTGTCAGCCACGCCAGCCGGAAGCATGGTGGAAGAGACGAGATGGACCAGAAAGGGACCGTCATGGCCGCATCCCGCGCACGCATGGACAAAGCCCACAAGCACGCACTCGATCTACTGGAGACGGTGCCGTTGCTGGACGGGCACAATGACTTACCTTGGGTGATTCGGCTGGACGAGCACGCGCGCGGCGACGTCGCGGCCTACGACCTGATGCGCGTTCATCCGGAGAGTGACACCGACATTCCTCGCCTGCGCGAGGGTCGCGTGAGCGCGCAAGTGTGGGCGGCGTATGTCCCCTCGGCGATGGAGCACCCGGCGCGAACTGCCCTGGAACAGATCGACCTCATTCGCCGTATGCATGACGTGCATCCCGAAGTGTTCATGTCGGCCACGAAGCCGTCCGATATTGCCCTGGCCAAGCGGCAGGGCAGGATCGCCTCCATCATCGCGGTTGAGGGTGGCGTAGGGATGGAGAATAGCCTGGCGCCGCTGCGGCTATGGCACGCTGCCGGGGCGAGGCTTTTAACGCTCTGCCATTTTGGCACACTCGATTGGTGCGATTCGGCCACCGATACGCCGCGTCATGGCGGGCTCACGGCCTTCGGCAAGCAGGTGGTGAGAGAGCTCAATCGCCTGGGCATGATGGTCGATTGCAGC
The DNA here is from genome assembly GCA_903928895.1 of uncultured Rhodospirillales bacterium. Taxonomy (GTDB): domain Bacteria; phylum Pseudomonadota; class Alphaproteobacteria; order Acetobacterales; family Acetobacteraceae; genus CAIYPH01. The sequence continues at coordinate 23,886 of CAIYSR010000186.1, read as the reverse complement.
CATGTCTCGGCCGAGGTGATGCACCACGCGCTCGATATCTCCACGGCACCGATCGTGTTCTCTCATTCCAACGCTCGTGCACTATGCAGCCACCCGCGCAACGTACCGGATGACGTGCTGGAACGACTGCGCGCGGCTCGGGACGGCATCGTCATGGCGACCTTCGTCCCTGACTTCATCAGCGATGAAATTTCCGCCTGGATGCATCCCCTGCGCGAGGCGTTCAAACGCAATACCGGTGGCGGCTGGCTGGCTGCGATCACTGCCTGGGAGCAGACCCATGGTCCGCGCCCGCTTGCGACGCTGGAGCAGGTGGTTGGCCATATCGAGTACCTTGCCCAGAAACTCGGGCCGGCGCGGGTCGGCATCGGCTCGGACTATTTCGGCGTGCCCACCAAGCCCGTCGGGCTGATGGATGTCAGCCGCTATCCGTACCTACTCGCCGAGCTCATCCGGCGTGGCTGGTCCGACGACGCTATCGCCGGCATCGCCAGCCAGAACTTCGTGCGGGTGTGGCGGTCTGTGGATCGAGAAGGGATGCGGTTGCGCCGCACCACCGCTCCAGCCATTGGCACGGTGCAGGACTACGATGCTCCGGTAGCCCGAGCCTGACACGTCCTCTGCTGGGAGGGGCTGACAAGCCGCGTGCGTGAACCAACCCCGGTGGCCTTTATCTTCGGAAGGCGCGCCACATTGTTCTGTGGACAGTGAATTAGGGGAGCGCCTCCAGGAATTTGCGGTCATCATGCCCGGGTTCGCCTCGGCTCGATTGCGCCACATCGAACACTTGCAGCACGAGCGACCACTTCCGCTTCGTCATTCCCGTCAGCATGCCCAGCTCCTTGATGCCGGTCACGCAGTGGTTCGAACAAAATCCGAGTCCGGAATCAGTGAAATGGACATATCAGCGATTCCGTCCACGCGGCCGAGGGCGAGGTAGAATGCCGTGTCACCTGGTTAATGAGAGGGGCCGTTCGGTCAGGGACTAGCCTCATGAGGCGTTGCCTCGGCTGAGGGCGTGAGCAGCAGATCGATCGCTGCCGTCCACGAGAAATCGGGGCCGCCGAGGCCGGTGCCGTCGCGGGGATCGAAATACTCCCAGAATCCGTTTTTCTCAACGAGCGCGCGGGTATCGGAGCGGATGCGGGTGGCGATGCTGTCGCGGCCGTAGCTCGCGAAACCCTCGGCGATCATCCAGTTCACCACCGACCAGATCGGGCCGCGCCAGTAGCGCCGCGGCTCGTAGCGGGGGTCGGCGGGATTGGTCGAGGGGACAGCGTAGGCGACCTGGCCGAGCCAGCGGCGCAGCGTTCCTTCCATCTCATGGACCTGGGCGGCACTCGCAATGCCGGCCCAGAGCGGCAGGAAGCCGGCAGAAGTCGCGACCTTGATGGGGGTGTTGGAGATCAGGTCGCGCGAATAGAAATGCCCGTCCACCGCATCCCATTGCCTGGCGATCGCGGCGCCCATAAGCGGGATCCGGGCAACGATGCGGGCGCGCTCGTCGGCGGTGCCGAAGCGGTGGGAGAGGGCGAGGAGGTCAAGTTCGGCGCGGTGCAGGATAGCATTGGTGCCGATATCGGCCACCCGGAACGGCGCCACCGCCAGCATCCGCGCCGGGTCCCAGCCCGTCTCGCGGTAGGTGTCGACGAGGTGGATGTAGCGCTGGTAATCGATCGCGAGCGGGCGCATCGAGGGGTCCACCACCTTGTCGTCGCGGCGGACGACCTGGGTGATGGTTTCGGAGGGGACGCGTTCAAGCGGGAGGTCCCAGGCGGGGGAGTTGTCGCCGCCGGTTTCCCACGGGTGCAGGGTGGTGACCAGGCCGGTGCCGCGCGGGTCGCGGGTGTTGCGCCACCAGTCGTGGTAGCGGACCAGGCCAGGGTAGACTCGGGCGAGGCGGGCCTCGGCCTCGGGCTGGCCTTTGGTGATGTCCCAGAGGTGTTTCGCCGCCGAGGCGAGAACGGGGCTCTGGGTGATGCCAGAGGAGGGTACCGCCTGCTTGGTGCCCCAGATCGCGGGGCCGGGGAAGTAGTTGTCGGCCGGGGCGTGGAAGACGATGTGGGGGACGAGGCCGTTTTCCCACTGACCCTTGAGCAGCAGATCGATTTCGTCGAAGGCGCGGGGGAGGTCGAAGGTGCCGAAGCCCATGGCGACGAAGGCCGAATCCCAGTTCCACTGGAACGGGTAGATGCGCGGATTGGGCACGGTATAGCCGCCACGGTCGTTGGCGCGCAGGGTTGCCTGCGCATCGGCGACGCGGGTGTCGGGATTGATCATGGGCTGGGCTCGGTTCCTGGGGGGATGGCCCGTCCGGTAGTGGCATCCATCCAGCGGATGCGCTCGGGGCGGGGGCGGATGTGGAGTTCGGCGCCGGGGGGCACGTGGTGCTCGCCGTTCAACGCGACGCGCACGAGGTGGCCTTCAGCGATGCCGGTCAGCAGGGTTTGGGCACCGAGGGGCTCGACGACGTTGACGCGGAAGGGCAGGCCGTCGCCGGTGGCGACGATGTCGAGGTCCTCCGGCCGGATGCCGAGGAGTCGGCCGTCGCGGGCGAGGAAATTCATCGGCGGCGAGCCGACGAAGCCGCCGACGAAGCGGGTGGCGGGGTGGTGGTAGATCTCCGACGGCGTGCCGATCTGCTCGATCCGCCCGGCATGCAGCACCGCGATGCGGTCGGCGAGGCCCATGGCTTCGGTCTGGTCGTGGGTGACGTAGATGGTGGTGGTGCCGGCCTCGCGCAGGACTTCCTTGAGTTCGGCGCGCATGTCGAGGCGGAGCAAGGCGTCGAGATTGGAGAGCGGTTCGTCCATCAGCAGGACCGCGGGTTCGACGGCCAAGGCGCGGGCGACGGCGACGCGCTGGCGCTGGCCTCCGGAGAGCTGGGCGGGGTAGCGGTCGAGCAGCGGCTCCAGGCGCAGCAGGCCGGCGGTGCGGGTGACCTGGCGCGCGATGCGGGCGCTGTCGGCGCCGTGCATGCGCAGGCCGAAAGCGATGTTTTCGCGCACGCGCAGATGGGGGAAGACCGCGTAGTTCTGGAACACCATGGCGAGGCCGCGGGCGCGGGGCGGCAGGGCCGAGATGTCGCGCCCGCCGATCAGCACGCGCCCGGCGGTCTGGGTTTCGAGGCCGGCGATGATGCGCAGCAGCGTGGTCTTGCCGCAGCCGGAGGGGCCGAGCAGGGCGACGAATTCGTGGTCGGCGATTTCGAGGTTCACGGCTTCGAGCGCGGTGGTGGCGCCGAAGGATTTTCGGACGCCGTCGATGGTTATGCCGGCCATTGGGGAACCTTGGGAAAGGGAAGGAAGCGCTTCTTTTTTTGTAAAAAAAGAAGCAAAAAAACTTCATCCGTTTGCGTGGTGGTCGGGCTTGCGTTCAGGCGAGGACGCCGTTCTTGTCTTGCGCCGCAGGCATTGATCCATGGTCCCTGGCGCCATCTTGCGTGGAGCCAGGAATGAATGGCTTCGCCGGTCCCCCGCTCGACAAGGGATAAAAGTTTTTTGCTTCTTTTTTCCAAAAAAGAAGCCCTTGCTTCCTCGATTCGAAGGTCCCTCATCGGCTCGCGATCCCCCACATCGCGAACAGATGCCGCCGCACCAGGAAGATGAACAGCACGGAGGGCACGATGAGCAGCAGCCCGCCGGCGAATTGGTAGGTCAGCGGGCTTTCCGAGAGCATGGCCAGGAGATAGGCGGTCAGGGTGCGGTTGCGGGCGGAAAGGACGGAGGCGGCGAAGACTTCGTTCCAGGAGATCACGAAGGCGAAGATGGCGACGGCGGAGACGCCGGGCAGTGCGAGCGGCATGACCACCTTGTAGGCGGCCTGGATGGGGGAGCAGCCGAAGACCCAGGCGGCTTCTTCGAGTTCGCGGGGGATGGCCTGGAACAGGCTGGCGGAGACCAGGACGGCGAAGGGCAAAGCGAGGGCGGTGTGCATCAAGGCGATGCCGAGGGGGGTGTCGTAGAGGCCAAGGCGGATGAAGCCCACGGTGAGCGGGAGGGCGAGGATGCCGACGGGGAAGGCGCGGGTGAGGAGCACCATGAGGCGGAAGGCGTTGGCGCCGCGGAAGGTGTAGCGCGCGAGGGCGTAGCCGGCGGGCAGGCCGAGGGCGACCGAGAAGAGGGTGCAGAGGACGGCGACTTCGAAGCCGATCAGCATGGCGCGGAAGACGCCTTCGATGGCAAGGAATTCGGCCATGGTGGCAAAGGAGAGGGCGCCGGGGAACCAGGGCTTGGGCCAGGCGGCGATGACGGGTTGGCCGCCCAGGGCGTTGGCGGCAAGCAGCCAGAGGGGGACCAGCACCCAGGCGCAGATCACCACGACGCCGGTGAGATAGAAGGCGCGGCGGCCGCTCATGCGCGTTGTTCCGCGGGGGTTTTCAGGAGCCAGAGCCAGACGACCGTGGCGAGCAGCGAGAGGCACATCACCACCACCGCGTAGGCGGCGGCGACCGAGGGTTCCTGGTTGAAGTTCTGCCAGTTGTAGGCCTCGCTCACCAGGACGGGGAAGTTCCGTCCGCCGATGGCGATCACCACGGCGAAGGCCTCGAAGGCGAGCACGGTGCGCAGGATCAGGGCCGACTGGATCGAGGGTTTCATCAGCGGCAGGGTGATGCGGGTGAAGATGCGCCAGGGCGAGGCGCCGAACACAGAGGCGGCCTCGGCGTATTCCTTGGGCACCAGTTGCAGGCCGGCGACGAGGATTACCACGACGATGGCGGTGGCGCGCCAGAACTCGGCGATCACCACGGCAGCGAACAGGGCGATCGGGGTTTCGTAGGTCAGCCAGGACTGGGGTTCGGCGACGAGGCCGAGGTGAAACAGCAGGGAGGCGATGTAGCCGCGGTCATTGAGCAGCGCGAGCCAGACGAGGCCGGCGGCGAGGTCGGACAGGCCGAGCGGGATGGTCCAGATCCAGAGAACGAGGTCCCGTCCGCGGCCGAGGTGGCGCAGCATCATGGCCATGCCCATGGCGGCGGCGAGTTGCAGCGGCACGGCGAGGCCGACGAAGCGGAAGGTGTTGACCACCGCATCATGGAAATTCAGGTCGTCTTCCATGCGCAGGAAATTGCCGAGGCCGAAGCCGGTGCGGGTCTCGAAGGCCAGCGCGATGGTTTGCACCAGCGGCACGAAGAACAGCACCGTCAGGAAGATGACGGCGGGCGCGACCAGCAGATAGGGGAGGGCGCGCCCGCGCATCTCACTTCACCTGGCAGGCGCCGGTGCTGGCCGGGTCGGGCTTCCAGCAGGGCGCGTTGGCTTCGGTCATGATCCGCTGCAGTGTCTCGCCTTGGCGGGCCAGCACGTCCTTGACGGGTTCGCCGCGCAGCACGACGCGCTGGAAGGTGTCGAGGAAGACCTTGTTGAACTCGCCGCCCTTGGCGCCGAGACCGACCGGGAGCATGGCGGCGAGGCTGTCCTTGGCCTGGCCGGTGCCCTGGATGGCGGCGACCGCCATTTTCAGGCCGGGCGAGAGATCGGGCGGCAGGGTGGCGCGCACGGTGGGGAAGAAGCCAACCTCGCGGGCGGTGACGAGCTGCACGGTGTCGGTGGTGAGGTAGGAGATCAGGTCTTTGGCGCCGGCAGCGTCGGGCGCGTCCTTCATGATGCCGAGGCCGACGACGACGGGCATCCAGCCGCGGCCCTTGGGGCCGGAGGGGGCGGGGAAGGCGACGAAATCATTGGGTTTCTGCTCGAGTGCGTTGAGCAGGCGGGCAACGTGGTCGAAGCCGATCCAGACATCCTCGGACAGCAGGCTTTCCTGCATGAAATTGATCGAGGTGGAATTCGGCGTCACCGTTTTCCACAGGGCGGCGAATTCGGTCCAGGCTTTCTCGGCATCGGTGGATTTGAAGGTGGTGACCACGCCGCCGGTGTAGGAGGGCAGCAGGAAGCCCTGGAAGAAGCGGTGCATCAGGCCGTTCGGCCCGGCGGGGAAGCCGACGACGCGCTTGCCGGTGGCCTTCTGGACGGCCTCGCCCCACGCGCGCAGCTGCTCGAAGGTCAGCGCGTTGATGTCGGCGCCGGCGGGGAGGTAGGGCAGGGCCTTCTTGTTGGCGACCATGAAGTAGGTCGCCTGCATCCAGGGGATGTACATCTGCTTGTCGGTGCCGAGCTTGCCCATGGCGAGCAGGTCGGGGGCGAAGCCGCGGCTGGCGAGGCTGGCCGCGACGTCGTCGACCGGGGCGAGCACGCCGCCGGCGGCGAGGACCGCGAGATCGCCGTCATTGCCGCCGATCAGGCTGGTGACGCGGGCGCCGCCTTGCATTTCGGCCTTCAGCCGGGTGAGCAGGGCCGGGGGTTCGTCGGGCAGGAAGGTGACCTTGCCCTTGTAGTCCTTGAGGATGACGGTCCGCATTTTCTGGGTCTCCTGCACCGGGGCGAGGGCGCCCGAGGAGAAGATCAGATCGGCTGCGACGGCGGGGGCCGCGGCGAGGGCGGCGGCCAGCAGGGCGCCGCTAAGGGTGAGGATGCGCGATCGAGACATGGGGGGGTACTCCCTGGTGGTTTCTTGATTGGAGATTCAAGGCGATCGGCCCGTCGGAGGCCCGTGCGATCAGGCGGGCCGGCCAGATTTCCTGGAGGCCGGTGGCGGGCGCGCCGGCGATGCGGGCGAGCAGCATCTCGACCATGCGCCGCCCGGCGCGCTCGATGGGCTGGGCGATCGTGGTGAGCGGCGGGTCGGTGTAGGTGGCGAGCGGAAGGTCATCATAGCCGATCACCGAGATGTCGCGCCCGGCGCGCAGGCCGGCGGCGGTGAGGGCGTGCAGCGCACCGACGGCGATGCGGTCGGTGGCGCAGAGCACCGCGGTCGGTCGGTCGGTGGCGAGGAGGTCCTGCATGGCGAGGAAGCCGTTTTCCTCGGAGGGTTCGACTTCGCGCAAGGGACCGTCGCCGCCCAGGGCGGCCCGCCAGCCGGCGCGGCGGTGGGCGGCGAACATATAGGCGGGGCGGGCGTTGATGAGGGCGATGCGGGTGTGGCCGAAGGCGACCAGGCGCTCGGTGGCTTCGCGGCAGGCGGCCTCACCGTCGATGTCGACGAAGGCGAAGGGGCGGGGCTCGAGGGCGCGGCCATGGGCGACGAAGGGGAAGTCCTGGTCGAGCAGATAGGCGATCCGCTCGTCGTGGCAGCGGGTGCGGGCCAGCAGGATGCCGTCGACCTTGCGGCTCTCGACCAGTTTGCGGTAGGCGCGGATTTCGTCCGTGCCGGGGCGTGCGGTGGTCACGAGAAGGTCAAGCCGGGCCGCTTCGAGCGCTGGGCCGACCGCCGAGAGCATACGAATGAAGAACGGATCGTCAAACTGGCCGGCCCCCACCGGCAGCACCATGCCCACCGCCTCGGCCCGTCCGCGGCGCAGCCTCCGAGCGGCGACATTGGGGCGGTAGTCGATCCGCCGAGCCTCCACCTCCACCCGCGCGCGGGTGGTCGCGGCCACGTCGTCATACCCCGCGAGGGCACGCGAGACGGTGGTGACGGACAGGCCGAGAGCGGCAGCGATACGGGAGAGTGACAAAGGAGTGGACGTTCCAAATCGTTTTTCTATGATGAATTCGGTATTCCCAATCGATTTGGGAGTCAAGAACAGCGGGGACGCCATGCAAAACCTCTATACCGCGGGTGCCAGCGCAGAGCGACCCTGGGGTGCCTGGACGGTGCTCGACACCGGTCCCGGCTATGCGATCAAGCGCATCACCGTAAGGCCCGGCGGCGTGCTGTCGCTGCAACGGCACCGGCATCGCGCCGAGGTCTGGACAATGGTGGCCGGAGTGGCCGAGGTCACGCTGGGCGATGACATCTTCAGCGCCGGGCCAGGCGAATGCGTGCAGGTCGCGCGGTTCAAGACCCATCGGGTCGCCAATCGCGGCGCCGAGGATGTGGTATTCATCGAGGTCCAGACCGGCGCCACCCTCGATGAGAACGACATCGAGCGGTTGGCCGATGATTACGGGAGATTATAGTTATATCGTATCATTGTCGGATTGTCCGCGTTACCTTCTGCAGGGTGCGCAGGCGGTCGGGATCGAGCCCCTGCGCCTCAGCAGCCGACTAAATGCGCGTTGGGCGCTCACGAGCATGACGATCATTTAGGCGTGAAACGGAACGTTCAGCGCGTATGACGAGCCAGCGGTTCGCGGGCCTTGGAACGCCTGTATGGGGCATATTCGCCGACCTGGATGGTTTCGAGCACGATGATTTTCATAGGGGCGGACTCCTCGAGAGCGACCCCCCCTTTAGAGCGGGAAGATCTGCGCCGCCGATCGCGAACTGATTCAGGCCTCAGAGGGGGTTCGCGCGATTCAAGAACTGCGGCATGAGTGTGCGGCGCGACTATTCGTGCCCCGCTTCAATCGACCGAAAAAAGCCGCCGAAGTCATCAGACGGTCATCAGGTTTATATGATTGAAAACAATAGAAATCTTGCACCGTAGTGGATCACCCCAGTCCACAGGTCCGGAGAGAAACCGCCCTCGGAGAGCGATTTTCGGCCTCACAGCCGTCGAGCCGGTCAACAGGTCCACTCTGAAAACCGCAGGAAGCCTGCGCCTGACGGCGCTACCGGCCAAGCCGGAGAGTGGGATTCGAAAATGAACTGGCGGAGGGAGTGGGATTCGAACCCACGGTACGCGTTAACGCACACACGCTTTCCAAGCGTGCGCCTTAAGCCGCTCGGCCATCCCTCCTGAGCGGTTCGACAGGCGGGAAAATACACACCGGGCCGGCGGACGCAAGATGGCCGGGTGCGCGGGGCAGGTGATCGTGTGCGGTAAGCCGCTGGGGAGCAGTGTGTCTAAGCCGCGGCAGGATGGCGGGCGCGGATTTCCGCGCCGATCGGGCAGTCCTCGGCGTGGGCGCCGGGGAGGTAGCCGAGGCTCATGAGGAATTCTCCGACGATTTCGCCGCCGGTGAATTTGAAGGTCCCGCCGAACAGTTTGACCCAGGCGGCCTTGTCGCGAGGGTGGTGGGTGTCGAGCCAGCGGGCGAAGCCGCCGCAGCGGCGCAAGCCGAGCACCACGTTCGCGTTGTGGATGATCGCGGCCACTTTCAGGCGGTTGCGGATGATCGCGGGGTCCGCCAAGAGCCGTGCCGAGTCGGTCTCGCCATAGGCCGCGATGCGCGCAACGTCGAAGCCATGGAACGCGGCGCGCATGCCGGCGCGGCGTTTCAACACCAGCTCCCAGGACAGACCGGCCTGCATGATCTCCAGCACCAGACGCTCGAACAGCACGGTCTCGTCGCGCTGCGGAAACCCGTATTCGGTCGCATGATAGTCGTGATGGACCGGATGGCCGGGCGCGATGCGACAATAGGTGCTCATTTCCAATCCCCTGGTTTCCCCCTATCCATGCCACATGATCGACATCGTTCCCACGCCCTCCGTTGCCGCCCCGCCCAGCGTCGCCGCGATCTTCGGCGGTTTTTTTTCAGTGGGCATCATCGGCTTCGGCGGCGTGCTGCCGCTGGCGCGGCGGATGATCGTCGAGGAGCGGCGCTGGATGAGCGGGGCGGAATTCACTGACATGCTTGCGCTGTGCCAGTTCCTGCCCGGTGGCAATGTGATCAACCTCTCGGCTGCGGTGGGGTTGCGCTTCCGCGGCTGGCGGGGGGCGTTGGCTGGGCTGGCCGGGCTGATGTGCGCGCCCTGTGCCGTGGTGATCGCGCTTGGGCTATTCTACGCCCGCTTCGAAGGCGAACCCGCGGTGCGCCATGGCTTTGCTGGGTTGGCGGCGGCGGCGGGCGGGCTCATCGTGGCGATGGCACTGAAGGTCGCGCTGCCGCTGCGCCGTGACCTGCCGGCAGCCGGACTGGCGGCGCTGACGTTGGTGGCGATCGCCGTGCTGCGCGTGCCGATGCTGGCGACGATGGCGGTGATGGCGCCGCTCGGCATCGCGATGGCGTGGCGGCGCGGCCGATGACCGATCCGCTGGCGCTGTTCCTGCTCTATGCCCAACTCTCGCTGCTCGCCTTCGGTGGTGGCCCCACGGTGTTGCCAGAAATGCAGCGGCAGATTGTGGACGTGCACCACTGGATGTCGGCCGCCGATTTCGCCGCATTGTTCGCGCTCGCGCAGGCCGCACCGGGGCCGAACATGATGGTCTCCACCCTCGTCGGCCTGCACGTCGCGGGGCTGTGGGGAGCGCTGGCGGCGACGTTGGGCATGATCGGGCCGTCCTCACTGCTGACCATCGGCGTGGTCCGTTTGTGGGACCGCTTCCGCGACGCGCCCTGGCGCCGTGCCATTCAGGCTGGGCTGGTGCCGGTGACGGTGGGGCTATTCCTGGCTGCGGCCAGCATGATCGCGTTGGCGGCCGATCGCAGCATCGCACTCGGACTGGTGACCCTGGCGGTCGCCGGGTTGAGCCTGGGAACCGCGATCCATCCGCTGTGGCTGCTGGGCGCGGGCGCGTTGCTGGGGGGTGCCGGGTTGGTCTGAACCAACGGGACGACGCCTGCCTGTTTTTCGCGCGAGCGGTGATTCCCCCGCCGCTCTTCATGCTGTACGTTCGTCCCACCCACAGGGAGGAACTACAATGAAATTCTATAATTCTGTCGGCCCGAATCCGCAGGTCGTGCGCGTGTTCATGGCCGAGCGCGGCATTGCTGTTGACTCGGTCACTGTCGACTTGCGCGGCGGCGAGAACCGGCAGGCGGCCTATCTGGCGAAAAATGCAATGGGACAGATGCCGTGCCTCGAACTTGACGATGGCACGGTGATCGCAGAGATCACGGTGATCTGCGAATATCTCGACGACATCACCCCGGGGTTGTCGCTGTTCGGCGCCAATGCGCGGGAGAAGGCCGAGGCGCGCATGTGGCTGCGCCGGATCGATCTCAACATCGTGGAGCCGCTCGCCAACGGGTTTCGCTTCTCGCAGGGGCTGAAGCTGTTCGAGAACCGGATCCGTTGCATTCCGCAGGCGGCCGATGACCTGAAGCTGACCGCGCAGGAGCGGCTGACCTGGCTGGATGGGCAGATGGCAGGCAAGACCTGGATCTGCGGTGACCGTTTCACGATCTGCGACATCTTCCTCTACTGCTTCCTCGCGTTCGGGGCGGCCGTGGGGCAACCGATGAATGCCGAGAACAAAAACATCGCGGCCTGGTTCGAGCGCGTCAAGGCGCGGCCGAGCGCGGCGGCCTAATCCTCGCTCCCCCTTCCGTCACGACGGGAGGGGGGCCACGCCCTGGACCTGAGCACATAACGCAATGACCTTGTTTCCCACGCTCGACCATGTCGTCGTCAATGTGCATGACCGGATGGACGCGGCGGCGCAGGCCTATCGGCGGCTCGGCTTCACCCTGACGCCGCGCGGCCATCATTCACTGGGATCGATGAACCATCTGGCGATCTTCGGGACCGATTATCTTGAGTTGATCGGGGTGCGGCCGGAGGGCGGGCGGCAGGATCTGCTGGAGTGGCCGATCGGTTTGAACGGGCTGGTTTGGGGTAGCGAGGACGCGGCTGCGACGCATGCGGGGCTGGACGCGGCCGGCGTCGAGCCGCTGGCGGTGCAGTCCTTCACCCGGCCAGTGGAACTGGACGATGGGGCGCAGGATGCGGCGTTCCGCACGGTGCGGTTGCCCGCCGGGACGACGCCGGCGGGGCGGCTGTATTTCTGCCAGCACCTGACGCGCGCACTGGTGTGGCGCGACGCATGGCGCCGGCACGCCAACGGCACCGTGGGCGTCAGCGCCGCCATCATCCTGGCGCGCGACCCGGGCCGGCTCGGGGCGCTGTTCGCCCGGATGTTCGGCGCGCAGGCGCTGCGCCCGATCGAGGGCGGCCTGCGGCTCGCGGTCGCACTGACCGGCGTCGAGGTGATCACCCCCGCGGCGCTGGCGGCCCGGTTCGGCGCCGCGGCGATGGCGGATGACGGGCGCAGCGAGGCGATGGCGGCGCTGATCCTGCGCACCACCTCGCTCGCGACCGCGCATGCCGGGCTCGCCGGGGTGACGGTGGCGGAGATGTCCGGGCGGCTCGTGGTGGCGCCCGCCGAGACCTTCGGGGTGACCTTGGCGTTCGAGGCCTAGGACGTTCGGTAGTTCGGAAAGATGTTCTTCGATGAAGCCTGGGCAAAGACCAAACTAAGGCCGACCCGCGCATGGTGCGCGGTTGGAAAGTGTCTGATACCACCCCCCGAAAAGAATGACGCTTTCTTGATTGGCGCAGAAAAGCACTTCTTTTTTGAAAAAAAGAAGCAAAAAACTTTTATCCGTTGGAGTCTGCGATTTTAGCTCCGGAGAGACCATTAGTGAAGTTTTTTTGTTTCTTTATTTTCAATAAAAGAAACGCTTTCTTCCTGCCTGCTGTTCCTTCCTCGCGATCCGCAAAGGTGAGCATTTAGCAGGGTTGGTAGGAGCGCAAAGTCCCGCATGGCCACTGAAGGACCTTGACCCCGGTTGCGGCCCTGCGACCCGACAGTGTCACCGCACCATGTGTATTCGATCGGCCAATCAACGGGCCGAGCTTGCTCGCATATGTGCACGAGTTTCTGGTCTTGACCCTGCGACCGCGCGACATCGTTGTGCTCGACAATCCGGGCGCCGCCCAGCCTTCCTTCCTACCCTCTGCTCGGCCCCACCATCCTCGTATGCATGGGGTAGTGCGATGTCGGGCCCGTGAAGGGCGGGAAGTGGGCGAAGTCGGCGCGCATCTCGTGGCGGGTGGGGGAGTTGAGGGCGGCGGTCAGGGCGGTTTGGTCGTCGAACACCACTTTGTTGCGTTGCATATGGCTGATGGCGGGGAAGGGGAGGTGGGTGATCCAGTCGATGCGGGTGCAGATTTCGATCTGCCGGATGGCAGGGAAGCGGGCCATGATCGGGGGGTGTGAGGCGATGTAGTAGTCGAGCCAGGCGTTGAGATTTTCCGCCTGGCCTTCATAGGCGACGAGGTAGGTACAGGGTTTGGCCCCGGGCGGGGTCCGGAAGGTTGCATCCGGCACTGGGAAGGCGCGAGCGAGCATGGCTTGCTGGGAGGCCGAGGTGAGGCCGGGCAGTGCTGCCTGGAGGGCCTGGAGGTGGCCGGCTTTGGCGCAGGCCGCTTCGAGGGCGGCGATGTCGTCGAAGTAAACCTGAAGGGCAAGGGTGGGAGGGGGGCCGTCATCGAGGTAGGGGTCGTGGGTGCTGGCGGAGGTATGGATCAGGATCTCCCCGGCGCCGGGGGTTTGTGCGAGCAGATCGGCGAGCCTGGCTTCGGTGGCGGCATCGATGGCGGGGCCGCGGACATTGGCGAACCAGCAGAGCCGCATCACGCCCCCCTGGTGTTGAGATAGACCGCATACAGGCTGGTGGTGCCGCAGATGAACAGCCGGTTGCGCTTGCGCCCGCCGAAACAGCAATTCGCCACCACTTCGGGAATGCGGATGATCCCGAGCAGGGTGCCGTCGCCCGCGTAGCAGCGCACCCCGTCGCCCGAGCTGGTCCAGACATTGCCGTGCACATCCACCCGCAGCCCGTCGAACATGCCGACCTCGCTTTCGGCGAACACGCCGCCGCCGGACAATGTCCGCCCATCGGTGTTCACCTCGAAGCGGCGCATGTGCTTGGGATACTGCGCCCCGTGCGAGCGCCCGGTATCGACGATGAAGAGCCGGCTCTCGTCGGGCGAAAAGGCGAGCCCGTTGGGCTTGGCGAAATCATCCGCCACCACGGTCACGGAGCCGTCGGGATCGATCCGATAGACATGACACGCCCCGATCTCGGACGGTGCGGCATCGCCTTCATAGTCGGAATCGATGCCGTAGGACGGATCGGTGAACCACACGCTGCCGTCGGACTTCACCACCGCGTCGTTCGGCGAGTTGAACCGCTTGCCCTCGAACCGGTCGGCCAGCACCGTGATCCGCCCGTCATGCTCGGTCCGGGTGACGCGTCGGCCGCGATGCTCGCAGGTCACCAGCCGGCCCTCGCGGTCAACCGTGTTGCCGTTGGAATTCATCGCGGGCTGCCGGAACACGGACACCGAACCGTCGGTCTCGTCGAACCGCATCATCCGGTCGTTCGGAATATCCGACCACACCAGATACCGCCCGCCGCCGAACCAGGCCGGCCCCTCCGCCCAACGGCAGCCGGTGAAGAGTTTCTCGACATGCACATTGCCCATCGCGAGCGCGGCAAAGCGCGGATCGAGCACCACGAAATCGTCAGTCAGCATGGTTTTTTCCATTCCCGAACGTCAGCACCCGCTCGAACCCGGCGAGCACCGCGAGCAGCAGCGCGAGCCGGGTCAGCGGATCGAACACCTCCAACCCGAGATGCTCCCCGAGCCAGCCGCCACCTTGCCAAGCCGCCGCTCCGATGGCCACGGCGACCAGGGTGAGCACCACTCTCATGGCACCTTCACCGAAGCAAAGTCCGCCTTGAACACCAGCATGTCGCCATGCCGCTCCACCTCGCCATCGAGCCGTACGCGCAGCCCGACATAGTCGAACATCTCCTTGCCCACCGGCCCCCCGGCGGCATCGGCCATCACCAGGAACGACTGCCCGCGCAACGGCGCGGTGGTGACAAACACCGGCGGCACCCCCCCGGCGAGGCAGAAATCGGCGCAGGCCCGATGCGCAATCCCGGTGCCAGGCCGCATCAGCCCGACATAGCATTGCCCATCGCAGATCTCCCCGGTCACCCGCCACCGCCCCAACCGCTCGACGGCCTCTTGTGCCCCGCCCGGGCCCTCCGCCAGCACCGGTGCGGCGGTCATCTGCACCATATCGAGTGCGCCGCGGCGCACCACCCAGCCCTTGGCGACGATGGCGCGCCCCTCCCACGCCTCGGGCACCACCACCGGATACTTCCCCACCACGCTCAGCATCATCGTATGCGGCGCCGGATGCTTCGCGTCGGCGGGCAGATGCAGCAGTGCATAGGGCTTCGTCGTCACCACCCCGACCAGCGTCTGCTCCCCCGCCGCCCAGTCACCACCGCCGGCCCCCGCGTCATCGATCGTCCACGCCAGGCCGACCGCCAGCAGCAACAGCCCCAGCACGAACCCTGCCGCCGCCCACCCCAGCACCCGCCCATGCCCGTGCGGCACCCGGTCGGCCCAGCCGATGAAGAAATCCTCGTGCCCGCTCATATCCCCACCTCAAGCGGCTCCACCGCGGTCCCCGGCGGATTCCCCTGGCGATCCAGCCACACCCGCCCGCCCGCCAGCCGCAGCCGGTAGGTCGCCAGCCTCTCGCTGAACGGCGCCGGCGCGCAGCCATCGATCAGCCGATATTGATAGCCATGCCACGGGCAGGTCACGCAACCATCGATCACCCGCCCCTCGCCGAGCGGCCCGTTCTGGTGCGCGCACAAATTGCTGATCGCCGACAACCGGCCGCCATCGCGGAACACCGCCGCCGACACCCCGTCCCCCAGCGCCACCACCACCCCGCGCCCCTCGGCGATCGCCGCCACCGGCCCCGCATCCACCCAATCCCCCGAAACCTCCGGCGCCACATCCTCGCCCCGCGCCTTGCGCCCCGCCGCGACATGCAGCCCGCACAGCACCGCCACCTGCCCCGCCACCACCATCGCGAACAACGGATTGCGCGCATCCTGCAACGCGCCCAGGCAGACATGCAGCACCGCCAACCCATAGGCCGGATAGACCGCCATATGCAGCCGCTTCCACACCGGCGCGCCAAGGAAATTCAACCAGAAATCATGGCTGGTGAACGCCAGCGCCATCAAGATCGCGAGCGCCGCAATCCCGAACGGGATGAACGGAAACCCGCGCAGCTGGAAAAACGCGGTATCCGCCGTCAGCATCCCCTCCAGCGGCGGCGTCGCGGCAAAGGCGAAATACCATCCCACCACATGCCAGGCATGGGCCGCCGCCACCGAAGTGGTGATCACCCCGAAATGCCGCCGGTTATACAGCAGCGGCAAAAACCGCCGGTCCAGCCGCGCCAAAGGCCCGATCGCCAGCGCCGCCCCCAGCAGCAGAAATGCGCAGGTCCCGAACGCCTTGATCGGCAACGACCCCCCATCGGGCGGCATCAATTCGGGCTGCAACGGCCCGGCCAACCCGAGATAAGCCAGCAGATAAACCAGCACGCCGGCCACCAGCACGAAGTCATAGACCAGCTTGGTCCGGCTCCACCCGACCGGGACATATTTCACGCTCATGGCGCGGACAACCGAACCGGCGGCGTCTCGATCGGCCCGTTCTGCCGGAGCACCAGGCTCCCCAGCACCAGGATCGGCAACACCACCGCAAGCGCCCCCCAGATCACCAAATGCCCCCGCCGGAACGAACGCGCCAGCGGCGCCGGCGCCCCCACCCGCCACAGCACCAGCGGCCACAGCATCACCAGCCCTGGCACCAGCAGCGGGCGGAACCCATACGCCCCCCGCGCCATCGCATCATCGCGCTCGATCCGCACCAGCAGGAACCACGCCGCAACCAAGGCGCCGATCCCGCCATAGATTTCGGCCGCGACGATGATGCCATGTCCCATTCAGAAATCCGTCTTGAACCCGCCCTCGGCCTTGCGCCGCCCGACATAGGCCCCGAGTTCCTCGGCCACTCCCGGGTCGATCGGCGGCGCCTGATACGCCGCCAGACATTCTTTCCACACAAGATTGGCTTTTTCCATCGCCGTCGGGCTCCCCGCCTCCTGCCAGCTCTCGAAATTCCGCCAATCCGACAAAACCGGGGCATAGAACGCATCGCGATACCGTGCCTGCGTATGCTCGGTGCCGAAGAAATGCCCGCCCGGCCCCACCTCGCGCACCGCATCGAGCGCCAGCGTCGCGTCATCCACCACTAGCGGATCGAGAAACTCCGCCACCATCTGCAACAAATCGATGTCAAGGATAGTCTTCTCGAACGAACAGGTGAGCCCCCCCTCCAGCCACCCGGCGGAATGCATGATGAAATTCCCGCCCCCCATGGTGGTCCCCCACAGCGAGAACACGCTCTCATACGCTGCCTGCGCATCCACCGTGTTGGCGGCACACACATTGGACGTCCGGTACGGAATCCCGTAGCGCCGCGCCAGTTGCCCCCCCGCCATCGCCGCCTTCATGTATTCCGGCGTCCCGAACGCGGGGGCGCCCGACTTCATGTCGACGTTGGAGGTGAACCCGCCATACATCACCGGCGCGCCCGGCCGCACCAGCTGTGACAGCGCAATCCCCGCCAGCGCCTCCGCATTCTGCTGCGCCAGCGCTCCCGCGATCGTCACCGGCGCCATCGCCCCCGCGAGCGTGAACGGGGTCATCACCACGCACTGCCCCATCCGCGCCATCTCGATGATCCCCTCCAGCATCGGATCATCCAGCCGCAGCGGCGAGCTCGAATTGATCACCGTCAGCAGCGATGGCTGCTCCAGCAATTCAGACCGTGAAATCCCCCGCGCGATCCGCGCGATCTCGATGCCATCCCTGATCCGCTCGGTGCCGAGCGAATAGGCATGAAACACCTTGTCCGTCATCACCGCGAAATCATGCAGGCAATCCAGATGCCGGACGGAGGGATGCAGATCGACCGGCTCCACCGGATACCCTGCCGTCAGATGCAGGATATTGAAGCTCTGGCCGAGCTTGATGAGGTTGCGGAAATCGGCCTGGCTCCCGGCCCGCCGCCCGCCATCGAGATCGGAGCAGTTCGGCGCGCTCGCCATCTGCGCGAACGCCACCGTGTCGCCGCCGATGCGCACGTCATGGGCCGGATTGCGCGCATGCAGGGTGAATTCCGCCGGACACGTCGTAATCGCCGCCTCGATCATCTCGCGCGGCATCCGCACCCGGATCGTCCCCGGCGCCACCGAAGCGCCCGCCTTGACCATGATGTCGCGGGCCTCGGCATTGAGGAAATCCATCCCGATTTCCTCAAGGATCGTCAGCGACGCCGCATGGATTGCCTCCAGCGCATCGGCCGAAACCACATCCGTCGCCGGAAACCGCCGCCGTGGCTGGCGGAACGGCTTCTGATCAACCGGGAAGGGCAGGGCACTCCGCCCCGCTCGTCCGGCCCGTCCGCCGCGCCGCGCACCCCCACCTTCCTTCATCGCGGTCTCGCTCATCCCCGCCTCCTGCCGCCACGCCGTTCCCGTGGCGCGCTCGACGCCACCGGCAATACCACCGCCGCCGCCAGATGCGGAAACGGATCGATCGCGTTCGGCAGTGCCATCGCGCTCACGAAATGCTCCTGGAACCGCGGCTCCAGCGCCGTCTCGATCTTCTCCACCCGCCGCACCAGCGCCTCCATTTCGGCCCGATGCCCCCGGTTGAGCAGCGCCATCCGCGCCCCCGTCCCCGCCGCATTGCCGATCGAACTCACCCGGTCCAGCGCACAATCCGGGATCATCCCCAGCACCATCGCATATTTTGGATCGATATAAGAACCAAATGCCCCGGCCAGTTTGATCCGGCCGACCTCGCTCACGCCGAGATGATCCATCAGCAGCCGCGCCCCGGCATAGAGCGCGCCCTTCGCCAACTGGATCGCGCGGATATCGGTCTGCGTCACCGCGATCTCGATCTCGCCCCGCCACAGCACGAAATCGAACACCCGCCCGCTCGCCCTCATCCGGTCCGATGCCACCTCCACGATCGTCCCGTCCGCGGCCACGATCCCCACCAGGAACATCTCCGCCACCGCCTCGATGATCCCCGACCCGCAAATCCCGGTCACCCCGGTCGCGGCCACCGCCTCCTCGAACCCCGCCTCGTCGGACCAGAGGTCGACCCCCAGCACCTTGATCCGCGGCTCGAACGTCAGCGGGTCGATCCGCACCCGCTCGATGGCGCCGGGCGCCGCCCGCTGCCCCGAGGAAATCTGCGCGCCCTCGAACGCCGGCCCGGTCGGCGAACTCGCCGCCAGCACCCGGGCGCGATTGCCCAGCAGGATCTCCGCATTGGTGCCGACATCGATCACCAGCGTCACCTCGTCATGGTGCTGCGGCCCCTCCGCCAGCGCCACCGCCGCCGCATCCGCCCCCACATGCCCGGCAATGCATGGCGGCATATAGACCCGCGCCCCCGGATGCAGCCCAAGCCCCAGATCACGCGCATTGAGCCGCAACGCGCCAGACACTGCCAGCGCGAACGGCGCCTGCCCCAGCGCACTCGGATCGATCCCCAGAAACAGATGATGCATCACCGGATTGCCGACAAACACCGCCTCCAGGATATCGGTGGCCGCAATCCCCGCCTGCCCCGCCAGTCGGGTCACCAGCGTCGCAATCGCGCCGCGCACCGCCGTTGTCAGCGCCGCGCACCCTTCCGGGTGCATCATCACATACGACACCCGGCTCATCAGGTCCTCGCCGAACCGGATCTGCGGATTGGCCGTCCCCGCCGACGCCACCGCCCGCCCCGTGGCCAGATCCACCAGATGCCCCGCAATCGTGGTCGAGCCGATATCGAACGCGAGCCCGAACACGCTGGTCCGCTCCCCTGGCCACAACGCCACGATCACCGGCCTGTCCGCATCCTCATGCACCGCCGCCGTCAGCGAGCCCCCCGACACCACCGCCTGCACCGAGCCCAGCAACGTCACATCCAGCACCAGCCCGCGATACCCCGCCTGCGCCTCGATCGCCTCGATCAACCGGTCCGCATCGCCAATCGGCCGCTCCATCTCCGCCGCCGGCAATTCCACCCGCACCAGCCGCGTCGCCGTATCCAGCGCAATCCGCCGCACTTCGGCCCGCTTGCGCACCACCTGGCGGTTGACCGCGAATTCCGTCGGCACATCCACCACCAGATCGCCCGTGATCCGCGCCTGGCACGACATCCGCCGCGCCCCCGGCACCTTCCAGCGCCGCTCGGCCTCGCCCATCGGGCTCAGATGATCGTTGCTGCTGGTGATCCCATGCTTGTCGAACTGCCCCTCCGCCACCTCGATCTGGCAGCGCGCGCACATCGCCCGCCCGCCACACACGCTCTCGATGTAAACCCCCAGCGACCGCGCGGCATCAAGCAACGGCGTCCCCACCGCAAACCGCCCCCGTCGCCCACTCGGTTGAAAAACAACCAGTTTTTCAGCGGGCAGCTTATCCTGAACCTCCATCAGCCCGCGCCGCCATTCTGGACCAACGCCGCCAGCCGCTGCGGATCATACTCCGCCTCCAGCGCTGCCGCCGCCCGAACCACCTCCGCCTCAAGATCGTCCCCGCACACCTCCGGCGCCCCCCGCCGCCATTGCTCCAGATACGCGTCCGACCCGTGCATCCCCGCCTTCATCGCCGCCGCATCCACCGCAATGGCGAAGCGCGGCGCGAGCTCCCGTTTCGCCGTCGTCCGTCCCTGCCGGACGATCACCTGGGTCGGAATATCCCGCCAATAGAGAATGATGCGTTGTGCCATGGCGAACCCGACGAAACCTCGCTAAATGAAGCCCTTCCAACAACCGGCCGAAGGGCCGGCCACACTACCGGCCCCGACACGGGCTTGGCGAGAGGCAAGGGGGCACGGGCAGATGATCATCGAGAACCTGCTGAGCGAACGCGGCTGGCTGCTCGCCGATGGCGCCACCGGCACCAACCTGTTCGACCGGGGCCTCACCTCGGGCGAGGCCCCCGAACTCTGGAACACCGACCGGCCCGACGAAATCCGCCGCCTCCACCAGTCCTTCGTCGACGCCGGCGCCGACATCATCCTCACCAACACCTTCGGCGGCACCTCGCGCCGCCTGCGCCTGCACAACGCCCACACCCGCGTCCACGAGCTCAACAAAGTCGCCGCCTCCCTCGCACGAGACGTCGCCGCCAAATCCGGCCGCCGCATGCTCGTCGGCGGCTCCGTCGGCCCCACCGGCGACCTCTTCGCCCCCCTCGGCGAACTCACCGAAGCCATCGCCGTCGAGATCTTCGCCGAACAGATCGAGGGCCTCAAGGCCGGCGGCGCCGACGTGATCTGGATCGAGACCATGTCCGCGCTCGAGGAAATGCGCGCCGCCGCCGTCGCCGCCACCCAGTGCGGCATGGAATTCACCATCACCGCCAGCTTCGACACCGCCGGCATGACTATGATGGGACTCTCGCCGGCCTCCATGGCCACCGCCACCCTCGGCTTCACCCCGCCGCCCCACGGCGTCGGCTGCAATTGCGGCGTCGGCGCCTCCGACCTGGTCTGCTCCGTGCTCTCCATCACCGAAGCCCAGCCCGACGCCATCGTCATCGCCAAAGCCAATTGCGGCGTCCCCCGCGTCAAAGGCGACAGCGTCGTCTACACCGGCACCCCCGAACTGATGGCCGAATACGCCCGCCTCGCGCGCGACGCCGGTGCGCGCATCATCGGCGGCTGCTGCGGCACCTCGCCCGAACACCTCGCCGCCATGCGCGACGCCCTCGACCGCCACACTCCGCGCGCCCGCCCCGATCTCGAACAGGTCATCGCTGGCCTCGGCCCACTCGCCTCCCCCCCCAGCACCGCCACCTCCACCCGCCGCCCCAATCGCCGCCGCGCCTCCTGAGGAACCGCCATGTCCGACGCCGAAATCAATCTCGCCGCGCTCTCCGACGATGACCTCGTCGCCCAGATGCATGACGACCTCTACGACGGCCTCAAAGAGGAGATCATTGACGGCGTCAACATCCTCCTCGGCCGCGGCTGGACCCCCTACAAAGTCCTCACCGTTGCCCTCGTCGAAGGCATGCGCATCGTCGGCGAGGATTTCCGCGACGGCATCCTCTTCGTCCCCGAAGTCCTGCTCTCCGCCAACGCCATGAAGGCGGGCATGTTCATCCTGCGCCCGCTGCTGGCCGAAACCGGCGCCCCCAAAATCGGCAAAATGGTCGTCGGCACCGTCAAGGGCGACATCCACGACATCGGCAAGAACCTGGTCGGCATGATGCTCGAAGGCGCCGGCTTCGAAGTCATCGACCTCGGCGTCAACACCTCCGTCGAACGCTTCCTCGCCGCCATCGATGAACACAAGCCCGAAATCCTCGGCATGTCCGCGCTGCTGACCACCACGATGCCCTACATGAAAGTCGTCATCCAGGCGCTCAAGGACAAAGGCATCCGCGACGACCTCGTCGTCCTCGTCGGCGGCGCGCCCCTCAACGAAGAATTCGCCATGTCCGTCGGCGCCGACGCCTACTGCCGCGACGCCGCGGTGGCCGTGGAGACCGCCCAGACCTTCATGAAACGCCGCTCCAACCAGGGTGGCCTCGCCGCCCCCGAACCGGCCTAGCCGGGAGGGCTGGCACGTGGCGTGGTTTCTGTTCATCGACGAAAGCGGACATGATCGAAGGGCATCACCATACGAGGTCCTTGCAGGGGTTGCGGTCCAAGATCGTGACTTGTGGAACCTTATAAATGCACTTCACTCGGCCGAACTTGAACACTTTGGTCGGCGCTACAGCGCTGGGAAAGCAGAACTCAAAGGTCGAGAACTTCTTAAGACAAAGGTCTTCAATCACCTAAGGCTGAATGCCTCGGTTCCCGACGCTGATGTGGCCAGCCTCGCGAAGGCGGCGCTTGATGACGGTGCGAATGCGAGTGTTCGGCAACTCAAGGCATTGGCGATCGCCAAGACAAAATATGTGCAGGAAGTTTTTGAGATTTGCTCTCGATTCCACTGTCGAGCCTTCGCCAGCATCGTCGAGACCGACGCGCGACCTACAGTATCTGATGGGCTTCGGAAAGACTACGGATATCTGTTTGAACGGTTTTTCTACTTTCTGGAAGACCAGAGGGACCGCGAATACGGGGTTATCGTTTTTGACGAACTAGAGAAAACGCAAAGCCACATCCTGATCGAACAGGCTCATCGTTACTTCAAGGACACGGCGACAGGTCGACAGCGGGCAAGCCAGATCATTCCGGAGCCATTTTTTGTTCATAGCGACCTGACGACCGGAATTCAGATTGCCGATCTGGTCGCCTACACTGTTTCTTGGGGGTTCAGGATGAACAGTATGACAAAGGCTCCACGCGCGGAACTCAAGCCTTTCGCCGATCAGGTCGGCTGCCTGCGTCACAGAACGACACGTGATAGGAAAGGGCAACAGGACTTCGTGATCTGGAGTTTCAGCCATATCAGTGATCTCCGGACGCGGGCCGAGATCGATATTGATGATGACGTGACGTAAGAAAAGGCAATGCAGCAAGCAGCACCACAAAGCCTCCGCTCGTAAGATGGTTCACTCCGAGGTTCGCGTCAACCAGATGCCAGACATCACACAATTCGAAGGACCGATCCCCACCCACATCATCGCCTGCGGTGCCCTCGCCCGTGAGATCAACGCCGTGATCGCGGCCAACCACCTCGATCACATCACCCTCCACTGCCTATCCGCGCTCCTGCACAACCGCCCCGAACGCATCGCCCCCGCCGTCCGCGCCGCCATCGCCGCCGCCCGCCCCACCCATCCTCGCATTTTCATCGCCTACGCCGACTGCGGCACCGGCGGCGCGCTCGACCGCGTCCTCGAAGAAGAAGGCGTCCAACGCCTCCCCGGCGCCCACTGCTACGCCTTCTTCACCGGCATCGAAGCCTTCGCCGCCCTTGGCGACGACGACATGCGCAGCTTCTACCTCACCGATTTCCTCGCCCGCCAGTTCGACACCCTCGTCATCGAAGGCCTCGGCCTCGACCGCCACCCCGAACTCCGCGACATGTACTTCGGCAACTACGAACGCGTCGTCTACCTCGCCCAAACCCAGGACCCCACCCTCGACGCTGCCGCCCAAGCCGCCGCCGCCCGCCTCGGCCTCGCCTACGAACGCCGCCAAACCGGCTACGGCGACCTCGCTCCGGCGCTCGTCGCTCTTTAGGCAAGGCAAGCAAGAATCAAGGAAGCAAGCGCGTTCTTTTTTGAAAAAAAGGTAACTCCCAAGCCCCCCCGGTGAGTCCGATTGGCAACAGTGAGTTCCTTTTTTTGCGTTTGCCGCTGATGCTGGTTGCATGCGGATCGGGAACATGAGTCAACGTCGGGATGGACCT
>CAIYSR010000185.1 GCA_903928895.1 uncultured Rhodospirillales bacterium | reverse complement strand
CGGGGCGCGCGGCGGAAAATCGAGGTTCCGGGCGGCGCGGCGCTGTTGCTCGACGAAAGCTACAATGCCTCCTCGGTGGCGGTGCGGGCGGCGCTGCAGGTGCTGGCGTTGCAACCGGCGGCGCGGCGGGTGGCGGTGCTGGGCGACATGCGCGAACTCGGTGCGGCCGGGCCGGGCGAGCATGCCGGGCTGGCGCCCGATCTCGACGCGGTCGCCGACCTGGTGTTCGCCTGCGGCCCCTTGATGCGGCTGGCGTATGACGCCATTGAGCCGGCGCGGCGCGGGGCGCATGCACCCGATTCGGCGGCGCTGGCGCCGGTGGTCGCGGCGGCGTTGCGTCCCGGGGATGCCGTGCTGGTCAAGGGCAGCCTCGGCAGCAAAATGAAGATCATTGTCGAGGCGATCGAGGCGATACCCCTTGATCGTTCCCCCCCCGTCGATCCGTTGGAGGCGCGCTGATGCTGATCAATCTGGCGCGCCTGGCCGACCAGCTCATCCTGTTCAACCTGTTCCGCTACCTGACGTTCCGCTCGGGCGCGGCGTGCATCACCGCGCTGGTGCTGAGCCTGGTGCTGGGGCCGGGGCTGATCCGCTGGCTGAAATCGGTGCAGCGCGGCGGGCAGCCGATCCGCCCGGACGGGCCGGAGCGGCATCTGATCGAGAAGAAGGGCACACCGACGATGGGCGGCGTGCTGATCCTCTCGGCGATGACGGTCTCGACGCTGCTGTGGGCGGATCTGCGCAACGGCTATGTCTGGGCGGTGCTGTTCCTGACGCTGGGCTATGGCGCGATCGGGTTCGTCGACGACTATATCAAGTTGTCGAAGGCTGATTTCCGCGGGCTGTCCGGTCGCGGCAAGCTGATCGTGCAGGCGGGGCTGGGGATCGCGGCGAGCATCCGGATCGCGTATCTGACCAAGGGGACGCTGGGCACCGGGCTGGCGCTGCCGGTGTTCAAGGACCTGCTGGTGCCGCTGGGGTTCGCCTTCCCGCTGTTCGGCATGTTCGTGATGCTCGGCTCGTCGAACGCGGTGAACCTGACGGACGGGCTGGACGGGCTGGCGATCGTGCCGACCATCATCGCGGCGGGGGTGTTCGCGCTGATCGCCTATCTGGTGGGCAACCGGGTGTTCGCGGACTACCTGCAATTGCATCCGGTGGCGGGGGTGGGCGAACTGGCGGTGTTCTGCTCGGCGCTGATCGGGGCGGGGCTCGGGTTCCTATGGTTCAACGCCCCGCCGGCGGCGGTGTTCATGGGCGATACCGGCTCGCTCGCGCTCGGCGGCGCGCTGGGGGCGGTGGCGGTGGCGGTGAAGCACGAGATCGTGCTGTTCATCGTCGGCGGGCTGTTCGTGGTGGAGACGGTTTCGGTCATCATCCAGGTATTTTGGTACAAGCGGACCGGCCGGCGGGTGTTCCTGATGGCGCCGTTGCATCACCATTTCGAGAAGAAGGGCTGGTCGGAGCCGACGATCGTGATCCGGTTCTGGATCATCGCCATGATCCTGGCCCTGGTCGGGCTGGGGACGCTGAAGATCCGATGAGCTTCTCCCCCACCCTGTTTTCCGGGCTGCGCTTCGCCGTGGTCGGCCTCGGGCGGATGGGGCTGCCGGCGGCGCGGGCGCTGGTGGCGCTGGGCGCCGAGGTGACGGTGTGGGACGACACTGCGGCGGCGCGGGCGGCGGCGAGCGGTCTCGTGGTGGCGGAGCCGGCGATGGCGGGGCTGGACGCGCTGGTGCTGTCGCCGGGGATTCCCCATCTGCTGCCGCAGGCGCATCCGATCGCGGCGGCGGCGCTTGCGGCGCGGGTGCCGATCCTGTCGGATGCGGAGCTGCTGTATCGCGCGGTGCGGGCCTCTGGGTCCAAGGCGCGGTTCGCCGGGATCACCGGCACCAACGGCAAATCCACCACCACGGCACTGCTGGCGCATATCGTCGCGGCCGCGGGGCGGCCGGTGGCGGCGGGCGGCAATCTCGGCACGGCGTCGCTGGCGCTGCCGTGGCTTGGGGATGACGGGGTCTATGTGCTGGAGATGTCCTCCTACATGTTGGAGCGACTCGCCACGCTGCGGTTCGATGCCGCCTCCATGCTCAATCTCAGCGCAGACCATCTCGACCGGCATGGCGACATGGCCGGGTATGCGCGGGCCAAGCGCGCCATTTTCGATCGGCAGACGGAAGCGGACACGGCCGTGCTGGGCGTGGACGACGCGCTGTCGCGCGCGATGGCGGCCGGGCTGCGCGGCGGGCCGGCGCGGGTGAGCACCGTCTCGGGCGCCGGCGATGCCGAATTCCACGGCACGGGGACCCTGCTGCGCGATGCCAGCGGCACCCTCGCCGATCTTGCCACCGCCCACGCCTTGCCCGGCGCCCACAACATGCAGAACGCCGCGGCCGCCGCCGCCATGGCGCTGGCGCTCGGGATCGGGCGGGAAGCGATCGCCGAGGGCATCCGGACCTACCCGGGCCTGCCGCACCGGCAGGAGCGGGTGGGCGAGATCGGCGGCGTCACCTTCGTCAACGACAGCAAGGCGACCAATGCCGACAGCACCGCCTGGGCGCTCGGCTGCTACGAGCGGGTGATCTGGATCGCCGGAGGCATGGCCAAGGCGGGCGGGATCGAGGCCCTGGCGCCATGGTTCCCGCGGGTGGCGCTGGCGCTGCTGATCGGCCGCGATGCGCCGGAGCTGGCGGCGACGTTGGCCGCAAGGGGCGTGCCGCATCGCATCGCCGCCACCTTGCAGGCCGCCACCGCCGAAGCCTGGCACGCGGCGCGGGCCGGGGTGGCGCCGGTGGTGCTGCTGTCGCCGGCCTGCGCGAGCTGGGACCAGTTCACCGGCTTCGACCAGCGCGGCGACATGTTCCGCGATCTGGTGCGCGGGCTGGCACAAAGCGAGGGCGGGTGATGCCGGCATTGTCGCGCGCGGATACCTCGATCGTCGGGCGCTGGTGGTGGACGGTCGACCGCTGGACGCTGGCGGCCATCGTCGGCCTCATCGGGGCCGGCTACATCATGATGCTGGCGGCGAGCCCGGCGGTGGCCGAGCGCATCCACCAGGCGCGGGATATGTTCATCCTCAAGCAGGTGGTGTTCCTGGCCGTCGCGGCGCTGATCGTGGTGGCGGTCAGCCTGTTGTCGCCGCGCGGGGTGCGCCGGGTGGCGGTGGTGGGCTGCGTGCTGGCGATTCTGATGACCGCGGCGACGCTGCTGGTGGGCTCCGAGATCAAGGGCGCGCGGCGCTGGATCGCGCTGCCCGGCATGTCGTTGCAGCCGAGCGAGTTCCTCAAGCCGTTTTTCGCGGTGACCGCAGCCTGGCTGCTGGCGGAGGGCCGCCGGACGCGGATGTTTCCCGGCCTGACGCTGGCGGTAGCCTTTTTCGCGGTGATCGGGCTGCTGCTGAAATTGCAGCCGGATTACGGGATGCTGGGGGTGTTGACCGGCGGGCTGTTCATCCAGCTGTTCATCTATGGGCTGCCGATCGTGGTGGTGCTGCTGCTGGTGGCGCTGATCGCCGGCGCGGCGACGGCGGCGTTCTTTTTCGTCAGCCACGTGCACAGCCGGGTGATGGATTTTCTCGATATCGAGCGGGCCGGGAATTACCAGGTGAAACTGGCGCTCCAGGCGTTCGGCAATGGCGGCGTGTTCGGACGCGGACCGGGCGAGGGCAGGGTCAAGGATGTGATCCCGGACGTGCATGCCGATTTCGTGTTTGCCGTGGTGGGCGAGGAGTTCGGCATGCTGGTGTGTTTCGCCATCATCGCCACCTTCGCCTTCATCGTGCTGCGGGCGCTGGGCCGGATGCAGGGCGAGACCGATCCGTTCGTGATTCTGGCCGCCGGCGGGCTGGCAAGCGGTTTCGGGTTGCAGGCGGTGGTGAACCTCGCGACCACGGTGCATCTGATGCCGACCAAGGGCATGACGCTGCCGTTCATCTCCTACGGCGGGTCCTCGGCGATGGCGGTGGCGCTGGGGATGGGGATGCTGCTGGCGTTGACGCGGCGACGCTATCCGGGCGAGGCGACGTGAGCGGCGCCACCATCGTCATCGCCGCCGGCGGCACCGGGGGGCATTTCTTTCCGGCCGAGGCGCTGGCGGCGGAGTTGCGGCGGCGCGGGCATCGGATCGCGCTGATGACGGATGCGCGCTCGGGCGGGCTGGTGTCGCCGGCGTTCGAGGGCTGCGAGCGGTTCGTGCTGAAGGGGGCGGGGATCGCCGGGCGCGGGGCGATCAAGGCGGCGCAGGCGATGGCGGCGCTGGCGCGCGGCACGATCGCGGCCTCGCGCATCCTGGGCAAATTGGGCGCGGCGGCGATCGTCGGTTTCGGCGGCTATCCGACGGTGGCGCCGGTGCTGGCGGCACGGTTCATGAAGCGGCGCCCGGCGGTGGTGCTGCACGAGCAGAACGCGGTGATGGGGCGGGCCAATCGCTGGCTGGCGGCCAATGCCGACCTGCTGGCGCTGAGCCATGCCGGGACGGCGCGGGTTCCGGCCGGAGCGGCGAGCCTGGTCACCGGCAACCCGGTGCGGCCGCCGGTGATGGCGCTGGCGGGGCAGGGCTATGCGGCGCCGGACGGGCGGATTTCGCTGCTGGTGCTGGGCGGATCGCTGGGCGCCCGGGTGTTCAGCGACCTGGTGCCCCCTGCCCTCGCCCTGCTGCCGGAGGGGCTGCGGGCGCGGCTTGACGTGGTGCAGCAGTGCCGGGCGGAGGACATCGAACGGGTGCGGGCGGCCTATGAAGCGGGCGGGATCGCGGCCGCGCTGGCACCGTTTTTCACCGATGTGGCTGGACTGCTGGCGGGGGCGCATCTGGTGATTTCGCGCGCCGGAGCCTCCTCGGTGGCGGAGCTCGCGGTGGCCGGGCGGCCGTCGGTGCTGGTGCCGCTGCCCGGTGCGATCGACGATCACCAGAGCGCCAATGCACGGGCGCTGGCCGATACCGGCGGCGCCTGGGTGATGCCCCAGGTCAATCTGACCGCTTCCGGGCTCGCCACGAGACTGGAACATCTGCTCGCCGACCCGGCTGGCCTCGCCATCGCGGCGGCCCGGGCGGCGGCATGCGGACGGCCCGATGCCGCGCTGCGTCTCGCCGACGCGGTGGAGCGGCTGGCGGCGGGGAGGACATCATGAGGGCTCTGCCGCTCCATATCGGCACCATCCATTTCGTCGGCATCGGCGGCATCGGCATGTCCGGCATCGCCGAGGTGCTGCACAATCTCGGCTATTCCGTGCAGGGCAGCGACATCGCCGACAGCGCCAACGTCAAGCGCCTGCGCGAGTCCGGCATTCCGGTCGCCATCGGCCACGCCGCAGGGAATCTCGGCACGGCCCAGGTGGTGGTGGTCTCGACGGCGGTGAAGGCGGACAATCCCGAGGTGAAGGCCGCGCGCGCACGTTTCGTCCCGGTGGTGCGCCGGGCCGAGATGCTGGCGGAGTTGATGCGGCTGCGCTGGGCGATCGCGGTGGGCGGCACCCACGGCAAGACCACGACGACGAGCCTGATCGCGGCCGTGCTGGAGGGCGGGCATCTCGATCCGACGGTGATCAATGGCGGCATCATCAACGCCTACGGCACCAACACCAGGCTCGGCGCGGGCGAGTGGATGGTGGTGGAGGCGGACGAGAGCGACGGCTCCTTCCTGCGGCTGCCCGCGACCATCTGCGTGGTCACCAACATGGACCCGGAGCACCTCGACCACTGGGGCACCGGCGAGGCGATGACGCAGGGCTACTACCAGTTTGTCCAGAACATCCCGTTCTACGGGTTCGCCGTGCTGTGCCTGGACCATCCGGCGGTGCAGCAGATGATCCCGCATCTGGCCGACCGAAGGGTGATCACCTACGGGTTCAGCCCGCAGGCCGATGTGCGGGTGGACCGGCTGATCCCGGACAAGCTCGGCACCACCTTCGACGTGGTGGTGACCGACCGATTGCGCGGGCGCAGCCGCACCATGGGGCCGTTCCGGCTGCCGATGCTGGGCAGCCACAACGTGCAGAACGCGCTCGCGGCGATCGCCATCGGGCTCGAGATGGAGATCGACGAGCAGACCCTGATCAGCTCGCTGCTCGGCTTCAAGGGGGTCAAGCGGCGTTTCACCCGGACCGGCGAGGCCGGCGGGATCACCGTGATCGACGATTACGGGCATCATCCGGTGGAGATCGCGGCGGTGCTGCGGGCGGCGCGGCAGACCGGCGCGCGCAATGTGATCGCCGTGGTGCAGCCGCACCGCTTCACCCGGCTGCAATCGCTGTTCGCCGAGTTCTGCGCCTGCATGAACGATGCGGGCACGGTGATCGTGGCCGATGTCTATGCCGCCGGCGAGCCACCGATCCCGGGTGTGACGCGCGATGCGCTGGTCGAGGGGCTGCGCGCGCGGGGTCATCGCAGCGTGGTGGCGCTGCCCGGGCCGGAGCATCTGGCCGAGATGGTGCATGCCATCGCCCAGCCCGGCGACTACGTGATCTGCCTGGGCGCGGGCAATATTACCGCCTGGGCGGCGGCGCTGCCGGGGCAGCTCGCGGCATTGCAGGAAGGCACGGTGCGCCGGTCATGATGGCACTGGACACCGCTCTGCCGCTGCCGCCGCTGCGGGGTCGCCTCCAGCGCGGGGCGATGCTGGGTCCGCTGACCTGGTTTCGCGTCGGCGGGCCGGCGGAGGCGCTGGTGCGGCCGGCCGATGTCGCCGATCTCCAGGCGTTCCTCGCCGCCTTGCCGCTCGAAGTGCCGGTGGTGACGATCGGCGCGGCGTCCAACCTGATCGTGCGCGACGGCGGCATCCGTGGCGTGACGGTGCGGCTGGCGCGCGGGTTCGGCGCGATCGAGGTCGAGGCCGACGGGGTGATCGCCGGGGCGGCGGCGCTGGATGTGACGGTGGCCGAGCATGCCGCCGCCGCCGGTCTGGCGGAGCTTGAGTTCCTCTCCGGCATCCCCGGCGCGATCGGCGGCGCGGTGGTGATGAACGCCGGGGCCTATGGCGGCGAGATCGCCAGCGTGCTCGACTGGGCTGAGGTGGTGAGCCGGTCGGGCGAGCTGGTGCGGCTGTCGGCGCCGCAGCTCGATTTCGCCTATCGCCACTCGACCTTGCCGCCGGGCGCGGTGGTGGTGCGGGCGCGCCTGCGGGCGCGTCGCGGGGAGGCACCCCTGATTGCCGGGCGGATGGCCGAAATCCGCGCCGCGCGCGAGGCGAGCCAGCCGGTTCGCGCCCGCACCGGGGGCTCCACTTTCCGCAATCCGCCGGACCAGAAGGCCTGGGAGCTGATCGATGCCGCCGGGTGCCGCGGGCTGATGCTGGGTGGCGCCCAGGTGTCGGAGAAACACTGCAATTTCCTGCTCAATACCGGCGACGCCACGGCGGCCGATATCGAGGGCCTCGGCGAGGAGGTCCGCGCCCGGGTGCGGGCGATGAGCGGGGTGGACCTGCAATGGGAAATCCGCCGCATCGGGGTGCCACTGTGAAGACCGTCGCGGTGCTCTATGGCGGGATGTCGGCCGAGCGCGCGGTGTCGCTGTCGTCGGGCGTGCAGGTGATCGCGGCGCTGCGCACGGCGGGCTATGCGGTGGTGCCGGTCGAGGTCGGCGACGATCTGCGCGCGGTGCTGGCCGCACTCGAACCGCGGCCGGATGCGGTGTTCAACGCGCTGCACGGGCGGTTCGGCGAGGATGGCGCGATCCAGGGGGTGCTCGACTGGCTCGGCATTCCCTACACCCATTCAGGGGTGCGGGCCTCGGCGCTGGCGATGGACAAGGCGGCGGCCAAGGCGGTGTTTGCGGCCGCCGGGCTGCCGGTGGCGCAGGGCGCGGTGGTCACCATCGCCGCCCTCGCCTTGGCCGATCCGCTGCCGGTGCCGTATGTGATCAAGCCGGTCAACGAGGGCTCCTCGGTCGGGGTCGAGATCATCCGCGCCGGCGACAACCGCCGCGCCGCGGTGGCCGCCGGCTGGCGCTATGCCGGCGGCGCGATGGTGGAGGAATATATCCCGGGCCGCGAGCTGACGGTGGCGGTGATGGGCGAGCAGGCGCTCGCGGTGACCGAGATTGCGTCCAATTCCAGCTTCTACGACTACGAGGCGAAATACGCCGAGGGCGGATCGCGCCATGTGATCCCGGCGGCGATCCATCCCGAGGCCTATGCAAGCGCGCTCGACGTGGCGCTGGCGGCGCACCGGGCACTGGGCTGCCGCGGCGCGAGCCGGGCGGATTTTCGCTACGACGACACCGCGGGCGAGCCCGGCCGCCTGGTGCTGTTGGAGGTCAACACCCAGCCCGGACTGACCCCGACCTCGCTGCTGCCGGAGCAGGCGGCGCATCACGGCATGTCCTTCCCGCAGCTCTGCGCCTGGATGGTGGAGAATGCCGCATGTCGGATGTAAAGCCCCGCCGGCCGCGTCAGGCCAGGCCGGCCCAGGCCGCTCCCGCCGCGCCGCCGCCGGCGGCGCGGATGCCCGACCGGCCCGGGCGCTGGAAGCTGTTCGCCCGCCATGGCCGGCACTATCTCCGCCGCGCACTGGCCGGCGGCGTGCTGTTCGGCGCGCTGCTGGCCACCGGGCTGGTGCTGCACGCGCTCGGCCAGGGCGACAGCATCCGCGAGCGGCTGGGCGACGCCACCGGGCGCTTCGGCCTGACGGTGGAGACCATCCAGTTCATCGGCCACCGCAAGACGCCGGAGCCGCTGCTGCGTGCGGCGCTGGGGGTAAGCCGGGGCGATGCCATCCTGGGCTTCTCGGTGCACGCCGCGCGGCAGCGGCTGGAGACCATCACCTGGGTGAAATCGGCCACCGTCGAGCGCCGGCTGCCCGGCCTGGTGGTGGTGCAGATCGAGGAGCGGGCGCCGTTCGCGCTGTGGCAGCTCGACGGCAAGTTCACCCTGGTCGATCGTGACGGCCATCTGGTGACGGACAGCGAGGTGGCGAAATTCGTCGACCAGGTGCCGCTGATCGTCGGCCCCGGCGCGCCGCAGGCGGCGGCGGGGCTGATGGACATGCTGGCCGCGCAGCCCGATATCCTCGCCCGTATGAAGGCGGCGGTGCGGATCGGCGAGCGGCGCTGGAACCTGCGGATGAACAATGGCGCCGACATCCTGCTGCCCGAGGGCGCCGAGCCCCAGGCGCTGGCCCGCCTCGCCGAACTCCAGGCCGCCCATCAACTGCTCGACCGGCCGCTCCAGGCGGTCGATCTGCGGCTGCCCGACCGCTTTGTCATCCGCCCCGCCCCCGAGCGCCCCGCCTCCGAGCGAAACCCGGCCACAAGGAAACCGACATGAACGAAGTGTCGCGCCTGCGCGCGCCGCCTCCGCTGCCGCCGCCGGTGATCGACGAGGCCGCCGAGCGGCCGCGGCTGCGACCGCGGCATTCCGGCTCGTTCGGGGTGCTGGATATCGGGACGTCGAAGATCGTGTGCGTCATCGCCCGGGTCGAGTCCGACGGCAGCGTGCGCGTGCTCGGCACCGGCTGGCAGAAAGGCCAGGGGGTCCGGGCAGGGGCGATCCTCGATCTCGAGACCGCCGAGCGCTCGATCCGCGCCGCGGTCGGGCAGGCCGAGGAGGAGGCGGGGATCCGGCTGCGCGCAGTGATCGTCAATCTCACGGCCGGGCAGCCGGAGTCGCGGCTGATCGACGGTCAGCTCGGCATCGGCGGGCGGGCGGTGACGGACAACGACATCAGCCGGGTCTATCTCGGAGCCCGCAGCCAGGCCGTGGCGGAGAACCGCAGCCTGATCCACAGCCTGCCGCTGGCCTTCACGGTGGACGGGGCGTCGGGCATCGCCGATCCGCGCGGGCTGTTCTGCGAGACGCTGGACGCGCGGCTGCATGTGATCGACGCGGTGACGACCTCGCTGCGCACGCTCGATTCCTGCCTCGCGCGCTGCGACCTCAACCTCGCGGAACTGGTGTCCGCGCCGTGGGCGGCCGGGATGTCCACCCTGGTGGCGGAGGAGCGGGTGCTGGGCACCACGGTGCTCGACATGGGCGGCGGGACGTCGGGGCTCGGGGTATTCGCCGAGGGGCATCTGCTGCACACCGCGCAGATCCCGGTGGGCGGCGTGCATGTCACGAACGACATCGCCCGCGTGCTGTCGACCCCGAATGCCCATGCCGAACGGTTGAAGACGCTGTACGGGGCGGCGATGCCGAGCCCGGACGACGAGCGCCAGTTGCTGCCGGTTCCGGCGGTGGGCGAGGAGGAGCACCAGATCAGCAAGGTGCCGCGCAGCATGGTGATCAACATCATCCAGCCGCGGCTGGAGGAGACGTTCCAGCTGGTGCGGGAGCAGCTCGATGCCTCGGGCCTGGGGGCCGCGGCGTTGCAGCGGGTGGTGCTGACCGGGGGGGCGAGCCAGTTGCCGGGCGTGCGCGAACTGGCGGCGCGGATGTTCGGCGGCAGCGTGCGGGTGGGAAGGCCGATGCCGGTGCGCGGCCTGCCCGATACCGCCTCCGGCCCGGCCTTCGCCACCGCCATCGGGCTGCTCGCCTGGGCCGCCGGGGAGGGCCGCGCCTTTCATGATTTCGACCCCGAGAGCGAGCCGGCGGGCGGCATGCTGCGGCGGCTATGGGATTTTCTGCGCCATCGACTCTGACTGCCACTTTTTCTTCACACTTGCCCCGCGGGGCGGTGCGAATCGCAAATCGTCGTTAAACTATGCGTCCCAAGGGGAGCTGAGCCGGCCATGACCCTCAATCTGACTGTGACCAAAGACCTGCCCATCGATTTCACGCCGAAGATCAGCGTGATCGGCGTCGGCGGTGGCGGCACCAATGCCGTCAACAACATGATCGCCATGGATCTCCAGGGCGTCGAGTTCATCGTCGCCAATACCGACGCCCAGTCGCTGCTGAATTCGCGCGCGAGCCGGCGCATCCAGCTCGGCCCGCACATCACCCAGGGGCTTGGCGCCGGCGCCAAGCCCGAGATCGGGCAGGCCGCGGCGGAGGAGGCGGCGGATGAGCTGTATGACGCGCTCGAGGGCGCGCACATGGTGTTCATCACCGCCGGCATGGGTGGCGGCACCGGCACCGGGGCGGCGCCGGTGATCGCGCGGATGGCGCGCGAGCGCGGCATCCTGACCGTCGGCGTGGTGACCAAGCCGTTCACCTTCGAGGGCAGCCGGCGCGCCAAGGCGGCCGAGCTGGGCATTGCGGAACTGATCCCGCATGTCGACACCCTGATCGTGATCCCGAACCAGAACCTCTACCGCATGGCCAACGAGCGCACCGGCTACAAGGAAGCGTTCAAGATGGTCGACAACGTCCTCTACATGGGCGTGCGCGGTGTCACCGATCTGATCACGGTGCCCGGCGAGATCAATCTCGACTTCGCCGACATCCGCACCGTGATGCGCGAGATGGGCAAGGCGATGATGGGAACCGGCGAGGCCGATGGCGAGAACCGCGCCGTCCGCGCCGCCGAGGCCGCGATCAACAACCCGCTGCTCGAGAACACCTCGATGGCCGGCGCCTCGGGGCTGCTCATCAACATCACCGGCGGCGACGACCTGACGCTGTTCGAGGTGGGCGAGGCCGCCGACCGCATCCGCGAGGAAGTGGACGAGGGCGCCAACATCATCTTCGGCACCGCGACGGACCACAACCTGGCCGGGCGCATCCGCATTTCCGTGGTGGCAACCGGGATCGACACCGCGATGCCGCGCGGCGAGCAGAAGCCGCAGCTCCAGGTGGTCAACGGCGGGGCCGTCATACCGGATGCGGCCGAGCCGATGGCGGCCCCGGCGCAGACGCCGGCCACCAATGTTCGCCCGGTGACGAGCTTCACCAACCCCGGCGGGTCGCACAACCGTCCGCCGATGCCGCCGCCGATGCCGAACAGCGGGCTGCGCACGCAGTCCCCGTCCGGGCTGGCGACGGGTGGCCCGGCCACCGGCCTGCGCCAGCCCGCCGAGCCGGCACCGATGCCGGCGCGGCAGAGCGAGTATCCCACCATCTCGGATGACATGCCGGTGAAGCCGCGCGGCATTCCGCCGCATCTGCAGCAGCCCGTGGGCCCGTCCAAGGGGGCGCGCCCGCAGCAGAGCGCGCTGTTCAATCCGCCTGAGCCGGTGGCCCCGTCGGCGCCGGCAGCCGCGCCGGTGCGCCGCAGCCTGTTCAATCTGGTGACCGGAAAGATACGTGGCGGCTTGCCGCAGGCCGCCCCCCAGGCGCCGGCGCCGGCCCCGGCTGCGACCTACGCCGCGGAGCCGCAGGAACCGATGGCCCAGGCTCCGCGCCCGGGCGGCGGCGAGGATGTGGACATTCCCACCTTCCTGCGGCGCCAGACATCCTGAAACGGAGAACTCGTTACGCCTCGATGCATTGCAGCAATTGCAGCAATTTCAAGGCACTGGCCTGTAATAGACTGCAATAATCATTGACTGGCGCCGGCCCGGAACCCCGCATAGGGTGCATCCAGGCCGGCGTTTCCATGTTTGCCGGCCGACTGAACGCCCCGCAATGGGGCCGTTGAAAGGACGAAATCCGGAATGGATGGATTGCCGCATCTGTTGGATCTGCATGGCGCGCTGGAGCCCAAGGGGCCCGGACGGTCGCAGCAGACCCTGCGCACGGCGATCGATTGCGTCGGCGTCGGCGTCCATTCCGGCCAGCGTTCGCGGCTGACGCTGCGCCCCGCCGCCGCCGGCAGCGGCATCGTGTTCCGCCGTTCCGATCTTGGCGTCGATATTCCCGCGCGCTTCGACCATGTGGTCGACACCAAGCTGTGCACCGTGCTGGGCCTGCCCGGCCGCAGGGATGCGGTGGTCGGAACCGTCGAGCATGTGATGGCGGCGCTGTCCGGGATGGGCATCAGCAATTGCATCGTCGAGGTCGACGGCCCCGAGGTTCCCATTCTCGATGGTTCGGCCGCGCCTTTCGTGTTCCTGATCGAATGCGCCGGCATCCTGGTGCAGGCCGCGCCGGAGCGTGCCATCGCCATCCGCCGGCCGATTCGGGTCAGCCAGGGTGACGCCTTCGTCGAACTGCGCCCCTATGCGGCCGCGCCGGCGTTGAGCATCACGATGTCGATCGCCTTTGCCGATGCCGCGATCGGCGAGCAATCCCTCGCACTGCGCATCGCCTCCGACAGTTTTCGCCGTGAACTCGCCGCCGCCCGCACCTTCGGCCGCGCCGCGGACGTCGCCACCTTGCAGGCCCACGGGCTCGCCCTCGGCGGCAGCCTCGAGAACGCCGTGGTGGTCGATGGCGCCAACGTGCTCAACCCCGGCGGACTGCGCATGGCGGGCGAATTCGTGCGCCACAAGATGCTCGACGCGGTGGGCGATCTCGCGCTCTCCGGCGCACCCCTGCTCGGCCGTCTGGTGGCGCACAAGAGCGGCCATGCGTTGAACAATCGTCTGCTGCGCGCCTTGTTCGCCGACGATGCGAACTGGGCCTGGGTCAGCGGCGGCACCCCGGCCTCGGCGACCTCGGGCCTGCCGCTCAGCGAAGGCTCGGCTGGTCTGCCCTCGCTCGGCAGTTGGCAGGAACGCCGCCTGCCGGTGGCCGCGGCACCGGTCTGATCACGCTGCCGGGAGGCATCCGCACAGAAAGCGGCCGGGGCCGCTTCGCCTCGCGCCAGTGCGTGCTATAAGCGCCTCCCAGAGTTTCCACCGGTGAATGACCCGATGACCATCGACCGCGACCGCGCATGCCCCATGACCGCCCTCCCCCGGCCCGGGAGAGCGGCACGCGGAGGCGTCGCCGCCCTGCTGCTCCTGCTGGCGCTGACGGGGTGCACGACCCTGTCCAAGCTCAACCCGTTCGGCGAGCCGGCCGAGGAGGAGGTGCTCGACCCGACGTCGCAGAGCGCCGAGGAGATCTACGGCCACGGGCTCGACCTGATGCAGCGCAACAGCCTGCGGGCCGCGAGCAAGCAGTTCGAACTGGTCGACCAGACCTACCCGTATTCGACCTGGGCGGTGAATTCGCAGCTCATGCTCGGCTTCATCACCTACAAGCAGACCCGCTACACCGATGCGATCGGCACGCTGGACCGGTTCATCCAGCTGCACCCCTCGCACCGCGACATCGCCTACGCCTACTACCTGCGGGCGCTGAGCTTCTACGAGCAGATCGCCGATATCAGGCGTGACCAGCGCGCCACCCAGGAGGCGATCGGCGCGCTGACCGAGGTGGTCAACCGCTTCCCCGACAGTTCCTACGCGCGCGACTCGAAGCTGAAGATCGACCTCGCCCGCGACCATCTCGCCGGCAAGGAGATGGAGGTGGGTCGCTTCTATCAGCAGCAGAAGCTCTACACCGCCGCCATCACCCGCTTCCAGAAGGTGGTGGACGACTACCAGACCACCAACCACACCGCCGAGGCGCTGCACCGGCTGACCGAGATCTACCTCGTCCTCGGCATGACCGCCGATGCCCAGCGCACCGCCGCCGTGCTTGGCTACAATTATCCGGGCAGCCCATGGTACCAGGACAGCTACGACAATCTCGCCCGGATCGGTGTTGCCGTGCCGACCGCGGATGGTGTGGCCGCGCCGGAGCGGCCCGGCATGCTCAAGCGGCTGTGGCAGTCGGTGTTCTGATCCCGGCGCCTTCGCACCCGAGGGCCCCATCGTGTTGACGGCGCTCGCGATTCGCGACGTCGTGCTGATCGAACGGCTCGATCTCGGCTTCGGCCCGGGCCTGACGGTGCTGACCGGCGAAACCGGGGCCGGCAAGTCCATCCTGCTGGACAGCCTGGGTCTTGCGCTCGGCGCGCGCTCCGAACAGGGACTGGTGCGGGCGGGGGCCGAGCAGGCCTCGGTCGCCGCCGAGTTCGCCCCGCCACCCGGCCATCCCGTGTTCACCCTGCTGGCCGAGCAGGGACTTGGCATCGACGAAGGCATCGTGCTGCGCCGTATCGTCGGGCGCGACGGGCGTTCGCGGGCATTCATCAACGACCAGCCGGTGGGGGCGGCCTTGCTCAGGCGGGTCGGTGCCCTGCTGGTCGAGGTGCAGGGCCAGCACGACCAGATGGGACTCGCCGATCCCGCCACCCATGCCGGGTTGCTCGACGCCTATGGCGTGCCCCCGGGGTTGCGCATCGCGGTTGCCGCCGACCATGCCGCCTGGCGGGCCGCCACCACGGCATTGGCGGAGGCGAAGGAGGCGATCGCCAAGGCGATGCGCGACGAGGAGTGGCTGCGCCATGCGGTCGAGGAACTCGGCACCCTGCGTCCGGAGCCCGGCGAGGAGGAACGTCTGGCCGGTGAGCGCCAGCGCCTCCAACAAAGCGAGAAGCGGGCCGAGGCGATTGCCTCCGCGGTGTCGGAGCTGACCCCGCGTGACCGTCGCTCCGGCGGCCCCGCCGCCGCCCTGCGCGCCGCCGGCCGGGCGCTGCAACGTCTGGTTCCGTCCAATGCGCCGGATGCGGTCAATCCCGCCGCCCCCGCCATCGCCGCCCTGGAGCGGGCCGAGGAGGCGCTGGCCGAGGCGGAGACCCTGCTCAGCCGCCTTGCCGAGGAGGCCGAGGCCGATCCGCGCCTGCTCGAGAACGTCGAGGAGCGCCTGTTCGCTCTGCGTGCGGCGGCGCGCAAGCACAACATCGCCATCGCCGATCTGGCGGGGCTGCGCGAGTCGCTGCGCCTGCGGCTCGCGGCGCTGGAAACCGGCACCGCCCAGGTCGAAGCGCTGGAGCTGGCGGCCGGCGAGGCCCGCCGCCGCTTCGTCGCCGCCTGCGCCCGGCTCTCCGAGGCGCGCGCCGGCGCGGCCGGCCGGCTCGACCGCGCGATCGCCAAGGAACTGCCGCCGCTGCGGCTCGAACGCGCTCGGTTCACCGCCAGCGTGACCCCGCTGCCCGATACCGCCTGGACCACCCAGGGCGCGGACGAGGTTCGCTTCCTCATCGCCACCAATCCCGGCCAGGCGCCGGGGGCGCTGGCCAAGATCGCCTCGGGCGGCGAACTGTCGCGCCTGATGCTGGCGCTCAAGGTGGTGCTGGCGGGCGGCTCGACGGTGCCGACCCTGGTGTTCGACGAGGTCGACAGCGGCATCGGCGGCGCCACCGCGGCGGCGGTGGGCGAGCGGCTGGCCCGGGTCGCCGACGAGGTCCAGGTGCTGCTCGTCACCCATTCGCCCCAGGTCGCGGCGCGCGGCGGCGCCCATTTGCGGGTGGCCAAGCATGTCGCCAAGGGGCGGGCCGAAACCCGGGTCGAGCCGCTGATCGGCCCCGATCGCCAGGAGGAGATTGCCCGCATGCTGGCCGGCGAAACCGTCACCGCAGCGGCCCGCGCCGCCGCGCTCAGCCTGCTCGAGGCAACATGAGCGGGGTCGCCGCCGAGTTGGCCCGGCTCGGCGCCGAACTGGCGCATCACGACCGGCTCTACCACACGCTCGACGCTCCCGAGATCACCGACGCCGCGTATGACGCGCTGCGGCGGCGCTACAACGATCTCGCCGCCACCCACCCCGAACTCATCGCCGCCGATGACCCGGCCGCCGCGGTCGGCGCAGCCCCGGCCTCCGGCTTCGCCAAGCTGCGCCATGGCGTGCCGATGCTCTCGCTCGACAACGCCTTCGGGCCCGAGGATTTCACCGAGTTCTGCGCCCGCATCCGCCGCTTCCTCGGCCTCGACGAGGCGCCGCTGGCCTTCGTCGCCGAGCCCAAGATCGACGGGCTGTCGATTTCGCTGACCTACGAAGCCGGCCGCTTCACCCAGGCCGCCACCCGCGGCGACGGCACCGAGGGCGAGGACGTCACCGCCAACCTGCACACGCTGAAGGACGTTCCCCTCGCACTCCCCGCCCCCTTCCCCGCCCGCATCGAAATCCGCGGTGAGGTGTTCATGACCAAGGCCGACTTCCTGGCGATGAACGCCGCCCAGGAGAAAGCCGGCGAGAAGACCTTCGCCAATCCGCGCAACGCCGCGGCCGGGAGCCTGCGCCAGCTCGACGCCCGCATCACCGCCAGCCGCCCGTTGTCGCTGTTCGCCTACGCCCAGGGCGAGGCCAGCGAGCAGGTGGCCGAGACCCATTGGGACTATCTGGAACGCCTCCGTGCCTGGGGTTTCCAGGTCAATCCGCTGTCAAGCCGGATCACCGACGCCGCGGCTTTCCAGGCCGAGATCGCCACCACCCGCGGCCTGCTGCCCTATGACATCGACGGCGTGGTCTACAAGCTCGACGACCTGGCGTTGCAGCGCCGCCTGGGCTTCGTCGGCCGCGCGCCGCGCTGGGCGATCGCCTGGAAGTTCCCCGCCGAACAGGCCACCACCGTGCTGGAGGGGATCGACATCCAGCTCGGCCGCACCGGGGCGCTGACCCCGGTCGCCCGCCTCGCCCCGGTCAATGTCGGGGGCGTGCTGGTGCGCAACGCCACGTTGCACAACGCCGACGAGATCGCCCGCAAGGACATCCGCATCGGCGATACCGTGATCATCCAGCGCGCCGGCGATGTCATCCCCCAGGTCGTCGGCATCGTCGCCGAACGCCGTCCGCCGGGCATCGCGCCCTACGCCTTCCCGGCGACCTGCCCGGCCTGCGGCAGCGCGGTGCTGCGCCCGCCCGGTGAAGTCGTCATGCGTTGCACCGGCGGGCTCGCCTGCCCGGCCCAGGTCGAGGAGCGGCTGATCCATTTCGTCTCCCGCGGCGCCTTCGACATCGAGGGTCTCGGCGAGAAGACCATCCGCGAATTCCACGCCGAGGGCCTCGTCAAAAGCCCGGCCGACATCTTCTCGGAGCTGCCACCGCGCGAGCCCGACATCGCCGCCCGCGAAGGCTGGGGCGAGCTGTCGGCGCGCAACCTGATGGCCGCCATCGCCCAGCGCCGCACCATCGGGCTCGCCCGCTTCATCTTCGCGCTCGGCATCCGCCGCATCGGCGAGGCCAACGCCAAGCTGCTCGCCCGCCATTACGGCAGCTATGCCAATTGGCGCACCCAGATGCAGGCCGCGGTGACCATCGGCGCCGAAGCCCGCTCCGACCTCGGCGCCATCCTCGGCATCGGCACCGCCATCGCCCAGGAGCTGGCGGAATTCTTCGCCGAACCGCACAACACCGCTGCCCTCGACGCCCTGGCCGCCCAGCTCACTATCCTCGACGCCGAGGCCCAGGGCGGCGGCGAACTCTCCGGCAAAAACGTCGTCTTCACCGGCACGCTGGAAACCCTCACCCGCCCCGAGGCCAAGGCGATGGCCGAGAAACTCGGCGCCCGCGTCACCGACAGCGTCTCCAAAAAGACCGACCTCGTCATCGTCGGCGCCGATGCCGGCTCCAAGGCGCGCAAGGCCGCCGAGCTCGGCGTACGCATCCTGACCGAGGCCGAATGGCGGACGCTGGCGGCGGCGAGGGCGGGCATGGACGGGACGCCATGAAATCACTTACGGTTTCACCATGCCTGGTGCATTCTTGACACCTGCGGAATCGTCGCAGGGAAGAACCGAGAGCATGCCGTCACCGCCAATACGCAACGATGAAGCGCCTGCCGACAGCCTGCGTGTCCTCGTGATCGAGGATAGCGTCGGCATCGCCGCGTCGGTCCAGGCCGCGCTGCGCGAGGCCGGGATGGAGGTCGAGATCGCGCCCACCGGGGAGATCGCGATCGCGCTCCACGAAAGTTTTCGCCCCGACATCCTGCTGGTCGATCTCGGGCTGCCCGATATCGATGGGTTGGAGCTGGTCGCCCGCTTCGCCAACATGGGCGGCAGCGGCATCATCGTCATCACCGCCAATGGCGAAGAAGCAACCCGCGTGCAAGGGCTGGAAACCGGCGCCGACGACTACGTCGTCAAGCCGCTGTTGCTGCGCGAGCTCACCGCCCGGGTGCGCGCCGTGCACCGCCGCATGCGCCAGACCGCCCACGCGCAGACCGTCGTTCCGATGATCACGAGCCTTGTGGTCGACCATGCCCGCCGCCAGCTGCGTGGCCAGGGCGAAACCGCCACGCTGTTGACCGAGGCCGAATACCTCGCCCTCGCCCATCTGCTGGATGCCGGGGGCACATCGGTCTCGCGCGAGGCGCTCAGCCGCGCCGCGCTGCGCCGCACCCTGCACAGCGACGACCGCAGCGTCGACCAGCTCGTGCTCAAGCTGCGCCGCAAACTGACCGAACAGGGCGCCTCGCCGCGTACCATCCTCTCCGTGCGCGGTCAGGGCTACCTGATCGCCAACCCGAGCGTGTTCCACGCCGCCTCCGACACGTAGCGCACCCGCATGCGGTCGGGCCGGGGCCGCAGCCGGCAGGCGGTTGATATCAGGACCTGAGTCCTATTCCATTGACTCTCGACTCCAGTTGGGGAATCTATTTGAGAACAAATAGAGAACTTATTCCCAATGCCCGCCCCCATTCCCTCCACGCCCGTCGCAGTTCTCCGCGCCCGTCTCGCCGCCCTGCATCCGCGGGTCGCGCGTGGCGTCTGGCGCTTCGGCGATGCCCGGGTGGATGATTGTCTGCCCGGCGGCGGGCTCCCGCTGGGCGTGTTGCATGAGATCGCGGCCGGGGGGATCGAGGCCGAGACCGGTGCCGTGGCGGCAGGCTTCCTTGCCTGCCTGCTTGCCGGGCTTGCGCCCAGGGGCGAGATTTTCTGGATCGCCCCCATGACCGACCTCCATCCGCCGGGCCTGCTGCCCTACGGGTTCGACCCCGCCCGCCTGGTCCAGGTGCAGACCGGGGACGACACCGAGACGCTCGCCACCCTGGAGACGGTGCTGCGCTCCGGCAGCGCGGCGGCGGCGATCGGCGAAACCGGACGCCTCGGCCGCATTCCCGCCCGCCGCCTGCAACTGGCCTGTCTAAAATACGGCACCACCGGCTTCGTCCTGCGCCGCTGGCCCTACGGCAGGCACGCCGCCGGCGAGGACCCAACCGCCGCCGTCACCCGCTGGGACATCGCCCCCGCCCCCTCCGCCACGATCGACCATGACCCCGGCCCCGCCCGCTGGCGCGTCGGCCTCGTCCATGCCCGTGGCGGGATCGAGGGCAGCTGGATCATGGAATCCACCGCATCAGGAGACCCGCATGCGCCGCATCCTCTGCGCGTGGTTGCCGAACTGGCCGCTGCTCCGGCTGCGGCACCCGCCCGACGCGCGGGATAGCCCGC
Source organism: uncultured Rhodospirillales bacterium (assembly GCA_903928895.1). Lineage (GTDB taxonomy): Bacteria > Pseudomonadota > Alphaproteobacteria > Acetobacterales > Acetobacteraceae > CAIYPH01. Next base: position 3,027 of record CAIYSR010000185.1, on the reverse strand, counting down.
GTGCCACCGTCGAGACCGTTCGCACCGTCCGCCGCCTCGCCGCCGTCTGTCCGCTGGCCGCCGCCGCCGGCCTCGCGCCGGAGCAGACGCTGGCCGAGGCCCGCGCGATCTGCCCCGGCCTCATCGTGCTCGACGCCGCCCCCGCGGCCGATCGGGCGGCACTCGCCAGCCTCGCCGCCTGGGCCGAACGCTACACCCCGCTCGCCGCCCCCGATCCACCGGACGGGCTGATCCTCGACATCACCGGCTGCGAACACCTCTTCGGCGGCGAGGTGGCGCTGGCCGCCGATCTGGCGGCCCGGCTCGAACGCTTCGCCCTGCCCCACCGCCTCGCCATCGCCGGCACCCCGGCCGCCGCCTGGGCGCTGGCCCGTGCCGTCGCCCCCTCCGGCCCCGTCACCCGCATCCGCCCCGGCACCGAGGCCGCCGCCCTCGCCGCCCTGCCCATCGCGCTGCTCCGGCTCGATGCCCGCATGGTGGCCGGCCTGCGCCGGCTCGGCCTGCGCAGCATCGGCGAACTCGCCCGCCAGTCGCGCAGCGGCCTCGCCGCCCGCTTCGGTCCCCTCCCCACGCTCCGGCTCGACCACGCCTTCGGCCGCGCCGAGGAGCCCATCGCCTGGCCGCGCCTGCCGCAGCCCTGGGAGGCAAGGCGCGCCTTCGCCGAGCCGATTGGCACGCCGGACGACCTCGCGCGCACCCTTGACCAACTCACGACCGATCTATGTGACCGCCTCGCGGCCGGGGAGCGCGGCGCCACCAGCCTCGTCGCCACGTTCATCCGCCTCGATGGCGCCCACCCCGCCATTGCCGTCGCCACCGCCCTGCCCAGCCATGATCCCCAACGCCTCGCCCGGCTGCTGCGCGAAAAGCTTCCCGCCATCGATCCCGGTTTCGGCATCGACGCTGCCATCCTCGCCGCCGAGACCACCGCGCCGCTGCGCCCGCCGCAATCCAGCCTCGGGCCGCTATCGCTCGAAACCACCCCGCCGCTGGCCGCCACCATCGACACCCTGGCCAATCGGCTTGGCCCCGCCGCGCTCTGGCGCCCCGCCCCCTGCGACAGCCACATCCCCGAACGCGCCGCCACCCGGCTCCCGCCGTTGGCGAAAGCCCCCGCCTGGGAGCTCGACCCCAGCGCCGAGCGCCCGATCCGCCTGTTCCACCGGCCGGAGCCGATCGAGGCCACCGCCCTGGTTCCCGACGAACCGCCGATCCAGTTCCGCTGGCGCGGCGCGCTGCATCGTGTCCGCGCCGCCACCGGCCCCGAACGCATCGCCGCCGAATGGTGGCGCCGCACGCCCGATGACAGCCAACCCGAAACCAACCGCATCCGCGACTATTATCGCGTCGAAGACAGCGCCGGCGCCCGCTTCTGGCTGTTCCGCATCGGCCTCGACGGCACGCCGCGCTGGTTCCTGCATGGCTTGTTCGGCTGAGGCGCATGCTCCGAAGACAAGAGCCTCCGGCGGTCAAGGGCCGTGAGGCCCTTGAAACCCATCCCTGCTCGCGGCTGAGGCGAAAGTCTTCAATTGATACCAACCCACGCAAAGGATGACTCTTCCGGTATTATGTAGCAGGCGCCACCAGGGCTCCGATTGGTCCATAGCATTGTAACTCCTATATCTTTCCTGTGAACGGGAGGGTGTATCATGGCTGGGTCAATCATCGTCGGCGCCTTGATAGAGAAGGCCGCCGAGATACGGGGGCGGATCGCAACGCTTGAGGGCGAGATTGCGCGGGAACGGGAATCCTTGGCGCACATACAGGCCACGGTTCGCATGTTCGATCCAGAGCGGGACGTGAGAGCCGTCAAACCACGGCGCGCGAGGTTACGGCGGACCAGTCACTTCGCCCAAGGTGAGATTGCGAGCCGGTGCCGCGATGCGTTGCGTGACGCCTCGGCGCCAATCTCAGCCGAGGACGTGGCGCGCAAGGCGATGACCGACAAAGGGCTAGACCCGGAGGACGGCAAGCTGCGGAGTGACTTCCTTCTCCGCATCCTGTGGGGCTTGCAGCGGCTTCACGCGGCTGGGAAGGCCGAGAAGATCGGGCATGGGTTGGGGGTGCGGTGGAAGGGGGTGGCGTGACTCGTTAGGCGGAACGTCCTAGGGTTTGCTGGTCAAACCTTGGGAGGGCGGCATGTCTGACGCGATCCTGCGTGAAGAATTTCTAAAACTTTCCGTTCAAGTCCAGGCGCTCCGAGATGTGGTTGCCCGCCTTCTTGCCTACGAAGTGGCGCGGAGCCCAAACCCAGCTAAGGTGTGTGCTGATTTTTCGGATTCGGCAGACTCAAGAATACACGAGATGACCAAGCGCGGAGAGCCGACGCTACCCGTTTTGGCAATTCAAGAATTGTTCCGAGATGAGGTTGATTGGATTGTTGATGCCGCGCGAACGATGGCAGCGGGCGGTGGGGATACAACACCCGATCGTTGAAGATTTCCCAAGGACGCTCGATTGCCTTCATCCTACCTGACATTAACCGATTTCGGTTAATTTATCACAGAAACAGGTCGTTATGATAGTCCATTTGCGGAGGTAGAAGGCGGTCGCGTGATGCTATTTACACGGCCAAGCTGCTTGGATGGCCTCCAGCGCCAGAAATGCAAATTGCTCATGCGATCTTGCGGGCCGAGCATCTATATATTGGACTACTACGCGGATGGCTTGCCCATTGGTCACTTCCTCGGGAGAGCATACTAACCCCCCAATCCGCGCCGCCTCCCAGACGCCGATAACTCGACCAGTGCAAAATCCTTGTATGAAGGTAGTTTGAGTATTGGCAATCCACGCACGACATCCGGGCGTTACCCCATTGCCGCTGTTCAGGTCTTCCGCATTAACCCCGTCGAAACCCGTCAAAACTATCAGGAACGCCAGCGCCAGCTTGCGCATCTAACTTATCCTTTTCAGAGGAAACGACTCACTCATAGAGGGTCGGTCTAAAAAATAAAGCTGTACTCGCGATTGGAACAATGCGTAGTGTGGTGATCGCCGCCAAGTTTGGACGACTCAGGCGGTCACTTG
>CAIYSR010000184.1 GCA_903928895.1 uncultured Rhodospirillales bacterium | reverse complement strand
CAGAAGACGGCATACGAGATGCGCATTAGTGACTGGAGTTCAGACGTGTGCTCTTCCGATCTGCTTCCCTCCCCCGCCCCGCCCACCGCCCGGTTGTCCATCGGCCGCAGCCGCAGCCCCGGCCGCAAATGCCGGAACGGCAACACCGCCGGGTCCGCCACCACCGGCCCCGGCGCCGCCGCCACGATCACCCGCTCCGCGATCGGCCCGTAATCCGCCCGGAAATGCACCGAGGATTTCAGCACGATGATCCGGCATTCCGCCGGCTCGATCCCGACATGATGCAGCAGCGAACGGTCCAGCGCCTGGATCTTCCGCGTCACCACGATCACCCGGATGCCCGGCGCCACCTCGATCAGCGCGCTCGGCCCGAGTTCCGCCGGATTGCCCTTCGCCATCGGCCCGGTGCCGACATAGCTGCCATCCGTCAGCTTCAACACCAGCGCATGCACCTGCAACGGCATCCCGTCCGACTTGCCCCCCAGCATCAACGTCACCCGCGCCCCCTCCCCCGCCGCGTGGCAGGCAGCAGCGCTCTCGGCGTCGTTGATCATCGCCAGCACCGCGCCCTCGGCGTTCTGCCGGATCAACTCCGCCAGCAGCCCCGTGGTGTCGCCATGCCCGCCGCCGCCCGGATTGTCCTGCGTGTCCGCGATCACCACCGGCCGGCTCGCCCCAAGCGCCGCCGCCAACGCCTCCCGCACCGCCTCCGCCGCCGGCAACACATCCAGCCGGAACGCTGCCTCCCGCGCAGTGATGAACCCCAGCAACGCCGCCGCCGCCGCCTCCGCCTGCTCCTGCGTCGCCCCATAGGCCGCCAGCGCCGCCCCGCAATCGGCAAAATCGGCGTAGGGGAAGCCGAAACAGAACGCCAGCTCCGCCACCCCCGTCCGCGCCGCCAGCGCCGCCCGCTCCGCCATCACCGCCGCCATCGGATCAACCAGCGTACACTGCGTCGTCAGCGGCAGGAAGAAATCGACCTGACGGAATGCCCGCGCCAACGGCGTCCCCCGCCGGATCCGCTCCAGCAGCAGCGCCATCGCCTGCGCCCCCGCTTCGCGCATGTCGATATGCGGATAGGTCCGGTACGGCACCAGCGCATCCACCTGCGCCACCATCGCCGCCGTCAGATTGCAGTGCGGATCGAGGCTGATCGTCAGCGGCACCGCCCCCGCGATCGCCCGCACCCGCCGCAGCAACTCCCCCTCCATGTCCGGGAACGCCTCCGCCACCGCCGCCCCGTGCAGGTCGAGATAGATGCCGTCGAGCGGCCCCGCATCGAGCGCCGCCGACAGACGCGCACACATCATCGCCGCGATCCGCTCGAACGCCTCGTCCTGCACCGGCCCCGCCGGATTGGCAAAACCCCAGGCCAGCGGCACCAGCGCCACCCCGGCCGCCTCCGCCACCGCGATCGCCCCGGCACTCGCCACCGACGTCGACCGCACCGCCGCGATCATCGGCGCCCCCTCCACCAACGGCGGAAACCCGCCCGGCCGCAGGAAATCCTCGTAGCGCGTCGGCCGCGGCGCGAAGGAATGGCTCTCATGCAGGAAGCCGCCGATGGCAATGCGCAGGGTCATGTCGGGCACTCGCGAACAATATGGAGCCCCACGCTATCCCGCCCCGCCGCCGACGCAAACACCGCCACCTCGCCGGTCCCGCGCCCACCTCGCCGATCCCGCGCCCACCTCGCCAAACACGCCTCCCGCCCCCCGCGTAGGGTGGCGCGCGCTTTGGCGCCCCACCACCTCCGATCCAACACACCCGCACCGAGGCTTCGTCCGGGCGCCCGCGACGATTGCCGGCAAAAGATGTCAGGAAATTTTACACATGCGTCACAACGCCCCCGGTTAAAACCCGCATGCTATTGATTTCATTATTTGGCACGGGTTTTGCTTTGTATCTCTTCAGTACGAACCAGAATACGAACCAGGGGACCCCTATGCAACGCTCGCCGCTCGCTGCCGCCGCACTGACCTTCTCGATCCTGACCGGGTTCGCAACCACCGGCCATGCGGCCATCGGACTGACGGCAGCCGGCACGGCCCTCAACCTCACGCTCGACACCGTGGTCACCGGCTTCCCCTCGTCTTCCACCATCGGACCGCTCGGCATCGTCTTCCCCGCCGGCGGCGGCATGCTGGTGTCCGATTATGCCGGAAATCTTTACACATTCTCCAGCACCGCGCCCGGTCAGACGGCCGCCGGCGCCGCCAGCGTGCAATCCTATCCCGCCTCGGGCATCATCGGCATGACGATGTCCGGCGGCCAGATCTACGGCGCCGACCGCTTCGCCGGCGCGATCGACCTGCTTAGCAACACCGGTGCCGTCCAGAGCACGCTGACCACCCTTTCAGGTCCGACCGGAATGGCGACCAACCCGATCAACGGCCACCTCTACGTCAGCACATCCGCTGGCATCTATGACGTCGATCCGGCCACCGGCAGCACGACGCTGATCGTCGCCGGCAACTTCGACGGTCTCACCGTCAGCCCGGACGGCAAGCATCTCTACGCCGCCAACGCCGCCAACGGCGTAGATATCGTGGAATACGCGACCGGCGTGAACGGCGCGCCCGCGGTTGCGCTCGAGCACACCTTTCACATCGACGACACCGTCGATGGCACCGCCCTCGGAACCGGCGCCTTCGCCGGCGACCTGTTTATCAACACCAACTCCGGCAATATCTGGGAGTACGACACCAACACGGACACGCTGGTCAAACTCGCCACCGGCGGATCGCGCGGCGACTTCGTCGCGGTCGACAGTTCCGGCGTGCTCTACATCACCCAGTCCGACAGCATCGTCAGCCTGACCGCCCCGTCCGGCGCCAGCTTCTCCAGCACCACCGACGCCCCGGAACCGACCAGCCTGGCCATCCTGGGTGCGGCCCTCGCCGGCCTGGGACTCAGCCGCAAGCGCCGCCGCGCCTAAGCAAACCCTCTCAGGTTTGCGCTCTTGCTGAATGCTAAGCTGGCTTTCGCCCGCACGATGATTGCAAATGCATCTGTGGTCCGTCCTGCGAAAGCCTGCTTAGAGCTGGTAGCCGGAGGCGGAATTACCCGGCGGCGTGGTTCGCACGACAAAACAAAGAGCTAGAGCGACACTGCGAAAGTCCTCCGACATCGTCATCGCGAGCGCAGCGCGGCGATCCAGGGCAACCGCACCCGGGCTTCGTCGTGGCGCCCAGGACCGCGACGGCACCAGCTCCGCGTGACAAAGCCGCCGGGCGCTCGGCCCGCGTCGACGCCCAGCGAAATCCCCTTGACGCGATATATGACAGTTATTATATGTCACTGACATGAAATCCTTCATCACCCTCTTCAACGCCCTCATCGACAGCCTCAAGGCCACCGTCGGCCCCATCCGCCCGCGCGACGCGGCCCACGCCATGCTCCTGCGCGGCGCCTGGGGCTATTTCGGCCGCCTCGCCCGCCGCATCGACCGCCTCTTCGCCCGCTGGCAAGCCGGCACGCTGCCCAAGCCGCGCGCGCCCCGCCCCCGCGCCGCCCGGATCGCGCCCGCAGCGCCACCCACCTACCCCCGCATGCCCAACCGCAACGCCTGGTACGCCCGCGACTCCCGCGAGGGCCGCATCCGCGGCACCCAGCTCCATCACCTCCTCCTCACCCACCCCGAATTCCCCGCCTTCCTCGCCGCCGCCCCCCAGCTCGGCCGCCTCCTGCGCCCCCTCTGCCGCATGCTCGACGCCCCCCTCCTCCCCGCCCTCGCCCTTCCATCCCGCCCACCCAAACCCCGCCCCGTCAAACCCCGCCTCACAAAACCCCGTCCCGCCAAACCCCGCCGGCAACCGCCCACACCCCACCAAGCCGCCGTCGCGCCACAACCGCCCCAACCCGCTTGGCGCCAGGGCCTGCGCCCAGCCTTCCCCAACCGCCGCCCCCTCTGGGACGACTAGGCCCTGCCCGCCATTCGCCCGGAAACGAACCCCGCCCGTCAGAGCAGCGATTTATGGAAGGCCCCGCCTTTCATGATCGCCCGCATCCGCGCGCCCTGACCCTGGAACACGCCCAGGTCCACCAGCGGATCGCCATCCAGCACCAGCAGATCGGCGAACGCCCCCGGCCGCAGCGTCCCCAGCTGCCCCTCCATCCGCACCACCTCCGCCCCCACACTCGTCGCCTGGCGAATAATTTCGAGCGGCGACAACACCTCCGCCCGCAGCAGGAACTCCCGGCTCTGATCCACCTGCAACGGGCCGAGCAGATCGGTCCCGAACGCCACCTTCACCCCCGCCGCCTTGCAGATGTCGAGCGAGCGCAGCGCCCCGTCGATCACCAGATCGTTCTTCGCCAGCATCTCCGCATTCATCCCGAACTCCGCCGCCCGCTCCTTCATCGCGTAATACGCGACCAGATTGGCCACCAGGAACATCCCCTTCGCCGCCATCAGCCCGGCCGACTCAGCATCGATCAGATTGCCATGCTCGATCGTCCGCACCCCGGCATGCGCCGCCCGGGTGATCGCCGCCGGCGTATAGGCGTGGGCGCAGACATAGCGCCCGAACGCCGTCGCCTCCTCCACCGCGGCATGGATTTCGCCGTCCGAGAACTGCAGGCTGTCGAGCGGATCGTACGGCGAGGCCACGCCGCCGGACATCATGATCTTCACCTGGTCCGCGCCCTGGCGCATCTGCTCACGCGCCGCCTTGCGCACCTCGCGCGCGCCGTCCGACACGTTCATCGAAAACGCCATCGCATTGCAGCAATGGCAGCGCGCCCCGAACACATCCGTCCGCCGCCGCGGATCCGAATGTCCGCCGGTCGGCCCGATCGCCTGCCCCGCGATGAACAGCCGCGGCCCGACGATGCTGCCCTCGTCCACCGCCTGCTTCAGCCCCCAGTCGGCGCCCCCGGTGTCGCGCACCGAGGTGAAGCCGCGGTCGATCATGCCGCGCATGTTCTTCGCCGCCCGCGCCGTCCCCAGTGTCAGCGGCACCTGCTCCAGCGAAGGGATGCTGACCGAACTCAGCATCACATGGACATGGCTGTCGATCAGCCCCGGCATCACCACGCGCCCGCCGCAATCCACCACGTCCGCCGTCCCGGCCGAAAGCGCCTCGCCGACCTCGACCACACGGTCGCCCTCGATCCGGATTTCCTGGCCCGGCTGCAAGGCCCCGAACTCGGGTTCAAGCAGCGATAGATTGCGGAACAGATAGCCCATGCGACGGCCCTCCCTGGCGAAGGCACAAGCCTAGAACAGGTTCCGCGCGGGGGGAAAGGTCAGCGCCGGTCCGGGCTGAAAATCGCGATCGGCTCCCCCGCGGCGTTGCGCCGCAGCTCCAGCACCCCGTTCACCCGCTTGCCCTCGGCGGTCAGGAAAATCATCCGACACGTCATGTCGCGGCTCGCCGGGTCGAACCGCAGCGTCGTTGCCGCCGCGATATCGACCACCCGGTCGCGGTACTGCCGGTGCGCCCGGGTCAGGTTGGTCTGCTCGATGATGCGGCTGGCATAGTCCGGCCGGGCGCAGGGGTTGGCATGCCGCGCCGCCTCGGCCGCGCTCTCGCGCTCCGCCGTCCACACCTCGGCCTGCCGCCGCTGCGCCGCCGCCGCCCGCCCCATCAGGTCATCCCGCCGCGCCCGCTCGCGCGCCAAATCCTCGAACTGCGCCCGGCTGCACGCAAACCCCCGCCCCGCCGCCGGCAATCCGGGCCCGACCTCCAGCGGCATGCAGACATGGTCCCCCTGCGCCCACCCGGCACCGGCCGACCACAGCAGCATCAGCAGGACCACGAACCCCATGGCCCAGCCTGCCCCCCTCGCATCACGCCGCCATCATTCCTGCCGCGCCCCGGCGCCAAAACCGAGTCCGAGTCCGTTTTAACCCTGAACTGACGCCCCGATCCGCTCCAGCCACACATCGAGCTCGGCATCGTCGAAGTCGATCTTGCGGACAAACAGCTCCGTCGTCGGCGTCAGCGCGGCGAGTTCCGCCGCCTGCACATACAGCCGCGGCGGCGTCGGCGCCTTCCAGTCCACCGCCATCAGCTTGCGCGAGCCCCGCGCATGGGTCGGACCCAGAATCTCCTGGAAATAGCTCTCGTCCGGCGCATCGCTGAATTCGAACGACTCGCGCAGCCACGGATCGTCATGCCAACGCGCCACCAGGGTCTCGATGCTGGCAGCCGGCAGCCCCCACCATTGCGAGCCCTGGAAATGGCGCTCGACCGGCTTCTTGCCCCGCAGCCGCAGCGCGATCATCCGCGCCATCCGGGCCATGGCATCGTCGCTCACCGCGCGCGATGGCACGTAGCGGGTCTGGGTGGCGTCGCTGTCGTACATGAAAAACTTGTCGTAGCGTTCCGCCCGCGCCCGGTTGGAGCCGACATCGAGGTAGTGCGGCGCCGCCGCCAGCGCGGCCCGGAATCCGCCGACGTCCAGGAGTGGCAGCGCATCGTCGGACAGCAGCACGAACTGGTCGAACGGGCCCTCCGCCCGTGCCGCCAGGATCAGCTTCATCGTGGCCTCGACCATGGTCCAGCCGCGCCAGAACACGGTGACCCGGTCCGCCACGAACGACACCCCGTCCCCGGCGGCGGCGATGAACGGTTCGATCCCGACCTTGGCATCGACATGCACGAACACGCGGTGGTCGGGCCCGCTGAAATACCGCGCCAAGGCCCGCAAGCCGCGCGGATAGCGAAAAGCCAGGATCAGAACCGCAATCCGCATCGTCCCCCCTCCCGGCCGGGGTTGCTACCCCGCCGTCGCCGCGATCCGGTTGCGCCGTTCGGCATAGAGTGCCATCCGCTTGACCGTGTTGGCGCTCGCCGCATGGACCGCGTCCGCCCCCTGCGGCGCCGGCAGGGTCTCGGCATGATGGCACGCCGCCATATGCCCCGCCGCCAGATCGCGCAGCGCCGGGTCCTCGGTGCGGCAGATATCGGTGACGAAGGGGCAGCGCGTGTTGAAGCGGCACCCGTTCGGCGGGTTCATCGGACTCGGCACGTCCCCGCCCGGGATCTGCCGCCCGCCTTTGCGATGGGGGTCCGGCCGCGGGATCGCGGCGAGCAGCGTGCGGGTATAGGGATGCCGCGGATGCGCGAACAGCGCCTCCTTGGTGGCGATCTCGACGATCTTGCCGAGATACATCACCGCCACCCGATCGGCCGCATGCTTCACCACCGCGAGGTCATGGGCGATGAACAAATAGGACAGCCCGAGCCGCGCCTGCAGGTCCTTCAGCAGGTTGATCACCTGCGCCTGGATCGACACGTCGAGCGCCGAGACCGGCTCATCGCACACGATCAGCGCCGGCTCCACCGCGAGCGCGCGGGCGATGCCGATGCGCTGGCGCTGGCCGCCCGAGAACTCGTGCGGATAGCGTGCCGCGTGGTAGGACGCGAGGCCGACGAGGCCGAGCAGTTCCTCGACGCGCTTCTTGCGGGCGTCCTTGTCGCCGATCTCGTGGACGATCAGCGGCTCCTCCAGGATATCGCCCACCGTCATGCGCGGATTGAGCGAGGCGAAGGGGTCCTGGAAGACGATCTGCATGCGCCGGCGCAGTTTGCGCAGCGGCGCCCCGGTCATCGTGGTGATGTCGGTGCCCTCGAACCAGACGCTGCCGGCGGAGGGTTCGATCAGCCGCAGCACCAGCCGCGCGGTGGTCGACTTGCCGCATCCGGACTCGCCCACCAGCGCCAGGGTCTCGCCCTTGGCGAGCTTGAACGAAACACCGTCCACCGCGCGGACGGTGCCGATGGTCTTGGCCAGCACGAGGCCGCGCTTGACCGGATAATGCTTGGCGAGGCCCTTGACCTCGAGCAGCGCGGTGCTCATGCGGCGGTCTCCGTCAGTACAGCGTTTTCGACCGGCGCGCGCAGGCAGGCCGCGAGATGGCCGCGGCCGAGGTCGCGCAGGTCGGGCACATCGCGCCCGCATTGCGGCATCGCGAAGACGCAGCGCGGATGGAACCGGCAGCCCGACGGCAGCGCGAACGGCGCCGGCACCGCCCCCTCGATCGCCAGCAGACGCTCGCGCGTCTCCTCGATCTTGGGGATCGAGCCGAGCAGGCCGAGCGTGTAGGGGTGCTGCGGATCGTCGAAGATATCGGTGCCCGAGGCCCGCTCCACCACCTTGCCGGCATACATCACGGCGACCTCGTCGGCCATTTCGGCGACCACGCCGAGATCATGGGTGATGAGGATGATGGCCATGCCGGTCTGGGCCTGGAGGTCGCGCAGCAGGTCGAGAATCTGCGCCTGCACCGTCACATCGAGGGCCGTCGTCGGCTCGTCCGCGATCAGCAGGTCGGGCTCGCAGGCCAGCGCCATGGCGATCATCACACGCTGGCGCATGCCGCCGGACATCTGATGCGGATATTCCTCGAAGCGGCGCTCGGGCGAGGGGATGCGGACCCGGTTCAGCGCCGCGATCGCCTTGGCTTTCAACGCCGCGTTCGAGGCAGTTCGGTCATGCGCGCGCATGGCCTCGGTGATCTGGTCGCCGACGGTGAAGACCGGGTTGAGGCTGGTCATCGGCTCCTGGAAAATCATCGCGATGCGGTTGCCGCGGATGTCGCGCATGGCCGCCGGCGGCAGGCTCAGCAGGTCCTGCCCGTCGAACATCACGCGGCCCGCGGTGGTGCGGCCGGGTTGCGGCACCAGGCGCATCACGGAGAGCGAGAGCATGGATTTGCCGCAGCCGGATTCGCCGACGATGCCGAGGGTCTTGCCCTTGGCCACCGACAGGGAAACGCCGTCGACCGCGGCCACGCCGCCATTGGCGGTGCGGAACTCGGTGCGCAGGCCCTCGATGGATAGAAGATCGGTCATGCGGCTCACATCGTCCGGAAGGTGGGAGGGCTCATCTGGTCGGCGCTGCGGTGGTTCCAGTCATGCCGCGGCACATCAGCCATGACGCGCTTCTGTGCCTCATGCAAGACTTCGGCCGCCGCCGCGTAGTCCATGGTCAGCAGTTTGCCGTCCCGCACCACGGTCTGTCCATCGACGATCACGGTATGCACGGCGCGATCGCCGGCGGCATAGACCAGGCTGCGCAACGGGTCGCGGCCCGGGCGCATGCGCGGATTGGTGACATCGACAAGCACCAGGTCGGCGCGGCAGAAGGGCGCGAGGCGGCCGATATCGTCGCGGCCGAGGGCGCGGGCGCCGCCGGTGGTGGCGGCTTCGAACAGGTCGTTGCTGGTCAGCACATGGGGGTCGGTGGCCTGGGTGCGCGCGAGATAGGCAGCCAGCCGCATCTCGTCGAGCATGTTGTGCGGGTAGGTGTCGGTGCCGATGCCCATGTTGACGCCGCCCTGGCGGTAGCGCCCGAAATTCTTGAGCGTCATGCCGCGCCGGGCAAACACGGTGGGGCAGTGGGCGACGGTGGTACCGGTATCGGCCAGGATCGAAAGGTCGCGCTTGGTGTGCCAGGGGGTGGAGGGGTGGTCGTCGAGGAAAATCCCGTGGCCGACGATGGCGCGCTCGTTGAGCAGGCCGAGATGGTCGAGCCAGCCGATCGGGGTGAAGCCGTGGCGGCGGGTGATTTCGTGGAATTCGCTGACCGACTGAGCCGCGTGGATCTGCCAGGACAGGCCGCGCGCCTTGGCCTCCTGGCCGCTTTCGCGCAGCAGGGTCTCGGAGCAGGTGTCGATCTGGGCGGGGACGACCATGCCGAACAGGCGGCCGGAGGGGTGCTGCTCGGCACGCTCGATGATGGAGAAGGCTTCGGCCATGGCCTTTTCGCCGGCGGCCTCGTTCCAGTCGTAGTCCACGACATGGCCGTTTTTGGTGAACCACCGCCCGGAGCGGAACATCGGGGCGACGCAGACGCGCATGCCGGCCTCGGCCAGCAGGTCGAGCCAGCCGGGATGGGCCATCGAGAGGTCGGCCAGCGTGGTGACGCCGGAGAGCAGCAGCTCCGACAGGGCGACGCGGACGCAGGCCTTGATCTCCTCGCCCTGGGCACGGAACACCGGGAGGTATTCGTAGAGCGACGAGTTGTAGAAGCCGGGGGAGCCGACCTCGTCGGTGAAGCCCTTGTTCATCGGCTCCGACGAGGGATGGGAATGGATGTTGACCAGCCCGGGCATGACCATGAAGCCGGTGCCGTCGAGGATGGTGTCGGCCGGCCCGTCATAGCCACGGCCGACGAAGCGGATCACGCCGTCCTCGAAGGCGACATCGCCGCCGGGCATGTAAACGTGCGACGCGGTGCCGGCGTCCCAGGCGATGACGAAATCGGCGTTGCGGATGAGGGTGGTGGTCATGCGCGCTCCTGTTTCCCGACCGCCATAGTCACCGAGCGCGCGCGCGCGGTCCAGGGTGGACGTGACGATATTGGGCAGCGATGCTGGGCGGATTGCAACGGCTGAGGTTTCAGGAGGTCTTTCATGTTCCGCGTTCCCTTGCGCCTGCTGGCCGCCGGCGCGCTCGCCTTGCTGGCGGCCTGTGCCACGCCGGCGGAGCCCGGGCAGATGGTGGTGGGGCGCGATGCCGCCGCGCCGGCATTTCCGGTGGCGTTCAATGCGGCGATCTGCGTGCGCAGCGTGGGCGGCGGGCAGGAGACCAATCCGCTGATGATGTCGCAGGTGGATGATCGGGCCTTCCGCTTCGCGCTGGAGGCCTCGCTGCGCGAAAACGGCCTGCTCGGCGCGGCCTGCCGCTACCAGGCGGATGCGACGCTGTTGTCGCTGGTGCAGCCGATGTTCGGGCTCGACCTGCGGGTGACGGCGCTGGTGAACTACGCGCTGGCCGACAATTCCGGCACGCTGCTGCTGCGCGAAACCATCGGATCGGCCTTCACCGCGACGTTCTCGGACAGCCCGATTGCGGTCATGCGGCTGAAGCTGGCCAACGAAGGGGCGATCCGCACCAGTATCAACGATTTCCTCGGGCGCCTGCGCGAGTTGAAACCAAAATAAACGTGTAAAAGTTTTTTGTTTCTTTTTTTCAAAATAGAGAGCGCTTTCTTTTTTGAAAAAAAGAAACAAAAAACTTCTCT
>CAIYSR010000183.1 GCA_903928895.1 uncultured Rhodospirillales bacterium | reverse complement strand
GGCGGTCGGCAGGGTGCGGGCGATGGCGCCGAGGCGGACGGTGCCGGCGTCGGCGGTCGGCAGGGTGCGGGCGATGGCGCCGAGGCGGACGGTGCCGGCGTCGGCGGTCGGCAGGGTGCGGGCGATGGCGCCGAGGCGGACGGTGCCGGCATCGGCGGTTGGCAGGGTGCGGGCGATGGCGCCCAGACGAACCGAGCCGGCGTCAGCGGTGGGGAGCTTGGAAATGGTCATCGGGAAAGTCCTTCCTGGTTGGGCGGCTTGGTGTTGCTGCCCGGCATGGTTGCGTTGGGAAGGATTAAACACGTCTTTCTACGTGTGGCCGTTTTAACGCCGTTAAGACGCCGTTAAAACGCAAAGAAGACGATTTATTAACGCCTTACATTGTGCCTCGCGGTTTTTTGAACCGGCTGCGCTCGCCCCCGCGCCCCGTTCAGCGGCACTTAAGCAGGCAATTGCGCGCAAAATGGTTGTGTTCGTCAATCCTGATTCGTGCATGGCGCGAATCAGATGCCCGCCCGGTTGCACCGGGCGGTGTTAATCAATTCCGGAATAAACTGTTAATCGCGCGCCACTGGGCTACGCCGCCGTACCGCCAACCGTTAATCCGGACAGCTTCAGCGTCGGCTGACCCACCCCCACGGGCACCCCTTGGCCGCTTTTGCCGCAGGTTCCGATACCCGGATCGAGCGCCGGATCGTCCCCGATCATCTCCACCCGGGTCAGCGCATCCGGCCCGTTGCCGATCAGCGTCGCGCCCTTCACCGGCGTCGTCACCCGCCCATCCTCGATCAGATACGCCTCGCTGGCCGAGAACACGAACTTGCCCGACGTGATGTCGACCTGACCGCCGCCGAAATTCACCGCGAACAGCCCGCGCTTCACCGAACGGATCATCTCCTCGCTGGTATGCTGCCCGCCCAGCATGATCGTGTTGGTCATCCGCGGCATCGGCGCATGCGCATAGGACTGCCGCCGCCCGTTGCCGGTCGGCCGCACGCCCATCAGCCGCGCATTCAGCCGGTCCTGCAGATAGCCACGCAGATAGCCGTCCTCGATCAAGACGTTGCGCGCCGACGGCGTTCCCTCGTCGTCCACCGTGATGCTGCCTCGCCGATCCGCCAGCGTGCCGTCATCCACCACCGTCACCCCCGGCGAGGCGATCCGCTGGCCCATCAGCCCAGCAAAAGCCGACGTCTTCTTGCGGTTGAAATCCCCCTCCAGCCCATGCCCGATCGCCTCATGCAGCAGGATGCCAGGCCAACCGGACCCGAGCACCACCGGCATCTCTCCCGCCGGCGCCGGCCGGCTCTCCAGATTCACCAGCGCCTGGCGCAACGCCTCGTCCACCGCATGGCGCCAGACCGCCTCCTCCATCACCCGCGCGTAGGCGAACCGCCCGCCGGTGCCAAAGCTCCCGGTCTCGCGCCGCCCGTCCTTCTCCACCACCACCGAGACGTTGAGCCGCACCAGCGGCCGCAGATCGGCCACCCTGGTGCCGTCGTTGCGGATGATCTGCACCGCCTGCCACTCTCCGGTGATGGACGCCATCACCTGCTTCACCCGGGTGTCCTTGCCCCGCGCATACTGGTCGATCTCCGCGAGCAGCCCGGTCCGCTTGCCGAAATCAGTGCCGGCAAACGGATTGGCATCGGTGTACAACCGCGCATTGCTCGCGCGCGGCGGCTCGGCCGCCACGCCCTGATGCCCGGACGCCACCGCGGCCACCGTCCCCGCGGCGCGCGCCAGTGCCTTCTCGCTGATCTCCCCGGCATGGGCATAGCCCGTCGCCTCCCCGGCCACCGCGCGCAGCCCGAAGCCCAGCGTGGTGTCGAACCCAGCGCTGCGAATGCGCCCGTCATCGAGGCTGATCGACTCGCTCTCCCGGTATTCGAGGAACAACTCCCCGTCATCGGCATCGGCCAGCGCCTGCCCCACCAGCCGCGCCGCCGCGTCGCGGTCCAGCGCCGCATCCGGCCGGTCGAAAAACAGCGCATCCGTGGCGGCGAGCGGGCTCAAGCCGGAGATCGTTGGGGACATGGTTATTCCTAAAGGGAGGGCGCACGCGCGGCGTGCAGCAGAACAAGGGCGGCGCTCAGCACCAGCACGGCCAGCATCTGGTGCGCGGTGCCGAGCGCAACCGGCACCACCCACAGCAGCGTCATCACGCCGAGCCCATATTGGGCCAGCACCGTCAGGACCAACGCGAACAGCGCCGCCGCCGCCAGGCCAGACAGTTCGGCGAGGAACCGCCACGCCGCCAGCAGCGCCGCCAGCAGCATCAAGGTCGCGAGCAGCCGGTGATCGAACTGCACGGCGGCGACATTCTCGGTCAGGTTGCGCGGCCACGGCGACAAATCCCCATATCCCGCCGGCACCAGCCGTCCGTCCATCAGCGGGAACGAATTGTAGGTGAACCCCGCCTTCAGCCCGGCGACAAAGCCGCCGGCCAGGACCGCAAGCGTCGCCAACCCGGTCAGCCCCCACGCCGCCGCCCGCAACCCGCCTGGTACCGCTTCTTGCCGCGCGCCGCGCCATTCGCCGAGCCCGGTCCACAGCAGCGCCGCATACAGCGCCAGCGCGAATCCCAGATGCACCACCAGCCGATACGGCGAAACCGCCGTGCTGTCCGGGAAAAACCCTGAGGCCACCATGAACCAGCCCACCGCCCCCTGCGCGCCGCCGAGCACGAACAGCAGACCCAGCCGCGGCAGCAGCCGCCGCCCGACCGCGCCGGTCCAGGCGAACCACAGCAGCGGCCCGATGAACGCCAGCCCGATCAGCCGCCCCCACAGCCGGTGCGCCCATTCGAGCCAGAAAATCTCCTTGAACCCGTCGATCCCGAAGCCCTTGTTGATCAGCTCGTACTGCGGGATTTGTTGATATAACCCATACAGCCGCTGCCACTCCGCTTCCGACAGCGGCGGCAGCGCCCCCAAGATCGGCGCCCATTCCATGATCGACAGCCCCGACCCGGTCAGCCGCGTCGCGCCTCCGAGCCCGATCATCACCAGCAGCATCCCGCACAGCGCGAACAGCCACAGCGCCACGCGGCGGCGTGCGCGCGGGTCGGTCTCGGCGATCAGGCGGTCATCAAAGGGCATGCGACGGTATATAGGAGCGGACGCCGCGGGACCAACACTCCGCTCACCCCTTCGGCGCCGGCAATGCCACCCGTCGCCCCGCCCAGTCCAGCGGCGGCAGCCCCGCATGCGCCGCCGCGGCCACCTCGATCCGCACCAGGATATCCTCCGGCCACGGCGTCACCTTGCGCCGGGTCAGATCGACATTGAGGAAAATGAACTCCTGTGCCGCCGCCCGCTGCCCGTCCGCATCGCGGTACAGTTCGTGCGACACGTGCATCCGCTTGGCATCCACCCCCAGCACCCGGCTATGCACCAGTCCGCGCTCGCCCAGCAGCATCTCGCGCTCGTAGATGATGTGCCCCTCGGCGGCGAACGTCCCCATCCCACGGCCTACCTTGTAGCCCTTGCCGATGCCGAGTTCGTCCCACAGCTCGTCCGTCGCCAGATCGAACAGCACGGTATAGTAGCCCATGTTCATGTGGTTGTTGCCGTCGATCCAGGCAGGCAGCACCTCGGCCCGGTAGCGGGCGAACGGCGTCGGGAAATTCATGCGATGTCTCTCGTTCAGGAAAGCGCGTCCCAGCCCCACTCCAGCAACGGCAGGGTGACGCCCGCGAAGTCCGCGATATGCCCCACCAGCGCCGGCGTGGCCAGCCATGCCTCCGGCACCGGCCGCGAGGCGACGAAATTGCGCAGCTTGATCGCCCAGGCATGCGGGCTGTCCGCCACCGCGTCATAGCCACGGGGCAGCCGCACCAGGCTCTCCTCGCGCGACAAGGCGAGCCCATGCGCCGCGAGATGGGCCTGGAGTGCGTCGAACTCCTTCGGCCCATAGGCCACGCTGTCGCGCAGCCGGGTGAGCTCCGACGGATCGGCATGATAGAAACCCGCGGCCATGAAGCAGCCGGCCGGGTCAAGGTGGAAATACAGCAGCCCCGGCGTACCCTTGCGCCCGTCCTTCGTCAGCACCGCCCCGGCATGGGTCTTGTACGGCGACTTGTCATGGCTGAACCGTACATCCCGATGGATCCGGAACAGCCCGCGCTTGGCATCCCCGGTGATCGGAATCCCCCGGACCCCCAGCTCCGCCGCCACATCCTCCACCAGCGCCGCCATCGGCGTCTTCACTTCGCGCTCGTACAGCGCCTTGTGGTCGTTGAACCAGGCCCGCTCCTGGTGCGCCGCCAGATCGGTGAAGAACCGCGTCGCCGCCGGCGCAAACCCCTGGAACCGCCCGCTCATATCAGCCCGCCCCGCATCGCCTCATCCCTTCCGCATCCTGCAAGTCTGCCCGCGAACCCCCCATGCGCAAAGAGCCTATTCCCGCCGCAGCACCGTATCCGTCAGGAACGCCGCCAGCCGCCACGGCCGGAACTGCCGGCGCAGCGCCGCCTCGTCGTACTCGTCCCGCACCCAGTCCAGAAACGCCATCCGCCCTTCGCCCTGCGCGGCATAGAGCCGGAAGAACGCATCCAATATCCCGGTCGGCGCCAGCGCCACATGGAGATAGCGCCACGACAACTGCCGCGCCGCCGCCGCCGCGGTGCCCCCCTCGAACAGCACCACCAGCCCCGCCGCCAGCCCCGCCCGGTCCGCGCCCGACTTGCAATGGAGCAGCGCCGGAAACTTCATCGTCCGATAGATCTCATGGAACCGCAGGATACGCTCCCGATGCGGCGCCCCCCGGCTCTCGAACGCCATATAGACGTGATCCACGCCGAGCCGCCCCGCCACCGCGGCGGACAAGGCGGTCGACGGATTGGGCGCCGTACCGCGCAGATTGACGATCGTGCGCAGCCCGAACCGCGCCACCGCTCGCGCGACCTGCCCCGGCGTCGGATGATTGCTGCGATAGACCCGTCCCGGGATCACAACCCCCCAGTTGCGCCAGCCCAGCCGCAACACCGCGTGATCGACAAAAAGGCTCGCGAAGCCCGGCCCCATCGGCTCCGCCCGCTTAATGGGTAAAAGTTTTTTGTTTCTTTTTTTCAAAAAAGAAAACGCTTTCTTTTTTGAAAAAAAGAAACAAAAAACTTTTATCCGCTAGATCTGGCGCTCGACCATCAACTGTTTGATCTGCGCGATCGCCTTGCCCGGATTGAGCCCCTTCGGGCAGGTCTGGGTGCAGTTCATGATGGTGTGGCAGCGATACAGCTTGAACGGGTCCTCCAGCGCATCGAGCCGCTCCCCGGTCCGCTCGTCGCGGCTGTCGACGATGAACCGGTAGGCCGCCAGCAACACGGCCGGGCCGAGATAGCGGTCGCCGTTCCACCAGTACGACGGGCAGGACGTGGTGCAGCAGAAGCACAGGATGCATTCCCACATCCCGTCGAGCAGCACCCGCTCTTCCTTGCTCTGCAACCGCTCGCCATTGGGCGGCGGCGGCGTGTCGGACTGCAACCATGGCTCAATCGAGCGCAACTGCGCATAGGCGCCGGACAGATCGGCCACCAGGTCCTTCACCACCGGCATATGCGGCAGCGGGTTGATCTTGACGTCGCCCTTGCACTCGTCGATCGGCTTGAGGCAGGCCAGCGTGTTGATCCCGTCGATATTCATCGCGCAGGACCCGCAGATCCCCTCGCGGCAGGAGCGCCGGAAGGTCAACGTCGGGTCGACCTCGTTCTTGATCTTGATCAACGCGTCTAGCACCATCGGCCCGCAATCGTCGAGATCGACCTGATAGGTATCGGTCTGCGGGTTCTTCCCGTCATCCGCGTTCCAGCGGTAGATCTTGAAATCACGCACCCGCTTGGCACCCGACGGTGCCTTGTAGGTCTTGCCGATCTGGATGCGGCTGTTCTTGGGCAGGTTGAATTCGACCATCGGACCTATTCCCTCAGTACACGCGCTTCTTGGGCGGGAACACCGACACTTCGTTGGTCAGCGTCTGCATCTTCACCGGACGATAATCGAGCGTCACCTGGCCCTTGTCGTCGCACCAGGCGAGCGTGTGCTTCATCCAGTTGGTGTCGTCGCGATCGGGGAAGTCGTCATGCGCCTGTGCGCCACGGCTCTCGTGGCGCGCCTCGGCGCCGACGATGGTGGTCATCGCGTTGCCCATCAGGTTCTGCAACTCCAGACCCTCCATCAGGTCCGAATTCCACACTAGGCTGCGGTCGGTCACCTGCATGTCGTCGAGCCGGCCCCACAGCTTGCTCATCTTCTCCACGCCCTCGGTCAGGCTCTTGGAGTTGCGGAACACCGCGGCATGGGCCTGCATGGTGCGCTGCATGTCGAGCCGCAGATCGGCCACCTTGGTGCCGCCCTTGGCGTGGCGCACCCGATCGAGATTGTCGAGCGACTTCTCGCCCGCCCGCGCCGGCAGCAGCGGCTGGCTTGCCCCGGGCTTCACCGTCTCCGCCGCCCGGATCGCCGCCGCCCGGCCGAACACCACCAGATCGAGCAGCGAATTCGTGCCCAACCGGTTCGCGCCATGCACCGACACGCAGGCCGCCTCGCCGACGGCCATCAGCCCGGACACAGTCGCGTCGGGATTGTCCTTCGTCGGGCGCAGCACCTCGCCGTGATAATTCGTCGGAATGCCGCCCATGTTGTAGTGCACCGTCGGCAGCACCGGGATCGGCCCCTTGTTCACATCCACGCCGGCGAACACCTTCGCCGTCTCAGAAATCCCGGGCAGCCGCTCATGCAGGATATCGGCGCCGAGATGCTCCAGATGGAGCATGATGTAGTCCTTGTTCGGCCCGCAGCCGCGCCCGGCATTGATCTCCAGCGTCATCGAACGCGACACCACATCGCGCGATGCCAGGTCCTTCGCGGTCGGCGCATAGCGCTCCATGAAGCGCTCGCCCTCGGAATTGGTCAGATACCCACCCTCGCCGCGCGCGCCCTCGGTGATCAGGCAGCCCGCCGGGAAAATCCCGGTCGGATGGAACTGCACGAACTCCATGTCCTGCGCCGGCAACCCGGCCCGCAGCACCATCCCCGAACCATCCCCGGTGCAGGTATGCGCCGAGGTGCAGGACAGGAAGGCGCGGCCATAGCCGCCGGTCGCCATCACCACCGTCTGCGCCCGGAACCGGTGCATCGAGCCGTCCTCGAGGCACCACGCCATCACCCCACGGCACACCCCGTCCTCGTCCATGATGAGGTCGAGCGCGAAATATTCGACGAAGAACTCCACCTCGTGCTTGAGGCTCTGCTGATACAGCGTGTGCAGGATCGCATGCCCGGTCCGGTCGGCGGCCGCGCAGGCCCGCATCGCCGGCTCCTTGCCGTATTCCGTCATGTGCCCGCCGAACGGCCGCTGATAGATGCGCCCATCCTCGGTGCGGCTGAACGGAACCCCGAAATGCTCCAGCTCATGCACCGCCGGGATCGCCTGGCGGCACATGTATTCGATCGCATCCTGGTCGCCGAGCCAGTCCGACCCCTTCACGGTGTCGTACATATGCCAGCGCCAGTCGTCCGGCCCCATGTTGCCCAGCGCCGCCCCGATCCCGCCCTGCGCCGCCACCGTATGGCTGCGCGTCGGGAACACTTTGGTGATGCAGGCTGTCCGCAGTCCCGCCGCCCCCATGCCGAGGGTGGCGCGCAGCCCCGCGCCGCCGGCGCCGACCACCACCACGTCATAGGTGTGGTCGATGATGTTGTAGGCGCCGAGCGAAGGTTTCGTGATGGCGTTCATCGGTGTCCGTCCAGGATTGACAGCGAGCCAGGATAGGCAAACAGGCCAGATGGTTCAGCGGGTCGGCACGGCAAGGCCGATCAGCCGGAAAACGCGATCCGCAACACCGCGATGACGGCCACCAGCCCGAGCAGGGTGTTGATCCCCTTCAGGATCAGCTTGGTGAACACCTTCGCATCGTCGCGCACATAGTCGTCAATGATCACGTCGAACCCCAGCATCTGGTGATGGAACGTCACCGCGATCATCGCGATCATCAGCCCCGCCACCAGCGGATTGGACATGTAATGCGCCACATCGGCCCGCGTCATGCCGATCATGTGCACGCAGGACCAGACGAACCAGATCGTCAGCGGCACCAGCGCGAACGCCGTCACCCGCTGGCTCCACCAGTGATGGAAGCCGGAACCGGCCGCGCCCAGGCCGCGGGCCTGGCCCAGCTTGCTGCGCATCACGGCAGGGGAGGTGGTGTGCTCGGTCATCGCTCTGCCCTCTTTCAACGCGCCAGGAAAATGCCGACCCAGGTCAGCACCGTCAGCGCCGCCGCGCCCACCAGCACCGCCCGGCCCGACCGGTACAGCTCCGGGACCTCGAAGCCGACGCCGAAATCCCAGGTCAGATGGCGGATGCCGTTGCAGAAATGGTACCACATCGAGCCGGTCCAGCCGAACATCGCGAGATACCCGATCGGCGAGCCCACCACCCAGGTGAACCACCCGTACGCCGCATCCGACGTCGCCGCCGCGATCAGGAACCAAAGCAGGATCACCGTGCCGGCCGACAGCGCCATGCCAGTGATGCGATGCGAACCCGACAGCACCATCAGCATGTGTAACTTGTATACCTGCAGGTGGGGCGAGACCGGGCGGCGCACCGCCCGTCCGTCCGACGTGCGCCCGACCATCAGCGCTTCTCGCGTGTCTCTCATGGGAACCTCAAGCAGCGTTCGATAAACCTGCACCTGTCCTTACGCCTGAGGCTACCGACGGTCAACGCGAGGGCGGCGGCGATTGCCGGTGCGCGTGGGTCCGGCGTGCGGTTTGCCCGCGCCCGGGCGAGCGCCGGCGGCGGCGGGACGACGGTGTCGGCTCTCTTTACACAGAATTGATATCGATACAAAAATATCCGATCCTACATTTTTAAAATCAATTACTTATTGCGTTGGCATGGCAGTTGCTTGACGGCTCATTGACTTGCGCAGGCGGTCACGCGACCTCTTGCCACGCATCCCGTCGACCAACCGTTCCACCCTCCCAGGACCTGCCTCTCATGAAAAGTCTACTCCTCGCCGGCGCCGCGCTTATCGCCTGGTCGACCGCGGCCCAGGCCACATCGTTCGTCTACACCGGCGCCATGCAGACGTTCACCGTGCCCACCACCGGCAGCTATGACTTCATCCTCGCCGGCGGCGCCGGCGGCTCGGCGAGCGGCACAGCGGGTGGCGGCGGTGCCGTGCTCACCGGCACGTTCGCTTTGACCGGCGGTGACTCGATTCAAATCCTGGTCGGCGGCATGGGCGGCAGTTCCAGCGTCAGCGGCGGCGGCGGTGGCGGCACCTTCGTCTTTGACGTCACGACCTCGACCCTGCTCGGCGTGGCCGGCGGCGGTGGTGGTGCGGCAAATCGCGGCACCGGGAATGTCGGTGGCGCCGGGCAGACCGGCACGTCCGGCACTGACGCGGGCGGCGGCGGCGGCACGGGCGGCACCGGCGGCAATGGTGGCCATGCCGCTGGCGGCGATGGTGGGGCGGGCGGTGGCGGCGTGGCCTCGGCAGGGGGCAACAACGCCCAAGGTGCCGGTGGCGGCGGCGCGGCCCCTGCTCTCCTCATCCCGTCGGCTGGCAGCGGCCAGTATGGCAGCGGCGCCGTTGGCGCTATCGGCGGCGGCGGCGGCTCCGGCTCGTTCGGCGGCGGCGGTGGCGGCGGCTACTCCGGCGGCGGCGGCGGCGACAATGTGAATGGCGGCGGCGGCGGCGGCTCTTACCTTTTCGAGGCGGAAACCCTGCTGAGCGCCACCGCGGGCGGCAATGTCGGCGCAGCCGGCTATGCCACGATCGGCGCCGCCACTGCGACGGATGTGCCCGAGCCGGCGTCGATCGCCGTGTTCGGCTTCGGCCTGGCGGCCCTCGGCCGGCTCCGCCGTCGGCGCGGCTGATCGCGCCACGCGATCGCGCTGAAACGCACATGGGGCGGCATCCGAGAGGATGCCGCCCCATTCATGTTCGGTGAACCGATCGGTGGGGACAGCGCTGCCCGGTCGAAGCCGGCAGCGCTCCCCCTGCCGGACGGCTACTCGGCTGCGGCCGCTTTCTTGCCGATCAGCCCCATCGAGACCATGGTCTCCGCGATCTGGATCGCATTCAACGCCGCGCCCTTGCGCAGGTTGTCCGACACGCACCAGAACGACAGCCCATGCGGCACCGTGTCGTCGATGCGGATGCGGCTGACAAACGTCGCGTCCTCGCCCTGGCACTCCAGCGGCGTGATGTAGCCACCATCCTCGCGCGTATCCATCACCACCACGCCCGGCGCCTCGCGCAGCACGGCGCGCGCACCGGCCACCGTCACCGGGTTCTCGAACTCCACATTGATCGCCTCGGAATGCCCGATGAACACCGGCACCCGCACGCAGGTCGCCACCACCTTGATGGCGGGGTCGAGGATCTTGCGCGTCTCCACCACCATCTTCCACTCCTCCTTGGTCGACCCGTCATCCATGAACTTGTCGATATGGGGAATGCAGTTGAAGGCGATCTGCTTGGTGAACACTTCCATCCGCGGCGGATCGTTGACGAAGCTGCCCTTGGTCTGGGTGTACAGCTCGTCCATGCCTTCCTTGCCCGCGCCGGCCACCGCCTGATACGTCGCCACCACCACGCGCTTGATCTTGTACTTGTCGTGCAGCGGCTTCAGCGCCACCACCATCTGGATGGTGGAGCAGTTCGGATTGGCGATGATGTTGCGCTTGTTCTTCAGCAGCGCCTGCGGATTGACCTCGGGCACCACCAGCGGCACATCGGGGTCCATGCGGAAATGGCTGGTGTTGTCGATCACCACGCAGCCCTGCGCCGCCGCGCGCGGCGCGTGCACCGCCGAAATCGAGGCCCCCGGGCTGAACAGCCCGATATCCCAGCCGGTGAAATCGAAGGTCTCCAGGTTCTGCACCTTGAGTATCTGCTTCTCGCCTAAGGACACTTCCTGCCCCACCGAGCGCGCCGATGCCAGCGCCGCCACCTCGGTCGTCGGGAATTTGCGCTCGGCCAGGGTTTTCAACATCTCGCGCCCGACCGCCCCGGTGGCGCCCACGACTGCGACCCTGTAGCCCATGCTCAGTCCTCCCGATGCAGCGGCCCCGCTGGCCGCCCAGACCATCGAGCGTTAATCCCGTTGCTGCGGCGCGGCAAGCCGCGTTTTGCGCGAGGCGGACTTGTGTCCGATCGATACGCCCCCCGCCACCGATGCCCCTGCCTGGCTTGCGCCGTAGGCCTTCATCCCGCGCGCGGCATAATCGCGCCGGGAACGACGGATGGACCGGCTTCGCCCCAGAAATCGCATGCCCGGCCTGACGGCCGCTGTTCCAGCCACCTGCATCGAACGAAGTTTTTTTGCTTCTTTTTTTCCAAAAAAAGAAGCGCTTCCTTCGTCCACGCCCATTCTTCCCCGGAATCTTGCCTTCGCGCCCGGTTTGCTCCCATACGACCGCCATGTCCGAGCGCCTCACCGCCATCTACCACGTCACCGCCGACGCCGCCTCGATCGCGGCCCGTGCGCGCGCCATCGCCGTCGAGCAATCCGTCGAGATGCCTCTCGAAGGCATCGACGACCCCTACGTGCTCGACCACATCGTCGGCCGCGTCGCGCACATCGCCGAGGTAGCCCCCGGCCGCTACGAGGTCCGCATCGCGCTCGCCACCGCCACCATCGCGGCCGACCCCGGCCAGCTCTTCAACATGCTGTTCGGCAACACCTCCATCCAGGACGGCGTCGATCTCGTCGATGTCGATCTCCCCGCCACCCTGCGCGATGCCTTCCCCGGCCCCAATCTCGGCATCGCCGGCCTGCGCGCGCTCACCGGTGCGACCGCGCGCGCCCTCACCAGCGGCGCCCTCAAGCCTCAGGGCCTCCCTCCCGCTGGCCTTGCCGCCCTCGCCGCCCGTATGGCCGCCGGCGGCATCGACCTCATCAAGGATGATCACGGCCTCG
Source organism: uncultured Rhodospirillales bacterium (assembly GCA_903928895.1). Lineage (GTDB taxonomy): Bacteria > Pseudomonadota > Alphaproteobacteria > Acetobacterales > Acetobacteraceae > CAIYPH01. The sequence goes on along the minus strand of CAIYSR010000183.1, from coordinate 3,586 downwards.
CCGACCAACCCTACTCGCCGTTCACCCGGCGCGTCGACGCGGTGATGGACGCGCTCGACACCACCGCCGCCCGCACTGGCCACCGCACCCACTATTTGCCCAGCCTGTCCGGCAACCTCGACGCCATGCGCGCCCAGCTCCGCCACGCCATCGGCCGCGGCGTCTCCGCCGTTCTCATCGCCCCGATCATCGCCGGCATCCCCAGCTTCGCCACCCTGGTGCGCGAATTCCCCACCATCGGGTTCATGACCCACCCCACCCTCTCCGGCATCGCCCGCATCGCCCCGCCACTTTTTTATGGCAAACTCTTCCGTCTGCTCGGCGCCGATGCCGTGGTCTACCCCAATCACGGCGGCCGCTTCGGCTACACCCAAGCCACCTGCTTCGCCCTCGCCGCCGCCGCCCGCGCCCCCTGGGGCGGCATCAAGCCCTGCCTCCCCGTCCCCGCCGGCGGCATGACCCAGGCCCGAATCCCGGAAATGCTGGACTTCTACGGCCCCGATACCATTGTCTTGATCGGCGGCGCCCTGCTCGCCACCCGCGAGCGGCTGACCGCGGAAGTCGCCGAATTCGTCGCAGCCGTCGCGCGCCACCCCTTCGCCTGAGGATCCCATGGACCACGACCGCTCCCCCCCCTTCCGCCGTTTCGACGACTATCGCTGGGAAGGCGTCGCCCATCTCCCGTACAAGGAGGACGCCACCACCCCCTTCAAATCCGTCACCCGCCAGGTCCTCTTCCACGAGCCCGACATGGGCTGCGAACTGCGCTATTTCGAGGTCGCGGCAGGCGGCTACTCCACCCTCGAACGCCACGAACACGCCCACGCCGTGCTGATCCTGCGCGGCCGCGGCGATTGCATGGTCGGCACCGAAATCCGCGCCGTCGACACCAACGACCTCGTCTCCATCCCGCCCTGGGCCTGGCACCAGTTCCGCGCCACCCGGTCCGAGCCGCTCGGCTTCCTCTGCATGGTCAACGCGCTGCGCGACAAGCCCCGCCTGCCCACCGAAGAGGACCTCGCTACGATGCGCGAAACCCCCGCCGTCGCCGCCTTCCTCGACACCACGGACCGCTCCTGATGCCCCAGCACGTCAAAGCCATCCTGTTCGACACCTTCGGCACCGTGGTCGACTGGCGCTCCAGCCTGATCGCCGAACTCGCCGCATTCGGCACCGCCCGCCACATCGCCGCCGACTGGACCGGCCTGGTCGATGCCTGGCGCGCCAATTACGCCCCCTCGATGGACCGCGTCCGCCGCGGCGAGCAGCCCTGGACCAAGCTCGACGACCTGCACCGCGCAACCCTCGACCAACTCGTCATCGACTTCAACGTCGGCGGTCTGACCGAAGCCGATCTCGACCACCTCAACCGCGGCTGGCACCGGTTGACCCCCTGGCCCGATTCCATCCCCGGCCTCACCCGCCTGAAATCCCGCCACATCATCGCCCCCCTCTCCAACGGCAATGTCGCCCTGCTCCTCAACATGGCCAAGCACGCCGGCATCCCCTGGGACATGATCTGCGCGGCCGAACTCTTCCGCCACTACAAGCCCGATCCCGAAACCTATCTCGGCGCCGCCGCCCTGCTCGGCCTGCAACCCCACGAAGTGATGATGGCCGCGGCCCACAACGGCGACCTCGCCGCCGCCCGCGCCTGCGGCCTGAAAACCGCCTTCTTCCCCCGCCCCACCGAATACGGCCCGCACCAGACGCGCGACTTCGCCGCTGACGGCCCGTGGGATGTCATCGCTGCCGATATTGAGGACCTTGCGGCCCGGATGGGGTGTTGAAGCAAGCACTTCTTTTTGAAAAAAGAAGCAAAAACTTTTTATCCGTTTCGCTTTGCACTCTCGCGGGAGAGGCGAAAGCCAACGGACAGAGGCCTTTTGTTTCTTTCCTGGCGCAGCCACTTGCAGTTGCCCTTCGAAAAAGAAGTGTCCTCCTTCCCTCCCGCCATCCAGTTGCATCAGACGCAGGTTCTGCAACCGCAAATGCGTATCCCCGTGCTCACCCTCCTGGCAAAACGATACGGTGAAGCCGTTCCCCTGCCCCCGGAGAATTAGCCGACATCGCCCGCAGCTACAATGTCAGTCCGGCCACGATTTCAAGATTGCCGACGGAGCCATCTCGATGAGCGAGGCTGCTGACTGGCGCGACTATGAGGTTATGCGTTCCGAAATATCCGCAACTATCGACAGCTTTTACTGAGGTCTCTTACCCATTTGGATCGGCAAATTTCTGTAGTCGCTTGGGAATCCAGCCGCGCGCGCCCTCGGGGATCGGCACGCAGAAGGGTTTGGGCATGCGGACGCGCGGTTTGCGCGGCTTGGGGTCCAGGCGGACCGGGGCACGGGCGATCGTTCACGTTCCAGATGGCCGAAGTGATGGTCTCGCGCGGGTTGTTTCAGGAGATACTCGACGCCGTCGCGGCATTGCGTCCGTCGCCGCCAGCGCGATGTTGAGGGGTGATGCATGACCGGTCGACCGCGACGTCAACAGCAGAGGTGCGCCCCAATGTCGGCCGGAAGCGCGGGATTCGCGCCGAAACAGCGAACAAATCGCTGGTAACGTCGCGAACAGCGCGATCACCGGACCGCCGGGATTGCAAACCGCCAGGAACCGGGGTTATCGCTCACCCAATATATCCGGATGGGCCGGGCATATGGGAAATGTCGGTTCATCGGACCCTCGCATTGCCAATTTCGGATTTACGCCGGGGGCCCCACTTCCTCCTATCCGCGTCTATACGGCGTATGCGGCGGGGCCGGGATCGGCTTTACGGGGAGGGGTGGTTAGCGGCATTGCAGCGTGTAGGGAGAATGATGAGCCGGTTGCTGGTGGTGCTTGTGGGTATGTTGATCGCGGTGGAGCCTGCGATGTCCGACTCAATTCCCTCTAGCGCATTCGCGCAGCGTGTACTCACAGGTGAACTGGTCAAAGATGCAAAAACAGCGATCGCGATTACTGAAATATTGATTAAAGGCAACTATGGAGAAATTGCTCTCAGCGAGCAGATGCCGCTGATAGCGAGAGATGATGGCTCAATATGGGTGATTGAGGGAAGTTTGAACAAGGATCGGTCAGCGGAAGGCCCAGGAACCGTGATTGTGAAGATTAATAAATCTGATGCGAAGGTTATATCCCTGTTATTCGATTACGTGATTCACCCTCTTCAAAATCCACCGAGACAATAAGTATATCTCTTTAATAGCTGCGTTCATGGACCATCCGCTTGCTCTCCAGAAGAGATTGCAAGAGGTGAAAACGAAGGGGCGACAAAGTTCTGGGGGTTTGAGGAGGCCCTCGGAGCTTATCTTGTCCCGCCCGCATTGTGGCGTATTGGGCCAATGGGGGTTGAAGCAAGCGCTTCTTTTTGAAAAAAGAAACAAAATTTTTTATCCGTTTCGCTTTGCACTCTCGCGGGAGAGGCCAAAGCCAATGGATGAAAGTTTTTCGCTCTTATTGCGGCACCTGTTGAGACCTGCGATTCTGCCGTTGGCGCTTGGGGAGGACGGCCGGATGGAGAATGGGGCATTCGCGCGATGGCTTGCCGTGATCGGAGATCTGGATGCCACACAACGCGTGC
>CAIYSR010000182.1 GCA_903928895.1 uncultured Rhodospirillales bacterium | reverse complement strand
TCGCAACTCATCCCACGGTCAAGCAGGATGATCGCGTTGGCCCGCCGCGCAACACCGTGGGCAACCGACGTATCGCGCGCCAAGGCAAACAGGGCTTGCCGGGCCGGCTCCTTGAGAAAGCGTTTGCGGATCATCGTCAAATTAGAATCGACAAAACCAAGCCGGCGCAACACCCTTCTGCCGGATTGTCAGGGAGTCGGAGTATACCATGAATCGCGGTGTCCTGATTTCGATGAACTGACCATCTGCCATGGTCAGCGTGGCGAAGTCGGTGTTGGCCTGCCCGGCGCGCCACTGCTCCGGGCTGATGCTGCTGTAGTGCCCTGAGTGGAGGTCGAACGGCAGGCTGTTTTGGCTCCACAGTGGGGAACGGGTCGTTGACAGCCGACCCTGCGCGTGAAGATCACCATCCCACAGCGCGATCTGCAACTCCCGTGAGGCTTCGGACCGAGCGATCACTGCTGGATCAGATGGGCGCATCCATCGCGATGCGGTTTGTGGTGGAGCCGTTGCCGCTGCTTCGGCATTGGATGAGAGTGGCGTCGCCTTCAGGATCTGCGTGGCGACGTGGTCGATTGCCTGCTTGAAGGACCACTGCGTGCGGTCAAGATGTTCGATGAGCATGGACGATCCGGCGTGTTGGGTTGACTGAACAAAAACGGAACACAAAAGGGGTGAACGGTTCAACCCTTCTTCTTCGGATCAGTGCCGACCCCATTCGACGTAGCGGCGACCGCTGCGATCGGCTGATTTCGACGCATGAGCAACACCGAGCGGTTCCCCCGACCATCGGCTCCTGTGTCCAGCCTCCCACCCCACCTCAGCGAGATGTGCGACATCCTCGCCCGTGGCGCGCTGCGGCTCCGCAGCCGCACCGCCGATGAAATCGTGCCAGGTGCCGGCGCGAATGGGGACCGCGGAGAGTTTCGCCTACACTTGGTTCCCCCCCAGCGCGTGTCTGCAACCCGGACCAACCGGAGAGCCTCATGACACGACGCGCAAAACCCATGGCCGCGGCCACCGCCGCGCCGACGCCGATCATCCCTGCCATTCCGCCGGCCGACGTGCTGGTACGGCTCGCGGCGTTGCAGGACGCCGATACGCCGACGCTGAAACAGCAATGGCGGGACCTGTTCGGCAGGGAGCCGCCGCCGCATAACAGGGCCTACCTTCAGAGCCGGCTGGCGTATCGCATTCAGGAACTGGCCTATGGCGGGCTGAAGCCGGCGACCTTGGCCCGCCTCGAGGCCCTCGGCGAGCAGATCGACGGCGGCAACCCGGTGCTGCGGCGCATCCGGGTCGACGACAAGCCGGTGACTGGCACACGGCTGATGCGGAACTACCAGGGGGTCGAGCACGCCGTCACGGTGCTGGCAGACGGTTACGAGTGGCAGGGGCGTCCGTTTCAGTCGTTGTCGGCTATCGCGCGCGCCATTACCGGCACGCGCTGGAACGGCTGGGCCTTCTTCGGCTTGAAGAACAACCGAGGTGCCGCATGAGCCGGCGTCCGCAAACCACCACGGCCGCGGGGCCGACGGTGCGCAAAATCCGCTGCGCCGTCTACACCCGCAAATCGACCGACGAGGGGCTCGATAAGGAGTTCAACTCGCTCGACGCCCAGCGTGAATCCTGCGAGGCATATGTGACCAGCCAGCGTGCCGAGGGGTGGGTGCTAGTTCCCGACCGCTACGATGACGGCGGCATCTCGGGCGGCACCCTCGAACGCCCCGCCCTGCAACGCCTGCTGCGAGACATTGAGGCGGGCCGCGTGGACGTGATCGTGGTCTATAAGATCGACCGCCTCAGCCGTTCCCTGATGCACTTCGCCAAGCTGGTCGAGGTTTTCGACGCCCACATCGACACGTTTGTTTCGGTGACGCAGAGCTTCAATAACGCGACGTCCATGGGGCGGCTGACGCTCAACATCTTGCTTTCGTTTGCCCAATTCGAGCGAGAGGTCATCGGCGAGCGCATCCGGGACAAGGTGGCGGCGTCCAAGGCCCGCGGCATGTGGATGGGCGGACCGCCGCCGCTGGGCTACGAGGTGAAGGACCGCAAGCTCGTCATCAACGATGCCGAGGCGGCCTGGGTGCGGCGGATTTTCACTGGTTTCGTCGAGACGCGGTCCGCCACCAAGCTGGTGCCGATGCTGCAGGCCGAGGGTGTGCGCACCAAGACGGGACGCACGGCCGACAAGGGGGCGATCTACAGGCGGCTAAACAACCGGCTGCTGATCGGCGAGATCGCCCACAAAGGGAATATCTATCAGGCGGAGCATGCTTCGATAGTATCCCGGCGCGTGTGGGACGAGGCGCACGAGATCATGGCGGAAAGCAGCCAGGTGAGCGGGTCGATGTCAGCCCCACTGGCGCGGACATTCGGCTGCGGCTGGAGGGGCTGACGAGCCTGATG
>CAIYSR010000181.1 GCA_903928895.1 uncultured Rhodospirillales bacterium | reverse complement strand
CGAATAGAAGTTTTTTGCTTCTTTTTTTCAAAAAAGAAGCGCTTCTTTTTTGAAAAAAAGAAGCAAAAAACTTTCACCCGTTAAGCGGCGTTGCTGGTTTCCAGGGCGGTGACGACGCGATTTTTCCAGAAGCTGGCGCTGCCGATGGTCAGGGCCAGGAGCTTCGAGCGGCGGTAATAGAGATGGCAGTCCGCCGCCCAGGTGAAGCCCATGCCGCCATGGGTCTGGATGTTCTCCTTGGACGCCAGATGATAGGCCTCGGTGGCGCTGACGCGGGCGGAGGCGGCGGCGAGCGGGAGTTCGGCGGCATCCGATTCCAGCGCCCAGGCGCCGAAATAGGCGTTGGAGCGGGCGAGTTCGTTGGCGATGTAGACATCGGCCAGCTTGTGCTTGATCGCCTGATAGCCGCCGATCGGGCGGCCGAAGGCGTAGCGTTCCTGGGCGTAGGCGGTGGCCATTTCGAGACAAACCGAGGCACCGCCGAGTTGTTCGAAGGCGATCAGCACGGCGGCGCGGTCGAGCACGCGCTGGAGCAGGTTCCAGCCTTCGCCGGCGGCGCCGAGTTGCTCGGCGGGACAGAGGTTGAAGTCGAGCTTGGCCTGCGGGCGGGCGGGGTCGACGGTTTCCAGCACCGTGCGGGTGACGCCGCCGGCGCGCAGGTCGGCCAGCACCAGGATCGGCTGGCCCGCCTCGTTCTGCGCGGCGACGACGCACAGATCGGCGCTGCCGCCGTCCGGCACCGGCCACTTGGTGCCGGTCAGCTTGCCGCCGGACAGGCGCGGGGTGAAGGCGCCCGGCCGCGGGTTGCCGTTGCCTTCGGCCCAGGCGAGCGTGCCGATATGCATGCCGGCGGCGAAACCGCGGAGCAGGCGGCGCTTCTGCTCCTCGGAGCCCGCGATCATGACCGCTTCGGCGGCGAGGTAGAGCGAGGAGGAGAACGGCACGGGGGCGGCGGCGCGGCCGATCTCCTCGGCCAGAACGCACAGCCCCTCATGGCCGAAGCCGGCGCCGCCGTATTCCTCGGGAATGGCGGCGCCGAGCCAGCCCATGTCGGCCATGCCCTGCCACAGCGCGCCATCATAGGACTTCTCGCCTTCGAGCACGGCGCGCACGTGTTTGGAGGTGCAATGCTCCGCAAGGTAGCGTCGCGCCTGGTCGCGCAGTTGCATCAGGTCGTCTGAAAACTCGAAATTCATGGTGTTCCTGCCCTCTGGCCGCCTCGTCCGGACCGCTCGATTGACAGGTTAGACGCTTCGCGGTCAGGTGCAAAAACAAAGATCGGGCCGATACGGGGCCGAACGAAAAACGGGAGCGGACGGGATGGGATATCCGGGCACGATTGCCCGCCAGACGCCGGAAAAGGCGGCGCTGATCCATGCCGGAACCGGTGAAGTGCTGACCTACGGGGCGCTGGACGCGGGGTCCAACCGGCTGGCGCAGTTCTGGCTCGCAATGGGGCTGCGGCGCGGGGATCATGTCGCACTGTTCCTGGAGAACCACATTCGCTTCATCGAGGTGGTGTGGGCGGCGCTGCGCTCGGGCTTGCAGATCACCGCGATCAACCGGTATCTGACGGTCGCGGAGGCGGCCTATATCGTCAATGACTGCGGGGCGAAGGCGCTGGTCTCCTCGATCGCGCGCGCCGATGTGGCGGGGCCGCTTGCGGCGTTGATCCCGCACTGCACGATCCGGCTGATGATCGATGGGGCGCTGCCGGGCTGGGAGGACTACGACGCGGCGGTCTCGGGCTATGCCGGCTTCGCCCTGCGCGAGGAGTGGGCGGGCGAGATGATGCTGTATTCCTCCGGCACCACCGGGCGGCCCAAGGGTGTGCGCCGGGCGCTGCGCGATCTGCGCCCGGATGATCCCGCGGTGGTGGCGCAGTTCCCGGTGGACTACGCCTTCACGCCGGAGATGGTCTATCTCTCACCGGCGCCGATGTATCACGCCGCCCCTTTGGCGTTCTCGATCCGGGTGCAGCGCGAGGGTGGCACCGTGGTGATGATGCAGCACTTCGATGCCGCCGAGGCGCTGTCCTGCATCGAACGCTATCGGGTGACCCACAGCCAATGGGTGCCGACGATGTTCGTGCGCATGCTGAAACTGCCGGAGGCGGAGCGCGCGCGCCACGACCTGTCCAGCCACCTTGTCGCGATCCATGCCGCCGCGCCCTGCCCGGTCGAGGTCAAGCGCGCGATGATCGCCTGGTGGGGGCCGATCCTGCATGAGTACTACGCGGGCACCGAAAGCAACGGGTCGACCCGCATCGACAGCACCGAGTGGCTGGCCCATCCCGGTTCGGTCGGCCGCGCGCAACTCGGCGTGATCCATATCTGCGACGCCGACGGCGCCGAACTGCCCCCCGGCGAGGCGGGCACGATCTATTTCGAACGCGAGGCGATGGTGTTCGCCTACCACAACGACCCCGAGAAGACCCGCCGGGCGCAGCATCCGGCGCACTCGACCTGGTCGACGCTGGGCGACATCGGCTATCTCGATGCCGAAGGCTACCTCTATCTGACCGATCGCCAGGCCTTCATGATCATCTCGGGCGGCGTGAACATCTATCCCCAGGCGATCGAGGATGCGCTGGTCACCCATCCCAAGGTGCGCGATGCCGCGGTTATCGGCCTGCCCAACGACGACCTCGGCGAGGAGGTCAAGGCGGTGGTGGAGCCGATGGACGGCGTCGACGGCGATCCGGCTCTGGCCGAGGAGCTGACGGCCTATCTGCGTGGCAGGGTGGCGCGCTACATGGTGCCCAAGTCGATCGACTTCACCGATTCCCTGCCCCGCCTGCCGACCGGCAAGCTCTACAAGCACGCGCTGCGCGCGCAATATTTGGCTTAACGTTCAAAGGAGAGAAACCATGTCAGAGTCCAAGCGGCCCTTGCCGCAGCCGACGCCGGAGACCAAGCATTTCTGGGAAGGCACCCAGGCCGGCGAGATCCGGCTGCAGAAATGCGACGATTGCGCCAAGGTCTATTTCCCGCCGCGCCCGTTCTGCCCGGGCTGCGCGTCGCGCAACGTCACCATCTTCAAGGCCTCCGGCAAGGCCAAGCTGCATTCCTACGTCATCCATCACCGCCCGGCGCCCGGCTTCACCCCGCCCTACGCGATCGCCGTGGTCGAGCTCGAGGAAGGCCCGCGGCTGATGACCAACATCGTCGGCTGCCCGCAGACCCCGGAGGCGCTGCCGCTCGATATGGAGCTGGTGCCGCATTTCGAGAAGATGAACGACGAAATCACGCTGCCGCTGTTCCAGCCGGCGAAGGGTTAAGCCCATGTTGAAGCAGAACGAAATCGCCGTCGTCGGCGCCGCCGAGACCACCCGCCTCGGCGTGATCCCCGACATGTCCAACATCATGCTGCACGCGGATTGCGCCATCAACGCGATGCGCGACGCCGGCCTCAAGCCGTCCGACATCGACGGCATCGCCTGCGCCGGCGAAAGCCCGACCAACATGGCCCACTATCTCGGCCTCACGCCGAAATGGGTGGACGGCACCGCCGTCGGCGGCTGCTCCTTCATGATCCATGTCCGCCACGCCGCCGCCGCCATCAGCGCCGGGCTGTGCACCACGGTGCTCATCACCCACGGTGAATCCGGCAAGTCGCAGATCGGGCTGAACCGCGCGCCGGCCGGCCGCTCCTCGCTGATGGGCCAGTTCGAGATGCCCTATGGCGTCTATGGCCCGCCCTCGATGTTCACCATCCCGGTCATGCGCTACCTCAAGGAAACCGGCACCACCATCGAGCAGGTCGCCAACGTCGCCTCGATCCAGCGCGAATGGTCGGCGCAAAACCCGCGCGCGATGATGAAGGACAAGGCCTCGATCGACGACGTGCTGAACTCGCGGATGATCGCCTGGCCGTTCCGCCTGTTCATGTGCTGCCTGGTGACCGACGGCGGCGGCGCCCTGATCCTGACCTCGGCCGAACGCGCCAAGGACATGCCGCAGAAGCCGGTCTACATCATGGGCACCGGCGAAAGCGTCGAGACCCCGATGATCTCCCAGATGGCGGACTTCACCCGCTCGCGCGCCTTCCGCGTCGCCGGGCCCGAAGCCTTCAAGGCGGCCGGCATCAAGCACGCCGACGTCGACCATCTGATGATCTATGACGCCTTCGCCCACCTGCCGATCTACGGCCTGGAAGACCTCGGCTTCGTCGGCCGCGGCGAGGCCGGCGCCTTCATCATGGAGCGCAACACCGCGCCGGGCGGCAAGCTGCCGATGAACACCAACGGCGGCGGCCTGTCCTACACCCACACCGGGATGTACGGCATGTTCGCCCTGCAGGAGAGCGTCCGCCAGATGCGCGGCACGGCGCCGGCCCAGGTGCCGGGCGCGAAAATCTCGGTCTGCCACGGCGTCGGCGGGATGTTCGCGGCATCCGGGACAATCGTGTTCACCAACGAGGCCTGAGCCGAGGGCGGGCGCTCCCCTTTGCGGGGGAGCGCCCGCTGCTACTCCGCGGCCTCGGCGAGGAACGGTACCGGGGCATGGGTCACACGGCTCGGCCCCTCGGTGATCTCGTAGATCTGGGTGGTGAGGTGGGCGATGGTGGGGGCTGTCTTCATGCGGGCCACGATGGGGCCGGCGAGATAGGCTTCCGCGTCGCCGCGGCTGGCGAAGCAATAGAGGCCGCCGACCTTGGGGCCACCGCCGGTGTTGAGCCAGATTTTCCAGAGCAGCCCCTGGACCGCGAGGAAGGGCTGGGCCCGCTCTGGCGCATTGTTCGCCGCGTGCAACTCGGGCGACATGTTGGTGTATTCGAAATTGACCTGAAGCATGACCGGCATGGGAGCCTCCCTCTGATTTTTGCCGCTTGCCGCGGAATGGCTAGAGTAGCGGCTTGTGGATCGGCCAGCAAAGCCGGCGGAAGGAGAGCGGGTGGGGCACGTCGCCATCGTATTGCCGCCCCGCGAGGGGTTCTCGCCCGGGAATGCGGGAGCGATCGCGTTGCTGGTCCGGCGGATGGCGGGCGCGGACGACGTGGTGCTTGGCATGGCGCAGGCGGCCCCGTTTGCGGACGTGCGGTTCCGCGCGGTGCGGCCCTCGTGGTTTCCGGGCAATTTGGCGCGGCGCTATGCCGGGGGCGTCGCAGGAGAGATCGCCCGGCTCGATCCCGCGCTCGTCGAGGTCCATAACCGGCCCGATGTCGCGCTGTTCCTGGCGCGCCGGTTCCCCCGGCTCCCGGTGGTCCTGTTCCTGCACAACGACCCGCAGGGTATGCGCGCGATGAAGTCGCCCGCCGAACGTGCCCGCCTGCTCGGACGTCTGGCCCGGGTGGTCACGGTCTCGGCGCATCTCCGCCTGCGTGTGCTCGAAGGACTGTCCCCCCCTCCCCGCCCCCCCATGGTCCTGCCGAATTGCCTGGATCTCGGCGAACTCCCGACCGGGATCGTCCGTACCGAGACCATCCTCTTCGCCGGGCGCGTGGTCGCCGACAAGGGCGTCGACAGTTTTGTCGCCGCCTGCGGCCTCGCCTTGCCACATTTGCCCGGATGGACGGCCGAAATCGTGGGGGCCGACCGGTTCGGCCCGGACAGTCCGGAAACGCCATGGCTCGCCGCCCTCCGGCCAAAGGCCGCCGCCGCCGGGGTGGCGATGCTGGGATACCGCCCCCATGCCGATGTTCTCGCCGCCATGGCCCGCGCCGCCATCGTCGTCGTCCCCTCGCGCTGGGCCGAACCCTTCGGTCTGACCGCGCTGGAAGCGATGGCGGCCGGCGCCGCCCTGGTCGCCTCCGATCGCGGCGGCCTGCCCGAAGTCACCGGCGCGGCGGCCGTGGTGATCGATCCCGACGACCCCGCCGCCATCGCCGCCGCCCTCATCGAGCTGGCCCACGATCCGGCCCGCCGCGCCGCGCTCGGCGCAAGCGGAATGGCCCGCGCAAGGCTTTTCGACATCGCCCCTGCCCGCGCACGCCTCACCGCGCTGCGCTCCGATGTCCTGGCCGCATGGTCGAAGACGCGCGGACACCCTATATAACGGCTCATATCATTCTGCCTGGAGACACCATCATGGCCGACACACTCAACCCGCCGGGGCAGGTCCCCGTCACTGTGCTGACCGGCTATCTCGGCGCCGGCAAGACCACCCTGCTCAACCGCATCCTCAGCGAGAACCACGGCCGCAAATACGCCGTCGTGATCAACGAGTTCGGCGAGCTCGGCGTCGACAACGATCTTGTCGTGGACACCGACGAGGAAGTCTTCGAGATGAACAACGGCTGCATCTGCTGCACCGTGCGCGGCGATCTCATCCGCATCGTCAACGGCCTGATGAAGCGGCGCGACAAGTTCGACGGCATCATCATCGAGACCACCGGCCTCGCCAATCCCGCCCCGGTCGCGCAAACCTTCTTCGTCGATGACACCGTCAAGGAGAAAACCCGCCTCGATGCCATCATCACCGTGGTCGATGCCAAGCACCTGCCGCAGCGCCTGATCGACAGCGCCGAGGCCGAGGAACAGATCGCCTTCGCCGATGTCATCGTGCTCAACAAGGTCGACCTCGTCTCGCCCGACGAACTGGCCGAGGTCGAAGCCCAGATCCGCCGGATCAACAAATACGCCAAGATCCATCACGCCACGAAGGGCAATGTCTCGATCACCGAACTGCTCGACCAGGGCGCCTTCGACCTCAACCGCGTGCTGGTCCATGCGCCGGACTTCCTGACCTCCGACGAGCACGAACACAACGACGAAATCCGCTCAATGAGCTTCGAAGCCGAACAGCCGATCGACGCCGAGCGCTTCAATGCCTGGATCGGGGCACTGCTGGCGGAGAAGGGCGGCGACATGCTGCGCACCAAGGGCATCCTGTCCTACGAGGGGGATGACCGGCGCTTCGCCTTCCAGGCCGTGCACATGATGGCCGATGGCGACTTCATCGGGCCCTGGAAAGACGGCGAGAAGCGGGTCAGCCGGATCGTCTTCATCGGGCGCAACCTCAACCGGCCGCAATTGCGTCGCGGCTTCGAATCCTGTCAGGTGGCCTGAGCGATGAGCGAGACCGCCGACAAGGTCCTGCAGACCCGGGGCAAAACCCGGGAGCTCGATGCCTTCGTGGTGAAGGCGTCCTTCGACCGCAGCGGCAGCGCCTGCGCCTTCGCCCTCGGCGACGGCGAGGTCGCGATCCTGCGCCAGGGTGCGGACGACTGGCAGCGCATCCGGGCGCATGAGGGCGCGGTGCTCGCGCTCGCCACCGATGCCGCGCCGCAGGGCTGGATCAGCGGCGGCGACGACGGGCGGTTCTACCGCATCCAGCCCGACGGCACCGTCGCCCTGATCGCACCCTTCGGCATGCGCTGGGTCGAGAATGTCACCAGCTTCACCGACGGCGCGCGCACCCGGCTGGTGGCCTGTTCGGCCGGCAAGAAGCTGGCGGTCTTCAACGCGCAGGACGAGGAGCTCAAGGTCTTCGAGCACCCCTCGACCGTGACCGGCATGGTCTTCGACGGCAAAGGCAAGCGGGTCGCGGCATCGCATTACGACGGCGCCAGCGTCTGGCTGGTCGCCTCGCGCAGCGATACGCCGCGCCGCCTGGAGTGGAAGGGCAGCCATATCGGCATCACCATGAGCCCGGACGGCGACAATGTGGTGACCTCGATGCAGGAGAATTCGCTGCACGGCTGGCGCCTGTCGGACAACCAGCACATGCGCATGACCGGCTATCCCTCCAAGACCCAGGCCCTGTCGTTCACCCGCAGCGGCAAGTGGCTGGCCTCGTCGGGGGCCGACTCGGTGGTGCTGTGGCCGTTCTTCGGCGGCGGCCCCATGGGCAAGCCGCCCACCGAACTCGCCGGCGGCGACGGCATCAATTGCACCTATGTCGCCTGCCACCCCAAGGACGATTTGGTGGCGGCCGGCTTCGCCGACGGGCTCGTGGTGATCGCAGATATTGCTTCCGCACGGATCCTGCCGGTGGCCGGGCCGGGCCGGGGACCGATCTCGACCCTGGCGTGGAGCCCGGACGGTGCGCATCTGGCGCTGGGCAGCGAGAGCGGCTTCGCCGCGATGGTTGATCTTTCCAAGAAATAAAGGGCGACGTGATGGAAACGGTGAAGGCGGGCGGCATGGTGCTGCCCAAGCTCGGGCTCGGCACCTGGCGGCTCAAGGGCGAGGACTGCACCACCGCGGTGCTTGGCGCGCTCGATCGCGGCTACCGCCATATCGACACCGCGCAGATGTACGGCAACGAGGACGCCGTCGGCGCCGCCCTGGCCGCCACCGCGGTGCCGCGCGGCGATATCCACCTCACCACCAAGGTATGGTGGGAGAACCTCGCGCCCAGCGCCATGCGCCGCGCCATCGATGCCAGCCTGACCGCGCTGAAAACCAGCTATGTCGATCTCTATCTGATCCACTGGCCGGCCCCTGGCATGGACCTCGCGGCTTCGCTCGGCGAACTGGTGCGGATCAAGGAGGAGGGGCTGGCGCGCAATATCGGCGTCTCCAACTTCCCGGTGGCGCTGGTGAAGCAGGCGGTCGAGCAGATCGGCGCGCCGATCGTGTGCAACCAGGTCGAGTATCACGTGCTGCTCTCGCAGGCGCCGCTGCTGGCCTATCTGCGCGCCAAGGGCATCGCCCTGACCGCCTATTGCCCCCTGGCGCAAGGCCGTCTCGCCGAACACCCCGCCCTCGACGCGATCGCGGCCAGGCACGGCGTCAGCGCCGCCCAGGTCGCCCTGAAGTGGCTCTTCGATCAGGACGGCGTCGCCGCCATCCCCAAGGCCGGCCGCGCGGTCAGCCAGCAGGCCAATCTGGACGCGTTCAACCTCACCCTCGACGACGCCGACCGCGCTGCGATCGCCGCCCTGCCGAAGGACGTCCGCTGCGTGAACCCCGGCTTCGCCCCGGCCTGGGACTGAACGGGGGAAAGTTTTTTGTTTCTTTTTTTCAAAAAAGAAAGCGCTTCTTTTTGAAAAAAGAAGCAAAAACTTTCGCTCTTATTGCGGCACCTGTTGAGACCTGCGATTCTACCGTTGGCGCTTGGGGAGGACGGCCGGATGGAGAATG
>CAIYSR010000180.1 GCA_903928895.1 uncultured Rhodospirillales bacterium | reverse complement strand
GCACATCACTCACAACCGCGATCACAAGACCATCCGAGACTTCGCCGCCGCAGTCCTCGGCTTCCTGCGCAACGACGTACCACGCAGGTGGTCCGCGTTCTGCGACCACGTCTCAGATAACTTCCGCATCATCGACCCACATGCGTTTCGGGTTATCAGGTGAACGGAGTAAAACAAAAAACTTTTATCCGTTTTGCTTGGGTGCGAACCCGAACACCTTCTCGAAGCGCACCGCAAAGGCGGGCCAGACGGCCGGGTTCAACACCCGCGAAGCCGGCTTCCCATCCAGGATATCCAGCATCTGCTCGGCCGCGATCCGCGCGATATTGGCCCGCGACTCCCGCGTCACCCCCGCCGTGTGCGGGCTGACCAGCACATTGTCGAACGCCATCAGCGGATGATCCTTCGGCGGCGGCTCCTTGAACCACACATCGAGCCCCGCCCCCGCGATCCGCTTCTCCCGCAGCGCCGCCTCGAGTGCCACCTCGTCATGAATGCCGCCCCGCGCCGTGGTGACGAAATACGCATGCTTCTGCATCAGCCCGAACGCCGCCGCATCCATCAGCCCCACCGTTTCCGCCGTGCGCGGGCAGTTGATGGAGACGAAATCCGCCACCGGCAGCATCGCCGCGAGCGTCGACTTCTCCGCCCCCTTGGCCGCGATCTGCGCGTCCGTCAGATACGGATCGACCGCCAAAATCCGCATCCCGAACAACGCCTTGCACAATTCCGCGAGCCGCCCGCCGACATGCCCGATCCCGATGATCCCGAGCGTCTTGCCCTTGAGTTCCGTGCCCATGAACGCATTGCGCTCGATCCCGTCGGAGCGCCGCATGAACCGGTCGGTCTCGATGATCCGCTTGGCCAGGCACAGCATCATCGCCAGCGCATGCTCCGCCACCGCCTCCTTGTTCCCCCCGGCCTGGTTCACCACCAGCACCCCGGCGGCGGTGCAGGCGTCGAGATCGACGGTGTCGTAGCCGGCGCCGTTGGTCGAAATCACCAGCAGATCGGGCGTCCGCGTCAGCAACGCCGCATGGGCATGAAACCCGACATCGAGCTCATCGCGCGCCGAGCCGATCTGGAACGCATGGGCTGCCGCCAGCACGGCATCGGCGCCCGGGGCCGAACTGTCATTCTCCAGCCGATCCACCCGGATATCCGGCCGCCCGGCCAGGATATCGAGAAAATTCGTCGCCGCGACGTGGTCGACATAGAAAACGCGCTTGGTGTTGACGGCCATGGGGGACGGGTTTCCGTGCTTTGGGTCCTGGACTGCGGCAAGCGTACAGGCCCAACCGCGCCGCGACAAATTCATGCAACAGCCAGCAGCCGTGCAATCCGGTCGGCATTGGCCATGATGGTCAGCGTGTAATGGCGCGCGGGCAAAGCGGGCAGGGCGGCCCCGTCGACCACATGAACACCTGGCAGCCCTGAAACCGCCCCCGTCAGATCCGTCCCGCCCGGCCCATCGCCGCCCATTGGCAAGGTCCCGGCAGCATGCGCATCCGCCCCTGGCGCCGCCAGCGTGAGCGAGCCTGGAATGGCGAACGCTCCCAGCCCCGCGAGCGCCCGCCGCAACCGCTGCGCCGCCTCCCGCAACCCCGCCCGGGCCGCCGCCGTGGTCCGCCCGACCAACCGCACGCCGTCTGCCTCCAGCACTACCGCATTGTCGGAGAACCCTCCGGGCAGGTAGCAGTTCGCCAGCACCAGCGCCGGCGCCAACGCCCGCGCCAGACGCAGCGCGACCGGCCGACTCACCGGCATTTGTCCCGCGAACGTCGACAGCGGCAATCCATCGGCCGCAAACAACATCCCCGCCGCCCGCACGCCCCCGCCGATTCCCAGCCGAAACGCAAGCTGCCCAAGGGAAAACCCTCGCTCCGGCAGCCCCGCCCCCACCAAACCCGGCACCACAAACGCCATCGCCGCCACCGGGTTTGACAGCAGTCGGAGCCGCGCCAACCCCAACGCCCGCATCACCAGCCCCGTCGTCGCCAACGTCCCGCACGCCAGCAGGACCCGCTGACCCCGCACCACCTCCCCACCCGAAAGCGCAACGACCGGCCGTCCCGCGTCCACCCCGACCCGCACGACCCGAGCCCCCCGCCGATACGAAAACCCCGGCATCGCCAACAGGGCCGGCAACTCCTGGTCGCTATGATAGATGCTGCCCCGATGGCACCCGAACAGGCACAAATTGCACTGCACGCATCCCCCACGCCCGTCCCGATCCGCCCGCAGCACCGCGTTGCGCGCCGGCTCCAGTTCGAACCCATCCGTCGCCGGCCGTCGCCCCGCCGCCGCCCACACCCGGCCTACCGGCGGCGAAAACCCGCTGACCTGGCTCACGCCGATCCGCCCCATCACCGCTGCATAGGACGGCGCCAGGACTGCCTCGCCAAACGGAAACCCTGCCAAATCCGCCGCATCGTAAACCGCTGCCGCCCCGCCCCAGATATGCGACAACCCGCCTGCCGCCAGGCTCCCCAGGCTGACGAACCCGTCCACCCCGATCCGATTCCCGGCCTCGAACCCCGCCAGCACCGCACGGGCCAACGGCATCCCCAGTTTTGGCGACAGCGCCCCCCGGCCCGCCACCCCGGCCAAATCCGCCCCGAACTGCACCTGCCACCGCGAAGCATTCCCCCGCAACCCCGCCATCGTCCCCTCGGGCGCCGCCGGCAACGCCCCGCCGGGGTCGGCATCCAGCATCGTCACCGCCACCCCCGCCTGCAGCAGCGGCCAAGCCGCACTCACCCCGGCCGGACCACTCCCGACAATGATGACCCCCTCACCCACGCCGCCACCACGCCGCCGCCACCCGCACCGGCAACATCACCCCATCCACCACCAGCCCCAAAGACAACCGCGCCAGCCGCCCGAAGCGCGACCCGGCCATCAACGCCCGCTCTCCCTCCGGACTGGCCTCCGCCAGCGCCAGCGCCAAATCGAGCCGCCCCGCCAACACCGGTCCGGCAAACGCCTCCATCACCCGCAACGCCCCCCAAGGTCGCGCCACCGCGCCGCCACCGCCAACCGCCCGCACATAGCGTCGCAGCAAATCCACCCCTGGTGCCGCCCCCAGCACATAGCGCAACAACCCCCGCCCCTCCGCCAAAATCGCCCGACGGCTCCCCACCTCGCGCCGCAACCCCACCTCGATCGGCGCCACTTCCAGCCCCAACGCCGCCAGATGTGCCCCACACGCCATCGCCCGTGTCCCTGCCAACCCCAGCACCCGCTCGCGATCGACCGTCGGAAAAAACGGAATCCGCGCCGAAACATCGCACGCCAGCAACGCGAACCGCACCGGCACCGGCAGCACCATGAGCCCCCGCCCATGAAACTCCCGGGCCAGAACCTTCAAAAACGTCCCGAACGCCACCCCCTCCGCCGCCGCCAGCCCGACCCAGCCCCGCCCGCCCCGCTCCGCCAGCCGCAGCAACCCCTCGGCGACCTCATCGATATGGATCGGCTGGACCTTCCGCCACGGATCGATCATCGGCAACACCGGCGTCATCCCGGTCAGCTTGCACAATAGGCCGAACATCGCCTGCACCGGCCCGCCATAGACCAGCCCCACCCGGGCCGAAACCTCCCCGTCCCGATCCAGGATCTGCTCGATCCCCCACTTCACCCGCCCATAGATATTCGCGGCATCCGCCCGCGCCGACTGCGACGAGACAAACACGAACCGCCCTACCCCGGCCGCCCGGCACCCAGCCAGCAACGCCTGCGTCCCCGCCGCATTCGCCTCCGCCCGAACCCCCCAGTCATGCGCCAGATGGATCACCGCCGCGCCCTGGGCATCACCCACGTCCGCCGGCAAACCCTCCCCCAACCCCCACACCACATGCCGTGCCCCCACCGGCACCCCCCGCCTGCTCCGCGACAGCGCCGTCACCGCCCAACCCTGCGCCAACGCGCGGCGCACCACCCGCCCGCCGATATACCCGCCGCCCCCGGTGACGATCAGATGCCGCATTACCACGCCGCATCAAGCAACGCGCGCACCACCGCTGGCCCCGCGATCGGCCGCGGGTTGGTGGGAATACACCGGTCATGCATCGACCCCGCGGCGATCACATCAAGCTGATCTGCCCGCACCCCGACCTCCCGCAATGTCCCGGGCAACCCCAGATCGGCGATCAGCCCCGCCACTGCATCCCCCGCGCTCTCGCCCGGACGCCCCAACGCCTCGGCCACCCACGCCTGCCGCGCCGCGTTCACCGGTGCATTGAACCGCAACACATGCGGCAGCATCACGCAGGACGTATAGCCGTGCGCCACCCCCGCCGTCCCCCCGAGCACGTGCCCGATCCCATGGCTCGCCCCCTTCGTCACCCCGTTCTGCGATCCCACCATAGACATCCACGCCCCCAACTGACAATCCAGCCGCGCCGCCAGATCCTCCGGATCGGCCTTCGACGCCCGCAACCCCCGCGCCAGCAGCCGCAACGCATGCAGCGACGCCCCATCGCTCATCGGCTGGCTGTTGATCGAGCAGATATCCTCGACCGCATGATCCACCGCCCTGATCCCGGTCGACAGCCACAACCACTCCGGCGTCGGCAGGCTCACCGCCGGATCCAGGATCACCGCCTCGGGGATCATCGAGGCCGATGCATAGGACTCCTTGCGCTTCACCCCATCCGCAGTCCGCGTGTCCGTACACCCCGCGAATGACGAAAACTCCCCCGCCGACAACGTCGTCGGGATCGACACCGTCCGCACCGCCCCGGCCTTCGTCGCCGGCCGCCGCGTCACCCCATCCGCCCCGGTGATCGCGCGAAACGCATCCAACTGCCGCGCGTCCGTCACGTCATTGGCCAGACACATCCCCACCATCTTGGCCGCATCCGTCACCGACCCGCCGCCCAGCGTCACCAGCATATCGGCCCCCGCCGCGCGCGCGGCATTGGCCGCCGCCACCACATCCAGCCGCGGCGTATGCGCCCCGATCCCGGTGAAAACGCCGGCCAGATGGGCACCCAAAGCCGCGCGCACCTCGTCGACAAACCCGGTCTCCCGCGACAACGTCGCGCCCGCCATCAGGAACACCCGCTCCGCCCCCTTGCGCGCCCGCTCCGCCGCCAGCGCGGCGGCGAAGTTCTGCCCATAGATCACGCGATTCATCGCCGGATAGCGATAGGTTCCGCTCGGCACAGGGGACTTCATGGCGCGGGACTCCGGTTGTTCCACGCCGGAAGGTAGCCCGGATCGCCCGCCGCGCAATCAGCGCAGCGGCAGGCCCAGCCCGATCGCCACGCCAGGCACCACCACGGACAAACCCATCACGGGCGGGGCAAAATAAACCGGAGGGGGAGCGTAATAAACAGGTGGAGGAGCATAGTACGCCGGAGGTGGGGCGTAATAGACCGGAGGAGGGGCGTAATAGCCATTGCCATACCCCCGCCCACCTTCATAGCCATGCCGATGATGCCCCCACTCGCGGTCGGCATATGCCGGCGCCGAGCCGAGTGCCAATGCGGCCAGAACGAAACCAGCGGTCAACAAAACGGAGCGATGCATGATGCGTCTCCCAGACAACCCCCGGATCAACCGGATCCGGCGCCGGGCGGCCGTCACAAGGGCGGCGCGCACCCAGCAATCTGCGCCCCGATCATGGCGAAACCCCGGTCGCGCGCTTCAACCCTGCGTGAATTCGCGGCAACCCTGACGTCCGCTCACGCATCCTCCACCCGCTCGATCCCGGGCAGTATCTTCAACGCCTGCGCCAGCCGCGGCGATATATTGAACCCCCCGGGCAGCGTGATCTCGACATCCTGCCCCTCCTCGATCCGCGGGATCAACACCACCCGCCCGCGCCCCTTGCCCTCCCGCTCCAGCAGCGCGCGGATATGGGGAACAGCCCCGGTCTCCTGCAGCCAGATCCTGACCCCCCCGGCGATATTCTGCACCGCATTGTCGAGCCCCGTGATCTCGGAGGCCGTGATCCGCAACGCCTCCCCCTCCAGCTTCACATCCGCCGTCACCAGCACTGCCGTCCCCGCCGCGAGCACCTCGCGCGAGCGGCCCAGCACCTCGCTAAAGCACGTCACCTCGAAACTGCCGCCGGCATCGGACAGCCTCACCCAGGCCATGCGGCTGCCGGAGCGGGTGATGCGTTCCTTGCTGTTGACCACGACGCCGGCAAGCTTGAGGCGGGCGCCGCCGCCTTGCGCCTTGGCCTCGAGCTGGCTTGACGGTATCGCCCCGAGGCGGCGCAGGGCACCGGCATAGGCATCCATCGGATGACCGGTAAGGTGGAAACCGATCGCCTCGGCCTCAAATCCCAAACGGTCGAGCGCCTCCCATTCCGGGATATTGGGCAGGCGGAGCGGCTCTGGTCCGCCGTTGCCGCGGAACAGGCCGATCTGGCCGCTCGATTTTTCCTCCGCGGTGGCCTGGGCGCGGCGCAGCACTGTCTCGGCGCCGGCATGCACGCGCGCGCGGGTTTTCTCGATGCTGTCGAAGGCGCCGGCGCGGGCGAGATTCTCGATCTGCATCTTGTTGATCTGCTTCGGATCGACACGGGCGGCGAAATCGGCGAGGTCCTCGAAGCGGAAGTTGTCGCGGGCGGCAACCACGGCGGCCATGGCGGCGGCGCCGACCTTCTTGACCGCGGCGAGGGCGTAGCGGATGCATAGGGTCCGGTTCTCGTCGCGCTCAAGCAGGAAATCGGCGCCCGACTTGTTGATGTCGGGCGGCAGGATGCGGATGCCCATGCGGGTGCATTCCTGGCGCAGGGCGGCGAGTTTGTCGGTGTTGTTGATGGCCAGCGACATACAGGCGGCGATGAAGGCGACGGGGTGGTTGGCCTTCATCCAGGCGGTCTGCCACGCGACCAGGGCGTAGGCGGCGGCGTGGGATTTGTTGAAGCCGTAATCGGCGAATTTCGCCATCAGGTCGAACACTTCGCTCGCCTTGGCCGGCTCGACGCCGTTGGCGACGGCGCCGTCGGTGAATATCTTGCGTTGCGCCTCCATCTCGGCGGCGATTTTCTTGCCCATGGCGCGGCGCAGCAGGTCGGCGGCGCCGAGGCTGTAGCCCGCCATCTTCTGGGCGATCTGCATCACCTGTTCCTGGTAGACCATGACGCCGTAGGTCTCGGCCAGGATGTCATGGATCGAGGGGTGCGGGCTTTCCCAGGCCTCGCCGTGCTTGCGCTGGCAATAGGCCGGGATGTTGGCCATCGGGCCCGGGCGGTAAAGCGCGACGGCAGCGATGAGATCCTCGAAGCGGTCCGGCCGCATCTGGCGCAACACGTCGCGCATGCCCTGGCCTTCGAGCTGGAAGACGCCGGCGGCATCGCCCTTCTGCAGCATGTCGAAGGTCTTGGGGTCCTCGAACGGCAGCTTCTCGAGTTCGATGATGATGCCTTCCTTTTTCAGGAAGCCCACGGCACGCTGGAGGATGGTGAGTGTGGTGAGGCCGAGGAAGTCGAACTTCACCAGGCCGGCCTGTTCGACGTATTTCATCGAGTATTGGGTGACGAGGAAGTCCGATTTCGGGTCGCGGTAGATCGGCACCAGTTCGGTGAGCGGGCGGTCGCCGATGACGATGCCGGCGGCATGGGTGGAGGCGTGGCGGTAAAGGCCTTCGAGCTGAAGCGCGATTTCGAGCAGGCGGGCGATCGCCTCGTCGTCATCACGCATCTGTTGCAGGCGGGGCTCCCCGGCGATGGCATCCTTCAGCGACACCGGCTTGGCGGGGTTGTTGGGGATCAGTTCGGCGACCTTGTTGACCTGCCCGTAGGGCAGGCCGAGCACGCGGCCGGTGTCGCGCACGGCGGCCTTGGCCTGGAGCTTGCCGAAGGTGATGATCCCGGCGACGCGGTCCGCCCCATACTCGCGGCGCACATAGGCGATCACCTCGTCGCGGCGGTCCTGGCAGAAGTCGATGTCGAAATCCGGCATCGAGATGCGCTCGGGGTTGAGGAAGCGCTCGAACAGCAGGTTGAAGGGCAGGGGGTCGATGTCGGTGATGGTCAACGACCAGGCAACCACCGAGCCCGCTCCCGAGCCGCGGCCGGGGCCGACCGGGATGCCCTGGGATTTCGCCCATTGGATGAAGTCGGCGACGATGAGGAAATAGCCGGGGAAACCCATGCGGGCGATCACGTCGAGTTCGAAATCGAGGCGCGTCCGATAGCGCATGCGCGTCTCAGCGTCGGCGTCACGCACATTCATCCGCCGTTCGAGCCCGGCGATGGCCATGGCGCGGACCGTCTGGTCCTCGTTGGAGCCCTCATGCACCTTCGGGCAGACCGGCAGCAGCGGCTTGCGGGTCTCGGCCATGACGGCGCACCGCCGCGCGATGGCCAGCGTGTTGTCGCAGGCCTCGGGCAGGTCGGCGAACAATTTGCGCATGGCGGCAGCCGGCTTGAACCAATGTTCCGGCGAGACATGGCGGCGGTCCTTCTCCGCCAGGGTGCGGCCCTCGGCGATGCAGAGCAGGGCGTCATGGGCCTGGTGCATCTCCGGCTTGGCGAAGAAACACTCGTTGGTGGCGACCAGCGGGATGCCGGCGCGGTCGGCGAGCGAGATCAGGCCGGGCTCGATGGCCTTCTCGATCGGCAGGCCATGGCGATGCAGCTCCATCACGATGCGATCGGGGAAGGCCTCGGCCAGCGCCGCCAGAAGCCGCCCGGCCTCATCCTTCTGCCCCTCTGCCAGCAGGCGGGCGATTGGGCCCGTGGTGCCGCCAGTGAGCAGGATCAGCCCCTCGGCATGGTCAAGCAGGCGGGGCAGCAGCAACTGCGGTTTGAGGCCGGGTTCGGTCTCCAGGAAGCCGATGGAGGACAGGCGCTGCAGATTGGCATAGCCGGCCGGGTTCTGCGCCAGGAGCACCATCGGGTCCGGGTTGAGGCGGGTATTGTCGGGGCGCGCCAGGGCGATCTGGCAGCCGATGATCGGCTGTACTCCCTTGCCCTGGCAGGCCTGGCTGAACTCGAGGGCGCCGAACAGGTTTCCCGAATCGGCGATCGCCACCGCCGGCATCCCGGCCTCCTTCGCCATCGCCGCGATCTTGTCGGCCTTGATCGCGCCTTCGCTCAGCGAATAGCTGGAATGGACGCGCAGATGGACGAAGTCGGCATGGGGCATGGTCGGTCGGTTCCTGCGGGCCTGCTGCCATGAATGGGCCGCCCGGGCCGCGCCGGCAAGCGATTCCGCCTATTTGACCAGATGGTCCTTGTACTTGTCGCGCAGCACCATCTTGTGGACCTTCCCGGTCGCGGTATGCGGCAGATCGGACAGCACCACCACATCATCGGGTTTCCACCAGCTCGCGATCTTGCCCTCGAAGACATCCATCACCGTTGCGACATCGATCTCGTGCCCGGGCTTCGGCGTCACGATCAGCAGCGGCCGCTCGTCCCACTTGGGATGGCGCGCGGCGATGATGGCGGCCTCCGCGACGTCCGGATGGCCGGCGGCAATGTTCTCGAGCTGCACCGAGCTGATCCACTCGCCGCCCGACTTGATCACGTCCTTGGCCCGGTCGGTGATTTCCATGAACCCGTCAGCATCGATGGTGGCGATGTCGCCGGTGGAGAACCAGCCGTCGGCGTCCAGCGCCGAGTTTGGCGCCTCGCCGAAATAGGCCGAGCAGACCCAGGGACCGCGGACCTGCAACAGGCCGAAGGCGACGCCGTCCCACGGCAATGCCGCGCCGTCGTCGCCGACGATCCGCATCTCGACGCCCCACAACGCACGACCCTGCTTCTCGCGCAGCCGCAGCAGGTCCTCGCCGGTCAGATCGGCGTTGGCCGCGTTGGGCTGGCAGTAGGTCCCGACCGGGCTCATCTCGGTCATGCCCCAGCCCTGGCCGAGCTCGACATTGTATTCGGTGCCGAAGGCCTCGGTCATCGAGCGCGGCACCGCCGAGCCGCCGACGGTGAGCCGGCGGATGGTGTCGATCCGCTCGCCCGACGCGCGCAGATGCTGCAACAGCCCGAGCCACACCGTGGGCACCCCGCAGGAGATCGTCACCTTCTCCGCGTTGAAGAGGTTGGCGATGGAGGCGCCGTCGAGATGCCGCCCCGGCATGATCAGGGCGGCGCCGGCCATCGGCGCGGAATAGGGGATGCCCCAGGCATTGACATGGAACATCGGCACCACCGGGAGAATGCGATCCACCGCGCGGATGCCGATGACGTCGCCGACATTGACCGCGAGCGCATGCAGCAGGGTGGAGCGGTGGCTGTAGAGCACGCCCTTGGGCCGCCCGGTGGTGCCCGAGGTGTAGCACAGCGAGGCGGCGGTGCGCTCGTCGAATTCGGGCCAGATGTAGTCTGCATCAGCGCTGTCGATCAGGTCCTCGTAGCAGAGCAGGTCCATCCCGTGGGGCAGGGTGAGGTTCGGCATCTCGGCCCGCGCCCCCATCACCACGATGGCCCGCACATGGGCGGCGATCAGCGGCGCGACGGCGGCGATCAGCGGCACGAAGACCGGATCGACAGAAATTATGCGGTCGGTCGCGTGGTTCACCACATAGGCAAAATCGTCGGGTGACAGGCGCGGGTTGATGGTGTGGCAGATCGCCCCGGTGCCGGAGATCGCATAATAGAGTTCGACATGGCGGCAGGAATTGAGCGCCACCGTCGCCACCCGGTCCTCGGCGCGAATTCCGAGCAGGACCAGCGCCTTTGCCAGGCGGCGGGCACGGTGCTCGACCTCGGCGTAAGTGCTGCGGGAGATGCTGCCGTCGAGGTTTTTTGACACCACCTCGGCCTTGGCATGCTGGCGGGCGGCATGGGTGATGATCGAGGAGATCATCAGCGGGCGATCCTGCATCAAACCGAACATTCAAATGGCCTCCCCGGCGTTTCCAACGACTCTCGCGGTCGTGGGCCGAGACTAGCGCATTTCCGGGCTGGACAGCAGGGGGTCGCGGATGTCCCCTCCCGAAAAACCGGGAGGGGAGAGGGGTCAGATCTCCTCGACCGCCGGGATTGCCTCGATGGCATCATCATCGTCATCGTCGTCCGGGGGATCGATGGTCTCGAGATCGGCGTCGATATCTGCCGCATCCTCGGACGCGCCGTCCGGCGTCACCGGGTCGGTCGAGACCGGCTGCGGGCGGTTCTGCCAGCCCTTGGGCGGCGCACGGGTCGATTGGCTCCAGCGCGGCCGATGCGGCGCCTGCACCGCACCGCATTTCGGACACAGGATCGGGGTACGGTTGAGGTCGAAGAAGCGGCAGGCGCAATTCGCGCACACCACTTTCAGGCCGAGTTCGGGCTTTCCCATGTCCGCCGCGCCTCAGATCGCCGGTGCGGCCAGCAGCCGCTCCGAGCAGGTTTGCGCCAGCGCATAGTCGGGTCCCGACATGCCGGGCAACGTTGCCCAGCCGGCGCTGCGGACGATGTCGCTGCGGCTGTAGGACGAGGTCTCGGCCTTGAACTTGGCAAGCTTCGCCGCATCCGGATCATGCTGCGCCTTGGCCACGCAGAACGGCGACAGCGCCGCCACCACCGCGACCCCCGACTGCTCCGTGACCATGCGCGCGGTCGACCCGGCCGTCGTCCAGCCGCCGTAGGAGAAGCCGACGATCATGGTTGCGACTCCGCCGATGACCGCGCCCCAGATGCCGGGGCTGGTCCATTCCGGTAGTTTCATTGTCGGCGCACTCCTGTGCGGGGAAGGCGAGCTTCACCCGGCGACAGGAAAATTCCGTCACTGGCACCATTTGGGGATGCCGCAACCGGATTACATCGCGCCGGGGCGATATTTGTGGACGTGCAGGTGGATCATGTCGGGAAATGCACTTCGACCCCCGACCGGCGCCGCAATTCCTCGTCGCGGATGGCGCATTCGCCCACCGGATAATCCGCCGCCTGGGGCGAGCATAGCCACGCCACCATGCGCGCCGGCAACTCGGCCGGCTGCAACGCCTCGATTGGCAGCTTCGCCACCGGCCCGATGCCGGTCGCCCGGATCTTGCGCTGCATGTCGGTCAGCACCGTGCCCGGCGCGAACCCGTACACCCGCAGCCCGGCGGCCCCGTATTCGAGATCGAGCGCCCGCGTCAGCATCACCAGTGCGGCTTTGGACGTGCAGTAGGCACTCCACCCCTCCACCGGCCGATGCCCGGCGCCCGAACTGATATTGACGATCACACCCCGGCTCGCCAGCAGATGCGGCATCGCAGCGTGGCAGGCGTACATTGCGCCGTTGAGGTTGATGTCCATCAGCCGCACCCAGTCCGCCGGATCGGTATCGAGGAACCGGCCGATCGGTTCGATCACGCCGGCGTTGTTGATCAGGTGGTCGATCCGTCCGAACCGTGCCAGCGTCGCCGTCACGGCGGCCTTCACCGCCGCTTGATCCGATACGTCGCAGGTCAGTGCCAGCGCCTGCCCGCCCTGGGCGGCGTGCTTTGCCGCAAGCGCATCCACCGCGTCCCGCCGCCGCGCCGCCAGCGCCACACTTGCCCCGCGCGCCGCCAGCGCCTCGACGATGGCTGCGCCCAGGCCGACGGAGGCGCCCATGACGAGGCTGACTTTGCCATCCAGAGAGAGATCGTTCATTGCGCCAAGGCCTATCTCGCGTAAGGGCCGAGACGCTCGCCCCGCCATGCGCCGCTGTCAACCCGGCCTCCGCAGGGCGCGACGGCGCTTGCCGGCGCGCGCCCTTTGGTGCATGTGACCGCCGCGAATTCCACGGTACCCGATCAAAGAGGACGAGATGGCAAAGATCAAAGTCAAGACCCCGGTCGTTGAGCTCGACGGCGACGAGATGACCCGGATCATCTGGGGCTTCATCAAAGACAAGCTGATCCTGCCCTACCTCGATATCGACCTGAAGTACTACGATCTCGGCATCGAATACCGCGACCAGACCGACGACCAGGTGACCGTCGATTCCGCCAACGCCATCAAGCAGTACGGCGTTGGCGTGAAATGCGCCACCATCACCCCGGACGAAGCCCGGGTCGAAGAATTCAAGCTGAAGAAGATGTGGCGCTCGCCCAACGGCACGATCCGCAACATCCTCGACGGCACGATTTTCCGCGAGCCGATCATCTGCAAAAACGTGCCGCGTCTGGTGCCGCATTGGTCCAAGCCGATCGTGATCGGGCGGCATGCCTATGGCGACGTCTATCGTGCGGTCGAGATGAAGGTTCCGGGCGCCGGCAAGGTCACGCTCAGCTATCAGCCGGCCGGCGGCGGCGACCCGGTCGTGCTCGATGTACACGACTTCAAGGGCGCCGGCGTCGCCATGGGGATGCACAACACCACCGAGTCGATCTCGGGCTTCGCCCGCGCCAGCTTCAACTACGGCCTGGCCCGGGGCTACCCGGTCTATCTCTCCACCAAAAACACCATCCTCAAGGCCTATGACGGCGTCTTCAAGGACACTTTCGAGGCCATCTTCAACGCCGAGTTCAAATCCCGCTTCGATGCCGCCGGGCTCACCTACGAGCATCGCCTGATCGACGACATGGTTGCCTGCGCGCTTAAGTGGGAAGGCGGCTACGTCTGGGCCTGCAAGAACTACGATGGTGACGTGCAGTCCGACATCGTGGCCCAGGGCTTCGGCTCCCTCGGCCTGATGACCTCGGTCCTTCTGTCGCCCGACGGCAACACCGTGGAGTCCGAAGCCGCCCATGGTACCGTCACCCGCCACTTCCGCGAGCACCAGAAGGGCCGCGAGACCAGCACCAACCCGATCGCCTCGATCTTCGCCTGGACCCGCGGCCTGATCTATCGCGGCAAGTTCGACGGCACCCCCGATGTCACCGCCTTCGCCGAAACCCTCGAGCGCGTTTGTATCGAGACCGTCGAAGCCGGCCACATGACGAAGGACCTCGCGAGCCTGATCTCGCGCGAGCAGCCCTGGATGAACACCCAGACCTTCCTCGCCAAGATCGACGAGAACCTGCAGAAGGCGATGGCCTGATCGCGGTGCCTCCCCCCTCCCACGGGCGGGGGGAGGCAGCCTCCCCCGGCGCGGTCCGCTCGACCCGGACCATCTTCCTCATCCTCGGCCTCGTCGCCGCCGCCTGGGCACCCCTGGTCCCCGACCTCAAACTCCGCCTCTCCCTCGATGACGCCGAACTCGGCCTCATGCTTCTCGCCATCGGCGCCGGCTCCCTCCTCGCCGCCCCCCTCGCCGGCCTCCTCGTCGCCCGCCTCGGCGGCCGCCTTGTGATGCTCGCCCTCGGCGTCCTCTTCTGCGCCACCCTCCCGGCGCTGACTGTTCTCCCCGGCATCCCTCTCACCGCGATTGCCCTCTTCCTCTTCGGCGCCACGCTGGCCGGCATCGATGTCGCCATGAACATCCAGGCCGTCGCCGTCGAACGCGCTTGCGCGCGGCCGATGATGTCCGGCTTCCACGGCCTCTTCAGCGTCGGCGGCCTCCTCGGCGCCTCGATCGTCAGCGCCCTGCTTTTTGTCAACGCAACCCCCCTCATCGCGACCCTGATCATCGCCGCCGCGGCACTGGCCCTCCTCCTGTCCCAATCCCCGGCCTTCCTCCCCCGCGCCGAAGCCCCGGCAGCTGGGCTCGCCATCCCCCATGGCCGCCTCGCCCTGATCGGCGCCCTCTGCTTCATCGCCTTCATGGCCGAAGGCGCCGTCCACGACTGGACCGCCGTCCTCCTGCGCTTCCACCGCGACGCCGGCCCCGCCACCGCCGGCCTCGCCTACGCCGCCTTCGCCACCGCCATGACCATCGGCCGCCTGTCCGGCGACGCCGTTCTCAAACGCTTCCCCCATGTCCACGTCCTCGCCTGGGGTGCGGCCATCGCCGCCGCCGGCTTCCTCACCATGACCGCGCTGCCCACCATCCCGGCCGCCCTCATCGGCTGTGCCCTGATCGGCATCGGCGAAGCGAACATCGTCCCCGCCCTGTTCAGCGCCGCCGCCCGCACCAAAGGTGCCGACCCCAACCTCGCCATCGCCGCCGTCGCCTCCCCTGGCTATATCGGCCTCCTCGCCGGCCCCCCCTTGATCGGCCTCGCCGCCCAGGCCACCACCCTGCCCATCGCGCTGGCCGCTGCCGGCCTGCTCCTCCTGCTCATCACCGCCACCGCCCGAACCGCCACCCACGAGGACCCTGCATGACCCCCGTCCTGATCGATGCCGACCTCCCCGATTTCGGCGAACCCACCATCCAGCCCACCATCCCCACCGCCACCCACCAGTCCCGCGTCGCCGCAGCCCTCAAGCGCGCCACCGCCGCCGGCCATGACGCCCTCGTCGTCTATGGCGACCGCGAACACGCCGCCAACATCGCCTACCTCACGGGCTACGATCCCCGCTTCGAGGAAAGCATCCTCGTCCTCGTCCCCCACCGCCGCCCGACCCTCTTCCTCGGCAACGAAGGCTGGTCCTACGCCGAACTCGCGCCGGGGGACTTCGACCGCGTCCTCTGCCAGACCTTCTCCCTCCCCGGCCAGCCCCGCGACCGCCAGCTGCCCATGCCCACCCTCCTCGCCGAAGCCGGCCTCCGCCCCGGCATGCGCATCGGCGCCGTCGGCTGGAAAATCTTCGAGCCCACCGACCCCGGCGCCACCGACGACTGGCTCGACCTACCCGAATTCATCGCCCGCGCGCTCCGCGCCATCGGCCCCGTCACCAACGCCACCGCCCTGTTCCAGAACCCCGCCGATGGCCTGCGCGCCATCAACGACGTCGACCAACTCGCCGCCTTCGAATTCGCCGCCACCTACACCTCCTCCGCCCTCAAGCGCGTCCTCTTCTGCCTGCGCCCCGGCATGACCGAACTCGAAGCCGCCCGCCTGATGGCCGTTCCCGGCCTGCCGCTCGCCTGTCACACGATGCTCTCCGCCGGCCCCCGCGCCTCCCGCGGACTGCCGAGCCCGAGCACCCGCGTCATCTCCCGCGGTGACCCCTTCACCATGGCCTGCGGCATCCAGGGCGCGCTCAACGCCCGCGCCGGCTTCGTCGTCGCCGATGCGTCCGAACTGGCTGCCGAGATCCAAGACTACATCGAAAAACTCGCCGCCCCCTACTTCGCCGCCGTTGCGGAGTGGTACGGCGCTATCGGGATCGGTATCACCGGCGGCACCCTCTACGACATCATCCACCGCCACCTCGGCGCCCCCTTCTTCGGCGTCGGCCTCAACCCCGGTCATCTCATTCACATCGACGAATGGATGCACTCCCCGATCTTCCCGGGCAGCACCATCGCGCTGCGTTCCGGCATGGCGGTGCAGGTCGACGTCATTCCCGCCACCCACTCCGCCTGGTTCACCACCAACATCGAGGACGGCATCGCGTTGGCGGACGCGCCTCTGCGTGCCGCCTTCGCCGTCGCCTATCCGGAGGCCTGGTCCCGCATCGAGGCCCGCCGCGCCTTCATGTCCGACGTGCTCGGCATCCGCCTCAAACCCGAAGTGCTGCCGTTCAGCAACATCCCCGCCTACCTGCCGCCGTTGCTGCTCAACCCTCGCCGCGTCCTGGCGCTGCGCTGACAGGGGAGGGGGGCCGAAGGGGCAGGCGAAGGAATAGACAATCCTTCACAAACGTCCCCGCTTACCCACATCATGCCCATCACCAGCACGGGAACCTCGCCATGAATGACCTGCACGGCCTGTCCGGCCTCCAAAACTACCCGCTCGCCCGCCGCGGCCTGATGATGAGCGGCCTGATGTCGGGCCTCACGCTGGCCACCACCCGGGTCGAGGCACAGGTGATCCACACTGACAGCATTGGCATCGAGGCTGGCGAGGTCAAAATACCGGTCGGCGACACCGAGCTGCCCGGCTACTTCGCCAAGCCGATCGGGGCCGGCCCGTTCCCGATTGTCCTGATCAACGAGGAGATCTTCGGCGTCCACGAATACATCAAGGACACCTGCCGCCGCTTCGCGAAGGCCGGCTACGCCGCAATCGCCCCCGAAATCTACGCCCGCCTCGGCGACCTCTCGAAAATGAGCGACGTGAGCCAAATTGTCAGCCAGGTCATCAGCAAGGCACCGGATGCGCGCATGTTGCAGGACCTCGACGGCGCCGTCGCCTATGCCGCCGGCCATGGCGGGGCCGCCACCCGCCTCGGTGTGACCGGCTTCTGCCGCGGTGGCCGCAACACCTGGCTTTATGCCGCACACAATCCCAACGTGAAGGCGGCCGTGGCCTGGTATGGCCCGGTCGGCGGCGCCGCCAGCGAGATCCAGCCGAAATCCGCAACCGATGTTGCCGGTGATCTCAAGGCGCCGCTGCTGGGCCTTTACGGCGGCAAGGATGGGGGCATCAAGGTCGAGGATGTCCAGGCCGCCGCCGCCAAGGCCAAGGCCGCCGGCAGGTCGGTCGAGATCGTCGTCTACCCCGACGCCCCGCACGGCTTCCACGCCGACTATCGCCCGTCCTACCGCGCCGATGACGCCGCCGACGGCATGAAGCGCCTGTTCGCCTTCTTCAAGCAGCACGGCGCCGCCTGATTTCAACCGGGCAGGCTGCGGTCCGCTTGGGCCGCAGCCCCGCCATGCCTTGCCGCCTCGCCGCCCTTGTCGCAGGATCGCGAAAATAGAATGCGCCAGGATCCAGGACATGCGGAACGACGACGATGACGACACCTTCCTCAACCTGCACGAGCTGGTGCACGAGGCACGCCTGAAGCTCAACCAGTTTGCCTGGGACTATCTCATCGGTGGCGCCGAGACCGAAACCACGCTGGCCCGCAACCGCGCCGCACTCGACAGCATTGCCTTCCGCAACCGGGTCCTGGTCGACGTCAACAACATCGACAAGACGCATGACTTCTTCGGCCACAAGATCCGCCTGCCCGTGGCCCTCGCCCCGGTCGGCTCGCTGGAGACCTTCGAGGCTGGCGGCGGCGCGACCGCGGGAAAGGCCGCAAGCGCGTTCAACGTGCCGGTGATTTTCAGCTCCGTCACCCAGCCCGGGCTCGAGGCCTGCGCGGCCGCCACTCCGGGCCCAAAAATCTTTCAGCTCTACGTCCGCGGCGATGACGACGTCATCTCCGACCATGCCCGGCGCGCAATCGACAGCGGCTACGACGCTTTTTGCATCACCGTCGATACCGCCCATTACAGCCGCCGCGAACGCGATATCGCCAAGCGCTTCCGCAAGCCGTGGCGCTTCAGCAACACCGGCATGGAGTTCCAGGCCGGGCTGAACTGGAAGAACATCGAGACCTTCAAATCTCGCCATCCCTCCATCCCCCTGATCATCAAGGGCATTGCCACCGGCGAGGATGCCGAGCGCTGCGTCGCCGCCGGGGTCGACGTGGTCTACGTCTCCAACCATGGCGGTCGCCAACTCGACCACGGCCGCGGCTCGATGGACGTGTTGCCCGAAGTGGTCTCCGCTGTGGCGGGGCGTGCCAAGATCTATGTCGATGGCGGGTTCTATCGCGGGGCGGATGTGCTCAAAGGCATCGCGCTGGGCGCCGATCTCGTCGTGCTCGGGCGCCTCTATGTCTATGGGCTGGCCGCCGCCGGCGTCCATGGTGTCACGCGGGTGTTGGAGATCCTGGAGGATGAGATCGAGTGCTCCATGGCCCTGCTCGGCGCAACCTCGCTCAAGCAGTTGGATCGCACTTTCGTTCACTCCGCGCTGCCGATGGTCCCGGGCACCGTGCACAGCGCGTTCCCGCATTTGCGCTGGGATGAGGGGTACTGAGGGGCGGTCCCGTCTCGAACTGGAAGAAGAAAGCGCTTTCTTTTTTATAAAAAAGAAACAAAAAACTTCTATCCATTGGAGGGGCGGGCATGCGGGGAGTCTTCGGTTTCGGCGCCCTGCTGATGCTGGCCTGGGTGTTGAGCGAGAGGCGCGGTGCCATCGTCTGGCGCACCGTGGCCGGCGGCATCGCATTGCAGATCATGCTCGCAGCCCTGCTGATCGGCTTCCCCCCGGCGACGCGCGCGGTGATGCTTCTCAATGACGCCGCCGACACCCTGCAACGGGCCGCCGATGTGGGAACCGGATTCGTGTTCGGGTACCTTGCCGGACCGCCGCTGCCCTTCGTCGAACCGCGGCCGGGTGCGAGCTTCATCCTTGCGTTCAAGGCCCTGCCGCTGGTCCTGGTGATTTCGGCGCTGGCTTCGCTGTTGTTCCACTGGGGGGTGTTGCAGGCGATCCTGCGCGCATTCGCCTGGCTGCTGCGGCGGTGGCTCGGGATCGGCGGGGCGCTGGCGCTGGGGGCGGCGGTGCACATTTTCGTCGGCATGATCGAGGCGCCGTTGCTGGTGCGTCCGTGGCTGGCGCGGATGCAGCGGGGGGAGCTTTTCGCCCTGATGACCTGCGGCATGGCCGGCATCGCCGGGACGGTGATGGTGATCTACGCCGCGATCCTGGGGCCGGTGATCCCCAACGCGCTCGGCAACATCCTCATCGCCTCGGTGATCTCGACCCCGGCGGCGCTGGCGGTGGCGGCGCTGATGGTGCCGTTCGGCGAAAGCCGCGAGGAGGCCCGCATCGTGCTGCCGCAGGCACCGGTGAGTGCGCTGGACGCGGTGGTCAAGGGCACCATGGAGGGCATTCCGGTGCTGACCGGGATCATCGCCGTGCTGCTGGTGACGATCGCATTGGTGACGCTGCTCAACGCGATGCTGGGCCTGCTGCCACTGGCAGAGCCGCTCACCCTGCAACGGATCTTCGCCTGGCCACTGCGCGTTGTCGTCTGGCTGATCGGCGTGCCCTGGGCGGAGGCGCCGGTGGCGGCGGGCCTGCTGGCGACGAAAACGGTGCTGAACGAATTCGTCGCCTATCTCGATCTGGCCAGACTGCCGGACGGTGCCCTGTCCGCGCATGCGCGGCTGATCATGACCTACGCGCTCTGCGGCTTCGCCAATTTCGGCAGTCTCGGGATTCTGATCGGCGGTCTCGGCGCCATGGTGCCGGAGCGGCGGGCCGAGGTGGTCGCGTTGGGCTTCCGCTCGATCGTCTCGGGGACCATCGCGACGTGCCTGAGCGGCGCGTTGGCGGGGATCATATCATAGCGTCAAGATCAGGCGCGCCCGGCAGATTTGAGGAAGGCGAGGCCGGCCGTGGTCGCCTCGACCTCCCGCCCGCCACCGGGGCCGTGGACGAAGCCGACGAGGCTGCGATCCACCGCCTCCTCCCAGACCGGCAGGCGCGGGCAGGAGGTGCGCCAGGCCTCCAGCACCTCGGAGTACGGCCGTGGTGCGCGCGCGACCCATTCCACCAGATCGGCCACCAGCGGCGTCAATGTTTCACCCATGCACGCCTCCTCCGGAAAGGATACGATACAATACATGGGGAAGCAGCGGGCTGTCAGCCGGAACGCGCGGGTGATCGAAATCCGCCGCCGGATCGCGGCTCATGCCGAGATTCTCCATCACCCCGCGCGACGGCAGGTTGATGGCGGAGGTGAATGCGACGATCTCGTCGATACCGCGGGCGAAGCCGTCGGCAATGGCAGCGCGGGCGGCCTCGCTGGCATAGCCGCGGCGCCAGTACGGGCGGTCGAGGGTCCACGCCGCCTCGATCCCGCCGGCCGCCACCGGCATCCAGTCCGGCACGCGACCCAGGCCGACGAAGCCGATGAAGTCCGCGATCCCCGGGGCCTCGATCGCCCAGATGCCGAAGCCTTCGCGGTCAAAATGGGCGCGCACCCGCGCCACCCAGGCGTCGGAGGCTGCGCCTTCACGCAGGATACCGAAGAAGCGCATGACCTCGGGATCGGAGGTCATCGCGGCGCAGGGCGCGAGATCGGAGTCGCGCCATGGCCGCAGGACGAGGCGCTGGGTGCGGATCATTGGCGGTCCAATGCGGCCATCACCGCCGCCGCGCGTGGAATCGGGGCGACCGCGCCGTAGCCCTCGGTCTTGAGGGCCGCCGCGGCGCTGGCGTAGCGCGCCGCCGCTTCCGGGGCATCGCCGGCGATGAGACGGGCGAGGAAGCTGCCGCAGAAAGTGTCGCCCGCCCCGGTGCCGTCGACCGGCGTGCAGGGGAAGGGGGGGATGGCCAGGCGCGTGGCCGGGGTGGCCAGCAGCGCGCCCTGGGCGCCCATTTTCAGCACCACCAGCTTCGGGCCGAGGCGCAGATAGAAATCGCAAATCGCATCCGCGCCAGCGAGCCCGCTCAACGCCTGCGCGTCCTCCAGGCTGGGCAGCGCGATGTCCGAGAGGCCGATCGCCGCATGGATCACCGCTGCCGCGCGGGCCACCGGCCACAGGCGGGGGCGGTAGTTGGTGTCATAGGCGACCTTTACCCCAGCCGCGCGGGCGACATGGATGGCGTGGAACACCGCATCCGCGGCCGAGGCTGAAATGCCCTGGCTGATGCCGGAGGCGTAGAAGAATTTTGCGCCCTGGATCATCGTCTCCGGTACGTCGGCCGGGCCGATGCCGGCGGCGGCAGAGTCCTTGCGATAGTAGAGGAATTCGTGCCCCTTCGCCCCGTGGGTGACGAAATAGACCGCGGTGGGCCGCGCGTGCGATCGCTGCACGGCCGAATGGTCCACCCCCTCGGCGTCCCACAATTCGGCGAAACGGTCGCCCGCCGGGTCCTGCCCGATGGCGCTGACATAGGCGACCCGCGCACCCTGGCGTGCCGCGGCGACGGCGGCGTTGGAGGTATCGCCGCCCGGGCCTTCGAGGTAGAGGCGCCGCCCGTCCGCCCCGGTTGGTTGCTGGTTGAACTCGAGCATGGGTTCCCCCATGCAGACGAGATCGATGCTCATGCCCGGATCGCTTCCGCCACCGCGACGATGGCGGCGCGGTCGCCGGCGGCGATACGCTTCTCGTCGACCAGGGCGCCTCCCATTCCGACGAAGGCCGCGCCGGCGGCGAGGTAGGCCGCGACATTGCCCGGTTCCACGCCCCCGGTGGGGCAGAAGGCGACGCCGGGGAAGACGCTTGCCAGGGCCTTGATATGGGCCGGGCCGCCGAGCGAGGCGGCGGGGAAGATCTTCACCGCGTCGGCGCCGGCGGCGAGCGCGGCGCGCACCTCGCTCGGCGTCAGGGCGCCCAGCATGAGCGCGGCGCCCGCGGCCTGGCACGGGGCGGACAAGGTCGGGTCGATCCAGGGGGCGACCAGGAAGCGGGCGCCGGCGTCGAGGCATGTCCGTGCCGTCGCGGCGTCGGGCACCGTGCCGGCGCCGACCAGCAGGGCGGGATCGGAGGCCAGGTCGCGGATCAAGGCGGGGGCGTCCGGGATCGTCATCGTGATCTCGAAGATGCGCAGCCCCGCGTCGCGCAGCCAGCCCACCACGGTCGCGGCATGGGCAGCCGAATGGGTCCGCACCACCGGTATCACCCGCGCGGCGCGCAGCCGTGCCATCAAATCCGTCTGATCCATTGCCGCACTCCCTGTTCGCTTCCTGCCACATCTCGGCGGTGGCGGGGAGCCTCCGTTTACCTCAGGTCCGGGCGCGGCTACATCTGGCCCGGATTTTCATTTCCACGGACCCCGTCATGACCCGCATCGACCTGCGCTCGGATACCGTCACCCTTCCGTCACCTGCCATGCGGGCGGCGATGGCGGCGGCGCCGGTCGGTGACGACCAGTATGGCGAGGACCCCTCGGTCAACGCGCTGCAGGAGCGCATCGCGGCCCTGCTGGGCAAGGAGGCGGCGCTGTTCGTGCCCTCCGGGACGATGGCAAACCAGATCGGCCTGCAGCTGCTCACCCGGCCCGGCGACGAGGTGGTGGTCGGGGCGGAGGCGCATATCACCTGGCACGAGGCCGGGGCGTCGGCCTTCAATGCGGGGGTTCAGTTCGCGGTGGCGGGGCAAAGCGGGCTGTTCACGGCCGAAGATTTCGAGGCCGCGTTCAAGCCGGACGGGCATGTGGTGTTTCCGCCGACCACGCTGGTGTGCATCGAGAACACGCATAACCGGGGCGGTGGCGTGGTGTTCCCGCAGGCCGACGTGGCGGCGATCTGTGCGGCGGCTCAGCGCCGGGGCGGGCATGCCTATCTCGATGGCGCAAGGCTGTTCAATGCCGCGGTGGCGAGCGGGCTCGATCTTGCCACCCTGGCGGCGCCGTTCGACGTCGTGTCCGTTGCGCTATCCAAGGGGCTCGGCTGCCCGGCCGGCAGCGTGCTCGCGGGCAGAAGGGCGGATATGCTGCGGGCGGTGCGCGCGCGGCGCCGCTTCGGGGGGGCGATGCGGCAATCCGGCATCCTGGCGGCGGCCGGGCTGTATGCGCTCGACCAGGGGTTCGGTCATCTGGCGAGCGACCATGCCAATGCGCGGCTGATCGCCGGGCGGATCGCGCAGACCGGGGCGGCGATCGATCTTGCGACGGTGCAGACCAACATCGTCATTTTCCGCCTGCCGGCGTCGCTGCCCGAGGCCGCGACGGTGGTGGCCCGGGCGGCCGAGCGCGGCGTTCTGGTGAGCGCCTTCGCGCCGCGCACGGTGCGGGCCACCACCCATCTCGATGTCAGCGCCGCGGCCTGCGCGCGGGCCGCCGATATTTTGGCCGAGGCCATCGCCGCGGGGTGAGCCGGATGGGCTGAGCGCCGGGCTGCGGGCGGAGGCCACCGCGCCGAGCGCGACCTTGGCGCAGAGCCGGGTGGATGCGGTGGCCTACACGATCCCCGGCCCGCCCTGGGCGCGAACTAGGGCGCGGCGCGCTTGTGCACGGGGTGGCCGAGATAGGCCTCGAGCACGGTCTCGGTCGGCCCGTCCATCTGGATGCGGCCGTGTTCCATCCAGATGACGCGGGTGCACCAGTCCAGCAGCGCGTCGGTGTTGTGGGTGGAGAGCACCAGGATCTCGGCGCCGCGCACCATCTCCTCGAGCCGGGCGCGGGCGCGATCCATGAAGTTGGCATCCCCGGCCAGGAACCACTCATCCATCAGCAGCACCTGCGGCCGGATCGCCGTGGCGAGTGCGAAGCCCAGACGGATGATCATGCCGGCACTGTAGATGCGGATGGGCAGATTGAGGAATTCGTCCATGTCGGCGAAGCGCCGCACATCCTCCTCGAGCTGCTCGATCGCAGCGGTGTCGAGCCCGGCATAGAGGCCGCGCAGCATGATGTTCTCGCGCCCGGTGAGGTTCACGTTCATCCCCAGATTGGGGTCGAGCAGCGCGTTGAGCGTCCCGTTCACCCGGATCATGCCGGCGTTGGGCTCGTAGATGCCGGCCAGGGTGCGCAGCAGCGTCGTCTTGCCCGCGCCGTTGCTGCCGATCAGGCCGAGCCGGTCCCCGGGATTGAGGGTGAAGCTGATGCCGCGCAGCGCCTGCACCACGATGCGGTGCTTGGCATCCTCGCCCATGCGCTTGGTGACGGTGCGCAGCAGCGTCTTTTTCAGACTGCGTCCGCTGGTGTGGTAGAGCGGGAAATCGAGGTCGACGTCGGTGACCTCGATGCGCGCCTGGATTGTGTCTGGCATTGCCGCTACACCCAGAACGCGATGCGCCCGCGCACCCGCGCGAACAGCACCCAGGTGAGGCCACACAACACCGCCGAACTCAGCAGGGCCGAGAAATAGACCGCGAGCGAGGGGATCTCGCCAAGCAGCGGCGCGCGCACGATTTCCAGGAGGGTGAAGAACGGGTTGAACGGCAGCATCCATTGGTGCTCCCCGATCAGGGAAGGGCGCCAGATCACCGGGGTGACGAAGAAGGCCATCTGCATCACGCTCGCCACGATCGGCGGAATGTCGCGGAACCGGGCGCAGAGCGCGCCCAGGAGCAGCGAGAGGGCCAGCGAATCGAGCAGCCAGACCGCCACCGCCGGGATCGCGGCCAGCGCGGTCGTCGGGTCCGGAAAATGCCACATCACCAGGTCGACGACGACGATGACCACCAGGTTGTGCGCCAGCACCATCATGTTGCGCAGCACGATGCGGGCGCCGTAGGTGGTGTAGGGCATGCGCATCGAGCGGATCATGCCCTCGGAGCTGACATAGCCATGGCAGGCATCGGTGACGAGCGCGGCCTGGTAGCCCCACAGCACCTGCGAGATCGCCAGGAAGGGCAGGTAGTCGTGCATGTCGATATGGAACAGGGTCGAATAGATCACCCCCATCGCGCCGACCATCAGCCCGGTGGACAAGGTGAGCCAGAACGGACCGAGCACCGAGCCGCGGTAACGGATTTTGATGTCGAGCGCCGCCAGGGTCCAGCACAGGCGCCACAGGGACAGGGCTTCGCGCACGTCGCGCCACGCCATCGCCTGTTGCGCCCCGAAGCTTCGGCCGGGCGTGATCTCGAGAGTCTGCGCGCCGCGCATTCGCGGCCTGAGGGACACCGTCATCACACCGCCGACTAGACCATCCGCCCGGCCACGGCAACCGCTTGCGGTCGGGGCGGGCGCGATGCCGCGCTTGGGAGGGGAGGAGCCAGGGAGACACGGCGGGGACCAGGGCCCCGCCGTGCGTCCAGCGTTACTTCGCCGGCGAGCGGGCGATCGAGCTGATCTCGGGACGCGGCTTGCCGGAGGCGACGCCTATCTCATGGTCCTGGGTCGCGATGATGGTCTTGGCGGGTTCGTCGCCATCCAGGCCGGTCAGGGCGGTGGCCGGAACGCGACGGTTGGAGCTGCGGGTGCCGTCGACGTAGAAAACGTCGAAGGCGACGAAACTGGTCTCGATCTTACGCCGTGGCGGGGCCATGGTCGCCTCCTTCGGGCGGCTCGTCGCCGCGCTCGCGCTCGGCCTTGCGGCGGGCGGTCTCTTCTTCCTGTTCGCGCAGCTTGGCCTCTTTTTTGGCCGCCTTGGCACGATCTCGCTCGGCACGTTGCTGGTTGTAGTTGACTTTGAAGGCCATGGAATCCTTCCTCGTAGGGGGCTCAACTCTTGCGGAGTTGGCTCTCGCGGACAACCCGCTCGTGGCTGTCGCGCTGGTTTTTGACCCGATATTGCAGGTCGGCGGTTTCGCTCGGCATGTGCCGCACGACGGTATAGACGCCGCGCGGCACATTGCCGTCGAGGCGCCCGGGGGAGAATTCGACGCGTTCTCCGACGGCGAAGCGATGCGGGGGCATGCCGTCTCCTGACAGTGGTGAGGCCTGCGTCAAGGCACCCGCCGCCACGCCAGGCGCGGCGGCGGGAGAGGCGTTAGCCGTTCTTGAGATTGACCGCCGAGACCTTGCCCTGCTGGCCGCGCTCGAGATCGAAGCTGACCTTCTGGCCCTCCTTGAGGGTCATGCCCGCGCGCTCGACGGCCGAGATGTGCACGAACACATCCTTGCTGCCGTCATCGGGCTGAATGAAGCCGAAGCCTTTGGTGGTGTTGAACCACTTGACCGTACCAACTGACATAGTTGCATAACCTTGCATGCCGGCGACCCGCGAGATGCGGACCGTATTGATTTTCGAAGAGGGGGGAACCGGATGCGAAATGCACCGCAAGCTTCTGCGGTCAGCCCAGGCCGAAAAGTGCCGAAAACGGTATATGGGCCGTTGCAGGGGGAATAGCCAGGGGAAACGGAAATCTTTCCTTCAACGCCGATATCTGCGTTGCAGCAGGGCGCTGCCCGCCATCGTCAGTCCGAGGGTGACAAACAGCAGAATGAACGCCAAAGCCGCCCCAAACGGCCAATTGGTGGTCCGCACGAACTGGTCGTACACCGCCGGCGCCATCATTTTGAACCGCGCTCCGCCGAGCAGCACCGGGGTGGCGTACGCGTTCATGCACAGGATAAACACGAGCGCCGAGCCGGCGACCACGCCCGGCAGGCTTAGCGGCAGCACGATGCGCCGAAACACCGTGAATGGCCGCGCCCCCAGATTCTGCGCCGCCTCCTCCGCATTCACCGGAATACTCTCGATCACCGAGGCCAGCGTCAGGATCATATAAGGCAGCACCACGGTGACGATGC
Organism: uncultured Rhodospirillales bacterium; assembly: GCA_903928895.1. Taxonomy (GTDB): domain Bacteria; phylum Pseudomonadota; class Alphaproteobacteria; order Acetobacterales; family Acetobacteraceae; genus CAIYPH01. Next base: position 9,016 of record CAIYSR010000180.1, on the reverse strand, counting down.
CGACGATCACTGCCCCTTGGGTGTACATCATCTCGATGCCACCGAACCCCATCGCCTTGAGCGCCGCATTCAGCACGCCGGAGTTGCCGAGCAACGTCATCCAGCCGGCGGCGCGCACCACATTGCCGACCATCAGCGGAAACACCGTCAGCAGCGTGAGCGGCCCCTTCCACCTCCCCTGCATCCGCGCCAGCACATAGGCGGCAGGAAAGCCCAGGATCAGGGCGATCAGCGTCGCCTCGAACGCCACCGTCAGCGTGGTGCGCAGCACCCCCCAGTAATAGGGATCGGTCACGGCGGCCAGGTAGTTGCCTGGCGTCACCGCCGCGATCATCAGCTCGGTCGGGCTGTAAAGGTTCAGCGAATAGCGAAACAGCAGCGCCATCGGCGCCACCATCATCGCCAGCACCAGCAGCACAGCGGGGAGGAGAAGGGCCGCCATGGGTCAGCCCTTGAACTCCTTGTTCCAGAAATCCAGGATCAGCGGATTGGCCTTGGCCTGCGCCTCGTAGTCAGGCAGCCGGAATTTTGCCCGCTCGGTGTTGGAGAAGCTGATCCCGCCGGCGAGCTCGGGCGTCAAGTTGGCATTGGTCACGGTCGGCCCGTAGCCCATCTTGTCCGCGAAGCCGAGCTGCGCCGCGGGATCGAGCATGGCGTCGAGATAGGCCCAGGCATTGTCCTTGTTGGCCGCGTTTTTCGGGACCGCCGCCTCGAAAATCACCGGGATCGCGCCTTCCTCGGGCACCGCATGGGCGAGCTTGATGCCGGATTTTTTCCACATGAATTCGCGCGCCAGCCACATCGGCGCGATCCAGACATCCTCGGCCTTCATCGCCTGGACCAGCTGTTCGTGCGACGGGAACAGCTTGGGATCGAGCTTCTTGAGGTCGAGCAGCGCCTTTTTCGCCGGTTCCCAATTGCTCATCGAACCGCCATGCGCGATCGCCGCCCCCATGGCGATGACGGTGTAATTGAGATCCGAGATGCCGACCCTTCCCTTGTATTTCGGGTCCCACAAATCGGCGAACCCCCGGGGCGGCGTGGTGACCTTCTCCGGGTTGTAGATGATCACCTGGGCCGAGACGATGTGCGGAATGCAGTAGGGCTTGCGCAGCGCGGCGATGATGTTGCCGCCGTTCTTGAGCCGGTCGAACGGGACGGGCTCGAAGACGTTGAGCAGGTTCATCTGATACATGTCGCCGTCGCCGAGATGCACCACATCCATGCTGCCGCGTCGCGACGCGCGCTCGGCGGTCAGCTTGGTTTTGCGGGTGTCCTGGGAGCCGAGGTCCTGGGTGACCTCGATCCCCTGGGGCAGCAGCAGCGGTTTTTCGACGTTGCGGGCAAGCAGCTCGCCGTAATCCCCGCCCCAGGTCGCGACCGTCACCGGCCCGGCGGCATGGGCCCGCGCGACGAAGGGCGCCGCGAGCGCGGCACCCAGCACCAGACGGCGGCGGATCATGCCTTGAATTCCTTGTTCCACCAGTCCAGAAGCGCCGCGGTCTCCTTGGCGAGGTAGGCGAAGTCCGGATACTTCATGGCCGCCGTTTCGGCATCGGTGAAGCCGATCTCCTTCATCAGCGTCGCCGGGACATTGGCGTTGTCCGTGGTCGGTGCGTACGACATCTTCTCGGCGAAGGCGTTCTGCGCGCGGGGCTCCAGCATCGCGTTGAGATAGGCGAGCCCGTTGGCCTTGTTCGGCGCATTCTTGGTCACCGACGCGCCCGACACATAGGCGATCGGCCCCTCCGACGGCACGGCCGTTGCCATGTTGATGCCGCCCTTCTTCCAGAACACGCCGCGCGCCAGCCACATCGGCCCGTACAGCACCTCGTCGGTCTTCATCCCCGTCGCGAACGCCTCGTTGGACGGATAGATTCGCGGATTGGCCGCCTTCTTCAGCTCCATCAGCGCCTTCTTGCCGCGTGTGAAGTCATCCATCGGCCCGCCATGAGCAAGATTGGCCAGCATGATGACGTAGAGATACTGGATGTCGATCAGCCCGAGCTTGCCCGCGTTCTTGCTGTCCCACATGTCGATGAAACCCTTGGGGGCGGCCATCTTGGCAGGATTGTAGACCATCACTTTGCCCGAGATGATGTGCGGGATCGAATACGCGGTCCGGTACGCCTTGGGCACGTGCTTGAGATTGGGCACGTTCTCCTCGGTGATCGGCTCCCACACGCCGAGCTGGGACATGGTGTAGAGATCGATGTCGGACAGGCAGGCGACATCCATGCCACCGCGGCGCGAACTGCGCTCGGCGGTGATCTTGGCGCGCCGCGCATCCTGGTTGCCGACATCCTGCAACACCTCCATCCCGGCCGGCCCGAGCAGCGGCTTGTCGATGTTGTCCGCCAGCAGGGCTGCATAGTCGCCGCCCCAGGTGCCGACGATCACCTGCCCGGCGGCGCGGGCCTTCGGAGCCAAAGTGACGGCGGCGGCGGTGCCGAGCAGGGTGCGGCGGCCGAGTTTCAAGGTCATGCAAGCTCTCCGTTGGGTTCAGGGCTGAGCAGACGGCCGGCGGTGCCGGCCCAATCGAGATGAACGATATCGCCGGGCGCAAGCCGGCGCAGTCGGTCGCCCGGCGGTGGGGTGGGGCGGGTGACCAACACCGTGCCGGCATCGGTCTCGACATGCCAGTCGGTGAGGCCGCCAAGATAGGTCGTCATCCCGATCCGCCCGGGCAGAAGCCCCGCCTCGGGGTCGATGCCGACCCGCTCCGGCCGCACCACCATCGCCGCGGTCTGGCCCGGAACACCCCCGTCGCACGGCAACGCAATCGCTCCCGCCCGCAGCGTCCCCGGGGTCTCGACGGTGCCGCGGAACACATTGCAACGCCCAAGAAACCCGGCCACGAACAAATCCGCCGGCCGCTCATACAATTCCTCCGGCGGCCCGATCTGGCAGACCCGGCCGTGGTTCATCACCACCATCCGGTCGGCCATCGTCAGCGCCTCCTCCTGGTCATGGGTGACGAACAGCGTGGTCAGCCCGAGCCGTTGCTGCAACGCCCGGATCTCCACCCGCACCTCGGCGCGCAACCGCGCATCGAGATTGGACAGCGGCTCGTCGAGCAGGAACACCCCAGGGTTCACCACCAGGGCGCGGGCCAGCGCCACCCGCTGCTGCTGCCCGCCCGACATCTGCGCGATCCGCCGCTCGGCATAGCCGTCGAGCCGCACCAGGCGCAACGCCTCGGCGATGCGCGCCTCGCGCTCGGCCTTCGCCACCCGGCGCATCTCCAGCCCGAAGCCGACATTCTCCGCCACCGTCATGTGCGGAAACAGGGCGTAGCCCTGGAACACCATGCCGGTGTCCCGTGCATAGGGCGGCGCGCGCGACACATCGGTGCCGCCAATGAAAATCCGTCCCGCCGTCGGCGCGATGAACCCCGCCACCATCCGCAACGTCGTGGTCTTGCCGCAGCCGGACGGTCCGAGCAGCGCCACCAGCTCGCCCTCGGCCACTTCGAGATCGACCCGATCGACCGCCACCGTTGGCCCATAGGTCTTGCGCAGACCCTCCAGCACGAGCCGCGTCATGAAACCACTCTCGACAGGTTCACATACCGGTCCGTAACCAACATCAAAGCCCCGATCAGCACGATCTGGATCGTCGCCACCGCCGCCAGCGTCGGATCGATCCGGAATTCAAGATAATTGAGCATTTCCACCGGCAAGGTCGATCGGCCGGGGCCGACGAGAAGGAGGGAGAGTTCGAGGTTCTCGAAACTCTGGATGAAACTGAACAACGCCCCGGCCACCACGCCCGAGCGCATCATCGGCAGCGTGATCCGGCGAAACACCGTCCACGGCCGCGCCCCCAGATTGGCCGCCGCCTCCTCGGCCGCCGGCCCGATCCCCTGCAACGAGGCCGCCACCAGCCGCACCGTCCACGGCACGGTCAGCAGCACATGGGCCGCAATCAGCCCCGGCAAAGTCGCGCGGATATCGATATCGATGGCATTCTCGACCTCGACGAAAAACACATACAGCGCCGTTCCCAGCACCACGCCGGGCACCGCCAGCGGGCTCAGCAGCAATGTGCCCAGGAACGCCTTGCCCGGAAACTCAGCCCGCACCAGCGCATAGGCCGCTGCCGTCCCCACAAACACGCCCAGCCCCGCCGCCACCAAGGCGAGTTGCAGCGAGTTCACGAACCCCCGCGCGAACTGCTTCTTCTCCCACGCATTGACATACCAGCGCCACGTGTAGCCCTCGGGCGGAAACGAGATCACCTCCTGGTCGAAAAAACTCAGCCACATCACCGCAACCATCGGCAACAGCACGGCCGCGAACACCGCGCCAACCCCGCCCCGCCACATAACTGCCCGCATGACTGCCATGCCCCATGGTGCGGGTTCGGGCAGCACGAGGCAAGGGTGGGCGTGCCGTCCCTTGCCGGTTTGGCGCAAAGCGGTCCAAAACGGGCAACACGGGACGGCCGGGACCCAGCCCGCCGCAGACAGGAGTTCCAAAAATGAGCAAACGCGCACTGGTCGCATGGGGCGGCTGGGAAGGCCACGAACCCCGCCAATCCGCCGAGGTGGTCGCCTCCTACCTGCGCCACGACGGCATCGACGTCACCCTCGTCGCCGGCACTGCCGCCTTCGCCAACCCCGATCTCGCGACCTTCGACCTCATCGTTCCCGTCTTCACCATGACCACGATCGCAAAGCCCGAGCTCGCCGCGCTTACCGCCGCGGTGCGCGCCGGCACCGGCCTCGCCGGCTTCCACGGCGGCCTGGCCGACTCCTTCCGCCAGGAAGTCGAATACCAGTTCATGGTTGGCGGCCAATGGGTCGCCCATCCCGGCAACGTCATCGACTACCGCGTCAACATCACCAAACCCGCGGACCCCATCGTCGCCGGAATTGCCGATTTCGACTACACCTCCGAGCAGTACTACATGCATGTCGACCCCAACAACGAGGTCCTCGCCACCACCACCTTCACCGCCGACCACGCCCCCTGGATCGAAGGCCACGTGATCCCCGTGGTCTGGAAACGCCACCACGGCGCCGGGCGTGTCTTCTATTCCTCCCTCGGCCACAAGGCCCACGAGTTCGGCGTCCCGCAAATGGCCGAAATCATGCGCCGGGGCCTGCGCTGGGCGATCCGGTAATGCACGACCAGGCCGGCTGGTACGCGGTGGCCCTGCTCCATCACCGCCTCCTCACCGGCCTGCTCCTGCGCGTCACCCTCGAACGCGGCGCCGCGGCCGCCGGGGACTTCGCCTTCCACCTCTTCCGCCGCCAGCACCACGAGAAATTCCTCCCCGGCATCGAAAAACTCGGCCTCGCCAACCAGCCCGACGCCATCAAGGCCGCCGGCTACCACTACCTCGCCAACCGCATCGGCGGCGTGAAGGTCGAGTTCATGCGCGAGCACGACCGCAAGGCATGGGTGCATTTCGTCCCGCCGCGCTGGATCTACGACGGCGCCGCCCTTTGCGGCATCCCCACCGAAGTCAGCCGCGGCGTCCTGCGCGGCTGGTACGCCCAGAACGGCACCAGCCTCGGCAACCCCAATCTCGGCTTCGTCTGCACCAGCCAGACCACGGACGGGCAGGGCGGCCTGACCGGCTATTTCCTCGAACACGACCACCCCCTCGCCCCCGACCAGCGCCTGCGCTTCAGCCCCGGCGAGACCGCCCCCCGCTTCGACCCCGAAACCGCCCCGCAGCTCGACCTCGCCGCCTGGACCGAAACCCGCCTCGCCCGCGCCCGCCGCACCTACGCGATGGACTACATCCGCACCGGTCTGCCCATCCTCGCCGAACTCTTCGGCCCCGCCACCGCCGCCCATCTCGGCCACACCACGGCCCGCATGGTCGCCATGCAGTCCTACGACGACATCGCGGCCCTGCTCGCCCCCGATCCTGGCGCCGAAGGCTTCGCCCGCCTCGCCCAGCGCCTCGCCCACGCCCAGGACGACGACTTCGCCCTCGCGCCCGGCCCCGAACCCCGCCTCCGCCAGACCACCTGGCGCCTCATGCGCGGCGTCCCCGCAGTGCCCGACAGTGTCTTCCCCGCCTGGAACGGTCTCCTCGAAGGCCTTCTCGCCGTCCACGACCGCCTCCTCCGCCTGCACGTCGAAGCCCGGCGCGACCTCGGCGACCCCGCGTTCGAATGGACCATCCGCCCCCTTCCGCTCCGGCCGCAGCACTTCTAGAACAGGCACGACGTCCAAAGCGGAGAATGCATGTGACCGACCCGATCCTGGTGGAAATCACCCGTGGCGCCTTCGTCGAATCCGCCCATCACGGCGCCGCCGCGGTGCTCGACGCCGACGGCAAGGTGGTCTTCTCGGTCGGCGACATCGATGCCGCCATCTTCCCGCGCTCGGCGGTCAAGTCGATCCAGGCCCTGCCGCTGGTCGAAACCGGCGCCGCCGCCCGCCTCGGCCTGACCGACGCCGAAATCGCTCTGGCCTGCTCGTCCCACAACGGTGAGGTCGTCCACACCGAAACCGCCGCCTCCATGCTCGCCAAGGCCGGCCGCGACGTGAACACGCTCGAATGCGGCTGGCATTGGCCCAGCCACGACGCCTCCGCCCGTGATCTGGCCGCCCACGGCCTCGTCCCGAGCGCGCTGCACAACAACTGCTCCGGCAAGCATTCCGGCTTCGTCTGCCTCTCCTGCGACGGCGGACATGATCCCAGGGGCTACATCGGCCCCGACCACCCCGCCATGCGCCAGGTCACCGCGGCCCTTTCGGAAATGACCGGCACCCTCCTCGACGCCCGCAACCGCGGCACCGACGGCTGCTCGATCCCCACCTTCGCCATCCCGCTGCGTGGCATGGCCCACGCCTTCGCCCGCTACGGCACCGGCAACGGCATGGCACCCGACCGCGCCGCTGCCGCCGCCAAAATCCGCGCCGCCGTCACCGCCAACCCGATGATGATCGCAGGCACCGGCCGCTTTGACACCAAAATGATCGAAGCCATGGGCGCCCGCGTCTTCTGCAAGGGCGGGGCCGAGGGTGTCTTCTGCGCCAGCCTGCCCGAACTCGGCTACGGCATCGCCGTCAAATGCGACGATGGTGCCAGCCGTGCCGCCCAGGTCGCTGGCGCCGCCCTGATCGAGCGCCTGCTCAAGCCCGAGGGCGAAGCGGCCGTTGCCGTCAGCAAACTCGCCCGCCCCTCCATCACCAACTGGAACAAGATCCACGTCGGCGACATGCGTCCGGCAGCCGCACTCGGTTAATCGATCCGATACCGGACGGGCATACAAGGCCCGTTCCGGTCAACAACCCAAAGGGAGACCTGCCAATGAAGATGAGACATCTGATGCTCGGGATCGGCTTCGCGGCTTTCGCCGCCGCCATCCCCGCCAAGGCGGAGGTCGTGTTCAAATGGGCCAACGATGGCGACGTCCGCGCCATGGACCCCAACACGCTTGACGAAACCGTCCAGAACTCCTTCCTCGGCAACATCTATGAGCCGCTGGTGCGCCGCAACCGCAAGCTCGAGGTCGAGCCCGCGCTGGCCGCGAGCTACGAGCAGTCCGGCCCCACCACCTGGCGCTTCCATCTGCGCCCCGGCGTGAAGTGGCAGGACGGGCATGCGTTCACCGCCGATGACGTGCTGTTCTCCTACGAGCGCATCACCTCGAAAACCTCCCAGACCAGCGGCAACGTCACCACCGTGGCCGGGGTCCGCAAAATCGACGACCTCACCGTCGAGTTCGACACCAAGGGCCCTGACCCCATCCTGCCCTCCGAATTCACCAATTTCCCGATGCTGCCGAAGCACTGGATGGAGGCCAACAACTCCGCCGCCCCGGTCATCATCGGCCAGGGCGAGAATTACGCGCTGCGCAACGCCATGGGCACCGGCGCCTTCAAGCTGGCTTCGCGCGAGGCCGACCGCAAGAATGTGTTGGAGAAGAACCCGGCATGGTGGGACAAGGCGGAGCACAATCTCGACCGTGTCGAATTCACCGTCATCTCTTCCGCCGCCACCCGCGTCGCCGCCCTGCTCTCGGGCGAGATGGACATGATCTACTCGGTCCCGCCGCAGGATATCGACCGGATCAAGCAGGCGCCGGGCATCAAGGTCATCCAGGGCCCCGAACTGCGCACCATCTATCTCGGCATGGACCAGGCCCGCGACGAATTGCTGTTCTCCAGCGTCAAAGGCAAGAACCCGTTCAAGGACCTCCGCGTCCGCCAGGCGTTCGCCATGGCGATCGACGAGGAAGCCATCGTCAGCCGCGTCATGCGCGGCCAGGGCCGCGCCACCTGGATGATGTGGGGGCCCGGCGTGAACGGCTACAACGCCGCGCTGGACGTTCGCCCCAAGGTCGACATCGCCAAGGCCAAGGCCCTGCTCGCCGAGGCCGGCTACCCCAACGGCTTCGAAGTCACGCTCGACTGCTCCAATGACCGCTACATCGCCGACGAGCAGATTTGCGTGGCGCTCTCCGCCATGTACGCCCGCATCGGCGTCAAGGTGAACGTCTTCGCCCGCACCAAGGTGAAGTTCTTCGCCGACATCGCCTATCCCGACTACAAGACCAGCTTCTACATGCTGGGCTGGACGCCCTCCACCTATGACGCGGACAACGTGATCCGCGACCATATCGTCTCGCGCAGCAAGAAACTCTCGGTCGGCAACGCCACCGGCTATTCGAGCAGCCGGATCGATGACCTCGAGGTGCAAATCGCCGCCGAGCTTGACCAGAAAAAGCGTCAGACCATGATCGACGAGGTCACCAAGATCCTGCAGGACGAAGTGGGCTACATCCCGCTGCACCAGCAGGGCATCACGTGGGCCGCGCGCGACAACATCGAGCTGACCCAGCCCGCCGACAACTCGTTCCCGATGCGCTGGGTCCGCAAGAAGTAGGATAACCTCTTAACGGATAAAAGTTTTTTGTTTCTTTTTTTCAAAAAAGAAAGCGCTTCTTTTTGAAAAAAGAAGCAAAAACTTTCGCTCTTATTGCGGCACCTGTTGAGACCTGCGATTCTACCGTTGGCGCTTGGGGAGGACGGCCGGATGGAGAATG
>CAIYSR010000179.1 GCA_903928895.1 uncultured Rhodospirillales bacterium | reverse complement strand
TACCTCCCCGGCGGCGCGGCACTAAACACCCCGCTGGACCGCAAACTCGCCGGCCGCCTGATCCACGCGCCGCTCCTCAGCCTGGCCGGACGGCGCTGGTACACCGACACCACAAACGGCTTCCGCGGCTATTCCGCGCGCTACCTGAACGACCCCAGGGTGGCCCCCTTCCGCGCCGTGTTCGACCGCTACGCGCTGCTGTTCTACCTCACCGTGCGCGCCGGCCAGCTCGGCCTGCGCACCTGCGAAATCCCGGTCGAACGCGGCTATCCCGCCGGGCAGAAACCGCCGACCAAAATCGCCGGCCTGCGCGGCCGCCTCGACATGCTGGGCGAACTGCTCGACGTGGTGCGCGGCCGCTACGCCCCGGGCGTTTGATCGCGTGATTCGCGTCCTCTGACCGGTCGGCCCCGCATCGTCACGCCTCGCCGGCAGAGCCCGCCCCCTACCCTCCGCCCGACGCCCGCGCGCTGCCATGGAGCAGGGTGGTCACGGTGGTCAGCAGGTCGGCGAGGCGGAAGGGTTTGGGCAGGAGGGGGGCGGGGGCGGGGGCGGTGTGGTGGCCGCTGATGAGCAGGACCGGGATGGGCGCGCGGCGGATTTTGGCGTTCTCGATCAGGTCGAGTCCGGACTTGCCGGGTCCGAGGTCGATATCGGTGATGAGCAGGTCGGGGGCCGGGCTGGTGTCGAGCAGGGCGGCGGCGCTGTCGTGGCAGTCGGCGGTGACGACGTCGTGGCCCTCGTCGCGCAGGGCGTCGCCGTAGATTTCGCGGATCATGGGATCGTCATCGACGAGCAGGATGCGGGCGCCGCTTGCGCTGGGCACGGGCAGGGCATGGCTGGCAGCGGTCATGCGGAGATGGCCTGTGCGGGATACGGCGGAATGCATGGTCTGACAATAACGTGACGATGACGCCGCGCTAAGGGGTTTTTTGCGCAAACTCGCGTGATACGTGTGGAAAACCGGCAAATTACACGCGGGCATCGGGGCGCTGGCATGAAAAAGGGCGGCGGGTTGCCCCGCCGCCCTTTTTGCGTCCGCCTTTTGGGCGATCAGACGATGCTGGTGCCGACCTGGTGGACGGTGTTGAGCGTGTTCTTGAAGATGATGGTGGTGCCGTCGGAGAGATGGGCGGTGTCGTCGTAGAGGGTGAGGCCAGCGCCGAGGACGGACACCACGGTGGAGGTGATGGAGCCGACCAACGAGGCGCTGCCGAGGTCGAACTGGTCGAAGAGCGCGCCGGCGACACCGCCGGTGATCTGCTGCGGCAGGAAGTCGAGGATGGTGATGGTGCCGCCGCCGGCGGTGCTGGCTTCGTGGTAGACCGAGCCATGCAGCGCGCCCACGGCGCTGTTGGGCGTGGTGGTGTCGTGCGAGCCGATGAGGGTGTAGTTGCCGGAGCCAGCGATCACGAAGTCGTTGTAGCCGCCGGCCGCACCGAAGGCGCTGCCGGTGCCGTTGCCGAGGATGAAGTGATCGCCATGATAGGCCACGCCGCCGACCGACTGCGTGCCGGAGACGATGGAGGTGACGGCGGCGATGACGTTGGTGCCGTTGCCGAGATAGGCGTAATCGCCGGCCGCCTGGATCAGGATGGTGTCGTTCGAGCCGCCGGCCACCATGGTGGCGGTGCCCGCGGTCTTGCTGGTCTGCAAGACGTTGTGCCCGGCCGAGCCGCCTTCGAAGTAGCCGCGCCCGCTGAGCACCTGGGCCGAGCCGGTGAAGGCCGCCGCGGTGACGGTGTGGCCGCCGATGGTGCGGGTGCCGCCGAACAGGGTGGCGGTCTGCTCGTTGTTCGGGTCGAGCTGGGTGACGACCACGTTGCCGGGGCCCGGGGTGATGAACACCGGCGCGCCGCCGAGTTGCACCGTGAGGTTGGTGCCGGCCGAGGCCGCGCGCACGGTGAGGATGCCGGCGGCGCCGCCGGCGGTGCTGTCGGCTTCGACCACGGCGTTGCCGCCATCGGCGATCACCATGTCCGAGCCGCCGCTGAGGAAGCGGACGATGGCGTTGCCGGCGGTGTGCACGGTGGCGCCGCCGCCGACGGTGTCGTTCATGGTGGCGATGGCATAGACCGACGGCTGGTCATTGCCGGTCCAGACATTGACCTTGCTGGCGGCGTCGAAGTTGGAGATCGCATCGCCGTTGGTCGAATTGCCGCCGAGGAACACTTTCGCGTTGGTGCCGGCGTTGAGGTAGACCATCTGGGCGTTGGCGCCCGACCACACCGAGGTGGTGTAGGAGCCCACGAGATAGGCGGTGCCGGCGCCCTGGGCGGCGCCGACGCTGTCGACCGCGCCGTTGACCATGTTGTGGTAGAGCGGATCGAAGGCGCCGAAATTGAGGTTCGCGTTGCTGGTGTTGGCCACCGCGCCGAAATAGGTCGTCGCCGGCACCGTAACCGAGGCGGGGCCGGACGAGCTGCCGACCAGAGTGGCGGAGGGCGTGAAATAAGTGACCAGTTCAGGCGCGAGCTTGATGAATTTGTTGTCGGTGGCATCGAGCGCAGCCTGCGCGATGACGGCATTCGCGGCGGAGGTGAAAGGCACCAGCACCGAGGATGTCGCACTCGTGTTTACGGTCACATAGGTCGTCATAGGTTAGCGGCCCCCGGCCAGTTAACTTCGTTCAAGGGTTTCTAGTCGGGTGCAGCGCACAAAAGCAAGAAGGTTTTCACCTTTGTTCATAATCTTTTTGAGATTTTTCAATTTTTTGCATGCGTAGGTATTTTAAAAGACGTTTTATCCGACCGGGAATAGAATCAAATCGTCGCTGGAAATCTTATAACCTTTTGATATAAAACGTGTCTCTTCGGCATCTCGCGACTGCGTCAGCCTCGCTGCCGTTGTTCCGGCGCCCACCCGGCTCCCAAAACTTCACGGTTAGGTTTACGCCCCGCCTCGCGCCGCCGCGGCCGGCGGTAAACCTATGTCACACAATTGCATTCACCGCACAAACCGGCCGAATGCTGCATCGCAGCACGGCGCGAAACGGGATCGCCGCAGATCGTTAATCAAAGTTACAAAACTCTGATCTTTTGGACATAAACCGGCCCGGTTCGTCTCATTCCCCGATAATTCCCCCGCCGCGCGAGAGCCGGACCGCCAGACGCAACAGCACCTGCCGGTCGGATCCGCCGAGTCCGCGATACAAATGCAGCAGCGCCAGCTCGTCGCCGGTGTCCGCCTGCGGCCCGCTGTCCTGCCCGCCATCGCCGGTCAGCAGATGCTGCGCCGTCACCCCCAGCGCCGAGGCCACGCGCAGCAGATTCGTCCCGACCTGGCCGGACCGGTCGGTCTCCCACTGCGCCACCGCGCTGCGCGACACCCCGATCGCCGCCGCCAGCACCGACTGCGTCATCCCCGCCGCCTGCCGGGCCTCGCGAATCCGCAGCCCCAGCCCCGCCGCGATCGGCCCATGGGTCTCCGGTGTGATCGAACGTCCGCGTGGCATGGCAGCCTCCTTGTCCTTGTCACGAGAATATAACGTCATGGAAGATAACCGGCCACGTTATTTTCATTGACGATGATGGTTAAACCACATAACTTGGCCCCGTCATCACCGACGGAGACCGCCATGCCTGCCAAGCGTCACTGGACCCCGCACGAGGACCGCCGCATCGCCGCCGCCCGCATGCTGTGCCGCAGCTGGGACGCCATCGGCGCCGATCTCGCCGCCAGCCGCAGCGCCGTGATCGAACGCGCCCGCCTCCTCGCGATTCCGCCCATGCCCCGCCGTGGCGGTGTCGCGCCCGACGAGGCCGGCCGCGAACCGCTGCCCGCCGGCCATCCGCGCGCCTGGGCCGTGCTCACCGCCGGCACCCTGCTCGCCGCCCATCCTTTCAGCCGGGACACCTTCACGCCCGATCGCTTCACGCCCGCTCCCTGCGACACGGAGGCCTGAGCATGCGCCACCCCACCGACCCACCGGCGCCGCACCGCGCCGCCGCCGTGCTCGGCCGCCTCGCCGCCGCCGGGCTGATCGCGCCAGGCGAGGCCGAGATCGCGCTCGCCGCCGCCGCCGCCGATCCCGATCTGCGCGGCGCCGACCGCGCCGGGTTGCAGGCCCGCCTGATCCAGGAACTGCACGACCACGGCGCCCCCTACCCTGCCTTGATCGGCCCGCCTCTGTTCGCCGCCGCCCAGCGCCAGGAGCCGCTCCACGCCCGTCCCGCCCGCCTGCCCGACCCGCGCGACATCCCGCCCCGGGCCTGGCTCTACGGCGCCTTCCTCGTCCGCGGCTTCGTCTCCGTGCTGGCGGCCCCCGGCGGCGTCGGCAAATCCGCCTATGCGCTCGCCATCGCGCTGGCCGTCACCACCGGGCGCGCCCTGCTCGGCGAGCGCGTCCACCGCCCCGCGCCGACCTGGATCCTCAACCTGGAGGACCCGATGGACGAGCTCGACCGCCGCGTCGCCGCCCTCTGCGCCGCCCATGGCGTGGCAAGCGCCGACCTCGGCGGCCTGCATCTGCATTCCGGCCGCACCCGCCCGCTGCTCATGGCCGGATTCGACCGCGCCGCCGGCCGCTTCGAACATCCCGACCGCGACCATGTCATCGCCGCCATCCGCGCCGCCGGCATCGGCCTCGTGGTGGTCGATCCCCTCGTCAAGTCGCACAGTCTCGACGAGAACGACAACCGGCAAATGGACGCGCTCGCCACCGTCTGGGCCGAGGTGGCGGAGGCCACCGGGGCGGCCATCCTGCTGGTCCATCACGTCCGCAAGGGCGCCACGAGCGGGGCCGACATCGATGCCGCCCGCGGCGCCAAATCCCTCACCGACGCCGCCCGCGCCGCCGCCCTGCTGGCGCCGATGAGCGAGGACGAGGCCCGCCTGCTCGGCATCCAAGCCGGCGAGGCCTGGCGCTTCCTGCGCCGCGACGATGCCAAGGCCAATCTGGCGCCCCGCGCCGGCCGCGCCCGCTGGCTGCGCCTGGAGACGGTGGCGCTCGGCAACGCCACCGCGGACTATCCGGACGGCGACCGCGTCGGCGCCATCACCGCCTGGGAGCCGCCATCCCCCTTCGCCGCCATCACGCCGGCGGACTGCAACATCGCGCTCGACCTGATCGCCGCCGGCCCCGAGCCCGGCAGCCGCTACGGGCTGACCCGCAACCCGCGCTTCCTCGCGCGCTGGGCCGGCCATGTGCTGACCCAGTGCTTCGACCTCGACGACGCCGAGGCCACCCGCATCCTGCGCCAATGGGTGCGCAACGGGCTGCTCGTCGAAGCCGAATATTTCGACCGCGCCCAGCGCAAGCCGCGCCGCGGCGTCAGCGTCGACGACAGCAAGCGCCCCACCGTCACCGCCCACGCCGGCACCACCCGCGCCGGAGATGCCGAATGAGCCCGCTTGGTGGCGCACATCCTGGCGCACCTGGGCGCAACCCGGATGCGCCGGCAGGGCGCGCGCCGGGGCCCCATGGTTATACCATGGGACCCGGCGCACCCCGCCTTGGCGCATCCCGCCGGCCCTGGCCCGATGACGCGGAGCCGGCGCAGTGGATCGCCGAGCGCCTGGAGGAGGCCGGCGCCACGCTGCTGGCGCTGCCCAGCACCGGCTACACCACCGCGCTGCGGCTGACCCGGCTCGACACGCTCAACCCGGGCGCCGAACCCACGCTCGAACCGCGCACCAGACTGCGCCCGGCGATGCCCGGCACCGCGGCGGTCAGCCGCATGGACGAAGCCTTCGGCTGGCTCGGCCTGATCCCGCAGGACCGCTACGTGCTGCGCCGCATCCTCGGCGCCCGCGCGCTGGTGCATCCGCTCAACGGCAAGCACATCCATTCATGGCGCAAACTGGCCCAGCGCCTCGGCGCCGACCACAACGCGGTGCGCCGCTGGCACGCCGACGGGCTCGCCTTGCTGGTCCGCGCGCTCAGATCAGGCCGCTGAGCCCGACCATGACGAGGCCGAGCAACGCCCCGGCCAGCACCGCGAAGACAAGCATCATCGCGGTTTCGAAGGGGGGGCAGCCAGTGCCCAGGCGGGTGCGCATCCGCGTCGCCGCGAGGCTGAAGCGCGCCGCACGTCTGAGGGGAAGGGCATTTGGCATCATCAGCACCGTCACCACACATCTCCCGATCCGGCGGCTTCCAGACCCGACTCATCGCGCCGCGCAGCGCCACCATCGGCCCGAACGCCGCATCGCGCATGTCAGGAAACGTCAGATTTTGTCTGAACCCGGCGGCGCTCTTGCGCTCGCCCGGCGGCGCCCTTGCGCTCGCGCAGCGGCGCCCTTGCGCTCGCGCAGCGGCGCCCTTGCGCGGTGTCGGAAAACTTTACACTCCCGCCCGCCCGGCCCCGGCCGGCGCGGGAATTTCCATTTCCGCCAGAGACTTCCGAAACCGGCACGAATCTTGTATAAACTGGAGTCTCAGGCTCCATCCCGCCCGAAGGACCGCCGCATGCGCCGCCTCGCCCTCCTCCCGCTCCTCGCCCTGGCCGCAATGCTGGCCGCCGCACCCGCGCGCGCGCAGCAATTCGTGTTCGACGACATCAGCGGCTCGCGCACCCAAACCACCGGCCTCACCATCGGCAACGACCTCTACGCCTCCTTCACCAACACCGCCGGCCCGGCCCAGTTCTCCCAGGTCACGCTCCATCTCGGCAACCGCGGCTCCGGCACCAACGGCGTCATCACCGTCGGCCTCTACAGCCAGTCCACCACCACCGGCCTCGTCGGCTCCATCCTCGGCACCATCGGCACCATCAACGATTCCAACCTGAGCACGAGCTACGGCGCGATCACCCTGAGCACGACCTCCACCTTTCTGCTCGCCGCCGGCACCCGCTACTTCATCGGCCTGATCGACTCCGGCACCAGCGGCGCCTGGATGCAGACCTCGACCACCACCGGCGTGACCGGCGAATACCACAACACCAACAACACCGGCGTCGGCGCCCTCAACAACACCGTCGCCTATATGATGCAGGTCGCCGTGCCCGAGCCCGCCTCGATGGCCCTGTTCGGCACCGCCATTGCCGGAATGCTCGCCGCCCGGCGCCGCCGGCGCGGCTGAACCGCGTCGTCGAAGTAAAGGCAAGGAAGCGCTTCTTTTTTTGAAAAAAAAGAAGCAAAAAAACTCTGTCCGTTGGCATCGTGCCGGACGGGGGACGGGCGAAGCCCATCCATTCATCGTCTCCCCTGAGACTGTGCCACGGCGCGATGGATGAATGCCTGCGGCGCAAGCAAAAAGAGCGTTATCACCTGAAAACCAGTGCCGCCACGACACAACGGCAGATTTTTTTTGCTTCTTTTTTTCCAAAAAAAGAAGCACTTCCTTCCCTGCCACCCGCTCTTGACCGAGGCACCGCGCCGGGCGGGCGTGAAGGGTTATGTTACTTTTTGCCCCCTGGCGCCGCGTTGAACCGGCGGGTAATATCCGCCGCGCGCCTGCACAGTTCCGCTGCGGCGCAAGATGTTTTTTGCCTTTTTTATATTTACGATACCGCCGCGACGTCTGTTTGTTTTCATTGAGCCCAGGCTCCATTACCTCTCGAGGGCAGCCCATGCGCTGGTTCCCGCTCCTCCCGTGTCTCGCCGTGGCCGTCCTGCTGGCGGCGGCCTCCGCGCAGGCGCAAACCTACGTGTTCGACAACACGACGCAGAGCCGCACCGGCGCCGCCACCATCGGCACCGGCGAATATGCCTCGTTCTCCACCGACGCCCAGGCCTACACGCTCTCGTCCCTGACGCTGAACATGCGCTATTCCGGCGGCAGCAGCGGCACCATCAAAGTCGGGCTCTACGCCGCCAATACCGACAACACCGTCGGCGGCCAGCTCATCCAGCTCGCCTCCTTCGCCCTTTCCGCCCTGACCGGCAGCTACGCCAACTACTCCGTCACCGGCCTGTCCACCTACACCCTCGCCGCCAGTACCCGCTATTATATTGGCCTCATCGACACCGGCTCCAACGGCCGCTGGGGCACCGACGGCTCCACCGCCGGCACCGGCGTGGCGGGCGAATATCACGCCGCGACCCCCACCACCCCGCTCGCCAATGGCGCGATGGCCTACATGATGCAGGTCGGCGTCACCGCCGTCGTGCCGGAACCCGCCTCGATCGCCCTGTTCGGCACCGCCATCGCCGGCCTGATCGCCGCCCGGCGGCGCAAGCGCGGCTGATCGCCGCGTCGTCAAAGCAAAGGCAAGGAAGCGCTTCTTTTTTTGAAAAAAAAGAAGCAAAAAAACTTTGTCCGTTGGCATCGTGCCGGGCGGGGGACGGGCGAAGCCCATCCATTCATCGTCTCCACTGAGACTGTGCCGCGGCGCGATGATTGAATGCCTGCGGCGCAAGCAAGAAGAGCGTTATCACCTGAAAACCAGTGCCGCCACGACACAACGGCAGACGTTTTTTTGCTTCTTTTTTTCCAAAAAAAGAAGCGCTTCCTTCCTCAGTTCCGCGGGCTCCCGAGCATTGCCATTTCCAGTGGCGCGCTGAGCATGTCCACGAAGGCGACGCCGCGCAGGAGGTCGCGGTCGTGCAGGCCGGCCATTTTGGCCGCGCCGCCGAGCCCGCCGAGGGCGGCGGCGATGCGGCCGTGCAGGCCGGGATCGTCGGCCTGCAGTCCGCCGCGGCGCATGGCCGCCACCACGTCGGCGGCGAGTTCGCGCAGTTCGGCGAAGGCGATGTCGTGGAATTCGCGCAGGGCCAGCCGCAGGATGACGTCGGGCAGTCTGGTGTCGCCGAGGTAGTCGCCGGCGCTGTAGATCACGATCTGGCGCGCGAGGTCGGCCGCGTCGGTGAAATGGGCTTCGGCGAGCCAGGCGCGAAAGGCGCCGAACAGGCGCAGCTGGCGCTGGCGCACCAGCAGCCGGAACATGTCGGCCGGCGAGGAGAAATAGCGGTAGGCGGATTTGATCCCGACCCCAGCTTCCTCGGCGATGGCCTGCATGGTGGCGCCGTCCAGACCCTGGTGCACCGCCACCCGCTGCGCCGCGGCGAGCAGGCTCGAGGTGGTCTCCTGCGCGCGGCGCTGCAGGGGCGTGACCCGCAGGGCGCGGTGGACGAAACTGGTGGCGATGCCGGCAAGGGCGGTGTCGCGCGCGGCTTGTGGCAGTGCCTCGAGTTCGCGGGCCAGCGGTGTGTCCATCAGGTCGGCCCGCACCGCGGCATCCATGCCCCAGGCAGTGAAGGTCCGCTGCAGGATGGGACTGTCCACTATCACCCGCACATCGAAGTGTCGGCGGTCCGCCTTGATCCGCCCGATCAGCGCGGCGACCGCGTGTTGCGGCCCTTCGAGCACCTGGATGAAGCGCCGGTCGAGACAGAGCAGCCGCCCGGAGATCGCGTGGCGGGCATTGTGGCGCGCCGCGGCGGCGACGAGCTGGGTGAGATCGTCGGCATGCCAGCCGCGCGTGGTGCGGCTGGTGTAGGAGAGGCACCAGAGGGACTCGGCGGCTGGCGGGGGGTTCATCTGCGGTCCTGTCGAGGGCGATCGACGGGCGAAACCCTCCCTTGGTCGCATGCGCCCGCGCTCGTCCGGCCGGGTTGAAGGCCACCGCGGTGACGGGCGGATCGTCCCATGTTTGCCCGCCGGCGGCAATGCCGGCCCACGTCGCGCGGGCCGGCTTGCTGGCGTCAGGCGTCAGGCGTTAGGCCTTAGGCGCGGCGGCGGCGCAGCCCGCCGATTCCGGCCAGGCCGGCGAGCAGCAGCGCGGCCGAGGCCGGCTCCGGCACATCCGCGGTCTGGGTCCCGGCGGTCACCGTCAGGTCCCACACGTTGGAGTTGCCGGCTTCCTGGGTGAAGCTGTAGCTGGCGTTGCCGAAGGTGCCGCTGGTGCCGGTCGGCGCCCCGGTGGTCCCGCTGGTCGACAGCACCGCGGTATAGACGCCCGGCGTCAGGCTGGAACCGCTGGCGATGCCGAGGGAGGAGCCGGCCTCGAAGATCATCGCGCCGCTCAGCGAGAGCTGGCCGGCGGTGCCGCCGGAGACCCCGAAATCGAGCGCGCCGACCTGGTCCCAGCCGGAGGAGGCGGTGGCCGAGACCGCGGTCCAGGTGTTGAAGGTGCCGGCCTCGCTGACGCTGGCGGCATTCAGCGCGAACCCGGCGGCGGTGCTGAAGCTGCTGCCGGTGGCGATCGTGAAGGTGCCGAGCGGCGCGACGCTGTAGGTGACGCCTTCGTGCACCTGGCTGCCGGCGGCGGCGCCGAACTGGCCGGTGCCGGTGAAGCTGGCGGGGCTGCCGGCGGTGCCGATGGTCACGCTGCTGCCGCTGCCGTTGGCGAGCACATTGCCGCTGATTTTGGCGCTGGCGCCGGTGACGGTCAGGCTGTTGCCGGTGCCGAGCATGACGTCCCCGGTCAGCGTGCCGGAGTTGACGATGGTGCTGGTGGTGACGGGGTTGTAGTCGATGGCGATGCCGGAGCCGCCGGCGACGTTGGAGGCGATGGTGCCGGAGTTGACCACGGCGCTGTTGAAGCCGCCGGCGTTGCCGGCCGGCGCGATCGCGAAGTCGCCGGTGATGACGCCGGTGTTGGTGATGTTGGTGCCGCCGATATAGGTGCCGACGGCGCTGGTGTTCAGGCCGGTCGCGGTGATGGTGCCGGCGTTGGTGAGGGTGACCGAGGTGGTGGCGATGATGCCGTCGTGGCTGGTCATGACGCCGGTGGCGGTATTGGTGACGTTGAGGCTGTTGTTGGTCCGGCCCGACGGGATCTGCTGGACGATATTGGCGTAGCCGGTCGACGTCATGGTGCCGGAGTTGGTGACGTTGAAGGTCGAGCCCCCGACGCCGCTGTTGCCGAGCAGCATGTCGGCCGAGGTGGCGGTGGTGATGGTGCCGGAATTGTTGACGGTGATGGTGCTCGCCGTGCCGGTGGCGGCCTGGGCGTTGATCAGGATGGCGTCGGCGTAGCTGGCGGCGGTGGTCATGGTGCCCGTGTTGGTGACGATTTCGCCGCCGCCGCTCGCATTGATCAGGCGGGTGTCATGCAGGGTGGAGCTCATGACGCCGTTGTTGGTGATGACCGCGCCGGCGGTGCTGTCGCTGACGGCGTAGCTGTTGCTGGTCGGGATGGCGATGGTGCCGTTGTTGATGACGCTGGCGCCGCCGGAGATGCCGGTGGTCAGGGTGGTGCCGGCCGGGTTGGTCTGGGCGGCGGCGGGGCTGGCGGCCAGGGCGCAGCCAAGCAGGGCGGCGGCCGGCACGGCAATGACGCGCGCGGGATATGAAAGTATAGTGAAGGTATTGACACGGTGGGACATGGTCTCGGCTCCTGTTTAACGGACGGTGCCGTGTTCTATCTGCCTCGCGGAAAGTTGTTGACCGGGTAAATGCTAGAAAATTCTAATTTTGCGAAACGCGATGAGACGCGTTTGTCAGGCTCGGGTTGCCGCGGCACTGCCGCGGTCGCGCCGCTGCGCCGCCGCCCTGTCCAACCCGGCGCCGCCCCGCTATAGCGGAGATATGAGCGGCCCCATCCTCCTCCTGCACGTCAGCGCCGACGCCCACATCGCCACGGCCCTCGCGGCCGCGCTGCGCCCGCGCGGCCTCGCCGTGACCCTGCTGCCCGCCGACACCCAGCCCCGCTTCCGGCGCGGCCAGCGCCTCGCCGTGCTGTTCTCCGCCGCCGCCGCCACCTCCGCCGCGATCGGGCGCGACCTGGTGCTGGCGCAGCGCGCCGGGCTCGCCGTCATCACCGTCCGCCTCGAAGCCATCGAGCCCGACCCCGCCTTCGACACCCTGCTCGGCGACCATCCGCCGATCGATCTCTTCGCCGGCTGGGACCAGGGACTCGACGCCATCGCCGCCACCGTCACGCTGCGCCCCGCCCCCGCCCTGTTCGAACCCGCCACGCCGGGCTTCCAGCGCCAGTTCACCCGCCGCCGGCGCCGCGTGCTGCGCCCCTTCCTGCGCCGCCACGGCCTGCGCCTCGCCTTTGCCGCCATGGTCCTGGCGATCCCGCTGATCGCCGCCTTCCGCCTCGGCCTGTTCGACCCGCCCCCCCTGCCCGGCCCGCCACTCTCCACCGCCAGCCTGCAACAACCCGCCCCCGCCGTGCTCGAAGTCGCCGCCAAAGGCGATGCCGCCTTCGACCGCAAGGACTACGCCGAAGCCCTGCGCTGGTACCGCCTCGCCGCCGGCGGCAACGACCCCGGCGCCCAGACCCAGCTCGGCCGCCTCTTCGCCGACGGGCTCGGCGTGCCCCGCGATGACGCCCAGGCCATCGTCTGGTACCGCACCGCCGCCTTCCAAGGCTACGCGCGGGCGATGAACAACCTCGGCACCATGTACGCCCTCGGCCGCGGCACCCTGACCGACCTCGGCACCGCGCTGCGCTGGTTCCACGCCGCCGCCGACCGCGGCAGCCCGCAAGGCGCCTACAACATCGGCGTCGCCTACGAAACCGGCGGCGGCGTCACCCAATCCTTCGCCGAGGCGCGGGACTGGTACACCACCGCCAGCACCCGCGGCTACGGCCGCGGCTTCACCGCGCTGGCCCGCATGCAGGAAAACGGCCTCGGCACCAAACCCGACATCCACGAAGCCCTGCGCCTCTATATCGAAGGCGCCGAACGCCACGACATGAGCGCAACCCTCGCGCTGGTGCGGCTCTACAGCGGCACCGAAGGCATCGAACCCAACCTCGACCAGGCCCTCTTCTGGCTCCGCCAGGCCGCCGAAGACGGCAACCCCGAGGCCATGTTCAGCATCGGAACCCTCGACGCCGCACGCCCCGAACCCGAACGCGCCGAACGCGGACTCGCGCTGATCCGCCGCGCCGCCGCCGCAGGGCACGAGCCGGCGGCGGCTTGGCTGCTTGAGCATCCGTAAATGGAAGGAAGCGCTTCTTTTTTTGGAAAAAAAGAAGCAAAAAAACTTTGGCCGTTTGAGAGGCAAGGGCCCCACGGCGGGGGAGTGGCGAAGCCCATCGGGCCTTCGTGACGGGTGAGATTGTGCCGGTTCGCGGGTTTTGATGCCTGCGGCGCAAAGGCAAGGACGGCGTTCTCACCCGAAGGCCAGCGCCGCCGAACGCCAACGGGGAAAGTTTTTTTGCTTCTTTTTTTTCAAAAAAAGAAGCGCTTCCCCGCGCCTATTCGAGCCCGATCAGCCGCATCACCAGATGCGGTTGCTGCATCGCCAGCTGGGCCGCGGCGACGACGAGGACCACGGCCGGGAATACCACCAGGCCGACGCCGACGAACAATTCCTTCAGGCTGCCTTCCTGTTCCGGCTTGGTCGGGTAGACCCGGCGCTGGACGAGACCTTTGGACATATCGAACACTCCTGCGCCGCTGTCTCCGGCGCCAATTCCACTGGGCGGAGACTCCCATGGCGGCGCCGCCGGGTCACGTCAGGATGTGTCAAATGTCGTGGGGGAATGCGGTGGCGGCGTGACCAGGGTGTGAAACCGTCGGGATAACGCACCAATGCCCAACATTTCATG
Source organism: uncultured Rhodospirillales bacterium (assembly GCA_903928895.1). Taxonomy (GTDB): domain Bacteria; phylum Pseudomonadota; class Alphaproteobacteria; order Acetobacterales; family Acetobacteraceae; genus CAIYPH01. The sequence continues at coordinate 4,139 of CAIYSR010000179.1, read as the reverse complement.
ACATTAGCCAACAAACCGGCGCCCGAGGTCCAGCCGCAGCAGCCGGGGTGCCAGGCGCGCGGTGGCGGCGGCGACCAGCAGGGTGATGACGCCGCCGGTCCAGATTGCCGGCGCGATGCCGAGCCAGGCGGCCGCCATGCCGCTTTCGAAGCTGCCGAGTTCGTTGGTCGCGTTGAGGAACAGGCCGCGCACCGAGGACACCCGCCCGCGCATATGGTCCGGCGCCGCCAGCCGCACGATGGCGCGGCGCACGATCACGCTCACCCCGTCGCAGGCGCCGACGAAGAACAGCGCGGCCAGGCACAGGTACAAATTGCTGGACAGGCCGAACACCACGATCCCGAGCCCGAACCCGGCCACCGCCAGATGCAGCGCGAGGCCGGCATGCGTGCGCGGCGGATGGCGGGTGGCCACCAGCATCGCCACCAGCGCGCCGCCCGACGCCGCCGCCCGCAACAGCCCCACCGCCGCCGGCCCTTCGTGCAGCACATCCTGCGCGAAGGCCGGAAACAACCCGGCCGCGCCGCCGAAGAACACCGCGAACAGATCGAGCGCCATCGAGCCGATCAGGATCTGGCTGGCAAAGACGAACCACAGCCCCTCCAGGATCGAGGCCACCGCCCCCACCCGCGCGCCGCGCCGCTCCGGCGCCGGCCGCGCCCGGATGCCCAGCGGCAGCACCGCGGCCGCCAGCCCGAGCAGCACGGAAGCGGCAATGAAGGTCGGCCGCGGCCCGGCGATCTCATAGGCGATCCCGCCCAGCACCGGCCCGCTCAACCCCGCGACCCGGCCCACCGAGGCGACCAGCGACAACGCCTCCATCATCGCGCCGGGCGGCAATATCTCCGCCTCCAGCCCCGTCACCGCCGGCTCCTCGAAGGCCCGCACGGCGCCGATCGCGAAGGCCAGCCCATACAGCACGGCGATCGCATCCGCCCCCAGCACCAGCCCCGCCGCCAGCGCCGCCATCGCGCCCCGCGCCAGCACCGACAGCCCCAGGCGGCTCACCCGGTCCGCCACGTGGCCGCCCACCAGCACCAGCCCGATCGCCGGCACCGCCTCCACCAGGCCGAGCAGCGCGAGCGCCAGCGGATCATGGGTCAACGCATAGACATGAACCCCCAACACCACCGCCAACGCCGACTCCGCGAGGGACGCGCAGGCCGCCGAAATCAGGAACATGCGCAACTCGGGGAGCGCCAGCAGGCGGATCATCGGGGGGCTCCAGATGCCAGGACGGTCCCTGCGCGCGGAGTGATAGAAAGCCGAAGCCCCGCCGTCAAACCGCGCGCGCGGATCGCCGCCACGGCCGGCACATGAGGAGGCGAATGCTGCGCCGGAACGGACACTATGGATGAATTGCATCTTGGCTTAAAAAATAATCATAACTGTGATGTCAGAATATTTTACATATGTCTCTGAACCTATATTTTTTCGCAAAACAATCTTATCGCATTCATATACTTACAGTTCTGGCACATATATTGCTGATGCTCTCGGGACGACCGTTTGAACCCGCGACAGAAGGATATCCCGACCGATGCGCCATTTTCTCCTCGCCGCCACCGCCCTGGTCGCCATTGCCGGCGCGACCCGTGCCGGGCCCGCGATGGCCGCCAACCTTCTCGGCAACCCCAGTTTCGAAACCGGCACTCTTTCGGGCTGGACCCGTACCACCGGGTTCGGCGCCGTCTCCGACGGCTCCCTGCCGGGCCATATCGCGGCGCATGACGGCATCTGGGAATACGTCGACGGCAACGGCACCACCATCCTGGCCCAGACCGTGACCGACATCGTCGGGACCACCTACACCATCGGCGCCTGGGAGATGGACGTCTTCGGCGGCGACACCTTGGCCATGATCTTCAACGGCGCCCAGGTGTTCTCCACCGGCGCCCTGCCCGACCAGACCGGCACCTGGACCTTCTATTCCGCCACCGTCGTCGGCACCGGGTCCGACACGATCGCTTTCAGCATGGCGGTTCCCGTCGGCGTGATGCTGATGGACGACACCAGCATGACCGCCGCCGATGTGCCGGAACCTGCCTCAATGGCCCTGCTCGGCGCCGGCCTGCTCGGCCTCGGCTGGGTCCGCCGCCGCCGCGCCTGACACCGGCCCTGAGGGACCGGCGGGTAGGAAGGCAAGCGCTTCTTTTTTTGGAAAAAAAGAAGCAAAAAAACTTTATCCGATGGCCGGCGACGGCCCATGGGCGGGGGAGCGGCGAAGCCCATCATGCCTGCGTTAGGGGTGAGATCGGGCCGGTTCGCGGGTTTTGATGCCTGCGGCGCCAAGCAAGAAAGAAGGTATCACCTGAAGGCTGCGCCCCCACACACCAACGGACAAAGTTTTTTTGCTTCTTTTTTTCCAAAAAAAGAAGCGCTTCCCTCGCCCTATGCCTGCCTCGCTTGCACGCCAAGGCAATCTCCGCGGCGAACAACACAAAGACATCATGTTTGATTTTCAGTACAACTAAGAATTTTGCACATGCCGACTTTGCAGGCATTGACGCCCAACCTGGCGAAAACGACCCAAGTTGGCCCGTTCTGAGCAAGGTCCGTTCCGACCCAAAGTGGCGGAAAACTTCAAGCTGACCACGTAGCGGGCAGTAGGTATCGTGCCTGAGCTGGCAGGAATGGTGGCGGGAACGAATGGACGGCCTCGTTTATCTGATGTTGCGTGGCGTGGCCGTCGCGACCGCCGTTGTGGGCCTGTGCGCACTTTCAGGCGCGGCTTATCAGCACTTTTCCGAGATGTCGGACCTGAGACGATACCCGCCTCCGGGGCGGCTCATCGATATCGGCGGCCGAAGGTTACATCTACTTTGCGCAGGGAAGGTCTCTGACCACACCGTGGTCATAGAAGCCGGAAGTGGCAATGACGTTACACTATGGCAAGGGATATTGGGCCGCGTCTCACGTTTCACCCATGTCTGCGCCTACGATCGTGCCGGGCTTGGGTGGAGCGATCCGGCATCCGGACCACGTAGCTTCGATGACAGAGCCAGAGACCTGCATTCATTGCTTCAGCAAGCGGACATCAGGGGTCCCTATATCCTCGTTGGGCATTCCTATGGGGGCCACGTCGTGCGCCGCTTTGCGGCTGACTATCCACAGAGCGTGTCAGGCATCGTTCTGATCGATTCACCTGACGAGGTATGGTCGTTCGCGGCCGAGGGGCTTCTCGATGCGCAGACGATCGGGGCACAGGAATGGTGGCGTGGCTTGGCGGCCCAGTTCGGACTGCTTCGGGTCGGCACAGTCCTATTTCCAGATCGCTTCGACCCGCTCAAAGCTGTTCCGGAAGACGCGCGTGGAGAACAGATGGCGTTGTATCTGCGCAGCTCTCGCCATTTTGCCATTGCGGACGAGATGGCCGCCTATACGGCCGTGCCTCCTGAAGAAAGAAGTCCCTATTGGTTCGGACGCCTCGGGGATGCGCCGCTGGTGGTTGTGAGCCGTGGTTGGAATGATCCTGAGACCGGCGATCAAGTCTATCCCGAATGGGACGAAGCTCAGAAACGTTTGGCCTCGCTCTCGACAAACAGTGTCCATATTGTAGCGGCCAGGAGCGGCCACATGGTTCAGTTCACGGAGCCTGGGGTCATTCTCGGTGCTATCCGGCGGCTTCTAGAGCAACGGGGGTATGAACCCTCCAAGTAGGCGGTTTGTCCGCTTTGCGCCCAAAGTGGACAGCCTGTGCACGTCTCAGGAATTCCGCAGCGGTGATCGGCACCGATCGGACTGGTCTACCGCTCGGACCGGCCCGCGCGAACGACAGTTGGCGCAGACGGAAAGTGTTTGAGATCATGCCCGAACTCGACCCACGGATGCCGGGAGTCCTCCCAGATTGATATCGACGGCAGGGGAAAGGACGGGTCGCCGAACGCTCCGAGGGCGATGCCAATAGCGTCGGGGATGCGATCGGCCTCCCAATAGACCGAGGTCCCGCATGTCGGACAGAAATAGACCCGAACCTTCCGGCCCCCCTGGCCGTCACGAATGGTAACTCCCAAGCCCCCCCGGTGAGTCCGATTGGCAACAGTGAGTTCCTTTTTTTGCGTTTGCCGCTGATGCTGGTTGCATGCGGATCGGGAACATGAGTCAACGTCGGGATGGACCTGTGTCGCGATGTTGGGGCG
>CAIYSR010000178.1 GCA_903928895.1 uncultured Rhodospirillales bacterium | reverse complement strand
GGTCGCCGCCCCGCCTTCGGTCGCACACGCGCCTCCGGTCGCCGCGCCGTCGACCGCGCCGCCGTCACGGGCCACGGTGCCGCCGCCGACGACGCCCAAACCAGCCGCGACCGGGCCGGCGCCGGCGCAAACGCCGCCCGCGCCGCCAAGCCTGGATTTCAAGCAGCCGATCGACAATCCGTTCGCCCGGCCCGCCGCGATCATCGAATTCGACCGGCTCACGCTGCCGGTGGTGCAGGCCATGGCGGCCGATCGGGCGCTGGGCGCCAAAATCGCGTTCTCTGCCGCCATCGCCAAGGTCAAGGCCGCCAAGGCCGCCGCCGCCGCCGCCGCGGCGGCGCAGAAGGAACTGATCTATGGGGTCGTCGTCACCCTCGCCCTGATGCCGGCGGGGCCGGTCGTGGAGGCTGCCGCGACCGCCATTGCCGGGCCGGCGCTGCAGAAGAAGATGATGGAGACCCTGGCCAACAATGCCGCCGCCATCGAGGCCAAGCTGAAGACGGTCGGCCCCGCAGTGGTGAACGCGACGTTCGACTTCGTCGCCGGCGATGCGGTCTCCGCATTGGCCACCCATTTCGACGCGGCACGGGCCAAGGCGGTGCTCGGCATGGGCCAGGGCATCATGACGGGCAAGCTGGTGAAGTTCGCCGCCAGCACCGACACCGGCCAGTGTGTCCAGAACTACCTCGACGCGATCGAGAAATGCGCCAACGATTCGATCGGCAACCTCACCGACCTGATCCACACCACCAAGACCTACAGCGAGGCGCTTGCGTTCTATACTTATTTCTCCAAGCCGATGCAGGCGGAATACGAGGCGGTGCTGGGTCAGCAGGCCGACGACATGCTCTCCGAGGTTGCCGACGTGCTGGTGAAGAACGCCAACACCGGCATTTCGACCCTGCTCGATTCGATGCATGCCGAAGACGCAATCGCCGAGGTCAAGGGCTTCGGCGGGGCCCGCTTCGCGCACATCAAGTCGTACTACAACGTCGATTCGATGCAGGACACCTACGAGTTCATCAAATGGGTGACGCCGGACATGGAGACGATCGCCCAGAAGCTCGTGACCGAGCATCTCGACGCCACGTCGCCGCTATGGCGCAACCGGGTGCCCGAACCCAAGCGGGAACCCGGCGAGCGGATCGTCCTGGTCGACGTCGGGGGCAAGGAGCGCGTGCTGCTGATCGATGTCCAGGACACCGGCATGTTGATGTGGAAGCACTATGGCGTGCTCACCTTCAAGCGCTGGCCGATCGACCCGGATGACGAAAGCGCGCTGCGCTCGCGCGGCGCGATGCAGGCGGGCGGGCTGGAGAAGGTCAAGCCCGGGGATATCAAGGGGTTCCTGCCGCCGGCGTGATCGGCATGGGGCGGATGGGGATTTGTGAGGCGAGGTAGGGAAGCGCTTCTTTTTTGAAAAAAAGAAGCAAAAAACTTTTGTCCGTTTGGGTTCTGAGGAATATCGGCGGGTGGAGAGGGGCAACGCCAAATAATTTTATTGGCCTCGCCCTCTCCAACCGCACGATCCGATGGGTAAAGTTTTTTACTTTAATCTGTCTTCCTGAGAACTCGAAAAAATCGGCCCAACGTCATCGCGAGCACTTCCGTGGCGATCCAGAGGGACCGCTCGGAAAGCCGGGGCAATCGGGTGAACGTCGCGTCCTGTCCGGTGGGAATGGCACGCAGCAAGCAAGGAAGAAGATTGACCACAGAGGCACAGAGTCAGGGAGAAGCAAGCCAGCGGCGGGGTATGTCAGGGCAATCGGGTGAAGGCAGGCAAGGCAATCAAGGCTCCGCCGGCAAAGGGCCGCGGGCCCTTTGAACCCGTTCCATTCAGCGGCTGGATCAGCGACGTTCAGTTGAAAACACCGATCTTGCTTGCGCCGC
>CAIYSR010000177.1 GCA_903928895.1 uncultured Rhodospirillales bacterium | reverse complement strand
GGCTCAACCCAGTCCGATCAAGGTCTGGGTTGAGCCCCTCTCTCATTCAAGAACATTCCTTAATAGATAAGGTCCAGGGGCTTGGCCCCTGGCGGGGTCGAGGGGCGGAGCCCCCGCCTTCCTTCCCTTCCCGCGCCCCCGCCCACCCTGCCTTTGCCGAGGGCGGGATGCTGCGCTATGAGGTGCGGCTTGTGAGGGAGTCTGGTCTTGAACACGTCGTTTGGTGCGAACAGTTTGCGGTCTGGTCCGGATGTGCGGGGCCGTTTTGGCGAGTTTGGCGGCCGGTTTGTCGCCGAGACCTTGATGCCGCTCATTCTCGAGGTCGAGGCCGCCTACAACGCCGCCAAGGCCGACCCGAGCTTCCAGCGCGAACTGGACGACTACCTCAAAAACTACGTCGGCCGCCCGAGTCCCCTCTGGTTCGCCCAGCGCCTGACCAAGGCGCTCGGCGGCGCCAAGGTCTATTTCAAGCGCGACGAGCTCAACCACACCGGCGCCCACAAGATCAACAGCTGCATGGGCCAGATCATCCTGGCCAAGCGCATGGGCAAGACCCGCATCATCGCCGAGACCGGCGCCGGCCAGCACGGCGTCGCCACCGCCACGGTGGCCGCCCTCTTCGGCCTGCCCTGCACCGTCTACATGGGCGCCACGGATGTCGCCCGGCAGGCCCCCAACGTCTTCCGCATGAAGCTCCTCGGCGCCGAGGTCAAACCCGTCACCTCCGGCGCCTCCACGCTCAAGGACGCCATGAACGAGGCCCTGCGCGACTGGGTCGCCAACGTGCGGGACACCTTCTACATCATCGGCACCGTCGCCGGCCCCCACCCCTACCCGATGATGGTGCGCGACTTCCAATCCGTCATCGGCGACGAAGCCAAGGTCCAGCTCCACGAGCAGGAAGGCCGCCTGCCCGACGCCCTGGTCGCCGCCATCGGCGGCGGCTCCAACGCCATGGGCCTGTTCCACCCCTTCCTCGACGACGCCTCGGTCCGCCTCATCGGCGTCGAAGCCGCCGGCCACGGCCTGGACACCAACCAGCACGCCGCCTCCCTGTCCCGCGGCCGCCCCGGCGTGCTCCACGGCAACCGCACCTTCCTGCTGCAGGACGATGACGGCCAGATCATCGAGGCCCACTCCATCTCCGCCGGCCTCGACTACCCCGGCATCGGCCCCGAACACGCCTGGCTCCACGACATCGGCCGCGTCGAATACGTCTCCGCCACCGACACCGAAGCGCTCGACGCCTTCCAGCTCTGCACCCGCACCGAAGGCATCATCCCCGCCCTCGAACCCGCCCACGCCCTCGCCCACGTGCAGAAACTGGCCCCCACCATGTCCCCGGAGCAGATCATCATCATGAATCTCTGCGGCCGCGGCGACAAAGACATCTTCACCGTCGCCGAAGCCCTCGGCGTCACCCTGTGAGCCCTGTTCTTAAACGGACAAAAATTTTTGGCTCCCTTTTTTCAAAAAGGGAGTGCTGTTCTTTTTTGAAAAAAAGAACCAAAAAACTTTCATCCATTCCTCAAAACGAGTCCCCGCGATGAGCCGTATTGCTGCCCGTTTCGCCACGCTCAAGGCCGAGGGCCGCGGCGCCCTCATCCCCTTCCTCGAAGCCTGGGACCCCGATCCCGCCACCTCGATGGACATCCTCCGCGGCATGCCCGCCGCCGGCGCCGACCTCATCGAGATCGGCTGCCCCTTCACCGACCCCATGGCCGACGGCCCCACCGTCCAGCTCGCCGGCCGCCGCGCCCTCAACGCCGGCGCCACCATGGCCCACACCCTCGCCATGGTCCGCGAATTCCGCACCGAAAACAACGAGATCCCCGTCATCCTGATGGGCTACCTCAATCCCATCCTCTCCTACGGCACCACCCGCTTCTGCACCGACGCCGCCGCCGCCGGGGTCGACGGCCTCATCATCGTCGACCTCCCCTCCGAGGAAGCCGACCTGATGACCGCCGACGCCGCCAAAAACGGCCTCGACATCATCCGCCTCGTCGCCCCCACCACCGACGACGCCCGCCTCCCCCTTGTCCTCGCCGGCTCGTCGGGCTTCGTCTACTACGTCTCCATCACCGGCATCACCGGCACCCGCACCGCCAGCGGCGCCGAACTCGCCGAAGCCATCCCCCGCATCCGCAAATTCACCGACCTGCCCATCGCCGTCGGCTTCGGCGTCCGCACCCCCGCCCAAGCCGCCGAAGCCGCCCGAACCGCCGACGGCGCCGTCGTCGCCTCCGCCCTCATCGACAACCTCGCCGCCAGCCTCGATGCCAACGGCAAGGCCGCGCCGAACAGCGTGCGGATCGTGCTCGATCAGATTCGCGAACTTGCCGATGCCGTCAGGTCAGCGCGGAAGTAAGGGCTTCTTTTTTTCGTAAAAAAAGAAGCAAAAAAACTTCCGTTCTTGCGGCTGAGGCGCCAACCTTCAGATGAAAACCTCTTCCTTCGCCTCGCGCCGCGGGCACCTTCGCCTCGCGCCGCGGGCGCCTTCGCCTCGCGCCGCAGGCGTCAATCCACCGCCGCGGCACCATCTCACCAGACGAAATGATTTGATGGCTTCGCCCCTCTCCGCCCACGCAATCGCGCCCCCATCTGAAGATCGCCGCCACCGCCTCCAACGGATAAAAGTTTTTTGCTTCTTTTTTCCAAAAAAGAAGCCCTTCCTTGCCTATCCTACGCTTGGCCAAAAGGAACCCCTCCCATGAGCTGGCTGACCGAGTATGTCCGTCCGAAAATCCGCACCTTGCTCGGCCGCCGCGAGGTGCCCGAGAATTTGTGGATCCAGTGCCCTGCCTGCCAGCAGATGATGTTCCATGCCGAGCTCGAAAAATCCCGCAAGATCTGCACTCATTGCGGCCACCACATGCGCGCCTCCGTCCCCGAGCGCCTGAAATGGACCTTCGACGAGGGCGCCTTCACCCGCATCGAGCTGCCCAAGGTCCCGGCCGACCCGCTGAAATTCCGCGACACCAAGCGCTACACCGACCGGTTGAAGGAACATCGCGACAAGTCCCACCTCGATGACGCCATTGCGGTCGCCCACGGCACCATCGGCGGTCACCGCGCCGTCGTCGCAGTCATGGCCTTCGAGTTCATCGGCGGCTCGATGGGGGCCGCGGTCGGCGAGGGCATCGTCGCCGCGGCGAAGCTGGCCGTCCTCCAGGATGCGCCGCTCATCGTCTTCACCGCCTCGGGCGGCGCGCGGATGCAGGAGGGCGCGATCAGCCTGATGCAGATGCCCCGCACCGTCATCGCCACCCGCCTGGTCAAGGAAAAGGGCCTCCCCTACATCGTCGTCCTCACGGATCCCACCACCGGCGGCGTCACGGCCAGCTTCACCATGCTCGGCGACATCCAGATTGCCGAGCCCGGCGCCGAAATCGGCTTCGCCGGCGCCCGCGTGATCGAGCAGACCGTCCGCGAAAAACTCCCCGAAGGCTTCCAGCGCAGCGAATACCTCCTCGCCCACGGCATCCTCGACATGGTGACCAAACGCGACGAGCTCCCCGCCACCCTGGCCCGCCTCATCAGCCTGCTCCGCATCCGAATGAAAGAAGCCGCCTAAACAGTCGGGTGGGGCGCGCTTTGGCGCCCCACCACCCCGCCCCCGATCATCGCGCTTGACACGAAAATTAGGTAAATTTTATAACTTACAGACATACCACTAAGCCCTCGCCCGTTTTGCGTTTCAGGGGAGGCATGAAAGCAAGCGGAATCACCCAGTAGGATGGGTAAGCGAAGCGCCACCCATCACCCACCCCGCGATTCCCCCCTTGACGCGAAAATTCGTCATCTTGTATAACCACCAACAAATGACATCCCTCGCCGCCCCCTTCCGGACCATCCTCGACGGCCTCAAGGTCACCCTGGGCCTCATCGCCTATCGCGACGCAAGCGTTCGCGACCTCGTCAGCCGCGCCTGGCACTACGTCAACCGCACCGTCAACCGCTTCGAACGCCTCGCGGCCCTCTGGCACGCCGGCAAACTCCCCAAACCCCGCATCCGCGCGCTGCGCGCCAAACGCCAAGCGCCCGTCCCCCCCACACCCCGCCTCCCCAGCGGCCAGGCCTGGCTCGTCCGCCGCCTCCAGGATTACAACGTCAACGGCCGCGCCAGCCAACTCCAGCATTTCCTTGCCAACACCAAGGAGCTTCAGGACTTCCTCGCCGCCGCCCCGCAAGCCAACCGCCTCCTCCGCCCCGTCTGCCGCATGCTCGGCGTCCCCCCGCCGGTCCCCCTGCCACCCCGCGTCCAAGCCGCGCGCCCCGCGCGGCCACTCAAGCCGCGCCGCGCCCGACCGCCCAGGCCCAGCCCGCCGGCGCAGCCCACGGTCCCTTTGCGCGCCCCCGAACCCAGCTTCGCCCAAAGCCCGCTCGGCCTCCGATTTTCGCCGCTCTAGACCCGCCCTCCCACGCATGTCCACATTGTTCCGTTAGCGAAATTTAATCGCCGATACGCCTTGCGTATCGCTCCCGCATCCAAATATCCTCCCCCATCGATGCGCGACCCGTCCGACCCCGGCCGACGCCCGCCCCGTCCCCACAGGAACCCCCATGCGCCCCACCGGCACCACCGCCCTCCTCGCCACCACCCTCCTCGCCACCCTCCTCGCCGCCCCCGCCGCGGCGCAGACCTACAGCTTCACCCTCACCGGCCCCCCCGGCACCCTCTACAACCCCGCCACAGCCATCAGCAACAACGGCAACATCGCAGGCATCTACTCCGACGCCACCGGCTATCACGGCTACCTGCTCTCCTCCGGCGCCTTCACCACCCTGGACGTCGCCGGCGCCCAAAACGGCACCTATGCCTTTGCCGTCAATGACTCGGCCCAGGTCGCCGGCTACTACGGCACCGCCGCCGGCCCGTTTCAGGGCTTCAGCTACACCCCGGGCACTGGCAACACCCTGATCACCCCCCCGGGGGCCAACCTCGAAACCTACGCCTTGTCGATCAACGCCACCGGCCAGGTCGCCGGCAACGCCCAGGGCACGACATTCGGCGGCAACGGCTTCGTCTACTCCCCCGCCGGCGGCACCTACGCCACCCAGAGCGTCCCCGGCAGCGCCGCCTCCTATGTTGCGACCTACACCACGGCCATCAACAATGCCGGCCACACCGCAGGCTGGTTCTCCTCCACCGACTATCCCGCCAACTATCTCGGCTACCTCGAAGTCGGCGGCACCACCACCACCTTCCTGGCCCCCGGCTCGGCCTTCACCTACGTCAACGGTCTCAACAACGCCGACCAGGTCGTCGGCACCTCGGTCGATACCGCCGGCCTCTCCCACGGCTTCATCTGGGACAACGGCGCCTTCACCATGCTCGACGCCCCCGGCGCCGTCTTCGGCACCTTCGCCTTCGGCATCAACACCTACGGCGCCGTCAGCGGCTATTTCCTCGACTCCGCCAATTTCGCCCATGGCTTCGTCTACGCCAACGGCAGCTACGCCATCCTCGACGCCCCCGGCGCGGTGCGCGGCACCTGGTCCGAATTTGGTGCCAACATCAACGATTCCGGCCAGGTCGTCGGCTACTATCTCGACGCCGGCGGCTGGGCCACCGGCTTCCGCGCCGACCCCATCCCCGAACCCGCCTCCCTCGCCCTCCTCGCCGCCGGCCTGCTCGCCCTCCCCGCCCTGCGCCGCCGCCGCAATTGAGCTTACCGCACGCTTCCCATAAACCCGCCGGCATGACCCTCGCACCCGGCCGCGCCGAAGACATCATCGAGCGCCTGCACAGCCTCTACCCGAAGCTGATCGACCTCAGCCTCGACCGTCTCGAACGCCTCCTCGCCAGCCTCGGCCACCCCGAACGCCGCCTCCCCCCCATCATCCACGTCGCCGGCACCAACGGCAAAGGCAGCACCTGCGCCTTCCTGCGCGCCATCGGCGAAGCCGCGGGCCTGCGCGTCCACGTCTACACCTCGCCCCATCTCGTCCACTTCAACGAACGCATCCGCCTCGCCGGTACCCTCGTCACCGACGACGCCCTCGCCGAAACCCTCGCCGAGGTCGAGCGGGTCAACGCCGGCCTGCCCATCACCGTCTTCGAAGTCCTGATGGCCGCCGCCTTCCTCCTCTTCGCCCGCGTCCCGGCCGATCTCTGCATCCTCGAAGTCGGCCTCGGCGGCCGCGCCGACGCCACCAACGTCATCTCCGCCCCGGCCGCCTGCGCCATCACCTCGATCTCGATGGACCACAAGGAAATGCTCGGCGACACCCTGGTCAAAATCGCCCGCGAAAAAGCCGGCATCATGAAACCAGGCGCCCCCGTCGTCACCGGCCTGCAATCGCCCGACGTCCTCGAAGCCCTCGCCGCCCACGCCCAAGCCACCGCCGCCCCCCTGCACGCCCGCAACCACGGCTGGTCCATCACCCAAACCGAAACCGGAATCGCCTACACCGACGACCGCGGCCCCCTCGCCCTCCCCCAACCATCCCTCCCCGGACCCCACCAGATCGACAATGCCGGCATCGCCATCGCCTCCCTCCGCGCCTCCGGCCTCCCCATTCCGGATGCCGCCTACGCAACTGGCCTCGCCACCGCCCAATGGCCCGCCCGCCTGCAACGCCTCACCGGCGCCCTCGCCGCGACCTTGCCGGCCGACTGGGACCTCTGGCTCGACGGCGGCCACAACCCCGGCGGCGGCGAAGCCCTCGCCGCTCACGCGCGCACCTGGTCCGACCGCCCGCTGCACATCCTCGTCGGCATGAAACAGGCGAAAGACAGCGCCGAATTCCTCCGCCCCCTGATCCCCCACGCCACCACGCTGTGGGCGGTGAGCGAACCCCACCAGCACCTCGCGCTGCCCGTCGACGCCATCATCGCCGCCTCCGGCAACATCGCCCGTCCCGGCCCCACCATCGCCGGCGCCATCACCCAACTGCCGAAATCCCCCGCCGCCCGCGTCCTGATCTGCGGCAGCCTCTACCTCGCCGGCGAAGTCCTCAAAGCCGACGGCTGGACCGGCAGCTGAGATTGGTCCGCCCCAAACCCCCAGGTCCGGCCCTTCCCCCGCCGCCCCCACGCTTCCACTGTCCCGCCACACAAGGGAGAGCCCCATGCTCGAAGTCGCCCCGCTCCGCCCCCAGGATCGCCCCCGCTGGGCCGAGCTCTGGCAGGGCTATCTGACGTTCTACAAAACCGAACTGCCGGAGTCCCGCTACGCCGAAACCTGGCGCCGCATCATCGACGGTGACGGACTCTACGGCCTCGGCGCCTATAGCGACGGCCACCTCGTCGGCATCACCCACTATCTGTTTCACGCCAGCACCTGGGCCGACGACGTCTGCTACCTGCAAGACCTCTTCGCCGACGAAACCATCCGCGGCAAAGGCATCGGCCGCGCCCTCATCGAAGCCGTGGCCGCCGCCGCCCGGGCGAGAGGCGCCTCGCGCCTCTACTGGCTCACCCAGGACAGCAACGCCACCGCCCGTCTGCTCTACGACCGCCTCGCCACCAATCGCGGCTTCATCCGCTACGACTATATGCTGTAGCCAAAACCCGCGGGACGGCGCAACGCCGCCCCGCGGGCAAGGGGCTCAGATCGCCTCGGCGACCCAGTTCTTGAGCACGCTCTTCGGCGCCGCGCCGACCTTGGTCGAAACCGCCTTGCCGTCCTTGAACAGGATCATCGTCGGGATCCCGCGCACGCCATACTGGTTCGGCGTCATCGGGTTCTCGTCGATGTTGACCTTGGCCACCGTCAAGCGGCCTTTGTATTCCGCGCCGATTTCCTCCAGCGCCGGCGCGATCGCGCGGCAGGGGCCGCACCATTCCGCCCAGAAATCGACCAGCACCATGCCCTCGGCATTCAGCACATCGGCCGCGAAGCTCTCGTCGGTGACCGGCTTGGTGTTCTCGCTCATAGCGCTACGCCTTTCATGAAACCTGGATGATCAAACCATGTGGGATGGGCCGTCCCGCCATCAAGCAGCCGGCCCCGCGCCGGGAGCATGCCGGTCCAGCAGCGTTTCGGGAAGCGCCATGATCCGCGCGCCCGTTGTCCACACCAGCAGGCACTCCACCGCGCGGCCCGGAAACGCCGCCCGCAGCACCGCGCGATAGGCCGCCATCTGCCGCAGATACAGCACCGGCACCTGCTCGACGCGCGCCGGCGCGGTCCGGTTGGTCTTGTAGTCCGCGATCAACACCCGCTCCGCCAGCACCGCCAGCCGATCGATCACGCCCCCCACCACCTGCCCCGCGACGAGTCCCGTCACCGGCACCTCTGCCCGCCCGGCCGCCCCGAACAGCGGCGCCAGCCCCGGCGCCTCCAGCAGCGCCATCACCTCGGCCACCACCGCATCGACGTCCGCCGCCGCCAGCCCGTGTCCGGGCCGCGCCAGGAAGCGCCGCGCCGCCGCCTGCCGCGCCGCCGGCTCGAGCGCCGGCAGATGCTGCAACAGCGCATGGATCAACTGCCCGCGCGCGAACCGCGCCCCCCCCGCCGCGCGCTCCGCCAACGGCGAGGCCGCGGCCGGCACGCTCCCGAGCCCGGCATTCTCCGGCCGGCTCGGCGCCAGCGGCTGCGGCACCGCGGGCTCCGATGGCGGCGCGGCAGCCTGCCAGGACGGCG
>CAIYSR010000176.1 GCA_903928895.1 uncultured Rhodospirillales bacterium | reverse complement strand
ATGGGCTTCGCCCGCCTCCGCACGCGAGATCGCGGGCTTCCAACTGAAGGTCAGCGATCCGGCCGCTTAAATGAATGGGGTCCAGGGGCCTACGGCCCTTGGCCGGCGGAGCCTGTCTTGTTCGCTTCGCCTTCACCCGATGGCCCTGACGCCTGGCGTCCCACGATTGACGCTCCCGGCACGGACGACCATCCTTTCGCCAAGGCCGGGGCGGCGTTTGCGTCACCGGCCATCGTCACGAGGATCCGTCATGCCGATTTCGCGCCTGCTCATCGCCAACCGGGGCGAGATCGCCATTCGCATCGCGCGCAGCGCCGCCGAGCTTGGGATTACCACCGTGGCGGTACATTCGGCGGATGACGCGCAGTCCCTCCATGTCCGTGCCGCCGACCGCGCGGTGGCGTTGGATGGCAGCGGGCCGGCCGCCTATCTCGACATCGCCGGGCTGATTGCCGCCGCCTTGGCCGAGGGCTGCGATGCCGTGCATCCCGGCTATGGGTTTGTTGCCGAAAATGCCGGGTTCGCGCGGGCCTGCGCCGCGGCCGGGATTGTTTTCGTCGGCCCCTCGCCCGAGGAACTCGATCTGTTCGGCGACAAGGGCGCCGCCCGCCGCTTCGCCGCGAGCCAGGGGGTGGACGTCATCGCCGGCACCGACGGGCCGACGACGCTCGCCGCGGCGCAGGATTTCCTTGCCGGGCTTGGTCCGGGTGGCGCGGTGATGGTCAAGGCCATCGCCGGCGGCGGCGGGCGCGGCATGCGTCCGGTGACCGATCCGGGCCAGCTTGCCGCCGCCTATGCGCGCTGTGCCGCCGAGGCGCTGGGGGCGTTCGGCAATGGCGACCTCTATGTCGAGCGGCTGTTCGTGCAGCCCCGGCACATCGAGGTGCAGGTGCTCGGCGATGGCAGCGGCGCGGTGTCGCATGTGTGGGAGCGCGAATGCTCGGTCCAGCGCGAGCGCCAGAAGCTGATCGAGATCGCCCCGGCTCCGTTCCTGCGCCCGGCCGTGCGCGCGCGGCTGCTGGCCGCCGCCGTCCGGCTGGCGGCCGCCGCGCGGTATCGCAATGCCGGGACCTTCGAATTCCTGGTCGATGCGACGGTCGACGATGACGAGGCGGCAATCGCGTTCATCGAGGCCAATGCGCGGCTCCAGGTCGAGCATACCGTCACCGAGGAGATCACCGGGCTCGATTTGGTGCGGGCGCAGCTCGAGATCGCCGGGGGGGCCAGCCTCGCGGCGCTGGGGCTCACCCAGGAGGAGATCCCGGCGCCACGCGGGATGGCGTTGCAGGCCCGGGTCAACCTCGAAACCATGGGACCCGATGCCTCCGTCCGCGCCGCCGGCGGGGTGTTGGCGGCCTATGATCCGCCGAGCGGCCCCGGGGTGCGGGTGGATGGCTACGGCTATGCCGGCTATCGCACCAATCCGCGCTTCGACAGCCTGCTGGCCAAGGTCATCGTCCATGTCCGCTCCGGGCGTTTCGCTGATGCCGCGGCCAAGGCCGGGCGCGCGCTGGCGGAGTTCCGCCTGACCGGGGCCGCCTGCAATATCGGCTTCCTCCAGGCCCTGCTGCGCCATCCCGATCTGCTCGCGGGGCATCTGCATACCCGCTTCGTCGAGGAGCACATCGCCGCGCTGACGGCGGAGACCGCCGCGGCGCCGCGCTATTTCGAACCGGCCGCTTCGGCACCGCGGCGGCCCGGGGCCAGGCTCGACAGTTCCGATCCGCTCGCGGTGGTGGAGTACGGCAAGACCGAGGCCGCCCGACCGGAGGCGGACGTGGCGGCCGACGACGTCGCCGGACCCGAGGGCACCACGCCGCTGCGCGCGCCGATGCAGGGCACCATCGTCGCGCTGGGCGTCGCGCCCGGCGATGTCGTGCTCGCCGGGCAGGAGGTGATGGTGATGGAGGCGATGAAGATGCAGCACGCCATTGCCGCCACCGAACCCGGCATCCTGCGGCTGTTCACGGTGGCGGCAGGCGATACCGTGTTCGAGGGCCATCCGCTCGCCTTCATCGAGCCGCGCGGCGATCTGGCCGGAAGCGTGCGGCAGGAGGCGGCGATCGACCTCGACCATGTCCGCCCCGATCTCGCCGAGGTGCTGGAGCGCCATGCCCGCACCCGTGATGCCGCCCGCCCCAAGGCGGTGGCGAAGCGCCGCGCAACGGGCCAGCGCACCGCGCGGGAGAACATCGAGGACCTCTGCGATCCCGGTAGTTTCGTCGAATACGGCGCCCTCACTCTGGCCGCGCGGCGGCGGACCCATACGGTGGAGCAACTGGTCGAGGAATCGCCGGCGGACGGGCTGATCATGGGCCTGGCGACGATCAACGCCGCCGATTTCGCCGAGGACAAGAGCCGCGCCCTGGTGGTTTCCTACGACTACACCGTGATGGCGGGCACCCAGGGGCGCAGCGGGCACCGCAAGCAGGACCGGATCTACGAGCTCGCCGCCCAGCTGCGCCTGCCCGTGGTGCTGTTCGCCGAGGGCGGCGGCGGGCGGGGCAGCGACAGCGATGCCTCCGGCGGCTCGGAGACCGATACGTTCTACCGCTTCGCCGCGCTCTCGGGCGGCGCGCCGCTGGTCGGCATCGCCTCGGGCCGCTGTTTCGCCGGCAACGCGGTGCTGCTCGGCTGCTGCGACGTCATCATCGCGACCGCCAACGCCACCATCGGCATGGCCGGCCCGGCGATGATCGAGGGCGGCGGGCTTGGCGTGTACCGGCCGGAGGAGGTCGGCCCGCTCGCGGTGCAGGTCGCCAACGGGGTGGTCGACATCGCCGTCGCCGACGAGGCGGAGGCGGTCGCGGTGGCCAAGAAATACCTCTCCTACTTCCAGGGCCGCACCGAGGGCTGGAGCTGCGCCGACCAGCGCCATCTCCGCCACGTCGTCCCGGAGAACCGGTTGCGCGGCTATGACATGCGCGCGCTGATCGAGACCCTGGCCGATACCGGCTCGGTGCTGGAACTGCGGCGCGGCTGGGGCCATGGCATGATCACCGCGCTGATCCGCATCGAGGGCAGGCCGATCGGGGTGATGGCCAACAACCCGCTCCATCTCGGCGGCGCCATCGATTCCGATGCCGCCGACAAGGCCGCCCGCTTCATGCAGCTGTGCGACGCGCACGACGTGCCGGTGCTGTCGCTGTGCGACAATCCCGGCAACATGGTCGGCCCCGAGGCCGAGAAGACCGCGCTGGTGCGGCATTGCTGCCGCGCCTACGTCGTCGGTGCCAATCTCAGCGTGCCGACGTTCATGGTGATGACCCGCAAATCCTACGGGCTCGGCAAACTCGCGATGACCGGCGGCGGCATGAAACTCCCGGTCTTTGCCATCGCCTGGCCGACCGGGGAATTCGGCGGCATGGGGCTGGAAGGGCAGGTCAAGCTCGGCCGCCGCAAGGAGCTTGCCGCCATCGCCGATCCGGAGGAACGCCGGGCGGCGTATGAGCGCATGGTCGCCGAGCTCTACGAGATCGGCAAGGCGCTCAACGCCGGCTCGCACTATTCGGTCGATGACGTGATCGACCCGGCCGAGACCCGCCGCTGGATCATCGCCGGGCTGCGCTCGGTGCCGCCGCCGCCGCCGCGCACCGGCAAGAAGCGCCCCTGCGTCGATGGCTGGTGACGCGACCCCTCCCTCGTCTGCAAAAAGGAATTCCGCCATGACCGACTGGACCAGCCAGGTTGCCCTCGTCACCGGCGGCGCGCGCGGCATCGGCGCCGCCAGCGTCCGCCTGCTCGCCGCCCGCGGCGCCGCGGTGGCGGTGAACTACACGACCCGGCCCGACGCCGCCGCGGCCCTGGTGAGTGAGATCCGCGCCGCCGGCGGGCGCGCCATCGCGGTGGGTGCCGATGTCGCCGACGAGGCGGCGGTGCAGGCCATCGCCGCGCGCACCGAGGCCGAACTCGGACCCGTCACCATCCTGGTCAACAGCGCCGGCATCGGCTGGCCCGCGACCATCGAGACCTGGGAGCCCAAAGGGTTCGCCCGGCTGCGCGCGGTCAATGTCGATGGCACCATCCATGCCATCCGCGCCGTGGTGGCCGGCATGAAGGCGCGCGGCTACGGCCGCATCGTGAATATCTCCTCGGTCGCCGGCTTCGGCACCACCGGCTTTCCGGGCAATCATTTCTATGCCTCGACCAAGGCCGAGGTGAATATCCTGACCAAACGCTTCGCCCTGGAACTCGGCCGTCACGGCATCACGGTCAACGCCGTCGCCCCCGGCTTCACCCGCACGGATATGACCCAGGGCGGCAAGACCGACGCGCAATGGAGCGAGATCGAGGCCGGATTCGCCCGTGTTGCCATGACCGGGCGGGTCGGCGAGGCGAGCGACATCGCCAACGCGGTCGCCTTCTTCGCCGCGCCCGAGGCGAGCTGGATCACCGCCCAGGTGCTCGCGGTCGATGGCGGGCGGATGGACTATATCGCCCACGGCTGAGCCATGTCCGGACCACGCGCGGTCGTGATCGCGGCGGCGCTGGTGCAAGGCCGGTGTTGGGGTTACACCGATCCGATCTCACCACCGGACGGCGGCGGCCCAATTTCCGGGCCGGGAAACGAGCGGTCGAAACATGAAATTGCTCATGGTCGAGGACAATACCCGGCTCTCCGCCATCATGGCCCGGCTGCTGCGCGACGCCGGCATCGTGGTTGATGCCGTCGCCTCGATGGAGGAGGCCCGCGGCGCGCTGGCGACCGGTGTCTACAACCTGATCCTGCTCGACCTCGGCCTGCCCGACGGCGACGGCGCCACGCTGCTGCGCGAAATTCGCACCGCGCGCGACCCGACGCCGATCCTGGTCGCCACCGCGCGCGGCGATGTGGTCGAGCGGGTGGCGATGCTCGATGCCGGCGCCGACGACTACATGGTCAAGCCGTTCTCGCTCGACGAGCTGCTGGCCCGCATTCGCGCCTTGCTGCGCCGCCCGCCGCTGACCGCGGAGAGTCAACTGGTCGCGGGCAACGTGACGCTCGACATCGTGCGCCGGACGCTGACCGTGGAGGGCGCCGCGGTCGAGGTCCCGCGGCTGGAGTTCCGCATCCTCGCCGCCCTGCTCGGCCATCGCGACCGGCTGCTGCCGCGCGCCCGACTCGAACAGACCGTCTATTCGAGCGACGCCGAGGTGACACCGAATGCCATCGAAGCGGCGATCTCGCGCCTGCGCCGGCGGCTCGACGCCCACGGCGCGGAACTCTCGATCACCGCGATGCGCGGCCTGGGCTATATCCTGGCCGTGCGCGGGCCGGGCTGACGCGGCATGGCCGCGCGGCGGGAACCTCCCACCCTGACGCGGCTGCTCGCCTCGCGCATCGTCGCCGTCTCGGCCGTCGCGTTCATGGCGCTGGTCGTGTTCATCGTCGGCAAGTATTCGGCCGATACTCCGGCACTGCGGCTGGCGACGCTGAACAGCGACCTGCAGGAGGTCATCGAGATGCTGGAGCACGGCGACGACCCGGCCACACAGCATCGCTATCTTCGCGAGCCGGCGGCCTACGCGTTTCGCATCCTTACCCGCCGTGCCGCCGAGCGCGGCGTCATCGCCGCCGCCAATGCGCATCTGCTGCCGGACCCCGACGGCCTGGCGTGGGCGAACGGGGCCGGCCCGGCTTTGGAACGCAGCTTCGACCAGGTCGGCGCGGCCGTCGCCGGCAACCCGGCCGGGAGCCTGTGGCTGCTGACCGAGCAGGCGACGCTGCGGGGTCAACCGGTGTGGGTCCAGATTGCGATGCTGGGCGACCCCGACCGGCGCTGGGCGATGGTGCTCGGCCAGGAGGTCGTCGACCATGTGGTGGTGCCGGCCGCGATCATCGTGCCGCCGCTCGCCCTGGTGTTGCTGCTGGCACTCCGTCGCGCGTTGCGCCCGTTGCTGCGGATCACCGAACAGGCCGAGGCGCTCGGCGCCGCCGCCGCCGCCGGGCGGCCGATGCTGCCGCTCGACGTCCCGCCGTCGCCGGCCGAATACCGCCGCGTGGTGATGGCGCTCAACGCGATGCTGGCGCGGCTCGAAACCGCCCTCATCCAGCAGCGCCAGTTCGCCGCCGACGCCGCCCACCAGCTGCGCACCCCGCTCTCGGTGCTGACTCTTGAGCTCGAACGCTGGCCGGCCGGCCCGGCGCGCACGCGCCTCGCGGCGGAAGTGGATGATCTGAGCCGCCTGGTTGGCCAGCTGCTGCGGCTGGCCCAGGCCGAGGCTGCGATCGCCGCCGAGCAGCAGCCGCTGGACCTCGTGCCGATCGCCCGCCACGCCTGCGAGATGTTGGCCGTCGGGGCCCTCGCGCGCGGCCAGAGCATCGAGTTCGACGCTCCCGACCGCCCGGTGCTGATCCGCGGCCAGCCCTCGCTGATCGAGGTGGCGATCAGCAACCTGATCGACAATGCGCTGCGCCATGGCCCGCGCGATGCGATCGTGAGCGTCATCGTCGATCCGGGACGGCGCGTCCTGGTCGAGGACGCCGGCGCCGGCGTGAGCGACGCGGACAAGCAGCGGATTTTCGACCGCTTCGTCCGGATCGAGCGCAAGCCGCCGGCCGGTCGGGACGACACGCAGGGCGGTCGGGACGACACGCCGGGCGCGGAGGGTTCGGGGATCGGCCTCGCCCTGGTACGGCGGATCGCGCAGATCCATGGCGGCATCGTCCATGTCCAGGACCGGCCCGGCGGGGGCGCCCGCTTCGTGCTCGACTTCGCGGCGCAACCGGAGGTTGTCGCGGCTTCGTGAACAGCGGATGTCAGCATCGCGTCAGGTATGCAGGGTAACCCAGTCTCCGGAAGATGTCGGTGTCCACGGGGGGCCCGGCCGCTTCACCCCGGGTTGTGCCTCGGGCCGGAGAGACCGACATGACTGACCGGACCGCATGGCCGCCGCCACCCCGGATCGCGCAACGGCGCCGGGGCAGCAGCCTCGGCTCTACATTTTCCAACAATCAAACGGAAATATGTTCAAGCTCTATACTTCGTTTCATTTTTCCAATCACATGAATTTTCTTTTCATTCTCTAACTCGCCCATCAATCTCCAGGTATCTCCCCTTGCTTTGCGGGCGGGATACCGGTCAACGCCAGGACAGGGAAACACGAACCGTGGCAACATCGACTTTGACCTTGAACGTCAACGGCACCACACGAACGGTGACCGTCGACCCCAACACCCCGCTGCTCTGGGTTCTGCGCGACACGCTGGGCCTGACCGGAACCAAGTATGGCTGCGGCATCGAGGCCTGCGGCGCCTGCACGGTGCTGGTCGACGGCGGGGCCGAGAAATCCTGCGACATGTCGGTCACCGAAGCGGTCGGCCGCAAGATCACCACGATCGAGGGGCTTTCGCCCACCAGCACGCATCCGGTGCAGGTCGCCTGGATCGCCAAGCAGGTGCCGCAATGCGGCTACTGCCAGTCCGGCATGATCCTTGCCGTCTCGGAGTTGCTGAAGTCGAACCCCAAGCCGACCGACGCGCAGATCGACTCCGCGATCAACAATCTCTGCGTCTGCGGCACCTACCAGCGGGTGCGCGAAGCGATCCACTTCATCGCCGGCAATTGAGGACACCGAAATGAACCAGATCGCAACTCCCGCCGTCGCCCGCCGCGGCTTCCTCACCGGCGCGCTCGCCACCGGCGGCGGCCTGATGATCGGCACCGCGGTGCCGGTCTCCGGCCGCGCCGCGACCGTCACCACCAAGGCCGTCACCACCAGCGCGGTCAACGCCTTTGTGGTCATCGGCAGCGATGACAGCATCACCATCCTGTCCTCGGGTGCCGAGATGGGCCAGGGCGTGCTCTCCTCGATGCCGCAGATCCTCGCCGAGGAGCTGATGGTCGACTGGACCCGGGTGAAGACCGCGCCGGCGCCCTCGGGCGCTCAATATCTCAATCCGGTCACCCATTCGCAGTCGACCGGCGGCTCCAACAACATGCGCAGCTGGTTCAAGCCGCTGCTCAAGATCGGCGCCGCGGCGCGCGAGATGCTGGTCCGGGCCGCCGCCACAAGCTGGGGCGTGACGGTGGACAAGTGCACGGTCGCCAACGGAGTCATCACCAACACCGCGGTGACGCCGAACGTGTCGCTGTCCTACGGTGCGGTTGCCGCCGCGGCGGCGCTGCTGCCGGTGCCGCAGAGCCCGACCCTGCTGTCCGCCACGACCGGCTACCGGCTGATCGGCAAGCCGATCCTGCGGCCGGACATCCCCTCCAAGGTGAACGGTTCGGCGATCTTCGGCATCGATGTGCGCATCCCCGGCATGGTCTATGCCGCGATCAAGAACGCGCCGCTCGCCGGCTCCACGGTGAAGTCGGTCGGCGCCGCGCCGTCCGGCTCGCAGGCGGTGAACCTGGGCGACTCGGTGGCGGTGACCGGCGCCAACACCTGGGCCGCCTTCCAGAACGCACGCTCGATCAGCGTGCAGTGGACTCCGCCCGCCGGCACCCTGCTGAACACCAGTGCTGCGATCGACACCAAGCTCGTCAGCCTGATCGCCAGCGGGCCGGCCGCGGTCGGCGAGAAGGTCGGTGATCTTGCTGCTGCCATGGCCGGCGCCAAGCAGACCGTCAGCATGACCTACGATCTGCCCTATCTCGCCCATGCCTGCATGGAAGTGCTCAATGCCACCGCCAACGTCACCGCCACGAGCTGTGAGGTCTGGGCGCCGACCCAGGGTGCTGACCTCAACCTCTACACCGCGATGGCGCTGACCGGGCTGACGGCGGACAAGATCACCATCCACCCCACCCTGCTCGGCGGCGGCCTCGGCCGCAAATTCGAACAGGATTTCGTCGCCCAGGCGATCAAGGCCTCCCAGGCGCTGGGCAAGCCGGTTCACCTGACCTGGTCGCGCGAGGAGGATTTCGGTCATGACCTCTACCGCCCGGTGCAGAAATCGAAGGTGACCGTCGGGCTCGATGCCGGGGGCAACATCCTCGGCTGGAACAACCGGATCGCGGCTCCCTCGGTGTTGCAGACGCATTTCCCGAAATACGTCGTCAACGGCCTCGATACCGCCGCCCTCGCCGGCGCCACCGGTCTGTTCTACAAAATGAACGCGCGGCTGGTGGACTACGCGATGCTCAACGCCAACGTCCCGGTGGGGTTCTGGCGCTCGGTGGGTGAATCGGCCAACGTCTTCGTCATCGAGAGCGCGATCGACGAGGTCGCGGCCGCCGCCGGCAAGGATCCGCTGGCCTATCGTCAGGCGATGATCACCGACAGCTGCGCGCTGGCGGTGCTGAACGCCGCGGCGACTGCGGCGGGCTGGGGCACCAAGCCGGCGGCCGGCCATGCCCGCGGCATCGCAGTGTATTACGGCTTCGGCTCCTATGTTGCCCAGGTGGTGGAAATTGCCCAGGCGACGGCGACCACGATCAAGGTCGTGCGGGTCTGCTGCGCCATCGACTGCGGCCAGGTGGTCAACCCCGACACCCTCATCGCGCAGATGCAGGGTGGCATCGTCCACGGCCTTAGCGCGGCGATGTGGGGCCAGGTGACGTTCGCCAACGGTGCGGCCAGCGTGCGCAACTTCAACAACTACCCGCTGGTCCGCATGCCGCAGATGCCGAAGGTGGACGTGCAAATCGTCAACACGCCGGGCGCCCCGATCGGCGGAGCCGGCGAGGCCGGCGTGCCGGCGGTGGCCCCGGCCTTGGCCAACGCCTACTTCGCGCTCACCGGAACCCGGTTGCGCAAGCTGCCGCTGCTGCTCGCCCCGGCGCCGCGCTACGACGATTGATGCCGGTCTGCCGGGCAAGGGTTCTTTTTTGAAAAAAAGAACCAAAAAACTTTCATCCGTTGGCTTCGTCCTCCCCCGGGAAACGGCGTAGCCAACGGATAGAAAGTTTTTGCTTCTTTTTCCAAAAAGAAGCGCTTGCTTCCTTTGGGCTTTTTTCTACCGTGCCGACGATGCAAACAGCCTCGACGCCGCCGCCAGCACCTTGGCCTGGTAGGCGGCGTTTCGCGCGGGCGTGTGGGAGTGGTAGTCGCCCACCGCGCGCATGAGGTCGCCATGTTCCTCATCGAGGTAGATGCGCAGAATCGCCCCGGCGGCAGCGATGTTGAAACAGGCATCCTCGATCAGCCGGCGCCGCACTTCCGCTTCCGGCAGCCGGGCCCGCACCGACAGCGGCTTCAGCCATACCGTGTTGACCTGCATCACCCCGAGGTCCTCGGAGCCGTCGGTGTTGCGGCTGACGCTGCCGAGCGTGCCGCCCTCCACCTGCTGGATCGCCGGCAGCGCGCGCGGCGGCAGGTGGTAGAACGCGGCGACGGTGGCCATGCAGGCCAGGAACGGCACGCTCATGCCGTCCCCCAGGTCAGCACCTGCCAGGGCCGCGGCGCGCCGAGGCCGTGCAGCCGGATCACCGCGCCGCGCGCTACCCGCGTGCCGTCCGCCAGTACCGCCAGGGCGGAGATCGTCACCGCCATCTTCCCGTCATCGGGCGCATCGAACCCGATGGCGAGATCGGCCAGTGCCGCGCGCACCGCGGGGGCGGCGAAGCGGGCATCGATGCCGCTCTCGTTGTAGACCGACAAATATGGCCGCAGTGCCGCCAGCAGCTCCGGAGTGACGCCGCGCACCAGGCCGATTTCGTCGAGGCTCTCGAACGGCTGTCCGCTCGGGCCGTCGTTGCGGCCGGCGGCGCGGTAGGGTGCGAACTTGTCGCCGCCGGCGAGCGACAGCCGGCCGGGGGTGCGCCAATCGAACATCGCGACCGCCACCCGCTCCGCCATCGCCGGCTCGGTCCCGAGCCGGCGCAGCAGGGCGGCGATCAGCGCGGCCGGGGCGCGGTTGGGGTTGATCTTGCCGCTCTCGCTGATCACCCGCGTCTCCACCGTGGCGGCCCCGATCCGCAGCACCCGGGCCAGCCCGTCCGCCGGCCAGTGGCCCTCACCGGGCGCCAGAACGCGAAACACCGCCTCGCGCACGGCGCCGTCGGCCGCCGTCTCGGCGATCGCGGCGGACAGCAGATTGCGCGCGATCTGCGCCTCGCCGCGGCCGTTGCCGGTCAGCCGCGCGCCGATCAGCGCGAGCAGCGCCATCGACCACAGCACCACCAGCAGCACGAAGCCGCGGGGTTGCCTCATGGCTGGAGGCGCAGCTTCTTGCGCAGCGGCTCGCTTGGATCGGCCACGCCGGACGGCCGCGTCGCGCGCAGCACCTGGGGCACCATGGCAGCGTTGATGAGCTGATCCCGCAGGTCCTCGGTCAAGGCCCTGGCGTCGCGCTGGTCCTGGACGACGTGCGGGGTGATCAGGATCAGCAGCTCGGTACGGGTGCGGGTGTTGTCCTGCTTGCCCGCGAGCAGGCCGAGCACCGGCACATCCTTGAGCCAGGGCAGCCCCTCGTTGCCGCGCGAGCTGCTGTCGCGGATCAGCCCGGCGAGCCCGATGGTCTGCCCGTCCTGCACCACGACGCGGGAGGTGACGTTGCGTTCGAGGAAGGTCGGCGAGTTGATGCCGCTGACCGCGCTGTCCGGGTTCACGTCGGAGACCTCCTGCGCGATATCCAGTGTCACCAGCCCGCCGCTGTTCACCCGTGGGCGCACCTGCATGATCACGCCGGTCTGCTGATAGTTGATCGAGTTGATCACCGGCGCGCCGGTGCTGAGCGTGCTTTGGGAGGTCTGCGCCAGATAGGGCACCAGATTGCCGACCTGGAGGCGGGCCGGCTGGTTGTCGAGCACCAGGAGTTGCGGCGAGGACAGCACGTTGACGGTGGTGACCGATTGCAGCGCGTTGATGGCAAACGGCGCCCCGCCCCGGCCGGAGCCGCCGAGGAAGAAGCCGGGGAAACTGCTGGAGAACAGCGCCTGCTTGGGGTCGATGATGGTGGCGTTGGCGTTGCTCAGCGCGCCGTTGATGCCGCCGGAGCGGAAGAAGAACTGGGTACCGTACTGCAACTGGTCGTTCAGCGTCACCTCGGCGATGGTGGCGTCGATGCGGACCTGGCGCGGCAGGATGTCGATCTTGCGCAGGATCGCCTCGACCGCGTCCTGCTCCTGGAGCGTGGCGAAGATCAGCAGGGCGTTGTTCTGGTCGTTCGGCACGATGCGCAGCCCGTCCGGCGCGGCCGTGCCGCCGCCGCTGGTGTCGAGCCCGCCGAGCAGGGGGTTGGCGGTCACCGTGGTCGCGGTCGCGCCGCCACCGGCCGTGGCCAGCGCGCCGCTCCCAGGGTTTGCGCCCGCCCCCATCCCGAGCCCGCCACCACCGCCCGCGAGCGATCCACTGTTGCCCGCTGCCACTCCGCCGGCGCCGCCGAGGCCGCTCAGGCCGCTGCCGCCGCCGGAGGCGCCGAGCCCGGTCAGCCCGCGGCCGCCGCCGCTGCCGCTCATCTGCAGGCCGGGCTGGTTGCCGCGCGGCTGGGCGGTGATGTTGTTCGGGGTCAGCGCGCTTTGCAGCACGAAGGCGACGTCGCTGGAATCGCTGTTCTGCAAATAGGTGATGTGCCAGGTCCGCACGGTCTGCCGGCGCGCCCGGTCGAACAATCCGTAGACCCGCCGCGCCGCCTCGATCTGGGCCGGTTGCGGCGCCACCACCATCACGGCGTTGACCCGCTCCATCGGCACCACCCGGACCGCGCCGGTGGCGCCGCCGTTTTGCGTCCGGAACGCCTCCTGCAGGCCGGCGGCGAAGTCCTTCACCCCGCCCGCCACCACCGGGAACAGGGCGTAGGACTGGCCGGCCAGGACGTCGATGTCGAAATTGCGGATCATCCCCACCAGCGTGTCGCGGGTATCGGCGTCGCTTGCCACGATCAGGGCATTGCGCCCGGGGTCGGCGGCGATGCGCCCGCCGGTGCCGACGAAAGGTTGCAACACCTTGGCCAATTCCTCCGCCGCGGCGTAGCGCAGCGGCACGACGACGCTGCCGACCGCGCCGCCCGCCTGCGCGCCGCCGGCCTGAGCGCCGCCGGCCCCCACCGGCGAAATCCGGTAGAGTCCGTCGACCTGCGCCAGGGTCGCCCCGTTCTGCGCCAGCACCGCCTGCAACGCCGAGACCAGCTGCGCCCGGGTGAGCGGCTGCGCCGTGCGCAGCGTGACGGTGCCATGCACCGCCGGATCGATGGTGTAGTTCACGCCGAGGATGGTGCCGAGTATTTGCGCCACCACCTCGCGCAGGTCGGCCTCGGCGAAGACCAGCGCGATATCGCCCGCCGGCTCGCCTGCCCGCGGCACACCGGCCGCCACGGTGCCGGGCAGCACCACCGGCGGCGCCAGTGCATCCACGGTGCCGAGGCGCCCGTTCACCCGCGTCGCCGCGGCCGTGTTGCGGGGCAGGGCCGGCAGCGGATCGAGCACGTCCGGCGGCGGCGGCGCGGCCGGGGGCGTGGAGCATCCCAGCAGCAGCGCGACGATCAGGAACGGCAGGCGTCGAAGGATCATGGCAGCCTCGGCGGTACGGCGGGACGGCGCGGGGCGACGTCGAGCATGGCGGGAAGCGGGGGTGCGACAAGCACGTCGGCGGCCGGCGTCGTAGCGGTAAAGGCGGGGCGCAAGGTCAGCGGCCCGGCGGGGGCGGTGAGCACGACATGATCCGCCTCGATCCGCTCGACCAGCAATCCGCCGACGCGCCCGCCGGGCTGCGCGACGACGGGTTTGCCCGCCCCCGGCACCGCGAACATGGCGCTGCGGCCAAAGGGGCCAAGCATGATCCCGGTGAGCCGGGGCATGCCTTCGCTCCCCACGTCGGCGGCCTCGGTCTCGGTCGGTGCCGGCGGCCGCCGGTCCGGGCTGAACGGCGGCCGCGCCAGCAGCACCGGATCGGTGCCCGCCTCGTGGGCCAGCGCCGGGGCGGGCGGCGGCAACGCCAGTGCACTCACCGCGGGCGTCGCGCCGTCCGGCGCCGCGTCGCGCAATTCGAGGACAAGCGCGCCGGTCAGCCCGGCCGCGAGCAGGGCGAGCAGGACACGCGCGCTCACGGCCTGACCGCCGGGGCGTCGGCCGCCCGGAACGCGGTGATCACGAAGCCGGCCTCGATCGGCGGCTCCCGCACCCGCTCGGCACTGCTGGCCGCGCGCAGGTCTAGCTCGTCGACCAGCATGCGCGGTTCGGCCTGATCGAGCGCGCCGAGCAGTTCCACCAGCGCCGGCCAGGCCGCGACCGCGGCGAGGCGCAGACGGATGCCACGATAGGCCCCGCGCGGCACCGCCGCCAGGGTTTCGACCGAACCGAGACGCACCCGGGCGGCAGCCGCCATGTCCTGCACGGCCGCCTGCAGCCGCGCCGCCGCGACCGCATCACCGGCGCCGTCGAGCAGCACCAGCGCCGGAGCGCCGCCCTGGGCAGCAGCCGCCCGTTCGAGGGCGGGCAGGCTCGCCGCCAGCCCGCGCATCCGCCGCAGCAGCGCCTGCCGCGCGTCGATCCGCTCCTCGCGCTCGGCATGCCAGGCCAGCAGCGGCGCGGCGACGCCGGTCCACAGTACCGCGATGGCCAGCAGCAGCAGCGCCACCGCCAGCACCGACCCGACGCGTCCGCGCGGCAGGTTCATGGGACCAGCGCCGCATGGATGGTGAACAGGTCCATGGTTCCGGCGTCGGTCCGCGTCACCGGCGCGGCAAAGGCGGGATCGCGCAGCGCGGGATCGCCGGCGAGGCGCGCGATCAGCCGGGCCGCATTGGCCGACTGCCCGCGCAACACAAGCTGGCCCGATTTGAGCGAGAGCTCGGCGAGAAAACTGTCATCCGGCAGCAGCGCCGTCACCGAAGCGAGCGCCTGCAGCGGTCGCCCGGTCCGCGCCAGTTCGGCCGCGACCAAACCCGAGCCGGCCTCGGCCCCCTCCAGCCCCCGGCGCAGGGCTTCGACCCGTGTGACCGAGGGGCGCAGCGTCGCCAGTTCGGCCTCGACGGCGGCGAGGCGGCGTGCCTGCAGCGCGAACGGCAGGCCGGCCGCCGCGATCGCCAGCGCCAAGCAAACGACCGCCAGCACCCGGGTGCCGCGCGCCCCGGCCGAAGGGGCCCCGCTCGGCGCGAACGGCACCGGCTGCACCGATCCATCCGGCAGCGTTGCCTCAAGATGCCCGACGGTGGCACCCATCTGACGCAGCGCCGCCAGACCCGGCGCCACCGCGTCCCTCGGCACCACGATGAGGCGCAGCAGCAGCCGCGTCCGCCCGCGCTCCAGCCGCGACCACGCCCAGTAGACTTCCCCGGCGGCGAACGGTGTCAGTCGGTCGATCTGGTGCATCAGCACCTCACCAGGCGCCCGCTCCGCGGCCAGCGGCAGTTCCACCTCACGGTCGAGCACCGCCTCCGCCGGCACGCGCAGCGCCACACGCTGCCCGCGCAGGGCGCCGCGCCGCACCGGCGTTGCCACCGCCGGAGCCAGCCGGCCGCCGCGCCGCGTCGCGACCTCGACGACCGCGCCCATGGTACACTCCCGCGGCATCCCGGCGACAATGCCATCCGCAGGCCCGTTCGACCGCGGCATGAGCGCGCCAAGACGCCCGATCCACCAGACAAAGGCCTCCCTCAGCATCCCGCCGACATCCCGGGATGCCATGCGCGCACCGTATTTGCCGATGATTTCATGATCAACGAATAGTCGATGCAGAGTTTTGAATCAAACACTTATGCGGAATCCCTTGGCCTATGCGGGCCGCTCACGCAGTGGTGAAGCAACGATGTCCGGCCAGTGCCGCCGGTCGCCGGCGGGAAACACCAGGCGCACCCGGATCAGTCCCGGCAGGACCGGCGCGCGCCAGCTCCGCAGCCATTGCCCCGGGACGCCGGCCGCCGGCGGCTGCCAGTAGGCGAACTCGATGCGGTCGAGCCCCGCGAGCAGGCGCTCCTCCGCCCCTTCCCCGCCCCCGCGCGGGGCCCAGCGCAGCACCAGCGCGCGCGCCGCGTCGAGCCCCAGGACGGCGTCGATCCCGCGCCCGCCGGCCAGCGCGGCCTGCGGCAGGACACTGCGGAACACCATGCCGCCGGGCCGCCCGTCAAACGCCGGGGCCTCGGCCTCGGTGCCGGGATGGGCCTGGGCGATCAGGCCGCGCAGAGTGCGGTCCACCGCCTCCAGCTCGGCAAGGCGCCGCCCGCCGCCCTCCTGCGCCCGCCACGCCGCCAGACCGAACTGCCCACCCTGCGCGAGGCCCACCAGCAACAGGCCGAAGGCGACCAGCGTGACCATGACCTCCAGCAACGTGAACCCGTCCTGGCCACCGCCAAAGGCGTCCCGCCTCATGGTCCCGCTCCCAGTATGCGCCCGGCCAGCACCACCTCGCGCGCCGCACCCGCCTCGTCCCAGCCGATGGCGACCGTCACGTCGTAGAGCACGATGGCCCCTGGCCGCGATCCGGCCGCGCCGAGCGGCATGATGCGATGGCGCCAGCGAAATCCGCCGCCATCCTCTCCCGCTGTCTCCCCCGGCACCAGCGGTCCGGCACGGTCGAGGGCGGCGAGATGCGAGCGGGCATGCGACAGCGCCTCCGCCGTGCGTCCGGCCCGCTCGACCGCGCGCAGCCCCAGTGCCGCGCCATCGAACAGCGCCGCCAGCGCCAGGCCGGCGATGGCGAGCGCGATCAGCACCTCCAGTAGCGTGAAACCGCGGCTACGGTGCATCGGTCACCGCGACGAGCCCGGTCAACCAGTCGACCTCGATGAGGATGACCCGCTGCCCATCGGTCACGCTGATCCGCCCGCCGGTGGAACTGCCATCCGGCGCGAAGGCGATGGCAGCCAGGCTGCCTGCAACCAGCGCTCGGCGGGTCGTGACGACGAGGCCGAGCGGCGGCCCGAATCGGCGCACCGCGCCATCGAGCGCAACCGCCCCCGCCGCCGCGTCGAACCCAACCTGCACCGCCCGGTTTCCGGCAATCGCCCTGGCCCGGCCGAGGCGCAAGGTCGCGGCGATCTCGCTCGCCGCCGCCCGGATCTCCAGCGGCCGGCCCCGCCCTGGCGCGTACTGGGCGGCCAGCCCGAGCGCGAGCGCGAATACCGCCAGCACCACCAGCGTTTCCAGCAAGGTGAACCCGCGCGGAGGGTTATTGCGCGAGATCATTGAGGCTCAGCATCGCCAGCACCAGCGAGGCCACGATGCCTGCCACGGCAGCGCCCATGACCACCGTGATCGCCGGCACCAGCAAGGCCAGCAACCTCTGCACGCCGAGCCGGGTCGCGTTCTCGTGGATGTCGGCGGCGCGCAGTGCCATCGCGCCGAGCCGGGCATTCTCCTCGCCGATCCTCAGCAGATAGCCGGTGCGCGGCGGAAACACCCCCGATGCGGCGATCGCCCCGGCCAGCCCGCCGCCGCGCTCGGCACTCGCCGCCGCCGCCGCCACCGCCAGCATCGCCGCCCGGTTCAGCATCACCTCGCGCACGATCGCCAGTGCCGCGAGCAGCGGCATCCCGTTGCCCACCAGGGTGCCGAGCGTGCGGGTGAAGCGCGCGGCCAGCACATTGCGCAGCAGAAAGCCCACCACCGGCAGCCGCAACACCAGCCGGTCCGCCGCCAGCCGTAGCGGCGGATGGCGCAGGGCCAGACGCAGTCCGAGCCCGAGCGCCAGCACGCCCAATCCGAACGCCACGCCCCAGGACGCGACGGCATCGCCGGCCGCGATCAGCCAGCGGGTCGAGGCCGGGAGCTGGGCGCCGCTCTGCTCAAACAGCGGCACGAACTGGGGCAGCACCTCGGTGAGCATCAACACGATGGAGCCGACAGCTGCGATCACCAGCAGCACTGGGTAGATCAGCGCTGACTGCACCGTCGCCGCGAGACCGCGCTGGCGTTCCAGCAGGTCCGCCAGCCGCTCCAGGGTCTCGCCCAACCGCCCGCCCGCCTCGCCGGCATGGACCAGCCCGAGGTAGAGCTTCGTAAAACTGCCGGGATGGCGCCCCAGCGCGCCGGCCAGGGTGCCGCCGTCACGCACCACGTCGCGCACCGCGCCCATCACCTTGCGCACCCGCGCGCTGCCGCTGGTCTCCACCAGGAAGCGCAGCGCCCGGTCCAGGTCCTGCCCGGCGCCAAGCATGATCGCGAGTTCGCTCGTCACCTCCGCGACCTCCGCCGGGCGCAAGCCGCCGCCACCGAACAGGTCCAGCCGGACCCCGCGCGCCGGCTCCGCGCGCACCGGCAAATGGCCCTCCTGCTTGAGCCGGGCGATCACGCCGGCCGCGTCCGCTGCCTCCATGTCGCCCTCGACCAGCGCGCCGCCCGGGTCGATCGCGGTATAGCGGAACAGCGCCACGCTCAGGCCTCGGTGCGCAGGCTACGCACGACTTCCTCGATGCTGGTCTCGCCGCGCAGCGCCGCCACGATCCCGGCGTCGAACATCGTCACCATGCCGCCCGCCACTGCCGCCTGCTCGATCCGGCCGTGATCGGCATGGGCGAACACCAGCGCGTTAAGCGCCGCGTCGGGCTGCAGGAACTCGGCGATCGCCTGGCGCCCGCGGTAGCCGGTGTTGCGGCAGTGCGCGCAGCCCACCGGATGCCACAACGTCGCCGCCGTCCCGCCGCTGCGCGCTGCCAGTCCGAAGCGCGCCACCAGCGCCGGCGGCGCCGGCTCGGGGCGACGGCATTCGGTGCACAGCCGCCGGATCAGCCGCTGCGCCAGCACGCCGCGCAGCACCGCGGTCAACAGATAGTCCTCTAGCCCCATGTCGCGCAGCCGGGTGATGGTCGCCGCCGCCGAGTTGGTATGCACGGTGGACAGCACGAGATGTCCGGTCAACGCCGCCTGCACGGCGATCTGCGCGGTTTCCAGGTCGCGGATTTCGCCGACCATGATCACATCCGGATCCTGGCGCAGCATCGAGCGCAGCAGGGCGGCGAAGCTCAGCCCGATCTGCGGCTTGACCTGGGTCTGGTTGATCCCGGGCAGCTGGAATTCGATCGGGTCCTCGGCCGTGATGATCTTGCGGCTGACCGCATTGAGCGCGAGCAGACCGGTGTAAAGCGTGGTGGTCTTGCCGCTGCCGGTCGGCCCGGTCACCAGCACGATACCGTTGGGCAGTTCCAGCGCCGCGGCGAAGCGCGCCACCACCTCGGGCGCCAAGCCGAGCCGCGCGTAGTCGAATGCCACGGCCGAACGATCGAGCACCCGCAGCACCACGGTCTCGCCGTGCAGCGCCGGCAGGGTGGAGACGCGGAAATCGATGTCCTGGCCGCGCACGGCGAGCTTGATCCGCCCGTCCTGCGGCAGACGGCGCTCGGCGATGTCGAGCCGCGCCATGATTTTAATGCGCGAGACGATCGCAGCCGCGAGCCCCGCCGGCGGCGCCTCGGCCTCGTGCAGCGCCCCATCGTAGCGATAGCGCACCCGCAGCCGATCCTCGAACGGCTCGACATGGATATCCGACGCCCGGGTCTCGACCGCGCGGGCGATGATCTGGTTGACCAGGCGGATCACCGGCGCCTCGCTGGCGAGGTCCTTCAGCCGCTCGGCATCCTGCTCGACCGGCGCTGCCTGATCCGCCGCCACATCCGCCGCGCCGGCCTCGGGATAGAGCCGCTCGAGCGCCGCCTCGAGCTCGATTGGCACCGCGACTTCCACCACCACAGGTCGCCCCGCCGCGCTGGCCACCGCGCGCAGGGTGAAACGGTCGAGCGGATCGGCCATCGCCAGCACCACGGACTCCGCATCAGCCGCGATCGGCAGCGCCCGCGCCGCGCGCAGAAACCGCGCCGGCAGCCGCTCCGCCAGCACCGCGCTGTCGGGATAGCGCGCCGGAGCCACGACGGGCAGGCCGAGCAGCCCGGCATAGGCGCCGGCCAGACCCTGTTCCGTGACCAGCCCGAGCTGGATCAGCACTGCCTCCAGCCGCTGCCCGGTTTCGGCTGCCATCAGCCTGCCGCGCTCCACCGCGCGGGCGTCGCACAACCCGTCGGCAACCAGCCGGCGCGCAAGCCCGGCCTCGGGCGAGATGGCGGGCGGTTCCAGCTTCTGTTGCGTCACGGCGGCTCCATCGGCGAAAACTCCGCCGCCTTTTACCATCCGCCCCCGCCGGCCGCCATCAACTGGCCGTGTGCGGGATGACGGCTTCATCCATTGCCGGGTCCCAGCACCACCGAAAGCCCGTCGACGCCGACGACGCGCAATTCCGTGCCGACCGCCGGCGCCACCACGTCGCGCGCCAGCCGGGCCGGCCAGTCGCTGTCGCCGATGCGCACCCGCAGCGTCCCGCCATCGGCCTGCAACACCCGGGCGGACCGTCCGATCAGCCCCGACTGCGCCGTATTGACCACCTGGGTCCGCTTCGTCCCGCGCAACCGCAGCCCGGCGGCGAGCGAGATCGCCGCAAACACCGCGAACCCCACCACCTGGCCGGGCAGCCCAACCTCGAAGCCCAGCACCAGAACCCCGGTCCCGAGGGCCGCCAGCCCCAGCCACATCATGAACACGCCGGGCGCCAGCACCTCCAGCACCAGCAACCCGCCCCCCACCACCAGCCAGATCACACCCGGCTGCATCATCACACCCGGCTGCATCGTCTCAGCCCCCTGCGTGCGGCACCGAGGCGGCGGCTACCGCCCGAGCCGCCGGAGCTCCGGCCGGCGCGCGCAACAATTCCATCGCCTGGGCGATGCCGCCGGCCATCGCCGTGGCCTCCATCGGCACCACCACCAGCCGGCTGGCCGGCGATGCCGCCATGGCGGAAAACGCCTCGACATATTTCTGCGCCACGAAATAGCGCAGCGCGGCCTCGCCGCCATCGGCCGCCGCCTGCGCCACCATCCGCGTCGCCGCCGCCTCGGCCGCGGCCAGGCGTTCGCGCGCCTGCGCCTGCCGCTCGGCCGCGAGCTGGGTGCCCTCGGCCTCCAGCACCTTGCTCTGCTTCTGCCCCTCGGCCCGCAGGATCGCCGCCTCGCGCTCGCCATCGGCGCGCATCACCGTGGCGCGGCGCTCGCGCTCGGCCGTCATCTGCTTGTTCATTGCCTCGATCAGATTGGCCGGCGGCTCGATCTTGCGCAATTCCACCCGGCTCACCTTCACCCCCCACGGCTCGGTCGCGCCGTCGAGAATGGTCAGCAACTGGGTGTTGATCCGCTCGCGCGAGGACAATGCCGAATCCAGTTCGAGCTCACCGACCACCGCGCGGATATTGGTCATTGCCAGGGTCGACAGCGCCTGGGTGAGGGACTGCACCTGATAGGCCGCCTTCTCCGCCTCCATCACCCGGAAATAGATCACCCCGTCGACCGTCACCGTCGCGTTGTCCTTGGTGATGACGGATTGCTCCGGGATGTCCTGCACCTGCTCCTGCACATTCAGCCGCCGGCCGACCCGGTCCATGTAGGGCACGATGAAATTCAGGCCGGGTTGCAACAGCCGGGTGAAGGCGCCGAAGCGCTCCACCGTCCACATTTGCCCCTGCGGCACCGTCTTGGCCCCGGCGAACACCGTGACCACCACCAGCACCAGCACCACGATCCAGAATATGACAAAACCGCCAAGCATGCCGCCCTCCCCGGGTGAACCTTGCGGCGATGCTAGCACGTTCCGCGCGGCGTCGCCGATGACGATTATCTCACCTGCCCGGGCCGTCAGGGTTCGTTCAGCACCACCTTGGTGCGATGGTCGCGCCGGATCTCCACCATCGTCTGCGCCAGTTCCGCCCGCAGCGCGCCCGAGCACACCGCGACTTCGAACGCTGACACCAGTTCCCGCCGTACGCTCAGCACCTGTCCCTGCATTGCCCAGCGCGCAATGTAGGTGAAATTCGGATGCCGGATGACGCGCTCCTTCGGCAGCCGCACCGGCACCCGCCCCTGCGGCAGCTCAAGCCGCAATTCCTCGATCTGGCGCCCGGAGAAACACGGCGTCGGCTCGTCCGCCGGCAGGGTGGTGCGCCCGAGCGGGCCGAGGAAGAAGTCGCCAGGGCGGATCAGCACCAGGAGCCCCAGCGGCGGCGCAAAACTGTCGCCTTCCAGGATTTCGGGCAATGGATCGAGCTGGAACTGGCCGCGCATGGCATAGCTCGCCTCGAATCCATCCGGCGAGGCGAAGCTGAACGCGCCGGTGCCGTGCTGCCCGAGCGCGGCGAGCTGCCGCCGCGCCGCGCCCTCGTGTCCCGCCGTCTGGGCCCAGCGGGCGGTCAGCCGCAGCGCGATCGCCGCCGGCCCCGTCGCCTCGACCCGAGTGGTGCCGATGATCGCGCCGTCGAGCTGCATATGCGCCTCGGTCAGCGCCGAGATCGTCGTCAACCCCGCCGGCAACGGCGGGATCTGGCGCCGCGCATCGCCCTGCCCTCCCACCAGCACCGCCGGCTTGCCATATTCCTGGAACGGCAGGGTGCCGAACGGCGCCACCGCCGTGGTGGTGTCGACATAGAGGTTGAATTCGGGCAGCCACGTCAGCGCGTGATCGAGCTGCGAGAGTGTCGGCGGGCGGCTCAGCGTGTAGGCGCTCCCGAGATTGATCAGCACCGTCTGCGCCGCGATCCCCTTGGCCTTCAGCAGCGCCTCGAACAGCACGGTATGGTCCTTGCAGTCGCCATAGCCGGACAGCAGCACCTCGTCCGCCCCATGCGGCACCACCCCGCCGGCGCCGAGATACAGGGCGACATAGCGGATGCGGGCACTCACCCACTCGTAGATCGCCCTGGTCTGGGCTCGCCGGTCGGTGATCCCGGCGGTGATCTCGTCGGCCCGGGCCTGCACCAGCGGCGTCACCTCGGCCTTGCCGGCGGCACGCTCGGCATAGGCCCGCGCGAAGGCGCCATGGTCGGCGAAACTCGACACGAACAGCCGCGGCAGCCGGTCCCACAGCGAAACCGCCGCCAGATCCTCCGCCACCACCTCGACCTGGCGATACCGCCACTGATGGGTCGTCCACCCATCCGCCTCCTCGGTGCTGTGGGCGAGGCCGAAGGACTCGGTCTGCAGCCGCATCCCGCTGGGCGCGCGCACCCGCACCTCCACATCCTCCCACGACGTGGTGCGGGAAAAGCTGGTCGCCCACAGGAAATTATCTGGGAACAGCGGCCGGACGGTTTCGTCGCGATAGGTGATCACCTCGGTATCGAGCTCGCCCAGGTCGGGAAAGATCACCACCTTCTGCTGCACATCCATGAACATCGGGACATCCGGCACCCCCGGCGCCAGTTGCTGGCGCAGCTGGGTCAGATCGACCGGCACCCGCGTGCCGTCGCGCTTGCTTGTGTAGGCCTCCAGGACGTCGAGCTTCTGCAGCGTCGGATTGAAGCCGATCGCGAACTGCCCGATCTGCGCCGCCCCGGCCTTGCTCGCCGGACTCTGTTCGCGGTGCTGCAGGATGGTCGCGGTGCCGTCGGCGCGCACCTCGATGTTGATGCTCAGCTTGTGCACGATGATCGACGGCTGCACCGCCAGGGCTGGCGTCCCCGCGAGCAGCAGGGCAAGCACGGCGAGGCACGATTGCGCCGCTGCGGGCATGACGATCTCCGGGAGTGAACCCGCATCATGCCGGTTTCACGCGGTCAAGGGAATTGGCGCGCGGCGCAGGGCAATCGGGTGAAGGCAGGCAAGGCAATCAAGGCTCCGCCGGCAAAGGGCCGCAGGCCCTTTGAACCCGTTCCAT
>CAIYSR010000175.1 GCA_903928895.1 uncultured Rhodospirillales bacterium | reverse complement strand
TTTTCAAGCAGAAGACGGCATACGCGATGCGCATTAGTGACTGGAGTTCAGACGTGTGCTCTTCCGATCTACCCCCCACCCCCCAACCCCAGGCCCGCCCGCCCCCCCAAACCCGCCAAAAGTCGATTTCTCCCTCTCCCGCTTGCGGGCTCGGGCTGCGAAGCAGACCGAGGCCGGGGTGATGCTGCCCGCCAAGGTGAACGTGGCGCCCCCACCCCACCCCTCACCCCCAACCACCCCATCTTTTCAAAAGCCCGTTGAAATTCCCGGTGCATGCACGCCGTTTTCGTTACGATTTATTAATAGTAACGAAAACAAACACGATCCGTTCCTCTACCCCAGAACCCCGAGCCCCCTCAACTGCGCAATCTCCTCCGCGCTGTACCCGAGCCCCGCCGCCACCGCCGCCCCATCCGCCCCCACCGCCGGCGGATTGCGCCGCAGCCCCGGCCGCACCCCATCGAACCCCAGCGGCAGCGCCGGCAGCTTCACCGCGATCCCGTCGGGCAGCACCATCGGCACCAACCCGCCGGATGCGTTCAAATGCGGATCGTCGAACAATTCCACCGGCCGCGCGATCGGCGCATACGGCAGCCCCAGCCGCTCGCACTTGTCCATCAGCGCCGCCCGCGTCAACCCGGCAAACGCCGCCGCCACCTGCGGAATCGTCCGCCCCCGCGCCTCCACTCGCTGCCGCCGCGATGCCAATTCCGGATCGGCCGCCAGATGCGCCAGCCCGAACGCCTCGCAGAACACCTGCCACTGCGTATCCGTCACCACGCCGACAAACACCTGCCCGTCCGCGACCTCGAAGATATCGTACACCGGCCACGCCGGCAGCCGCTTCGTCATCGGCGGCGCCTCGACCCCGCTGACCGCGAACTGCGCCATATGCTGGGAAACCAGGAGAACATTGTTCTCGAACAGCCCGACCTGCACATGCCGCCCCCGCCCGGTCGCATGCCGCTCATGCAGCGCCGACAAAATCCCGATCGCCCCGAACATCCCCCCCATGATGTCATTGACGGAGGACCCAACCCGCAACGGCCGGCCGGGATCCCCCGTCATATAGGCGAGCCCCCCCATCATCTGCACCACCTCATCGAGCGCCACCCGATGCTCGTACGGCCCCGGCAGGAACCCCTTGCACGAACAATAGATCAGCCGAGGATTCTCCGCCGACAACGCCGCATACCCCAGCCCCAGCTTGTCCATCGCCCCCGGCCGGAAATTTTCCACCACGATATCCGCCGTCGCCAGCAGCCGCCGCACCAGCGTCATCCCCTCTTCCGACTTCAGATCGACCGCGAGGCTTTGCTTGTTGCGATTGCCAAACGCGAAAAACCCCGCCCCGCTCCCCCCCAGCCGCCGCGTATTATCCCCATCCGGCGTCGGCTCCACCTTGATCACCTCCGCCCCGAGGTCGGCGAGCACCAGCCCGCAGGTCGGCCCCATGATCATGTGCACGAACTCGACCACCCGCAGCCCCACAAGCGGCGTCGCCGTCCGGTCCGGCCGGATCGCATCCATCGCGCCCGGGCGCGAACCGGCCGGCTGCCCGTCGCCGAGCCCGGCGTCGCAGGAGGTATTGTGGTCGGACATAACGGGACTCCTCCCTTGCCGGTCCAGTTAGGCCCGGCGGCGATTGCCGGGCAAGCGGCTTTTCGTTGCCGCCGCCAATCGGATTTGCTACAATGGCGTCACAGGCGATAAAGCGGGGACAGTCGGCCGGATCGATGATCGGCGTGTCGCGCGGGCGGGTGCGGCGTGATCAGCAGTCCAGGGCAAGTCCTCCGGCAAGCCGCAACACGGCAAAGGGGACGAGGCGGATGGCAACCAACGATATCTACGAAGTCGAGTCCTGGACCTACGTGCCGGACGAGGCGCGCTGCCGGATCAAGATCAACCACGCCTATACGCTCGGCGTCTATGATGACGGCGACAATGATGCCTGGACCACGCTGCACGTCCGCGGCGCCTCCGTGCGCGGCATCTCGGCGGTCAACGCCAGCTGGACCGGGCCACGCACCACCGGCACGGTGCTCACCTGCTTCGAACGCTACGTCTTCAGCCCCGATGTGGCCAAGGGCTGCAAGGAAACCGATTGCAGTGTGAGTGTGCATGCCGAGGCCTATGGTGGCTTCCAGGCCATGCTGACAACGGGGAAGGGCAGTTGCAGCGGCACCGCCACGCTGCGGGTGCTGCACAAGGACAGGCGCCTGGAGATCCGGCTTGACGGCCGGAAGCTGCCGGGCGGCGACGGCATCAAGGTGAACGTCAATGGCAAGGCCGGCGGCACCCTGATCGGCCAGGGCGGGAGCGCGTCGATCGACATCACCGGACACTGGCAGGAAGCCGAGGACCAGCAGCGCGCGGTGCTGATCGACCCGGTGGCTCTGGACGACGCGGTGGGTGGTTGCAGCTTTCGCGCCGACGCCATGACCAGCCTGGCCATCGGCGCCACCAACGGATCGCGCTTCAACGATACCGCGGTGACACGGGTGAACATCACCAACCGGCTCAGCTACAACAGCGCCGCCATGACCATCGACTGCGACTGCACCACGCCGGTGGCACCGGCGCATGGGCACGGCCAGGACCATCCCCATGGGCATGAGCCGATTCCGCCGGGGCAGGGCAGCGAAGACCTGCCGCGCACTCAGGGCCTGGCGCTGCGCGCGGCCCTCGCAGAGCTTGGCCACGCCGCCGAGGCGCTCGCCGCACGCTCCACCGCGGCGCCGGCGGAGCCGCTCGATCTCGCGCTGCGACAGCAGGCGCTGCGCGCCGCGGATCTGGTCTTCACCGCCGAGCAGGCGGCCGAATTCAGTGCCTTGCGCGATGCCGTGGCGGCCGCCGAGCCGGCGCACCCCGCCGCCGCCGCGGCCCGCGCCTCCGTCCGGCTCGAGGCCCATGCCGCGGTGCTGGACCATCTCGCCGGCCTCAGCGCGCAGGGCTGGCACCATCACCCGGCGGCGGTGGAGCGGGCAATCGGCGCGGCGCGCGGCGCCATCACCGGCCTTTCGCTGCACCCGCCGGACTGAGCGGGAACGTCCCCCCGTCCCGAGCGGAGTCCACCGGAAGGGGAGCGCGTTGCCCGGTGCTGCGCGATCAAGCACCGAGCGAGATCGCGCTGACCGTGAACGGCCAACCTGCAATCGTCCTACCGGTTCAGCAGCACCGCCCACAGCGTGATGATCAGCCCGACGGTGGCGAGAATGAAGGCGAACATGTCGGCCTGCGGCACGCCGCCGGTTTCCCACAAGTAGAACAGTCCGGCGCCGGCCATGGCATAGCGTTGATAGCGGTAGCGCTTGGCGATCCGCACCCGAAACGCAGCCGCCAGCAGCGTGCCCCAGCCGAGCACGAACAACGCCCAGGCCGCCACCGTCACCAGGCTTCGCAACGCCGCCGTTACCTCCTCGATCCGCCGCGACTATACCGCATCGTAGTCGACCACCACATGCGCGCTCGTCGCATGGGCCTGGCAGGTCAGCACGAACCCGGCGGCGAGTTCCCATGGCTCCAGCGCATAATTCGTCTCCATCGCCGCCGTCCCCTCGGTCAAGCGCGCCCGGCAGGTGCTGCACATGCCGCCACGGCAGGACCAGGGCAGGTCGAGCCCGGCGCGGATCGCCGCCTCCAGCACCGGCTCGCCCGCGGCCAGCGGAATCAGGTTGGTTTTGCCGTCATGGATGATGGTCGCGGTGGCGAACGGCGCTGCCCCCGGCACCGCCACCACAAGCGGCCGTGCCGGCGTTGACGGCGTGAACCGCTCCGCATGCAGCTTCGCCGGGTCGACCCCGAGTTCCGCCATCACCGCCTCGGCGATCGCGATCATCGCGCCGGGGCCGCACAGGAACACTTCGGCAATCTCCCCCGGCGCCACCGCTGCCGGCAGCAGCGCCCGCAACTTCGCGGCATCCAGCCGCCCGCTCAGCACCGGCACGTCCTGTTCCTCGCGCGAGAGCAAATGGATCACGCTGAGCCGATCCAGATAGCGATCCTTGAGGTCTTCCAGCTCGCCGCGGAACAGGATCGAGGCCGTCGTCCGGCTGCCATAGAGCAGCACGAACCGTGCATTTGTGTCACCCGCCAGTACCGCCTTGAGCAGCGACAGCACCGGCGTGATGCCGGACCCGGCGGCGATGCCGACATAGGTGCCGCCGCCCAACGCCGCCCCGAACCGCCCCTCCGGCGGCATCACCTCGATCAGGTCACCGGCAGCGAGCCGTGTGTTGGCAAACTGCGAAAACACGCCGCCCGGCACGTGCTTGATCGCAACCCGCACTTCGCCGTCCTGCGGCCCCGAGCAGATCGAGTAGCTCCGCCGCACCTCCGCGCCGTCGAGGGTCGCGCGGAGGGTCAGGTACTGTCCCGGCGTGAAGGCGAAGCGGGCTTGCAGGGCGACCGGAATGTCGAAGGTCAGCGACACGCAGTCATCGGTCTCGCGCCGCAGGTCGGCGATACGCAGGGTCTGAAACATGCTCAATGACATTTGAAAAGATCGAACGGCTCGCGGCAGGCGCGGCAGCGCCACAGCGCCTTGCACGAGGTCGAGCCGAACTCGGCGAGCTGCTCGGTATCGGCCGACGCGCAGCGCGGGCAGGCGACCGCAATCTCGCCGAACAAGGCGCGACGCGACCCCGAGGGCGGCGGCGGCGCGATGCCGTACTCCAGCAGCTTGCGCCGGCCGTCAGCGGTCATCCATTCCGTCGTCCAGGCCGGCGACAGCGTCGTCAGCACCCGCCCGGCGATGCCGGCTTCGTGCAATGCGGTTTCGATCTCGATCTGGATCATGTTCATTGCCGGACAGCCGGAATAGGTCGGCGTGATCTCGACCTCGACGGCATCGCCGCTCACCCGGACGGCGCGCAGCACGCCGAGATCGGCGATCGTCAGCACCGGGATTTCCGGATCGCACACCGAAGCCGCCGCCGCCCAGGCGCGGTCGTGCAGGTCGCTCACCATGTCGCGCCCGGAAACGCCCGCTGCAGATGCTGCATCTCTGCCAGCAGATGCCCGAGATGCTCGCTATGCCGCCCCGCCCGCCCGCCGGTCTGCTGCCATTTCGGCGCAGGGCGGGCCAGCGTCGCCTCGGCCAGCACGGCATCGACCTGCGCGTCCCACACTGCGACCGGCACGGCGACGTCATCCGGCAATGGTTCGAACATCTCGCCGGTCCAGGGGAACAGCCGCTCCAGCGCGTCCTGCGCGCGACGATGGCTCTCGGCGGTGCCGTCGCCGAGGCGGATCAGCCATTCGGCGCTGTGGCGCAGGTGATAGGCGCTCTCCTTGGCCGCCTTGGCCGCCACGGGCGCCAGCTCGGAGCCACTGGTTGCAAGCATCCGCCAGTACGGATCGATATAGGCACTGTAGAGGAACAGCCGCGCGATGGTGCAGGCGAAATCCCCGTTGGGCTGCTCCAGCATCAGCAGATTGCGGTATTGCCGGTCATCGCGGAGATAAGCGAGCTGGTCCTCGTCATGTCCGCTCGCGGCGCCGGCGAGGGCGTAGAGCGATCGCGCCTGGCCGATCAGATCGAGCGCGATATTGGCCAGCGACAAATCCTCTTCCAGGATCGGCGCATGACCGCACCATTCGCTCAGCCGATGCCCGAGCACCAGCGCATCGTCGGCGCGGGCCAGCACCAGCCGCAGGAAGCCGGTGTCATCGACGGTGATGGACGTCGTCACCATCACATATGGCCCACTTCGTCCGGCACCTCATAGAACGTCGGATGTCTGTAGATTTTCGAGCCGGTCGGCTCGAACATCATTTCCTTGTCCGCCGGATCGGAGGCGACGATGGCCGATGACGGCACCACCCACAGCGACAGCCCCTCGCCGCGCCTGGTGTAGACGTCGCGGGCCGCCTGCAGGGCCAGGGTGGCATCGGCGGCATGGACGGAGCCGACATGGCGATGCGCCAGGCCGGAGCGGCTGCGGATGAAGACTTCCCAGATCGGGGTGGCCGGCGTGCTCATGCCGCTTCCTTGCGCGCCGTGCGCTTGGCGGCGAAGGCGGCGGCGGCCTCGCGTACCCAGGTGCCCTCGTCATGCGCGCGGCGCCGCGCGTCGAGCCGATCGGCGGCACAGAACCCGCCGCCGGCGACCACGCGGCGGAATTCCTCCCAGTCGATCGGCCCGTGTTCCCAGTGCCCGCTCTCCGGGTTCAGTCGCAGCGCC
Source organism: uncultured Rhodospirillales bacterium (assembly GCA_903928895.1). Taxonomy (GTDB): domain Bacteria; phylum Pseudomonadota; class Alphaproteobacteria; order Acetobacterales; family Acetobacteraceae; genus CAIYPH01. The sequence goes on along the minus strand of CAIYSR010000175.1, from coordinate 44,478 downwards.
GGGTCGGGAAAGCTGAGGCCGAGGTAGTGGCCCTGCGGCACGGTCGCATCGATGAATTTCTGGCGCAGCCCGTCATTGGTGAAGCGCTTGATTTTCCACATCATCGAGGTGTCGGAGTGCTGGCTCGCGGCGTCCGGCGGGCCGAACATCATCAGGCACGGCCACCACCAGCGATCGAGCGCATCCTGCGCCATCGCCTTCTGCTCTGCCGTGCCGCGGCACAGCGTAAGCATGATTTCGTAGCCCTGGCGCTGGTGGAAGCTCTCCTCCTTGCAGACCCGGATCATGGCCCGCGCGTAGGGGCCGAAGGAGCAGCGGCACAGCGGGATCTGGTTCATGATCGCGGCGCCGTCGACCAGCCAGCCGATCGCGCCGATATCGGCCCAGGTCAGGGTCGGGTAGTTGAAGATGCTGGAATACTTGGCCTTGCCCGCGAGCAACTGGTCCACCAGGTCTTCCCGCGTGACCCCCAGCGTTTCGGCGGCGGCATAGAGGTAGAGCCCGTGGCCGCCCTCGTCCTGCACCTTGGCCAGCAGCGCGGCCTTGCGCCGCAGGCTCGGCGCCCGGGTGATCCAGTTGCCCTCGGGCAGCATGCCGATGATTTCGGAATGGGCGTGCTGGCTGATCTGGCGGATCAGGGTGCGGCGATAGGCCTCCGGCATCCAGTCGTTCGGCTCGATCTTGTCCTCGGCGTCGATGCGGGCCTGGAAGCGCGCGGCCTCGGGCGAGGCTGTCACCGCGGCCGGATCGGACTGGTTAAGGCCCTGCGCGTACATGCTGATTTCCCTGAGCAGCGGACGTTCCCAGCGCCACATCGGGTCACGACGCCGCGCAAGCTCTTGATGTAACATGACGACCTGTTCGCGGAAAGCCGGACCTGCGGGCAAGCGAAGCCCTTGTGGATAAAGGTTTTTTGGTTCTTTTTTGCAAAAAAGAACAGCCTTGCCTTCGCTCTCTCCGCCCGATCAAGACCCAAACCGCCGGAGCCATCCCGATGATCCACGGCCGCCCTGAAATCTACCTCGCCGGCCCCGAGGTGTTCCTGCCCGATCCGCTCGCGCGGGCGGCGGCGATGAAATCGATCTGCGCCGGGCTTGGCGCGGTCGGCTGGTTTCCGATGGACAACCAGGGCGATGTCGCCGACCCCGATCCGGAGGTGATGGCCGCGCGCATCTGCGCCGCCGACGAGGCGCTGGTGGCGCGCTGCGATGCCATTGTCGCCAACATGACGCCGTTTCGCGGCGCCTCAATGGATGCCGGCACCTGCTACGAGATGGGCCTGGCCAAGGGCCTCGGCAAACTCGTGGTCGGCTGGACCGAGGACCCGAGGCGCTGGCAGGACAAGGTCGCGGCCCTCGGCCCGCTCACGCCCGAGGGCGCCTGGTTTCGTGACGCGCAGGGCATGCTGTGCCGCGACTTCGGGTTGATCGACAACCTGATGATGGTCAAGGGCGCCCACGCGGTGTTCGCCTCGTTCGAGGCGGCGGTGGGCTTCGTGGTGCAGCGGCTGGGGACGGCCTGAGGCCGCCCCCCGATCGCATTGCGCTTAGCGGACGACCGATATCTGCTCGCGCTTGAGCTGCACGGCGAGCTCGTCGAGCGACTTGCCCACGACATCCAGCATCTCGTGGATTTCCGCCTCGCTGATGATCAGCGGCGGGCTGAAGGCCAGCGCGTCGCCGGGCAGGCCGCGGCTGATCACGCCGTTGCCTTCGCAAATCTTGGCGAGCCGGGCGCCGATCTTGGCGGCGGCGTCGAAATTGGCGCGCGTCGTCTTGTTCGCGACCAGCTCGATGGCGCCGATCAGGCCGACGCCGCGGACTTCGCCGACCAGCGGATGATCGCTGAAGCGGCGGCGCAGCTCGGATTGCAGCACCGCGCCGACGGTGCGGACGTGGTCGCCGATGCGGGTCTCGTCGTAGATTTTCAGCGTCTCCACCGCGACGGCCGCCGGCACGGGGTGGCCGGAATAGGTGAAGCCGTGGCCGAAGGTGCCGATGGCGTGGCTCTGGTCGGACAATGCCTGGAAGATGCGCTCGTTCACCATGACCGCCGAGATCGGCAGATAGGACGAGGACAGCGCCTTGGCGCAGGTCAGGATATCGGGCTTCACGTTGAGCGTGCCCGAGCCCCAGTAGTTGCCGGTGCGCCAGAAGCCGCAGATCACCTCGTCGGCGACCAGCAGCACGTCGTATTTCTTGAGCACGGCGCCGATCTTCTCGAAATAGCCCTTGGGCGGCACGATGACGCCGCCGGCGCCCATGATCGGCTCGGCCCACATCGCCGCCACCGTCTCGGGCCCTTCGGCCAGGATCAGCTTTTCGAGATCATCGGCGCAGCGGGTGGCGAATTCCTCCTCGGTCTCGCCGGGCAGCCCGCCATGGTAGAAATGCGGGCAGGTGGTGTGCAGGAAGCCGGGCAGCGGCACGTCGAAGGCGCGGTGGTTGGTGGCCAGCCCGGTCAGCGAGGCCGAGGCGATGGTGATGCCGTGATAGCCCTTGACCCGGCCGATGATCTTCTTCTTCTCGGGCCGGCCGACCGCGTTGTTGAAATACCACACCATCTTGATTGCGGTGTCGTTCGCCTCGGAGCCCGAATTGGCGAAGAACACCTTGCTCATCGGCACCGGCGCGCGCTGGATCAGCATCTCGGCCAGATCGATCATCGGGCCGTGCGACTTGCTGGTGAAGCCGTGATAGAACGGCAGTTCGCGCATCTGCCGCGCCGCCGCCTCGACCAGGCGCTCGTTGGAGAAGCCGAGTGCCGCGCACCACAGCCCGGCCACCGCCTCGATGTAGCCCTTGCCGGCATCGTCGAACACGCGAACACCCTCGCCGCGTGAAATCACCACGGGGCCGTTTTCCTGGTGCATCTTGAGGTCGGTGTTGGGGTGCAGGACGTTGGCGATGTCGCGCGCGGCGGCCGAATTCAGGAGCGGCGGATTCATGTCGGGGACCTCGTTCGGGGACTGTCGAAGCGCGAGAGGTTACACCCCAGGGTGGCAGTGAAGCAAGTCAAGGGTAGGAAGGGCTTCTTTTTTTGGAAAAAAAGAAGCAAAAAAACTTTACCCGTTGTTGCCTGCGGCGAGGACGGATGTGACGAGCCGCGCAGGAGGCAAGAAACGGGCAAAAAGTTTTTTTGGTTCTTTTTGTTCACAAAAAGAACTTCTTCCGCCTGCCTCTAGCGCCCGTGTTCCTGCCGCCCCGCGGCCAGCAGCGCCTCGATCGCCCCGGCCAGTTGGATCGCGCGGAACGGCTTGCGCAGCATCGTGATGCCCTCGGCCAGGTCGATGCCGTCGCCATGGCCGGTCACCAGCAGGCACGGCAGGTCGGGCGCCAGCAGCCGCACCCGCAGGATCAGCTCCTCCCCCGTCATCTCCGGCATCGAATGGTCCGTCACCAGCGCATCGAAGGCCTCGCCGGCGAGCAGCCGCTCGACCGCCGCCCGCCCGGTGCCTTCGCGCACCACCGTATAGCCGGACATCTCCAGCAGTTCGCCGGTCAGTTCCAGCACCGAGGGATCGTCGTCGACCAGCAGGATATGTGCCGCCTTGGTCATCATGCCTCACGGTAAATCAGCAGGATCGCGCCGACCAGCACGAAACAGACCGGCCACACCCAGCCGGCCCAGCGGCTTTCGGGCGGATCGAGGCGGATTTCCAGCCAGCGCGCCCACCCCGCCGCGATCCCGGCCAGCGCCAGCGGCGTGTGGGTCAGCTCGATCAGCAGCTGGTCCTTGATGTTGGCAATGGCGTGGCTGTGGGTCAGCAGTGCCGCGCCGCCGATCGCGGTGACCAGCGGAAACACCAGCGCCGCGCCGCGGCTGCGCCAGCCGAACGCCCGGACGCGCCATTCGAACAGCCCGAACACCACGATCAGCAGCACGAAAAAGCGGTGCTGCAAGACCTCGACATCGCGCAGCGAATCGAAAAATCCGATCTGTCCGAGCGGCCAGACCTCGGGGTCCGAGCGCACGAACAGGAAGGCGGCCAGCCCCAGGAACACCAGCGGCCAGTGCCGCGCCGGCCCGAATCCGGCCCGGTTGAGCAGCGCCAGCAGCCCGATCGCCACCACGAACAGGCCGGACCAGTGATGGTTGTATTCGGACCACGCGATGTCCTCGGCATTGCGCGGCGGGATTTCGCCCGAGCCCGGCACGAAGGCGGGCGAGGGCTTGGCGGCATTGGCCGCGGCCTCGGCGTCGAGCTGGGCCTGGAGGGCGGGCAGGGTCAACACGTCGTGATCGGGCGAGACCAGCCGCGGCAGGCGCGGGGTGTTGCGCGCGATGATCTCCTGCACGCTCACCCGGTCGGCCCTGAGATCGATCGCCGGCGGCACCGAGGTCAGCGAGGCGGCGGCGAAGAAGATGGAGAAGCCGATGCCGATCTCGGCCTCGGCGAAGCGGCGCAGCCGCACCACCTTGCCGGCATCGCCGGCGCGCAGCAGGCCGACGGCGCGGAAATTGCCGTAGCCGAGGGCCAGCAGCATCAGGAACAAGCCGATCTTGGCCCCCACCATGACGCCATAGGCGGTGCCGTAGAAGCCGGAGGGGTCGCGGATGAAGAACCATGACAGGGCGCCGCCGCTGAGCAGGATGCAGGCGACCCCGAGCGTCGAGATACGCGAGAACCGCTCGCCCAGCACGCGCCAGCCGGCGCGCTCGTCCACCCGTGCCAGCGCGGCGACGAAGGCCGGAATGCCGCCGATCCACAGCGCCGCGCCGAACTGGTGCAGCGCGGCGGCGGCCAGCAGGATGTCTCGGTTGTCGAGCCGGGCTGCGGCATGGGTCGTCGCCGTTCCCGCCGCCAGGATCGCCGCCGCAAGCGCCAGCAGCAGCAGCCCCGGCATGCGCGGCCGTGCCAGCACGGCCAACAGCAGCGCCGCCAGGATTTTGGCCAACCCCGCCTCGGCGAAGGCAGCCGTGGCCACCTCCGCTACCGTCAGCTCGACCGTGCCGATCAGGACCGCGCCATCGAGCCCCAGCCGCGCCGCCTCGGCGACGACCAGGCCGAGCGCACCCCAGCGAACCAGGCGCAGCGTGGCCGCCCGCACCGCCGCATCCGCCGGCCCCAGCATCCAGCCGAGTGGGCGGGCGAGCAGCACGAGGAACAGCACCGAGCCGACCGCGACCGACTGCGCCGCGATCACCAGCCCGTGGATGACGATGGCGAGATAGCCGAACAGGTCGACCAGCAGGCTCACTGCCCGGCCCCCGCGGTGAAGCGGATTTCGCCGCGCGTGATGTGCCCGTCCACCGCGAGCACCTGCCAGCGCAGCACCTGCGCGCCCGGGGCGATCGCGATGTCGGAGACAACGATGTCCGGCGTGGCGCCGGCGGCGATTTTCAGCACGCGCGAGGCCCCGTCATGCAGCAGCGTGATGCGCGAGCGGGCGGCATCGATCCGGCTGTTGAAGCGCAGCGCGACGTGCAGCGTGCCGGACGGGATCGTTTGCCCCGCTGCGGGCGTGCCGTCGAGCAGGATGGCATGCGCCAGCGCCGGCAGCGGCAAGGCCAGCAAAGCGAGCCCGATTACAACCCGCAGCAGAAATACCATCGTCGGTGCCGTCTCGATCAAGATGCCGTCGCCGATCTACTCCCCACCGGCAGGCCTGTCCACCAAGCCGGCCCGGCTTGCCCGCGTCCGGCAAACCATGTGTTATCCGCCCCTGCCAGTATTCGGACCAAGCATGAGCCGCCCCAAGCCCCCGACCCGCGCCGATTTCCGCTGGTTCACCCCGATCACGACGCGGTGGATGGACAATGACCCGTTCGGCCACGTCAACAACGTCATCTATTATTCGTGGATCGACACCGCGGTGAACCGCTTCCTGATCACCAACGGGCTGCTCGACATCGCCACCAGCCCGGTGATCGGCATCGTCGCCGAAACCGGCTGCCGCTATCTGTCCGAGATTTCCTATCCCGACGCGGTGAGCATCGGGATCGCCATCGAAAAGCTCGGCCGCAGTTCGGTGCGCTATGCCTGCGGGGTGTTCCGCGAGGACAATGACGTCGTTTCCGCCGAGGCCCATTTCGTCCATGTCTATTGCGACCGCGCCACCATGCGCCCGGTGCCGATCCCGGATGCGATCCGCGCGGAAATGGAAAAAATCCAGCGTTAGCCGAGTAAAAAGGGAGATCACCACATGGATACCGGACTCAAGGGCAAGAAGGCCATCGTCTGCGCCGCCTCCAAGGGCCTCGGCCGCGCCTGCGCCATGTCGTTGGCACGCGAGGGGGTCGATCTCGTCATCACCGCCCGCACGGCGGCGACGCTCGAAGCCACCGCTGCCGAAATCCGCGCCGCCACGGGGGCCAAGGTCACCACGGTGGCCGGCGACATCACCACCGAGGCCGGGCGTGCGGCGGCTCTGGCCGCCTGTCCGGAGCCCGACATCCTCGTCAACAATGCCGGCGGCCCGCCGCCCGGCGATTTCCGCGACTGGGACCGCGAGGACTGGATCAAGGCGGTCGATGCCAACATGCTGACTCCGATCTTCCTCATCAAATCCGTGGTCGACGGCATGATCGCGCGCAAGTTCGGCCGTATCGTCAACATCACCTCGGCCTCGGTGAAATCGCCGATCGCTCATCTCGGCATGTCCAACGGCGCGCGGGCCGGGTTGACCGGGTTTGTCGCGGGGCTTGCCCGCCAGGTCGCGCGCCACAACGTCACCATCAACGGGCTGCTGCCCGGGCCGTTCCTGACCGACCGGCTGAAGGGCACGATGGCCGGGTTTGCCGCCAAGTCGGGGCGCAGCCTGGAGGAGGAGATCGCTCACCGGATGAAGGACACGCCGGCCGGACGGGCCGGCGATCCGGCCGAATTCGGCGATGCCTGCGCCTTCCTCTGCGCCGTCTCCTCCAGCTTCATCGTCGGCCAGAACCTGGTCCTCGATGGCGGCGCGTTCAATTCGTCGATGGGCTGAACATCCTCTCTTCGAACGCCACAGAAACAACCGCGGTGGCCGCCTTGCCGCCTGGCCGCCGCGCCTCTACCGTCGACGCCAACCCATGGGAGCACGACCGATGATCCGCCACGCGAAGCTGTTCGCCGCCGCCACCGCCCTCGCCGCCCTTGCCATCGCCGCCCCGGCGCAGGCGCAGAAATCGGCCGACACCCTGCGCGCGGTGAACTACACCCAGGTCCCGGACATCACGCCCTACTACAACCAGATCCGCGACGGGATCGTCATCTCCCATCACGCCTGGGACGGGCTGGTCTATCGCGACCCGGAAACCTTCGCGATCAAGCCGCTGCTGGCGACCTCGTGGAAATACACTGACGACACCACGCTTGAATTCACCCTGCGCAAGGGGGTGAAGTTCCACGACGGCAGCCCGTTCAGCGCCGATGACGTGGTCTATACCTTCAATTCGATCCTGACCGACAAGCTGCTCTCGGTGCCGTCCAACTATTCCTGGATGCAGGGGGCCGAGAAGGTCGACGATTTCACCGTGCGGGTGAAGCTCAAGCGCATTTTTCCTGCCGCCATCGAGTATATCGCGATGGTGCTGCCGGTGATGCCGAAAGCCTATCGCGAGCGCGTCGGCGTCGAGGCCTATTCCAAGGCCCCGGTCGGCGCCGGGCCGTACAAGATCACCAGGGTTGACGGGGTCAGCCAGATCGAGTTCGAGCGCTTCGAGGACTACTACGCCGACAGCCCCAAGCCGAAGCCGGCGATCCGCAAGCTGATCCTGCGCGAGGTGACGGACAGCACGACGGCGCTGAACGAATTGCTCGGCGGCAAGGCCGATTGGACCTGGAACTTCATCCCCGACAATTTCGAGAATGTCGCCCGCATGCCCAACCTCAACGCGATCTGGGGAGAGGCGATGCGCGTCAACCATATCGGGCTCGACGTCGCCGGTCGCACCGGGGCCGACAACCCGCTGACCAAGGTCAAGGTGCGGCAGGCCATCGCCCACGCCATCAACCGTGGCGACATGGCCAAGAACCTGATGAAAGGTGGCTCGCGCCAGATCGACACGCCCTGCTTCCCCACCCAGTTCGGCTGCGACCAGGCCGCCGCCGTGCGCTACGACTACGACCCCGCCAAGGCCAAGGCGCTGCTCGCCGAGGCCGGCTACCCCAATGGCTTCGAGACCGAGCTGGTCACCTTCCTGCTGCCGCAATTCGCCGCCGCCACCCAGGGCTACCTCGCCGCGGTCGGCATCAAGGCCAAGATCTCGCAGCTCCAGGTCAGCGCGGTCATCCAGCGCGGGATCGAGGGGAGCAACCCGATGGTGCTTTCGAACTGGGGCAGCTACTCCATCAACGACGCCTCGGCCTACCTGCCGGCCTTCGTCAACGGCGGCACCCAGGATTACATCCGCAATCCCGAGCTGCAGAAGCTGGTCGATGCTGGCGGCTCCAGCATCAACCCCGACGAGCGCCGCAAGAACTACTCGGCCGCGATCAAGATGATCACCGAGAACGTCATGTTCCTGCCGCTGTTCAACTCGGTCGTCACCTACGGCGTCAGCAAGCAGCTCAACTTCAAGCCCTATCCGGACGAGCTGCCGCGCTTCTACATGGCGACGTGGAAGTAATCCGATGAGCACGCGCAGCATCCTGTTTGGCGCCGTCGCCGCCCTTGGCCTCATGGCTGGACCGGCGGCGGCTCAGAAATCGGCGGACACGCTGCGGGTCGTGATCTGGGACCAGATCCCCGATGTCGACCCCTACTACAACGAGCTGCGCGCCGGGCTGGTGATGCACACCCAGGCTTTTGACGGCCTGCTCGCCCGCGATCCCGAGACGTTCACGGTCAAGGGCGCGCTGGCGACGGCGTGGAAATATGTCGACGACACCACCATCGAGTTCGCCCTGCGCCGCGGCGTGACGTTCCACGACGGCACGCCGTTCAGCGCCGATGACGTGGTCTATACGTTGAACGGCATCCTGACGGACAAGCTGGTTTCGGTGCCGTCCAACTATGCGTGGATGGCGGGGGCCGAGAAGGTCGATGACTACACGGTGCGGGTGAAGCTCAAGCAGGTGTTTCCGGCGGCGACCGAATATCTGTCGATGGTCACGCCGATCTGGCCCAAGGCGAGCCGCGAGAAGATGGGCAAGGACGGCTACTCGCGCCAGCCCATCGGCGCCGGGCCGTACCGGATAGCCAAGGTCGATGGCGTCTCGTGGATCGAGATGGAGCGCTACGAGGGCTACTACAAGGACAGTCCCAAAGGCCGCCCGGCGATCCGCCGTCTTGTCGTCCATGAGGTGACCGACGCCACCACCGCGCTGAACGAGCTGATCGGCAACAAGGCCGACTGGACCTGGAACTTCATCCCCGACAACTTCGAAAATGTCGCCCGCATGCCCAATCTCCAGGGGATGCGGGCCGAGACCATGCGGGTGAACTTCCTCGGCATGGACGGCGCCGGGCGCACCGGGGCGGACAATCCGATGACCAAGGTCAAGGTCCGTCAGGCGATCGCCCATGCGATCGACCGCAAGACCATCGCGGAGAAGCTGATCCAGGGCGGCGCGCGGGTGCCGGATACCGCCTGCTACCCGTCCCAGTTCGGCTGCGACGCCTCGGTCGCGGTCCATTACGACTACGATCCCGCCAAGGCCAAGGCGCTGCTGGCCGAGGCCGGCTATCCCAACGGGTTCGAGACCGAGATCGTCTCCTACTTCATCGCCCCGGTCGAAGGCGCGGTGCAGAACTATCTGCGCGCCGTCGGCATCAATGCCCGGATCAGCCATCTCCAGGTGTCGGCCGCGCTGCGCCGCACGCTGGACGGCAGCGCGCCGCTGACATTGGGCAACTGGGGCAGCTACTCGATCAACGACGCCTCGGCGATCCTTCCCTACTTCTTCGGCGGCACCAACACCGACCAGAGCCGTGACGCCGAAATCACCGCCCTGGTCAAATCAGGCGGCACCAGCACCGATCCGGCCCAGCGCAAGCTCGCCTACAGCGCCGCGCTCAAGCGCATCAGCGAGAACGCCCATATCCTGCCGCTCTACACCTCGGTGACCACCTACGGCTTCTCCCGGCAGCTCGACTTCAAGCCCTATCCCGACGAACTCCCCCGCTTCTATCTGGCAAAGTGGAAATGACCCTCGCGCTTCAGACCCTCAGGCTCGATGGCGCCGCCATCGGCTGTGCCACCATCGACGGCAAGACCTACCGGCTGACCGACCTCGGCGCCCCCGCCACCGTTGCCGCGCTGTTCGAGGACTGGCCGCGCTGGGTGGCGCATCTGCGGGCGGCGAAACCCACGGCGCCGGCGTTGGCGGATGATCTCGAAGTGCTGGCACCGCTCCAGTTCCCCGGCAAGATCCTTTGCGCCGGAGCCAATTACTACGACCACTCTGCCGAGATGGGGGTGCAGGATTTGCGCAAGGAGGCGCAGCGCCTGTTCTTCTTCTTCAAGCCGCCGCGCAACGCCGTGGTCGGGCCCGGCGCCACCGTGCGCAAGCCGATCGGCACAAATGCGATGGACTGGGAGGTCGAGCTGGCGCTGGTGATCGGCAAGACCGCGCGCAATGTGACGGTGGCGGATGCGCTCGATCATGTCGCGGCCTACACGGTGGCGATCGATTTCTCCGCGCGCGACCACAACCGGGCGCCGGAGACGTTCTACAAGCTCGACTGGGTCGCCGGCAAAGGCCACGACACCTGCTGCCCGATGGGTCCGCGCCTGATCCCGGCCGACGAGATCGGCGATGCCATGGACCTCGCGCTGTCGCTGAGCGTGAACGGGGAGACCAAGCAGAACGCGCGGACCGGCGGGATGATCTTCAGCATCGCCGAGCAGATCGCCACCGCCTCGCGGATCATGACGCTGGACCCCGGCGACGTGATCCTGACCGGCACGCCGGCCGGAGTGGGCGCGCCCAAGGGCACGTTCCTGAGCGTGGGCGATCAGGTCACCGCCACGATCGAGAAGATCGGGGCCCTGACGGTGACCATTCAGCCGGAAGGATAGGCTTCCGGCTGAGCCGGAAGGGCAGGCGTCCGGCTCAGCCGGCGTCGGCGAGGTAGGCGATCGCGGCGTCGACGCCACCGTTGGTGTGGGGCACGTTGTTGATCTTGAACGCCAGTTCCACCACGGCGAGGGTGCCGAGGATCATGGGCTCGTTGAGGTCGCCGAGATGGCCGATGCGGAAGACCTTGCCGTTGAGGCGCGAGAGGCCGCCGCCGAGCGAGACGTTGAAGCGCGACAGGGCGGTTTTGCGAATGTCCTCGGCGTTGCAGCCTTCCGGCATGAGCACGGCGGTGACGGAGTCGGACAGGCGCGACGGCGTGGTGCCGAACAATTGCGGGCCGTTGTTGCCGGACCAATGCTGGACGCAGCGGCGGACGGCTTCGCCGAGACGGTGGTGGCGGGCGAGGACGTCGTCGAGCCCTTCGACATCATGGATCAGGCGCATGGCTTCCTGCAGGCCGTAGAAGAAGCTGGTCGGCACGGTGCCGATGAAGCTCTTGTGCGGGCGGGTGAGCATCGCGGTCCAGTTGAAATAGGCCTTGGGCAGCTTGGAGGATTTGTGGACCTCCATCGCCTTGTTGGAGACGCCGGTGAAGGACAGGCCGGTGGGCAGCATGAGGCCCTTCTGCGAACCGCCGACGGCGCAATCGATACCCCATTCGTCGAAGCGGAAATCGATCGAGCCGAGCGAGGAGATGGTGTCGGCGAGGAACAGGGCGGGATGGCCGGCGGCGTCGATGGCGGCGCGGATGGCGGGCAGCGGCAGCACCATGCCGGTGGCGGTCTCGTTGTGGACGGCGCAGACGGCCTTGATGGCGTGGCCGGTGTCGGCGGCCAGGGCGGCCTGGACGGCGGCGATGTCGACGCCGGTGCGCCAGTCGGCGGCCACGGTCTGGACTTCGATGCCGAGCGCCGCGGCCATGCGGCCCCAGGATTCGGAGAAATTGCCGGTTTCGATGATGAGGATGCGGTCGCCCTGGGAGAGCAGGTTGACCAGGCTGGCTTCCCAGGCGGCGTGGCCGGAGCCGGTGTAGAAGAACAGATGCTGGGTGGTGCGGAGCACGCGCTTCACGCCGTCGACACAGCCCTGGTAGAGCGCCATGAAGTCGGCGTCCATGAAGTCGACCGCGTGGTGGGCCTGGGCGTGGAGGATCGAGTCGGGGATGTTGGTGGGGCCGGGATTGGCGAAAAACAGCCGGCCGCGGGGTTTCTTGGTCATGGGGTTTCGCTCCTGTCGCTTCGGCCGTTGGGGCCGACCGTTGTCAGGACGTGATTTGCTCAGCCTGGGCGCGGCGGCGCAACCCCGGCGGGTGCAGCCCGGCCATGAGGCGGTTGGGCGGATTCAGGTGGCTTGTGGGCCGGCGGCGGCCTGCATGGCGGCGAGGTCGAGCTTGCTCATCCCGAGCATCGCCTTCATGGCGCGGCCGGCGCGGGCGGGGTCGGGGTCGGAGAGGAGGGCGCCGAGGCCGTCGGGGACGACCTGCCAGGAGACGCCGAAGCGGTCGGTGACCCAGCCGCAGCGGCCTTGAGTGCCGCCGTTGGTGGTGAGCGCGGTCCAGATGCGGTCGACCTCGGCGGCGTCGGGGCAGGCGATGGAGAGGGAGATGGCCGGGGTGAAGGCGTATTCGGGGCCGCCGTTGAGGGCCTGGAAGGGGCGGCCGGCGAGGGTGAATTCGACGACCAGGGCGGTGCCGGCGGGGAAGCGGCCGCCGGCACCGTAGCGGGAGATGGCGCCGATGGTGGCATCGGCGAAGAGCGAGACGTAGAAGCGCGCGGCCTCTTGGGCCCGGCCGTTGAACCAGAGGCAGGGCTTGATGGGGGTCATGCTCAGGCGTGTTTCGGGCCGAGGAGGGCGAAGAGGGCGCCTTGGGGGTCCCGGCCGTGGAGGACGTGATCGCCGCCGGGGACTTCCTGGGGGCCCCAGACGAGGCTGCCGCCGGCGGTTTGCAGGCGGGCGGCGGCGGCATCGATGTCGTCGACGGTAAAGTAGGCGAGCCACATCGGGTGCGGGAAGTTGGGGCTGCGCATGATGCCGCCGGTCTGCTCGGCGCCGGTGTTGAAGAGGATGTAGGGGCCCATCGGACCCATATCCATCTCGCCGGATTTCCCCCAGCCGAAATGGGCGCTGTAGAAGGCGAAGGCGGCGGGGGCATCGGTGGTGCGCAGTTCGTTCCAGCCGGCGTGGCCCGGTTTGCCGCGGGCGAAGGCGGTGCTGATGCCGGCGTTTGCGGGGGCCATGATGTAGAGGGCGGCGCCCTGGGGGTCGCGGATCATGGCGATGCGGCCGACATTGGGATGTCGGTGGCGGGCATGCAGAGGCTGCCGCCGGATTGGGTGACGGCGGCGATGGTGGCGTCGACATCGGGGACGGCGACGTAGCCGAACCAGCCCGGTTCCATGCCGGTGGCATTGGGCGGGAGGGTCAGGACGCCGCCGATGCCGGAGGAGCCGGCCTGGATGATGCGGTAGTCCATGCCGGGCTGGCCGCTGTCGGTCACGGTCCAGCCGACGACGGCGCCGTAGAAGGCGCTCGCGGCGGTGGGGTCGGTGGTCATGAGTTCGTACCAGATGAACGGGCTGGGTTCAGTTGGCATGGGGGGCTCCGTGGGGGCTGTGGGGGCGGAAGAGGAGGAGGATGTAGCGGCGCAGGTGGGCGACGCTTTCGCGGGCGAGTTCGGGGCCGCCCTGGGCTTTGGCGAGGATGAAGGCGCCCTGGAGGACGGCCTGGGTGTGCAAGGCGAGGGAGCGGGCGTCGAGGTCGGGGACGCCGTACTGGGCGATGGCGGCTTCGATGTCGGGTTCGAGGCGTTGGGCGTGGGCGAAGATGCCTTCGGCGCAGGCTATGCGGATGGGGGGGCTGGTGTCGAAGACTTCCTGGACCAGGGTGCCGGCGAGGCAGGTGAAGGCGGCCGGGGGGCCTTGGAGGAGATCGGCGCGGAAATCGATGTAGCCGAGGAGGCGATCGAGCGGGTCGGCATGGTGGTGGTAGGGGGCGGTGGCGAAGAAGGCGGCGGTGGTGGTGGACCAGTGTTCGGCGGCGGCGACGCCGAGGGCTTCTTTGGAAGGGAAATGGTGGAAGAAGGCGCCCTTGGTGACGCCGGCGGAGGCGCAGAGATCGTCGAGCGTGGTGGCTGCGTAGCCCTGGGCGCGGATCACGTCGAGGGCGGCGTGAAGGAGGCGGGTGCGGGCGTTGGGGGGGGTGGCTGGGGTGGGCATGAGAGAAAATACCGACTGGTTGGTATGTGTCAACTGTGGAGATTGGACGAGGGCGGGGGGGCGTCATAGGGTTAGTGCGGGATAGGGCGTGGGGCTCTGTCGGGAGGGGAGGGGTTCATGCACAGCCCAGTGTTGGCGCCGGTGATTGCGTTGGTGTTGTGGAGCTTTGTGATGTGGGGCTGGATGTATGCGGTGCGGATTCCGGCGATGCGGCGGGCGAAGGTTTCGCTCGATCCGCGGCGGGCGCCGGGGGAGCTGGCGGCGGCGCTGCCGCCCGAGGTGCGCTGGAAGGCGGACAACTACAATCACCTGATGGAGCAGCCGACGCTGTTCTATGCGGTGGCGCTGGTGCTGGCGCTGGCGGGCGCCGGGGCGGGGCCGAATGCCGGGCTGGCCTGGGCCTATGTGGCGCTGCGGGTGGTGCATAGCCTGGTGCAGGCGACGGTGAACGTGATCATGGTGCGGTTCGCGGTGTTCACCCTCAGTTCGCTGGTGTTGCTGGCGCTGGCGCTGGCGCTGCGGGCGGCGGCGGCGGTGTTCTAGGCGTCGCGATGCTTGAGATCGCCATCGTCTATTTCTCCGCGGCCGGGGCGACGGCGCAACTGGCGCGCGCGGTGGCGCAGGGGGCCGGCGATTTCGGCGCCGTGACGCTGTACGAAATCAGGGGGGCCGCGATCGTCGAGGGCCGTTTCATCGATGCCGCGCTGCTCGCAAGGCTCGACCGCAGCGGCGCCATCATCTTCGGCAGCCCGACCTATATGGGCGGCCCGGCGGCACCGTTCAAAGCCTTCGCCGATGCGACCAGCGAGCGCTGGACGGGCCAGCGCTGGGCGAACAAGGTTGCAGCCGGCTTCACCTGCGGGGCGTGTCCGAACGGCGACCAGGCGGCGACGCTGGCCTATTTCGGCGTGCTGGCGGCGCAGCACGGGATGATCTGGTGCAATCTCGACATTCCCGGCGGGATCGATCCGCAGGGCCGCAACCGGCTCGGGTGCCAGGCGGGCGTGGTTGCCGAAATCGGCGACGGCGGGCCGCAGGCGGGGGACCTGCTCACCGCGGCCTATCTGGGGCGGCGGGTGGCGCGGCTGGCCGGGCTGATCGGGGGTATGGCGGAGGCGCGCTGATCGGGGGCAGCGCGCGCGCTGGTGCGTTCACCCTCAAGCTTGCTTCGCGGGGGGCGATGAGGCGGATGAACGCTCCGCGTCTTCATCCCAGCCACCGTTGACCCATGAAGCATGGGTCAACGGTGGCTGGGATGAGTCTCTTTTTGCGGGCCGCCGCCCACCAACCCGGCGCGCGATACCAGCCACTGGAATGGCTGCAAGGGTCCGGCATTCCAGTGGCTCGTATCAGTCGCGAAAACTCGGATCGATACGGTCCAGGCGCTTCAGCAGGGCGGGCCATTCCAGCAGCCCGCGGCGGCGCTCGCCCGTCGGCATGAAGATGCGGTTGGTCTGCGCCACCGCCTCGCGCGAGGGCATCCGCAGCGGCGTGTTGCAGGACAATGTCATCACCTGCAACTGACACGCCCGCTCCAGCCGGAACAGGTTGTTGAACGCCTCGGCGATGCTCGTCCCCGTGACCAGCAGGCCGTGGTTGCGCAGGATCATTACTTCGCGATCGCCGAGATCGGCCACCAGCCGCGCCCTCTCATCCAGGTTCAAAGCCGGGCCCTCGAACTCGTGGTAGCCGATATCACTGAAGCGCATGGACGATTGCGCAATCGGCAGCAACCCGCATTCCATTGCCGACACCGCCATCCCCGCCAGCGAGTGGGTATGGATCACGCAATCCACATCATGCCGGGCCATGTGCACCGCGCTGTGGATCACGAACCCCGCCTTGTTCGCGCCGAGCCCTGTGGTGTCGAACAATGTGCGCCCCTCTTCGTCCACCTTGACGAAGCACGACGCCGTCATCTGGTCATACAACAAGCCGTAGGGATTGAGCAGGAACCGCCCCGGCTCGCCCGACACGCGAACGGAGATGTGGTTCGCCACCATCTCATCCATGCCGTAGTGATGGACCAGCCGATAGCAGGCCGCCAGATCGACCCGCGCCTGCCACTCGGCGGGACTGACCTGGTCCCGCACCGGCTGTGTCGTGATGATGGCGGTATCGTTCATCTGCGTTCCCCTTGCTGGCCGTGGCGGCCTTCTGCGCGCAGTCTGCCATGCGCCCGCAGCCCGCCCAAGCCCCCCGCCTACCCAAACCGCCCCCGTCCGGCTAGGGTCCGGCCAACCGTGGAGGACCGCCCGATGCCCCGTCTCGCCGCCAACCTGTCCATGATGTTCAACGAGGTCCCCTTCCTCGACCGCTTCGCCGCCGCCGCACAGGCCGGATTCAAGGGGGTGGAATTCCTCTTTCCCTACGATTTCCCCGCCGCCGACATCCGCCGGCGGCTCGACGACAACGGGCTCACCCAGGTCCTGTTCAACATGCCGCCGGGTGATTGGGCCAAGGGCGAGCGCGGCATGGCCTCGCTGCCCGGCCGGCAGTCCCAGTTCCGTGACGGCGTGAAGCAGGCGCTCGACTACGCCGCGGCGCTCGACTGCAAACTCGTCCACTGCATGGCCGGCATCCCGGGCCCGGAGGTCGCCTTCGGCACCGCCGCCGCGCTCTATGCACAGAACATCGGCTGGGCCGCCGAACTGGCCGCCGCCGCCGGCGTCCGCCTGTGTCTGGAGCCGATCAACCACCGCGACATGCCGGGCTTCCACCTCAACACCATGGCCCAGGCTGCCGCCGTGATCGCCGCCATAGGGGCCGAGAAAGTCAGCCTCCAGTTCGACATCTACCACTGCCAGATCACCGAGGGCGACATCACCAAGCGGATGGAACTGCATATGCCCATCATCGCCCACATGCAGCTCGCCGATGTCCCCGCCCGCAACGAACCCGGCACCGGCGAAATCGGCTGGCCCTACGTCTTCCGCCGCATCGACGAACTGGGCTACGACGGCTGGATCGGCTGCGAATACCGCCCCGCCGGCGACACGCTCGCCGGCCTTGCCTGGCGCCAGGCCTTCGGCGTCTGACCCAACATCAATCGGGAGACCTCACATGAAAATCGGATTCATCGGCCTGGGCATCATGGGCCGCCCGATGGCGCTCAACCTCAAGGCTGCCGGCCACGAGCTTTACGTGCCCGATCGCCGCAGCCTGGCCGACGAGGTCCGCGCCGCCGCCCATGTCCTGGGTGACGCCGCCGCCGTCGCCGAAGCCTCCGATGTGATCATCGTCATGGTCCCCGACACCCCCGACGTCGAAGCCGTCCTGTTCGGCGCCCACGGCGTGGCCGAGGGGCTGACCAAGGGCAAGCTGGTGATCGACATGTCCTCGATCTCGCCCATCGCCACCAAGGACTATGCCGCACGCATCAACAAGCTCGGCTGCGACTACGTCGATGCCCCGGTCTCCGGCGGCGAGGTCGGCGCCAAGGCCGCCAGCCTCACCATCATGGCCGGCGGCACCGAAGCCGCCTTCGCCCGCGCGCTGCCGCTGTTCGAGCTGATGGGCAAGAACATCACCCATGTCGGCAACGAGGCCGGCGCCGGCCAGGTCTGCAAGGTCTGCAATCAGATCATCGTCGCGCTGAACATCCAGGCCGTCTCTGAAGCGCTGACCTTCGCCAAAAAGGCAGGCGCCGACCCCGCCAAGGTCCGCCAGGCCCTGTCCGGCGGCTTCGCCTCCTCGCGCATCCTCGAAGTCCATGCCGAGCGCATGATCAACCGCACCTTCAACCCGGGCTTCCGTATCCGCCTGCACCAGAAGGACCTCAACCTCGCGTTGTCCTCGGCCAAGGAAATGGGCATGGCCCTGCCCAACACCGCGCTGGCGCAGCAGATGTTCTCGGTCGTCACCGCCCTGGGCGGGGCCGAGCAGGACCACTCGGCGATGGTCCGCGCCATCGAGCACCTGGCTGGCATCGAGACTGCCTAAGCAGGTTTCGCGGGACGGACCACGGATGCATTTGCAAACATCGTGCAGGCGATAGCCAGCTTAGCTTTCAGCAAGAGCGCTGACCTGAGGGGGTTTGCTTGGGCGCGGGCGCGCCCGGGCGGCGCGGAACAAGGCGATGCCAGGACGGAATCACTGCGCAATCCCGGTGATTCCGTCCTGCCTGTGTCATAAATCCGTGAGCCGCCGTCCCACGCCGCGGCGACGAGTTGAATTAACCTGGCGTTTACCCATAAGATGGGCTCAGAATAGAATTCTGAGACAGCCGCCGCCGATCGTGCGGGCTGTCTCAGCGATTGAAAGGGCTCTCACCATGCGCTTCACCGAAATCGGCCAGCAGTTGCGCGCCTACCGCCTCGAATCCGGTCTGCGCGCCGAGGAGATCGCCGCCCGCCTCGGGGTCTCGCGCGCCGCCCTCTACCGCTACGAGAAGGGCGAGGTGATCAAGCTCGACACCATTCAGCGGCTGGCCGAACTGCTCAAGATATCGCCTTTGTCGCTGCTCGGCATTGGCGTCGAATACTACAATCGCCCGGTCGGCTACATGGAGCGCATCCGCCAGATCGAGGAGACCGCCGAGCAGCTCCTCCAGGTCGATGGCATCCTGTGCTACCTCACCACCACCGAGGTCTACGACAACGCCCTGGCCGCCGCCCTGGCCGAAGCGGCGGAACAGCCGGGCACCGACCGCGCCGTCGCGCGCGCGGCGGCCGAGCAGATTCTGGGCATCCTGGGCGCCCGCAAGCGCATGTACACCTCGCGCCGGCCCAGCATCATCAACATGATCCCCGCCACAAGGATGCGTCAGTTTCTCGAACACGGCATTGCGCCCGGCCTGCCCGTCTCCGATCGCATGCGGCGCCTCTGCCGCCAGGCCGCGGCAGCCGAGCTGATGCACGTCGCCGATATGATGGAGGCCGAACCCATGGGCCTCCAGTTCGGCCTGCTGCCCGCCGCCGAACCGTCCGGCACCTTCAAGATCCTGCGCGCCCGCGACCGCGCCACCCTGGCGGTCAATCCGTTCCGGCCCGACACGGCGCCGAGTGCGGCCCTCGGCGTGGCCATGATCACCGGCGCCGATGAGGCCATCGCGGCGCATCAGCGCGTCGCCGAATCGCTGTGGCGCGAAGCGGTGAAGGGCCCCACCGCCGCCGCCGCGGTGCGCGAACTGGTCAAGGCGGCCCAGATCGACTGATCCGCCCAGCCTTGCGCGCCGCCGGGTGGGCAGCGCCGCCCCGGCGCGGTAGTCTGTCCGCGCAACTTGGAAGGACCGCGGATGACCGAACGGCTCTACATGGACAATGCGGCGCTGATGACCTGCAGTGCGCGCGTCGTGTCCGCCACCGCGGAGTCGATCGAGCTTGATCGCACCATTTTCTACGCCCGCTCCGGCGGCCAGGCCGGCGACAGCGGGACCCTGCGCTGGCCCGGCGGCGAGACCGCCATCGCCGACACGCTGAAGGGCGACGGCGAGGCAATCCGCCACATTCCCGCCGCCGGCGCCGCCCTGCCGCCGATCGGCGCCGAAGTCACCTGCGCCCTCGACGAGGCCCGCCGCCACGCGCTGATGCGCATGCACACCACCCTGCATCTGCTTTGCGCCGTGCTCCCCGGGGTCGCGGTCACCGGCGGCGCCGTCAACGCCGACAAGTCCCGGCTCGATTTCGACCTCGCCAACCCGCCGGCGAAAGAGGATGTCGAGGCCGCGCTGAACGCCCTCATCGCCGCCGACCATCCGGTCAGCACCGAATGGGTCGACGAGGCCGTGCTCGACACCAATCCCGGCCTGGTCCGCACCCTCTCGGTCCAGCCGCCACGCGGCACCGGACGGCTGCGCCTGGTGCGCATCGGTGACGGCGCGACGCCGATCGACCTCCAGCCCTGCGGCGGCACGCATGTGGCGCGAACCGGACTCATCGGACGCATGACGATCGTCAAGATCGAGAACAAGGGCAAGCAAAACCGGCGAATGGTGATTGCGCCGGCGTAGCAGAAAGAAAGCAAGATCTTCTTTTTTGGAAAAAAGAAGCAAAAAACTTTTGCGAATTTATTCAGGGAGAGTGGCGTGAAGCCTTTGGTTTCTACGGAGTGGCTGGCAGATTATCTGGGAGAGGTTGTTGTGTTCGACACAACCAAGTATCTGCCCAACGAGCCCAAGGACGCGATGGCGGAATTTCGCGCCGCCCATATCCCCGGCGCCCGCTTCTTCGATATCGACGAAGTCGCGGATCCCGACACCACCCTGCCGCATATGGTTCCCACCCCCGGCCGCTTCGCCAAAATCATGGCGGCCTACGGCGTGTCCAACACCAGCATGATCGTCTTCTACGACCAGAAAGGCCTCGCCTCCGCCGCCCGCGGCTGGTGGCTGATGGGCCTCTTCGGCCACGACAAAGCCGCCGTGCTCGACGGCGGCCTGCCCAAATGGATCAAGGAAGGCCGCATCACCGAAGCCGGTGACGCCCCGCCCCCCGCCGAAGGCCACTTCCTGCCGGCCTACCGCGGCCAGCGCCTGCGCGGCGTCGGTGACATCATCGCCAACGTCACCTCCAAAGCCGAACTGGTGCTCGACGCCCGCGCCGGCAACCGCTTCCGCGCCGAAGTCCCGGAAATCCGCCCGGGCATTCGCGCCGGCCACATGCCGGGCAGCGTCAACCTGCCCTACACCGAACTCCTGGCACCCGACCAGACCCTGCTGCCGGTCGACCAGCTCAAGGCGCGCCTCGCTGCCGCCGGGGTGGATGGATCCCGCCCCGTGGTGACCTCCTGCGGCAGCGGCGTCACCGCCTGCATCCTCACCTTGGCCATGACCCGCGCCGGCCTGCCCGCCGGCGCCGTCTATGACGGCTCCTGGACCGAATGGGGCGGCCGAACCGACACACAAGTGGAGACCGGACCATGACCGACAGCAAAAACCTCTTCACAAGGCTCTCGCATAACGGCCGCGCCGGCACCCATGTGTATGGCTTCGTCAACCCGCCGGTGCATCGCGGTTCCACCGTGCTGGTCGAAAACATGGCCCAGCGCCGCACCAACCAGGCCCGCCGCCTGGAGCAGGTGCTGACCTATGGCGTCGCCGGCACGCCGACCCATTGGCCGCTCGAGAACGTCATCGCCGACATCGAAGGCGGCACCCGCTGCCAGATCGTCTCCTCCGGCCTCGCCGCCTGCACCGTGCCGCTGCTGGCCTATCTCGGTGCCGGCGACCATGTGCTGATCCCCGATTCCGTCTATGGCCCGGTCCGCGGCTTCTGCGACAACTTCCTCAGCCGCATGGGCGTGACCACCACCTACTACGACCCCTGCATCGACGCCGCCGGCATCGCGCTGCTGTTCCGGCCCAGCACCAAGGTGCTCTACCTCGAAAGTCCCGGCAGCCACACCTTCGAGGTCCAGGACGTGCCGGCGCTGTCCGCGGTGGCCAAGACGCACGGCGCCAAGGTGCTGATGGACAACACCTGGGGCATCCATCATTTTCAGCCCTTCACCCATGGCGTCGACGTATCCATCCAGGCGCTGACCAAATATGTCGGCGGCCATTCGGACGTGCTGCTCGGCTCCATCACCGTGAACAGCGACCCCGACTGGGAGCGTGTCCGCAGCACCTCGGGCCAACTCGGCATGTACGCCAGCCCCGACGATTGCTGGCTCGCGCTCCGCGGCGTGCGCACCATGGCGGTGCGCATGGAACGCCAGGAGAAATCGGCCATCGAGGTCGCCCAGTGGCTTGCCGGCCGTCCCGAGGTGAAGGAAATCCTCCACCCTGCGCTGCCCGGCGCCCGCGGCCACGACATCTGGAAGCGCGACTTCACCGGCGCCTGCTCCCTGTTCGGCGTGGTCTTCCAGCCCGGCTTCGCCCCCGAAAAGATCGAAGCGGTGGCCGAGGCCCTGCAACTCTTCGGCATGGGCGCCAGCTGGGGCGGCTTCGAGAGCCTGGCGTTGCCCAGCGGCACCATGCCGCGCACCGCCGGCAGCGGCGATTTCGGCGGCCCGATGATGCGCCTGCATGTCGGCCTCGAACACCCGGCCGACCTCATCGCCGACCTGGATCAGGCGATGAAGCGGCTGCACGCCAACGAGCCCTAAGCAGGCTTTCGCAGGACAGCCCATGGATGCATTTGCAAACATCTTGCAGGCGAAAGCCAGCTTAGCATTCAGCAAGAGCGCAAAGCTGAGAGGGTTTGCTTAGGCCGGCCGGCGCGATCGTCTAGGATCGCGCCGCCTGGGCCGCGGCGGTAACGCCGCATAAAGCTTTGCTCCTCATGATGCCGGTGTTCCGGGACGCAGCCCGGCCCCTCATGAGGCCAATCCCATGCCCACTCCACCCTTGCCGCCAAAACCGGCTGCCGCTGCTCGGACGGCACGGCTTGCCAACCTCCCCGTGCGGGCCAAGATCATGGGCGGATTTGGCCTCGTGCTCGCCCTGTTCGCTGCCGTCAGCGCCACCGGCTACCTGGCGGTCGCCAATATCCAACACAAGCTTGCCCGCTATCAGATGGTCGCCACCTCCCGTGCCGTCGCCAAGGACGCGCTCCTGGCCCTCGGCGCCGTCCGCCACAGCGCGGACCTGCTTGCCGCCACCGGCGATGTCGCGTTTGCCGATGCCGCCCGCGCCGGCCTCAAGCCGCTCCAGGACATCGTTGCCGAGCGGATTGGCGCCAGCACCAACGCCGAACGCCGACAGCGCTACATCGGTATGCGCGATGCGCTTCCCGCCTACGCCACCGGGCTGGATGAGGCGGCGGCGATGAACGCCGCCAAGCACCGGGCGGTGGCCTTCACGCTCGATCCCACCGGCGCCCGGCTTTACACGAGCATTGACGAGATCCGTACCCTCGCCGCCCAGGCGCATGACAGCACAGCAGCCGGGATGGCCAATGCCGCGCTGATCCAGCTCATGCAGCTCCGGCTCGCCGTCAACAAGGCGATCGGCCGTGGCGACACCGCCCTCGCTGGGCAGGCCGAGGGCGTCATCGGCGATCTCGAGGCCACGCTGCTCGCACTCGATAGCGTCACCTCAGGCGCCGACTACCATCGCAATGCGGAGGACATCGCCGCCCAGTCGGAGAGTTACATCGCCGCTTATCGCGGCATCGTCACCCTCGCGGGGAGCATCGACGCCCATGTCCACGGCAGCATGAAGCAGCTCGGCGACAGCATCGCCGTCGCCGCTGCCGCCGTCGCCGATTCCGCCGCCAGGGACGCGGATGCCGTCACCGCCGACACCGAGGCGACGGTGACCGCCACCGAGCGGCTGGTGCTCGCGCTATCCGCCGGGGGCATCGCCCTCGGCCTGGGGTTCGCCTGGCTGATCGGCCGCGCCATTGCCGGTCCGGTGGTGGCGATGACCGGCGTGATGGGCCGCCTCGCCCAGCGCGACTGGAGCGTCGAGGTCCCGCATCGCGGCCAGTTCGACGAGATCGGGCGGATGGCCGCGGCGGTCCATGCCTTCAAGGATGCCGGCATCGAGAACGACCGTCTGGCCGCCGCCGAGGCCGCGGCGCAGCAGGCCACCATGCGCCGGCAGGCGACGATGGACGGGCTGATTGCCGCCTTCGAGACCGAGGTCAGCGGCACGCTCGCAGCCCTGGCCGCCGCCTCGACCGAGCTCGGCGCCACCGCCGCCAGCATGACCGGCACGGCGGAGGAAACCACCCGCCAGGCCACCGGCGTCGCCGCCGCCGCCGAGCAGGCCACAACCAACGTGCAAACCGTCGCTGCCGCGGCCGAACAACTCGCCGCTTCGGTCAATGAGATCAGCCGTCAGGTCGGCCAGTCCGCGGTGATGGCCACCGAGGCGGTGCGCGAGGCCGAGGCGACGACGCATGCCATCCAGGGCCTTGCCGAGATGGCGCAGAGCGTCGAGACGGTGGTGAAGATCATCAACGAGATCGCCGGACAAACCAACCTGCTCGCCCTCAATGCCACCATCGAGGCCGCCCGGGCGGGCGACGCCGGCAAGGGCTTTGCCGTCGTCGCCTCCGAGGTGAAGGCCCTGGCCAACCGCACCGCCAAGGCCACCGAGGAGATCGGCCAGCAGATCAGCGCGATCCAGACCGCGACCGGCGGCACCGTCCAGCGCATCGAGGTGATCGGCCGTGCCATCGGCAACATGAGTCAGATCGCCGCCACCATCGCTGCTGCCGTGGAGCAGCAGGGGGTCGCCACCCAGGAGATCGCGCGCAACGTGCAGGAGGCGGCAATGGGCACCGGCCAGGTGTCAGCCAATATCGGCGGCGTCAGCCTCGCGGCCGGGGAAACCGGCCACGCCGCCTGCCATGTCCAATCCGCCTCTGGTGACGTCGCCCGCCAGGGCGAGGTCTTGAAACAGGGGGTCGGTCGCTTCCTGACCGGCATCCGAGCCGCCTGAGCGGCAGTGGGTCAGGCGGATGGAGGCGCCGTTGCGCAGGTGCGGCACAAGCCCTCGGCCTCGACCGTCGCCCCGCTGACGGCGAAGCCGAGGCGCTTCGCCGCGGCGGCGAGGGCGTCGGCGAGGTCGTGGTCGTCGAGTTCCGTCACCTTGTGGCAGGTCCGGCAGATCAGGAACTGCACCGGATGGCCCTGGTCGTGCCCATGCGCGTCGACGCAGCCGACAAAGGCCGACAGCCGCTCCAGCCGATGGACAAGCCCTTGCTCCTGCAGAAATTCCAGCGTGCGATAGACCGTCGGCGGCGCCGCCGGGCCGCGGCTCTGGCGCAGCCGTTCCAGCAGATCGTAAGCCCCGGTCGGGCTCTCCGCTTCCAGGACAAGTCCGAGGATCTGCCGGCGCAGCCCGGTCAGCCGGACACCCCGCGTCTCGCAGAGCTTCTCTGCGCGATCGAGCAGCCGCGTGGTGTGGGTGGAGAAGCTGTCGGTCATCGAAAGGCTTTGCACGAAATCCCGGGTGGCAGGATAAGGCGGCATGAGCGAGAACACCACAGACACCATCCTCGACGCCATCCGCTTCGATGCCAATGGCCTTGTCCCCGCCATCGCCCAGCAGCACGACACCTTGGAGGTGCTGATGATGGCGTGGATGAACCGCGAGTCGATCGCCGAGACCCTGGCCACCGGCCGGGTCTGCTACTACTCGCGCAGCCGCGGCAAGCTCTGGCGCAAGGGCGAAAGCTCCGGGCAGCAACAGAAGCTGCATGAGCTGCGACTCGACTGCGACGGTGACACCCTCCTCCTGCTCGTGGATCAAGTCGGCGTCGCCTGCCACACCGGGCGGCGGGACTGCTTCTACCGCGCCGTGCGGGATGAGAAGCTGGTCGAAATCGCACAGCCCCTGATTTCTCCCGAGGCGCTGTACGGGCATGGCCACAGCCATGGCTGAAACCGTCCCGCTGACGGTGCTGACCGGCTTCCTCGGCGCCGGCAAGACCACGCTGCTGAACCGCCTCGTCCGCCGGCCGGACATGGCCGGCACCGCCGTGCTGGTGAACGAGTTCGGCGAGATCGGCCTCGATCACATCCTGGTCGACAAGATCACCGACACCACCGTGCTGCTGCCCTCGGGCTGCCTGTGCTGCGCCGTGCAGGGTGACCTCGTGCGGGCCCTGCGCGATCTGCTGCCGCGGGTGCATGCGCGCGAAATCAGCCGCGTGGTCGTCGAAACCACCGGCCTCGCCGATCCCGCGCCGATCGTGCAGTCACTGCTCGGCGACGTGTCGGTGGCGCTGCGCTTCCGGCTCGACGGCATCGTCACCGTGGTCGATGCGGTGCACGCGCTGGGGCAGCTTGATCGCCAGGAGGAGGCGGTCCGCCAGGTCGCGATGGCGGACCGCATCGTGCTGTCGAAAACCGATCTGCCGCATGACGACGCTGCCCTGCGCGCCCGCTTGCGCGCGCTCAACCCGATGGCGCCCGTGCTGACCGCCGATCACGGCGTGGTCGATCCCGGAGCCATCCTGGACTGCGGCCTGTTCGACGCGACGGGAAAAATCGGCGATGTCCGCCGCTGGCTCGATGCCGCCGCCTTCGCCGGCGTCCCCGTCACGCCTGGCCCGGCGCCGGGCCGGCATGACGGCGCGATCCAGTCGTTCTGCCTGACCTTCACCGAGCCACTGCATTGGCAGGGCGTCGGCACCTGCCTGGAAATGCTGATCGGCACCCGCGGCGAGAGCCTGCTGCGGGTGAAGGGCATCCTCAACCTCGTCGGCCAGACCCGTCCGGTGGCGATCCATGGGGTCCAGCACATGTTCCATGAGCCGGTACTGCTGGACGGCTGGCCCGAGGGCGATCCCCGCACCAGCCGCATCGTCTTCATCACCCGCGGCCTTGACCGCGACACCATCGAGTCTGGCCTGAAGGCCTTCGAGGCGGCGGCCTCGGCGTAGCGGGCAGGCGCTACCCGTTCAACGGCTCGCCGGCGAACAGGCGGCGCGGGTTTTCCTCCAGGATCACCGCGATGTCGGCCTCGGTCACCCCGCGGGCGTGAAGCATCGGCATGAAGTCGGTGAACATGTAGGTATAGGGCGGCGGCCATTTGCCCTGGGCACGCTGGGCGGCAATATACGCTTGGTCCTCGGCGCTGAGCTGGCGCTGCATTTTGCCGAGCCAGAAGCAGTGGCGGTCCTGGCTCATCATGATCTGCTTGCGGAACCCATCCTTCACCAGCCGCGCCAGATTGTCGGCGCGGGTCTCGTCGGGCATCAGGCGCAGGATGCCGATGCGGTCGAAGCCGATATAGGAGCCGCCGTCCACCACGCGGCGATGATAGGCGGGGTCGGCGTTGCCGCAGCAATGTCCGATCAGGCAGCGATGCGCCGCCACGCCGCCGTCCGCGAACAGGCGCTGCTGCTCCGGCGCGCCCACCCCGTCCTGGGTGTGGGTGATCATCGGCACGCCGGTGGCCTTCTGGGCGATGCAGGCGGCGGCGAGAAACTTCTTCTCCTGTTCGGTGATCACCGGCGCCCCCGTGGCCACCTTGATCGCCCCGGCGCGGATGCCGGTGGCGCCGATGCCGAGGGTGATCTCGCGGATATAGAGTTCGGCGATCTCCTCCACGCTGCGGGCGCGCCAGTACGGCGGCAGACCGAGGTCCTCGAAGTAGAACCCGGTGGTGCAGATGATCTGCATCCCCGAGCGCTCCGAGATTTCCTTCATCATCTGCGGATCGCGGCCCAGCTCGATCGGGCAGGGGTCGACGAAGCTCGCAACCCCGTGGCGCTCCCGCAGTTCCACCAGCCGGCGCACCGCCTCGGCGATCACCGCGGCGCGGTCCATCGTCGCCGTGGGGTCGAATTCGGCGCCGCCGAAGGCGATGAACAGATGCTCATGCATCAGCGTGCGGCCAAGCGCGCTGACCGGGATGGCGCCGGTGACGGTCTGCACCATCTGGGCCATGGGACGTCTCCTTGTGGTTGCCCTATCAAACACCGGCGTGCCGCGCATGGGAAGCGGCGTGCAATCGGGTTTGTCTTGCTGCGCCGCAACAGCTAGACCCCTGCACGAGGGACGTCAGCGACCATATTCGAGGAGTTGGTTTGATGGATCTCGCGCGAATCGGCCATGCCGGCCTGCGGTCCAAAGTGATGAGTGCCGAGGCCGCCGCCGCCCTGATCGAGCCCGGCAGCACCGTGGGCATGAGCGGCTTCACCGGCGCGGGCTACCCCAAGGCGGTGCCGCTCGCCCTGGCCGCGCGGATCGAGCGCGCCCATGCGGCGGGAACCCCCTTCCGCCTGCGCCTCTGGACCGGCGCCTCCACCGGCCCCGAGCTGGACGGCGCGCTGGCCAAGGCCGACGGCATCGAGTTCCGCCTGCCTTACAACTCCGACCCCATCGCGCGCGACAAGATCAACCGCGGCGAAATGGAATACATCGACCTGCATCTGAGCCAGGTCGCGCCGATGGCCTGGCAGGGCTTCCTCGGGCCGCTCGACACCGCGGTCATCGAGGTCACCGGGATCAAGCCGGACGGCACCCTGATCCCCTCCTCCTCGGTCGGCAACAACAAGACCTGGCTCGACCGTGCCGATCGCGTCATCCTCGAAGTCAACCGCTGGCAGAGCCCGGCGCTCGAAGGCATGCACGACATCTACTACGGCACCGCTTTGCCGCCGAACCGGGTGCCGATTCCGCTGATCCGGCCGGACCAGCTGATCGGCCAGCCCTGCCTGCGCTGCGATCCCGCCAAGGTGGTCGCCATCGTCGAGACCGACTCGCCAGACCGCAACCTGCCCTTCACCGCGCCCGACGCCACCGCCCACGCCATCGCCGGACACCTGATCGAATTCCTCCGCCACGAGGTCGCCAAGGGCCGCCTGCCCGCCAGCTTGCTGCCGCTGCAATCCGGCGTCGGCAACATCGCCAACGCCGTGCTCACCGGGCTGATCGATGCGCCGTTCGAGAACCTGACCGCCTATACCGAGGTCATCCAGGACGGCATGCTGGACCTCATCAAGTCCGGCAAGCTGCGCATGGCCTCGGCCACGGCGTTCTCCCTCAGCCCCGACGCGGCGGAGGAGGTCAATGCCGACATGGCGCGCTACCGCGGCCGGATGATCCTGCGCCCGGAGGAGATCAGCAATCACCCCGAACTCATCCGCCGGCTCGGCTGCATTGCCATGAACGGGCTGATCGAGGCCGATATCTACGGCAACGTGAACTCCACCCACATCATGGGCAGCCGCATCCAGAACGGCATCGGCGGCTCCGGCGATTTCGCCCGCAACGCCTATGTGTCGATCTTCATGTCGCCATCGACCGCCAAGGGCGGCAAGATCTCGGCCATCGTGCCCCAGGTCAGCCACGTCGACCACATCACCCAGGATGTCCAGGTGCTGGTGACGGAGCAGGGCATCGCCGATCTGCGTGGCCGCTCGCCCAAGCAGCGCGCCGAGGCCATCATCGCCAATTGCGCGCACCCGATGTTCCGGCCGATGCTGGCCGATTACTACAAGCGCGCGCGCGCCGGGGCTTACGGCCAGCACACGCCCTCGCTGCCAGGCGAGGCGCTGTCGTGGCACAGGCGGTTCATCGAGACCGGCTCGATGCTGGGCTGAACCGCTGCCGGGCGGGAAGCGGTTGCGGTTGGCACGATGTGCGCCAATATTACCTGCACGCGACATCCTCCAGCCCAAGGCCTGCAATGCCGACGCCCGAGTGGGACATTCCCGCCAATCTCCAGCCCGATCCGGCCGATTATGATTTCGACCTCGAGCGCGCCTTGCGCTCGGTGGTCGGCCTGCGCGCCAATGTACCCTCCGACGCCTTCACCGCCGGCTCCCTGGGCACGGAGCGGCAAGGCAACGGCGTCATCATCCGCGACAACGGGCTGGTGTTGACCATCGGCTATCTCATCACCGAGGCCGAGACCATCTGGCTGATCACCGCGGACGGGCGGGCCACGCCCGGCCATCCGCTGGCGTTCGACGCCGCCACCGGCTTCGGCCTGGTCCAGGCGCTGGGCAAGCTCGACATGCCGGTGATGGAGCTCGGCGATTCCGACCTGCTGCCGATCGGCACCGAGGCCATCATCGCCGCTGCCGGTGGCCGCCACCATGCCATCGAGACCAAGGTGGTCGGCCGCCAGGAATTCG
This sequence comes from uncultured Rhodospirillales bacterium, assembly GCA_903928895.1. GTDB lineage: Bacteria > Pseudomonadota > Alphaproteobacteria > Acetobacterales > Acetobacteraceae > CAIYPH01. Next base: position 14,833 of record CAIYSR010000175.1, on the reverse strand, counting down.
CCGGCTACTGGGAATACCTGATCGACAATGCGATCTTCGCCGCCCCGGCCCACCCGTTCTGGTCGGGCTCGCCGATGATCGACCGCGCCGGCAAGCTGGTCGGCACCGGCTCGCTGATCCTGCAACAAGGCGACGGCAAGCGCCGCACCGATATGAACATGGTGGTGCCGATCGCGCTGCTGCGGCCGCTGTTGGAGAACCTGCTGTCCACCGGCCGCACGAGCCCGCCGCGGCCGTGGCTCGGCATGTACGCGATGGAAGGCGAGGGCGGGCTGGTCGTTGGCGGCGTCTCCGACACCGGGCCGGCGGCGCTCGCCGGGCTCCAGGCCGGGGACCGGATCGTGGCGGTCGACGATGAGGAGATCACCGATCTGCCGGCACTGTGGCGCAAGGTATGGGCGAGCGGCCGGCCCGGGGTGGTCGTGTCCATTCGCATCCACCGCGACGGCGAGGGCCAGACCATCCGCATCAAATCGGCCGACCGCACCAGCTACCTGCGCGGACCGAGGCTCCATTGAGCGGGCCGGTTCCGTTCCGCATCGCGGTGCCGGAGGCCGACCTGGCGGACCTCCGGGCGCGGCTGGCGCGGACCCGTTGGCCCGATGACGTCAATGACGCCGCCTGGTCCTATGGCACCGAGCTTCGCTTCCTCAAGGACCTCGCGGCCTATTGGCGGGACGGGTTCGACTGGCGCGCGGTCGAGGCGCGGCTCAACGCGCTGCCGCAATTCATGCTCGAAATCGACGGGCTCGCCGTGCATTTCGTGCACGCGCGGGGCAAGGGGCCGGCGCCGCTGCCGCTGCTGATCAGCCACGGCTGGCCGGGTTCGTTCGTCGAGATGGAGCGCATCATCCCGCTGCTGACCGACCCCGGCGCGCATGGCGGCGATCCGGCCGATGCGTTCGACGTGGTGGTGCCCTCGCTCCCCGGCTTCGGCTTCTCCGGCCGCCCCACCGCGCCCGGCTGCGGCCCGGCCATGATCGCCGCGCTGTGGGGCAAGCTGATGCAGACCCTCGGCTACGAGCGCTTCGGCGTGCAGGGCGGCGACTGGGGCTCGGCGGTGTCGATCTGGCTGGCGCGGACCTTGCCGGAGTTTGTGATCGGCGCACATCTGAATTTCATGATCTCCTCGCTCCAGGTGGCGGCGGACCAGCCGCTGACGGCGGAGGAGCAGGCCTATGTCGCCTCCGCGCTGCGCTGGCGCGACAGCGAGGGCGGCTATTTCTCGATCCAGTCGACCAAGCCGCAGACCCTCGGTTACGGGCTGACCGACTCGCCGGTGGCGCTGGCCGGGTGGATCGCCGAGAAATTCCGCACCTGGTCCGATTGCGGCGGCGAGATCGCCCGCGCGATCCCGCTTGACGACCTGCTCGCCAATATCGCGATCTACTGGTTCAGCGGCAACATCACCTCCTCGCTGCGCATCTACAAGGAAAACAAGGCCAAGCCCCTGCATTTCGCTGCCGGCGAGCGGGTGCTGCCGCCGGTCGGCTTCGCCCATTTCCCCAAGGAGATCCTGCACCCGCCGCGCAGCTATGTGGCGCGGGTGTTCGACGTCCGGCAATGGACCGAGATGCCGCGCGGTGGCCATTTCGCCGCCATGGAGCAGCCCGATCTGCTCGCCGCCGATATCCGATCGTTCTACCGGCCGCTGCGGGCGGGCCTCACACCCGGCTGAGCGCGTAGGCCGCCACCACCGCGAGACGGTCGCCGATCCCGCGCGCCGCCACAGGCAGTCGGACGAGGTCGCGCCGCGCCAGCACCGCCGGCAGCGCGGCGGCGATCACCGTGCGTGGGAACCCGCCGGCGCCCTCCGCCAGCATCATCCGCCCGATCGCGGCCAGCCCGCCGACATCCGCCGCCTCCGGATGATGGCGCACGGTGTCCAGTGCCAGGCCCTGGCCGCCCAGGAAATCCTCCGGCAACAGGCAGCGCCCCTGCCGCGCCAGAGCAAACCGGCTGCGGAGCACGCCGGCCACGCCATAGGCCCCGCCCAGCGTGCGCAGCCGGAAGCGGGTCGCTGCGTCGGCGCCCAGGACGCCGCCCGCCGCGGCGGCGAGCCCGCCCGCGGTGGACAGGACATAGGAACGGAATTCGGCGATCGTCGGGATCGAGGGCTCGGTCTCCGCCTCGCGGCCGTCGATCAGCGGGAGCAGGTCCGCGGCGGCGAACACCCCTGCATCGAGCGCCTCGCCCAGCGGCCCCGCGATCTCATGGCGCCGGCGCGTGCCCTCCACCACCTCGCGCCACCAGTGCAGCCGGATCAGCGCCAGCGTCGGCTCGGAGGTCACCTCGCGGGCGCGGGCGAGCTCGTGGTTGAAGGCATAGAGCAGGAACAGCGCCTCCCGCTTCTCCGCCGGCGCGAACAATGCCGTCAGGAACCGGTCGGGATCATGCCGGCGCACCAGGGCGCCCAGGGGGGAAAGCGCGGTCATGACCGGCAGTTGGCGCGAAACTGTCGCCCATGCAAGCTTGACCAATCGCGCGCGCGACCATAGCTGATAGGCACGCCACAGAAACGCCAACCCCGGAGCACGCCCACATGGCCTTCGAACTTCCCGCCCTGCCCTATAGCACCTCCGCACTCGCCGCCAACGGCATGTGCCAGGAGACCCTGGAACTGCATCACGGCAAGCATCACAACGCCTACGTCACCGCGCTCAACGGCTTCGTCGCCGCCAACGCGGCGCTGCAGGGCAAGTCGCTCGAAGAGATCGTGAAGCTCTCCCACAACGACGCCGGCCTCGCCGGCGTGTTCAACAATGCCGGCCAGCATTGGAACCACATCGTGTTCTGGGAAAATATGTCGGCCCACGGCGGCGGCATCCCGGGCAAGCTCGAAACCAAGATCACCGAGGATTTCGGCTCGGTCCAGGCCTTCAAGGATGCCTTCAAGACCGCCGCCACCACCCAGTTCGGCTCCGGCTGGGCCTGGCTCGTGCTCGGCACCGACGGCAAGCTGAAATGCACCAAGACCCCGAACGGCTCCAACCCGCTCGCCACCGGCGAAGGCAAGGTGCTGCTGGGCTGCGACGTGTGGGAACACGCCTACTACCTCGATTTCCGCAACGTTCGCCCGAACTACGTCGACAACTGGCTGAACAAGCTCGCCAACTACGAATACGCCGCCGCCCAGCTCTGAGACGGGGCGCGGGGGCAGGGAAGGCCAGGGCTCTGCCCTGGACCCGCCGGGGGCTCAGAGCCCCCGGACCCGCAATCGGTTAAGAGGGTTTGAATTGAAGAGGGGCGCCTACTCAGCCGTCGAAACGGCAGGGCAGGCGCCCCTCTTGAATTCAAACCATCCCCGAATGAACGGGGGTCCAGGGGCCCCAGGCTCCTGGCCTTGCCTACCCCCGCCCCGCCACCGGGACCAGCGCGCCGGTGATGCCGGAGGCCGCATCCGACAGCAGGAAGGCGATGGTTTCAGCGACTTCGGACGGTTTGGTCCATAGCGCGGGGTCGGCGTCCGGCATGTCGGCACGGTTCTGCGGCGTGTCCATGGTCGAGGGCAGGACGGCGTTGACCCGGATGTGCTGGGTTTTCAACTCGTCGGCGAAGCTTTCGACCAGGCGGTGGACGGCGCTTTTGGCGCCGGCATAGGCCGCCATGCCGGAGGGCGCGCGCAGCGCGGCGCCGGCACCGACCGCGACGATGCTGCCATGGCCGGCGATGCGCATATGGGCGATGGCGGCGCGCAGGACGTTCAGCGTGGTCAGCACGTTCATGCGGAATTGCTGTTCGAACAGGGCGGGGCCGCTGTCGGCGAGACCGGCATAGGCGAAGCCGCCGACGGTGTGGACGACGCCGTCAATGCGGCCAAAGGTGGCGGCGATGCCGGAGAAGGTGCTGGTGCAGGCGGCTTCGTCGGCGAGATCGGCGATGGCGATGGTGTGGACGCCCTGCAACGCCGCGAGCCCGGGGCCGGGGCGGTCCAGCGCGATGACGTTGGCGCCACCGGCGAGCAGGCTCGAGGTGACGGCGCGGCCGAGATTGCCGGCCGCACCGGTGAGAACGATCGTTTTGCCGTGCATCCTGTGGGTCTCCCTGGTGGTCAGTTGCCGCCTTCGGGGCGGAGGACGTCGAAGCTGCGGGTGCCGGTGCCCGGCGGCATGGGGGCGAGCCAGGGGGCGGCATCGAGGGTGGCGCTGGCGTCGGCGTGGCCCTGGTCCCAGCGGGATTGCATGGTCTGGCGGCTGAATTCGTAGTCCTTGGAGGCGCCCTGGCGCGTGGCGGGGCGGTAGATGAGCTGGGCCACATCCATGGTGGTGATGCAGCCGTATTCGTACAGGGTGCGCGCCTCGGTTGTGGCTTTGAGCTCGTCGGGCAGGCGCTCCCACAGCGCATTGATGGTGTAGCGCAGGTCGTGCCCGTCGCGCGCGGCGGTGTCGCCGGCGCGGGTGCGGCTGGAGTAGCGGATATCCTTGTCGCGCTCGGAAACCTCGTCGAGCGTGGTCGGCACGGCGCCGCGGGCGGCGAAGAGGTCGACCTGGAAGACCAGGCGGCTGAAGCGCGGCGAGTGGTCGATCACGTATTGCAGCGGGGTGTTGGAGATCAGGCCGCCGTCCCAGTAATGCTCGCCGTCGATCTCGACCGGGGGAAAGCCCGGCGGCAGGGCGCCGCTGGCCATGACATGCTCGGGCCGGATCGTCATATAGCGGTTGTCGAACCAGGCGAAATTGCCGGTGCGGACATTCACCGCGGCGACGCTGAAGGCCATGCTGCCGGCCGTGCCGCGTGCGTTGATGCGGTCGAAGTCGACCAGGCGTTCCAGGGTCTGGCGCAGCGGGGCGGTGTCGTAGAACGAGGTGGTCTGGCCGAACTGCGGACGCGGCGCGAAGAATCCGGGCTGCCCGAACAGCAGGGCCTGGAGCGAGGCGGCCTGGCGGCGGCCAGGATCGAAAAGGGCGGCGCCGAAGAGGGCGGGCAGGCGCGGTGTCTGGGTGGTGATGGCTTCCCAGAATTCGCGCAGCCGCTCGGTGCGCCGCTCCGGCGGGTTGCCGGCGATGAGGGCGGCGTTGATGGCGCCGATCGAGATGCCGGCGACCCAGTCCGGCCTGTAGGGCGAGGCGGCAATGGCCTCATAGGCGCCGGCCTGGTAGCTGCCGAGGGCGCCGCCGCCCTGGAGCACGAGGGCGACCTTCTTGTCATAGCCGGACGGGCGGAGCGGGGGAGGGGAGGCGGGCACAGGGTCTCCTGGGTTGACAAGGCAGCGCGGCAGGCGTGATGCAGGCAGCGATCGAGGAGGGATCATGCCATGAAAGCCGTCGTCATTCACCCACCGCATGTGCTGCGCGTCGAGGAGATGGCGCTCGGCGCGGCAGGACCGCACGACGTCACCGTGCGGATCCACCATGGCGGCATCTGCGGCTCGGATCTCCACTACTACCATCACGGCGGCTTCGGCACGGTGCGGGTGCAGCAGCCGATGGTGCTGGGCCACGAGATCGCCGGCACCATCGTCGCCGCCGGCGCCGCGGTAACGCGGGTGCGGCCGGGCGACAAAGTGGCGGTCAACCCGAGCCTGCCCTGCAACATCTGCAAATTCTGCCTCGATGGCGCCCAGCAGCACTGCCTCGACATGCGGTTTTTCGGCAGCGCCATGCGCAGCCCCCATGTCCAGGGCGGCTTCCGCGAGGAACTGGTCTGCCACGAGAGCCAGGCGGTCAAGGCCGAGATGCCGTCCGAGCGGGCCGCCTTCGCCGAGCCGCTGTCGGTCTGCCTGCATGCGGTGCGCCAGGCCGGCGCCCTGCTCGGCCGCCGCGTCCTGGTCACCGGCGCCGGACCGATCGGGATGCTCTGCGCCATGGTCGCCCGCCACGCCGGGGCGCGCGAGGTGGTGGTGACCGATCTGCTCGATCAACCCCTCGCCCTGGCCCGCCGGCTGGCGGCGGACCGGACGGTCAATGTCGGCGCCGACAGCGCCGCGATGGCCGAGTACGGCCGCGACAAGGGGCATTTCGACGTGGCCTTCGAGGCCTCCGGCAGCGGCCTCGCGGTGGCCTCCGCCATCGCCGCCCTCCGCCCCGGCGGAACCCTGGTGCAGGTCGGCAATGGCGGGGCGGAGACCGCGGTGCCGCTGAACCTGGTGGTGGCCAAGGAGATCACCCTGCGCGGCACCTTCCGCTTCCACGCCGAATTCGCCATGGCGGTGGAACTGCTGGCGCGCAACGCGATTGACGTCGCCGCGCTGCTGACCGAAATTATCCCCCTCGATCACGCCATCCGGGCGTTCGACCTTGCGACCGACCGCACGCGGGCGATGAAGGTGCAGATCGCGTTCTAGCGTGATCGTTTGAGGCCGATCGGTCGGAAAACGTGAATCACGCGACAAAACAAAGAGATGGAGCTTCATCGGAATGCCTATCTGTTCCGATGAAGCTCCAGTTCGACAGGAAACCATCATGCCGCATACCAATGTGATCGAGGCCATCGCGCCCCATCTCGACGAGCTCGTCGCCATCCGCCGCGACATCCACGCCCATCCCGAACTCGGGCTCGAGGAGCACCGCACCTCGGCCCTGGTCGCGGCCAAGCTGACGGAATGGGGGATCGAGCATGTCGCCGGCATCGGCGGCACCGGCATTGTCGCCACTATCAAGGGCAAGCTGCCCGGCCAGCGCTCGATCGGCCTGCGCGCCGACATGGATGCGCTCGCCATCGTCGAGCAGACCGGCCTGCCCTACGCCTCCACCGCCACCGGCCGGATGCATGCCTGCGGCCATGACGGGCACACCACCATGCTCCTCGGCGCCGCCCGCCATCTGGCGGCGCATCGCGATTTCAGCGGCACCGTCCAGCTCATCTTCCAGCCCGCCGAGGAGGGCCGCGGCGGCGCTCTCGCCATGCTGCGCGACGGGCTGTTCGAGCGCTTCCCCTGCGATGCCATCTACGGGCTGCATTGCATGCCCGGCACCGCGGTCGGCCAATTCGCCATCAACACCGGCGGCTTCATGGCCGGCGGCTGCATCTTCCATGCCCGCTTCCGCGGCACCGGCGGCCACGGCGGCAGCTCGCCCCATTTGTCGACCGACCTCTCCATCGTCCAGGCCCATTTCGTGCTCGGCCTGCAAGCCATCGTCGGGCGCAACATCTCGGCCTTCGACACCGCGGTCATCAGCGTCGGCCATATTGGTGGCGGGGCGCTCGAATCCTGCAACGTCATGCCCGCCGAAATCGTGGTCGGCGGCACCGCGCGCTACTTCAACCCGCCGGTGAAGGACATCATCGAGAGCCGCATCACCGAACTCGCGCATGGCCTGGCGAAACTGCACGGCGCCACGGCGGAACTGATGTTCGACTGGGTGGCGGAGCCGCTGGTCAACCAGGCCGAGCAGACCGAGGTCGCCGCCGCCGCCGCGTCAACCGTGGTGGGCACCGCCAATGTCGATGCCAAGGCCGCCCCGCGCACCGGCGGCGAGGATTTCGCCTTCATGATGAAGGAGAAGCCCGGCGCCTTCATGTTCATCGGCAACGGCGTCAATCCCGACGGCAGTTTCCACGGCGTGCACACGCCGCATTTCAACTTCAACGACGCGATGATCCCGCTCGGCGTGGCCTACTGGGCCGGCGTCGTCGCGCAGGAGTTGTCGCTCAAGGCGTGACCCCGCACGCCTTGCCTCAGGCCAGGCCGTTGGCCAGCGCGAGCAGCGCGGCGGGGCGCTGGATGACGATCCGGGCGGGGTCCGGGATGGCGATCATCCCCTCCCGCTTCATGGTCCCCAGGGTCCGGCTGACGGTCTCGATGGTCATCCCGAGATAGTCGCCGATGTCGCGGCGCGCCATCGGCAGTCGCACCATGGCGATCCGCGGCAGCGCGACGCCATGGCGCAGCGGCGTGATCGCCATGCGGCGCACCAGGAAGGAGGCGATGCGCTCGCGCGCGTTCTTGCGGCCGAGCAGCAGCATCTGCTCCTGAGCCGCAACCAGTTCGTTGGAGACCTCCTCCAGCATGCGCCGCTCCATCGCCGGAAATTCGGCGAGCAGGCGCATCAGGCGCTGGCGCGGATAGCGGCACAGGCGCACCGTGTCGACCGCTTCGGCGCCATAGGCATAGGCGGTCGGCACGGCGAGGCCGAGAAAATGCCCCTCGCCGGCGAATCCGGTGATCTGCTGCCTGCCGTCCGCCAGCATCTTGAACAGCCGGGCGGTGCCGGAGGTGATATTGAAGAAATGCTCCGCCGGCGAGCTCTCGCGGATGAAACTCTGCCCCGGCGCGAAAATCATCGGCTCCGCGATGCGGGCGAGGCGGTCGAGGTCCTTGAAGGCGAGGGTGCTGCACACGTTGCTGGCCCGCGCGCCGCATTGGTCGCACCCCGTCTCCAGCCGCATCGCTCCGGGCTGCGCCGGCCGCATCGCCGTCTCGCGGATATCGCGCATTCGGCCCGCGACGGTTTCCCGTCGCCCCCCACCAATTCGGCTACTGGACCATTTCGTGTCCATGGCGGTGAGGATACGCAATCGGAGAGACCAACGTTAGCATAAACCCGTGAAATTCGAATGGGTACTTATACGCAGGACGGAAGACGTTCCGTATAGGTTTTCCTTTTTCTCTACGAGCGCAGTCAGAATTCCATGGCTTCGGCATACAGACGATGGAAATGGTGAACCGCCGCTTCCGTCGTCTGGCCGCCCTCGGGGTCATGCACGAAACGCCCGGCGGTATAGCCGCGCGAGTTGAGACCGCGCTGGACCGACTCGCAGATCGCCACGTCCTCCGGCCCGAGCACGGTCTGCCCATAGACGCGCTTGGCCTCATCGACGGGGGCGCCGGGCAAGGCGAAGTTGTGAAACCGCCGCACGCTGGTGCCGGCGGTCAGCGGCATCGTCGATGTCACCGACAAGGACGGGCTGCCCGGCAGGAAGCCGAACGTCGTGGTGGGCCACAGGAACCAGAAGACGGTCATGTGGTTGGCCTGAGCCGCCACCGGATAGGCCTTGTTGTCCGCCCGGGCGAGTTGGCCCTTCTGCTTCGACCACAGCCCCGTCGTCGTGGTGCGGTAGCACGCCATGTCGATCAGGTCGGCGAAGGCGGGGTGGGCCGGGCCGCAGTGGTAGCACTCGTGGAAATTGTCGAGCACTACCTTCCAGTTCGCCTGCATCGGCCGCGGCGGGTTCGACGTGGTCGGCCGCAAGGCAGCAAAATCTGGCGTTTCGGCGATGATATCGGCGGCGAGCTCGCCCGCCGTCTCCGCCAGCGAGGCGGCGGCGGGATCGAGGTTGAAGAAGATGAACCGCCCGGCGAACACCTCGATCCGCACCGGCTTGAGACAGAACCGGTCGGGATCGAAGAACGGCTGCCGCTCGGCCCCGCGCGCGGTGCGCAGGCTGCCGTCATCATGGTACGACCAGGCGTGATAGGGGCAGGTCACCACGCGCGCATTGCCGCTGCCCTCGAGCAGCTCGTGCGCGCGGTGCTGGCAGACATTGTAGAACGCGCGCAGCCCGCCGTCGCGCCCGCGCATCACCAGGATCGACTGGTCCAGCAGCCGCGCGGTGAGATAATCGCCGGCATTGGGCAGCTCGTCCGTGGCCCCGGCATAATGCCAGGTCTTGAAGAACAGCTTCTCCCGCTCGACCGCGAGATGCGCCTCCGAGGTATAGACCCACCCCGGCAGCGTATCCGACAAGGCGGGATCGGCATGGATGGCAACGGGCGCGAAATCGTTCATGGTCGGCTCCCCTTAACGGATGCAGTTTTTTTGCTTCTTTTTTTCCAAAAAAAGAAGGCCTTCTTTTTTGAAAAAAAGAAGCAAAAAACTTCTATCCGTTCAACGTCATTTCCGGGTCCAGCGGATAGATCGGGCGGCGCACATTGCGGAACGTGAGTTGCCCGTAGTCCGACGTGCAGACCCCCACCCCCGCGCATTCGACGATTTCGCGCGCAAGCTTGCCGAGATCGGCGCGCCAGTGGACCCGGCTCTTGATCGCGATGAAGCGCTTGGCCGCCGGGTCGATGCCGAGGATGCGCATCATCTCCTGCGCCGTCGGCTCGATATGGCGGCTCAGCAGCACGATCTGCACGCGCCCGGTATCCAGCACCGCGGTGGTGCCCATATAGACCTGGAGTCCGGGGCTCAGCCCGCCGGTGGCGCGGTAGTAGCCGGCCGAAAGGGTCCGCACCTTGCCCGCCACACGCAACGGCCGGCTGCCCGATTGCAGCGCCGGCATGTCGAGCTTGGCGCCGATCTCAAGCTCGACCTCCTGGCCGATCCCCGCGCCGGCGGCCTGCTTGACCGCGTCGGGGTCGTAGATGCCGAAGAACACGACGTCATCGAGCTCCTGGCGGATGATTTCGCGCAGCACGTCGGTGGTATCCATCGTGCCGCCCGAGGCGCAATTGTCGAAATGGTCGAGCAGCACCACGCCGGGCCCCGCCTCGCCCAGCATCTTCGCCCGCGCCACGCTCTCCTCCAGCGGCTCGATCTGAAAGGTGAAGCCCTCCCGCGCGTTCCAGGCGAAGGCGAGCAGCTCTTCCACCATCGCCTGCGCATCGGCCGGGTTGTTGTCGGTGACCACGACGGCCGACAGTCCCGCCATCGGGACGTCGGCATGGGGAAAGCCGACGAACAGCGACGCCGCCACGGCACGCCCGCTGGCTTCCCAGGCCGCGCACTTGGCCTGGAGGTCCTTGTTGGGGAACATATGGGTGCCCTGCGCCATCACATGCGGCAGCATCGGCACGCCGCCCCAGGCGGTGCTCGGCTTGAGCTTCCCGGCGATCACGCCAAGCAGCGCCCGGCCGGCCCGGATCGCGGTCTCCTTCATGTCGATATGCGGATAGGTGTGGTAGCCCGCCACGACATCGGCGTTGACCACCATGTCGGCAAACACATTGGCATGCATGTCGTAGGCGACGCAGATCGGCGTCGCGCGGTCGATCGCCCGGATGCGCCGCAGCAGTTCGCCCTCGCCGTCCTCGAAGGTTTCGACCGCCATCGCCCCGTGCAGGTCCAGCATGATACCGTCCCAGCCCCCGGCGGCGACCGCGTCGGTGATCAAACCGCAGAAAAGTTCGAACGCTTCGGCATCGACCCGGCCGGACGGTGGCGCGCTCGCACACACCGCCACCGTGATCGCAGCCCCCGCCTCCGCCGCCACCTGAAGATAGCCGCCCATGCAGGTGCCGGTATTGCGGTAGAAATCGGCCGCCGCCTCGCCTTTGAGCAACGTGGTGCCGTCGCGGCAGAAGCGTGCCAGCTTCGTGGGCACTGGGGAGAACGTGTTGGTCTCGTGCGACATGGTGGCGAGCAGCAGACGCATGGGGCTTCTCCTTGGCACCGGAATTGCGTCATCGTGTCACCGGCGGGCGGCAAACGGAAGCCCGGTCGCGGCAACAACAAGGGGAAGTTTGATGATCAAGCGACGTGGCGTTCTGGCCGGCGGCGGTGCCGCGCTGGCAACCTCTCTGGCCCGCCCTGCCCTGGCGCAGGGCACGGCAAAGGTGCTGCGCTATATCCCGCAGGCCAATCTCGCCAATCCCGACCCGATCTGGACGACGGCGACGGTGGCCTGGCTGCACGGCGCCATGGTGTGGGACACGCTCTACGGCATCGACGAGAAGCTGATGCCGCATCTGCAAATGCTCGCCGGCGACGAGGTCTCGGCCGACGGGCTGACCTGGAAGATGGTGCTGCGCGACGGGCTGGCCTTCACCGACGGCGAAAAGGTGCTGGCCAAGGATTGCGTCATGTCGATCACCCGCTGGGCCAAGCGCGACGGGTTCGGCCAGCGCATGATGGGCCAGCTCGACTCGATCTCGGCCCCCGATGACAAGACCATCGTCATCCGGCTGAAGAAACCATACCCGCTGATGCGCTACGCGCTGGGCTACAACAACTGCTTCATCATGCCCGAGCGCATCGCCAAGACCGACGCCTTCACCCAGATCAGCGAATACATCGGCAGCGGCCCGTTCCGGTTCCTGAAGGACGAATGGGTCTCCGGCGCCTCGGCGGCCTACGCGAAGAACGAAAAATACGTCCCCCGCGAGGGCAAGCCGAGCTACCTCGCCGGCGGCAAGGTGGTGAATTTCGATCGGGTCGAGTGGAAAATCATCCCCGATCCCGCCACCAGCCTGTCGGCCCTGCAGCGCGGCGAGGTCGACTGGTGGGAGAACCCGCTGTTCGACCAGCTGCCGCTGTTGCGCAAGGACAAGAACGTCCGCGTCGAAGTGATCAGCCCGCTCGCCGCCCTCGGCGTCATCGGCGTCAACCACGAACTGCCGCCGTTCAACAATCCCAAGCTGCTCAAGGCGGTGCAGGCCGCCGTCGACCAGGACGAGTTCATGAACGCCGTGCTCGGCGACTTCAAGGACGAGTTCGGCAAGAAGGCCGGCATCTTCGTCACCGGCTCGCCGATGGCCTCGACGGTGGATATGGAGCTGCTGATCGGCAAGCGCGACCTCGCCAAGGCCAAGAAGATGGTGGCCGAAAGCGGCTACAAGGGCGAACCGGTGACGCTGATGTCCCCGTCCGACCAGCCGCAGCTCACCGCCATGGCGCTGGTCACGGATGCGATGTTCAAGGCGATCGGGATCAACTCCCAGTACACGCTGATGGATTGGGGCACGCTGGTCACGCGCCGCGCCAAGCATGAGCCGCCGGAGCAGGGCGGCTGGAACGCCTTCTGCACCACCTGGGGCGGGCTGTCGGTGTCCAACCCCGGCGGGCACGTGCCGCTGCGCGGCAACGGCAAGGACGGCTGGTTCGGCTGGCCGGTGGACGCGGAAATGGAGGCGCTGCGCGAGAAGTGGTTCGAGGCGCCGGACCTCGCCGCCCAGAAGGCGGTGTGTGCGGACATGCAGCACCTGGCCCTCGAGCACATCCCGTTCTTCCCCACCGGCGAGTGGACGACGCCGACGGCCTATCGGGCGAACGTCACCGATGTGGTGAAGTCGGGCAGCCCGGTATTCTGGGGCGTGAAGAAGGTCTAATCTTTTAGAGCATTATCGGAACTGATAGGCGTTCCAATAATGCTCTAGCTCTTTGTTTTGTCGCGTGATTCACGTTTTCTAACCCGTCGGCCTCAAACGATCACGCTCCAGAGGCGCCCTCCCGTGATGCGGGAGGGCGCCTTGACGGTCGGGGTAGCCGCTAGGAAAGTCCCGCCGCATCGCATGCGCGGAGACTGCCATGAGCTACGCCGACATCCTCATCCACGGCGGCCGCATCTTCCGCGGCCTGCATGACGGCTTCGCCGAGGCCCTCGCCATCCACGGCAACCGCATCGTCGCCGCCGGCAAGCACGACGCCGTGGCGGCTCTGGCCGGGCCGCGCACCCGCCGGATCGATCTCGGCGGCCGCATCGCGGTCCCGGCCTTCAACGACAGCCACCAGCATCTGCTGCCGCTCGGCATCACCATGGGCCAGGTCAATCTGCGCGCCGAGGAGGTGACCTCGCTCGACGAACTGCTCGCCCGCATCCGCGCCGCCGCGCGCACCGCCCCGAAGGGCGCCTGGGTCCTCGGCCGCGGCTACGACCACACCCGGCTCGACGTCAACCGCCATCCCACCGCGGACGAGTTGCAGGCCGCGTCCCCCGACCACTCCGTCTTCATCACCCGCGCCTGCGGCCATGTCGGCGTCGCCAACCACGCCGCCTTCGCGGTCGCCGAAATCGGCCACAACACGCCGGACCCCGAAGGCGGCGCCTTCGAGCGGCGCGACGGCGCCTTGACCGGCCTGGTGCTGGAGCGCGCGATGCGCCGCATCCGCGACCGCATGCCGCCGCCGGACCAGGCCGCCCTGGTCGCTGCGATCGAGCGCGCCGGCCGCTTCATGAACACCCAGGGCTTCACCGCCGTGATGGACGCCAATGTCGGCATGATCGCCGGCATGGCGGAAATCGACGCCTATCGCGCCGCCCATGCCGAGGGACGCCTGCCGGTGCGGGTCTGGGGCTGTCTGGCCGGCAACCCCGAGGGCATCGCCGCAGCCGCCTGGGCCGCCGGCATCCGCCCTATGCAGGGCGACGACATGCTGCGCTGGGGCGCGATGAAGGTCTTCGCCGACGGCTCCATCGGCGGCCGCACCGCCGCCGTCAGCGTGCCCTACGAAAACGGCGGCGGCACCGGCATGTTCATGTTCCCGCCGGAAATGCTCAAATCCCTGCTCAACACCTACCACCGCCAGGGCTGGCAGCTCGCCATCCACGCCATCGGCGACGCCGGCATCGAGGTCACCCTGCAGGGCATGGAGGAGGCCGATTGCGCCGAGTTCCCCCTCGCCGAGCGCCGTCACCGCATCGAGCACTGCGAATTCATGGCCCCCGGCCAGACCGAGCGCATGGCCGCCCGTGGCATCGAAGCCGTCCCCCAGGGCATCTTCCTCTACGAATTCGGCGACAACTACATCACGCAGATCGGCCGCGCCCGCGCCGAGACCTGCAATCCCATGCGCACCTGGTTCGACGCCGGCCTGCACCCCGCCGCCGGCTCCGACGCTCCGGTCTCCTCGACCGACCCGTTCCAGAACATCGCCACCCAGGTCCTGCGCCGCACCAGCCGCGGCACCCTGATCGCCCCGCACGAGGCCATCAGCGTCGCCGAGGCCGTCCACAGCTACACCTGGTGCGGCGCCTACACCCAGTTCGCCGAACACCAGCGCGGCCGCATCGTGCCGGGCCAGCTCGCCGACATCGCCATCCTCGACCGCGACATCTTCACCATCCCCGCCACCGACATCCCGGCCACGCGCGCCGACCTCACTTTGCTCGCCGGGCACCCGGTCTTCGACCGCCACGGAGTCTTCAACGGATAGAAGTTTTTTGTTTCTTTTTTTCAAAAAAGAAAGCGCTTTCTTTTTTGAAAAAAAGAAACAAAAAAATTTTACACGTT
>CAIYSR010000174.1 GCA_903928895.1 uncultured Rhodospirillales bacterium | reverse complement strand
CGACCGCCGACGCCGGCACCGTCCGCCTCGGCGCCATCGCCCGCACCCTGCCGACCGCCGACGCCGGCACCGTCCGCCTCGGCGCCATCGCCCGCACCCTGCCGACCGCCGATGCCGGCACCGTCCGTCTCGGCGCCATTGCCCGCACCCTGCCCGCCGCGCGCTGAAGCTCGGGCGGCCTGGTGCCGCCCCCGATGGACCAGCCGCCTTCGTGGCCTTAAGAAACCGGGACCAGTGCCCGGTTTCTTCACGTCCGCCGTCGCGCACCGGCACGCCCCCCGCAGCGAGATCTCCGCCATGACCGCCACCGACACTCCTTCCCCGGTTGCCGCCGTCCGTGAGCCGCGCGTGCGGTTCTACCGGATGATCCCCGACATCCGCCTGCCGCAGCGGGCCGACCGCTCGGCGGCCGGCAGTCTGCCGACCCGGGCGTTCCGATATTGCGAGCCGGTCACCACCGCATCGGGCTTCGGCTATTATGTGTTCACGCCGCTCAACTTCACCCTGATCTGGGACGGGCACGACATCCAGTGGACCTACGAGGGCAACGAGCATGGCTGGATGCCGCTGAAGGCGGCGCAGTACCCGTATTTCCCCGCCCATTTCAACGAGCGCGCGCCGGAGGAGATCAAAGGGTTCTCGCCGCCGATGCTGGCCTCGCTGCAAGAGCCCGGTCTGGTCAATATCTGGTCCGGTTTGATCGCGCGCACCATTCCGGGCTGGAGTCTGCTGGTGCGGCCGCCGGTGAATTTTCCGCGGCGGGGGGGGTATGAGCTGTTCGAGGGGATCATCGAGACCGATCGCTGGTTCGGCCCGCTGCTGACCAACATTCGGCTGACCAAGACCGATACGCCGATCGAGTTCAACAACGAGCTGCCGTTGTTCCAGGTGCAGCCGATCCCGCGCGAGGCGCTCGACGAGCCGGCGCAGAACAACTTCGCCATCACCCGCGAGATCGAGGGATTGCAGCCGGAGGACTGGGACGATTTCTATGACACCGTGGTGCGGCCAAATGTGACGGTGAACCGGCCGCGCGGGGAATATGCGGCGGCGGCGCAAGGGCGAGGAGACCGAGGGCCAGCCACGCTGAGAAAGGCGCGGGCGCATGACGGTCAGGGACGGAAACCTGCTTCCGCCGTCGGCGACATCGGCGTACGTGTGAGGTCCTCGGCCTGATCCTGTCCGGCCATCGATCCAGAGGAATCCCACCATGAGCCGCCTCGTCTTCCTGCTGAACGGACCCAACCTCAATCTGCTCGGCAAGCGCCAGCCGCATATCTATGGCCACGAGACGCTGGCCGATGTGGAGCGCGACTGTCAGGCGCTGGCCGGCGAGCTCGGCATCGGGTTGCGTTTCCACCAGTCCAACCGCGAATACGAGATCATCGACTGGATCCATGAGGCGCGCGACACTGCGGGCGGCATCGTCATCAATCCGGCCGCCTTCACCCACACGTCGGTTGCGATCCTGGATGCGCTCAACACCTTCGACGCGCCGGTGATCGAGATCCACATCTCCAACGTGCACAAGCGCGAGGCGTTCCGGCACCATTCCTTCGTCTCGGCCCGGGCCGACGGGGTGATCGCGGGCTTCGGCACCCAGGGCTACCAGTTGGCGCTGCGCCGGGTCGCCCGGCTGATCGACGAGAAGGCGGCCTGAGCGTGGCCGTGCGCCTCGCGGTGGTGGGGGCCGGGCAGATCGGGCGCCAGCACGTGGCCCGGGTGCTGGCGGCGGACTGCGCGACCTTGGCCGCCATCGTCGACCCGATGCCGACGGTGGCGGCGTTCGCCGCCGAGAGCGGCACGCCGTGGTATCCGGATTTCGCGACGATGCTGGAAGCCGACCGGCCCGACGGGGTGATCCTCGCCACGCCCACCCAGCTGCATGTGGTGGGCGGGCTCGCGGCGGTGGCGGCGCGCATCGCGGTGCTGGTGGAGAAGCCGATCGCGGACGATGTCGCGGCCGCGGCTGGGCTGGTGGAGGCGGCGGAGCGGGCCGGGGTGGCGTTGCTGGTGGGGCATCACCGCCGGCACAATCCGCTGATCGCCGAGGCCAAACGGGCGATCGACAGCGGGTCGATCGGTCAGCTGGTCAGCGTCCACGCGACGTGCTGGTTCCACAAGCCGGCCGATTATTTCGCGCCGGCATGGCGGCGCGAGAAGGGCGCCGGCCCGGTGTTCACCAACCTGATCCATGACATCGACCTGCTGCGCCATTTGTGCGGCGAGGTGATCGCGGTGCAGGCGATGGAGAGCAACGCGCTGCGCGGCAACGCGGTCGAGGAAAGCGCCGTGATCCTGCTGCGCTTCGCCTCCGGCGTGCTCGGCACGGTGAACCTGTCCGATATCGTCGCGGCACCGTGGAGCTGGGAGTTCACCAGCGGGGAGAACCCGGTCTACACCCGGACCGGCGAGGCCTGCTACCTGATCGGCGGCACCGAGGGATCGCTGGCGGTGCCACAGCTCGATCTGTGGCGGCATGACGGCGCGCCCGATTGGTGGCACCCGATTGCCGCCGAACGGCTGGCGCACGCCGAGGCGGACCCGCTGGCGCGGCAGATCCGCAATTTCCATGACGTCATCCGCGGCACAGCCGCCCCGCTCGTGTCCGGGCGGGAGGGTCTGCGCACGCTGCGGGTGATCGCCGCGGTGAAACAGGCCGCGGCCAGCGGCCACCGCGTCACGCTCGACCAAGGCGCGCCATGATTACCGGCAGCACCCGCTTCATCGCCCATGTCGGCTACCCCACCGCCGCGTTCAAGGCGCCGATGATCTACAACCCGTGGTTCGAGGCGCAGGGGATCGACGCCGTGGTGGTGCCGATGGCGGTCACCGGCGAGGATTATGCCGCCATGGTGCGGCCGCTGTTGCGTGCCCGCAACGCGATCGGGGCGCTCGTCACCATGCCGCACAAGGTGACGACTTCAACGCTGGTCGACGCGATCACGCCGACGGCCGCGATCGCCGGGGCCTGCAACGCGATCCTGCGCCGGACGGATGGCAGCCTGCTCGGCGACATGTTCGATGGCGCCGGCTTCGTGCGCGGCCTGCTGCGCAAGGGCCGCACCATCGCCGGGGCCAGTGCGCTGGTGGTTGGCAGCGGCGGCGTCGGCTCCGCCATCGCCGCCTCGCTGGCGCAGGCCGGGGTGGCCAGGCTGGCGCTGTTCGACAGCAACCCGGCCACCGCCGCGGCGCTGGCCGAGCGGCTGCGCCTTCACTACCCCGCGCTGGCGCTGGAGACCGGCGGGCGCGATCCGGCCGGCTTCGACATCGCGGTCAACGCCACGCCGCTGGGCATGGACGAGGGCGATCCCCTGCCCTTCGCGCCGGAGCGCCTGGCGGCGGGAACGTTCGTCGGCGAGGTGGTGATGCGCGAGGAATTCACCCCGCTGCTGCGCGCGGCGCGCGCGCGGCTGCGCGGTGCAGGTCGGCACCGACATGCTGTTCGAGATGATCCCGGCCTATCTCGAATTCTTCGGGCTCGGCACCGCCACGCCGGATGCGTTGCGGGCGGTGGCGCGGATAGCGTACTGATCAGGCGGCGCGGCGCACGCTGCCGGTGATTTCCTGGCGGTGGGTGACGCTGGTGACGCCGATGGTTTGGCCGAGATTGCCGACCACGAGATGCACCATTTCGGCGGGCATGGCGGCCAGGGCGATGTCGATGCGCACCCCCTCCTTGTCCAGCTTCGCCTCGAAGCTGTCGGGGGTAAGGTCGCGCTTGGCGAAGGGCATCAGCACCCGCGGCAGCAGGCCGGGATCGGCCGCGGCGAGCACGGTGATACGTACGGAGGCATGCAGACCCACGAGGGTCCAGGGCTTGGTTGTCATGATATGGGAGTCCGGTACAGGCGAATGGTGGGACGGCGCGGCGAAGCCCCGGCTGCTAGGCAGCCGGGATGATAATTCGCGCAATCCGCATTCGGGCCGGACGATACATATGGACAGGCTAACCGGTTCGCCGGCCTGCCGCCAGAGGGGCGGAGGCTGCGCCGGTCAGGGGCCGCGCGGGTCAGGCCAGCGTATTTCGGGGATCACGGCGACCGGCAGGCGGGCGGCGGAGAGGGTGCGGGCCTTCAGCGCCAGCGGCACGGTGAGCTTGCCGTCCGCGGTGCGCGGGACGAAGCGGAGCAGGGTCTTGGCCGTGCGCGCCGTGCCGGCCGGGATGACGCCGGCGCCGACCATGGCGTCGATCGCCTCGGGCAGGCCGCCGGCGGCGATCATGCCGGTGCCTTCCGGTTGCAGCGCGGCGTCGAGGGTGATGACGCCGCCGAGTTCGACCTCGAAGCGGCTCCAGGTGACGGCGATGCGATGCAGCGCGAGCATCCCGCCGGCGTCGCGCCAGGCGGCGGGCGTGGTTTGCCCGAGCCGGTCGAGCCCCGCGTCGATGCCAAGGCCGTCGATGCGGCTGCCGAGCGGGCTGGCGGGGAGCAGACCGCCGAGATCGAGCCCGGCGGCCTCGGCGTGCAGGGTCACGGCGTCGGGCGCCGGTTCGGCGTGAACGCTCGCGCGGTCGAGGGTGACGACGCCCGCTGCGGGCCGTATGCGCAGGGTGTGCGCCGCGATATCGATCGGGTGGGGTTCGGCCAGGGCGACCGTCACCTCGACCGGCGGGCCCTCGATCGCCACCGGGGTGGCACCGGCGAGGGCGGCGAGATGCGGGCCGTGCAGGTTCAGCTCCAGCCGGGCCGGGCGGCGGAGATCGAAGGCGATCTCAAGGCGGCCGGACTGCCAGGCATGGCCGGAGGCGCGATGCAGCAGCCGCAGGTCGGGCACGTCGATCCGCACGGCGAAGGGCCAGCCGCCATGGGCGAATGCGCCGTGATCGACGCTCCAACCCTGGCGGCGCAACAGCGCCTCCTGCGCCGCCACCTCGGCATCGAGCCAAACCGCCGCGCCGAGCCAGAGCAGGCCGTGCAGCGCCGGCAGCCCGAGCGCGCCAAGGGCGAGCCATCGCAGGGTCCGGTTCGCCACGGGTCAGCTCCAGACTGGTTCCGGCGCGACCTGCGCCGCGATGGCGGTGGCGAAGATCGTCTCGAGCCGTGCCGTCATCTCCGCGCGGGACAGGCCGGCCGGCAGCGGCGGGTGGACGTCGATATGGATCGTGCCGGGGCGCTTGTGGAAGGCACGGCGCCCCCAGCAGCGTCCGGAATCGGTGGTGACCGGGATGATCGGCAGGCCGCTCCGGCTGGCGATGGCGGCGAACCCGGGGTGCAGCGGCGCTCGCTGGCCGGGCGGGACGCGGGTGCCTTCGGGGAAAATGACGATCTGCCGCCCTTCGGCCACGGCGCGATCGGTCTCTTTCAGCAGGGCGCGGATGGCGGTTGCGCCGGCCTCACGGTCCACCGGGATAAGACCGAGTTCGACCAGCATGCCGCCGACGCAGGGAATGCGGAGCAGTTCGCGCTTGTGCACGTAGGTGGCCTGCGGCACGAGCAGGAACCAGATCATGGTGTCGAACGCCGACTGGTGGTTCGACACGATCAGGGCCGCGCCGCTCTTCGGCAGGCGCTCGCCGCCACGAACCTGCCAGACGGCGCCGGCGAAGACGCGCAGCCCCCACAGGACGAAGGCGGTCCAGCCATGGACGTAGCCGAAGCCCCAGCCCGGCCGCAGCACGCCCATCCGGCGCGCCAGGATCGGCGGCACGGTTCCGAGCGCCACCAGGGTGGTGCCGAGATAGAACCAGAGATTGAACAGGCATGATCGCAGGAAGCTCATCCGCCATTGTGCTCCGTTGCCGGGCGATCCGTCGAGGGTCGCGGAGCCGCGGACCGCTCGGCGCCGCGCGCGACATAGCCGGACAGCCCGGCCTCGACGGCGAGGAACTTGCTGTATTCGATGCCGAGCAGGCGCAGCCCGGCGAGACCCATGCCGTCGCGCCAGGCGGTCGGCTGCACCGGGGCGGGGATCAGGCTGACACCGGGCACGGCGCGGGAGAGTTCGGCCAGAGCGCGCGGCATATGGTAGCCCGCCGTCACCACGATGAGGGTCTCGATCCCGAAGGCGCGCACCCAATCGGCGGTTTCGGCGGCATTGCCGTGGGTCGAGGCGGCCGAGCGGCCGAGCGTGACGCGCGGGGCAAGCCCGGCGTCGACCCCGGCGCGATGGGCGAGCGCATTGAATTCGGCAGCACCGCCGACGCCGGAAATCAGCAGCCGGCCGGCCCGGCCCTCGGCCAGCAGGCGCAGCGCGGTGGCGACGCGATCGGCCCCTCCGGTGAGGGCGACGATGCCGTCGGCGTGCGCGGGCAGGTCGGCCGGCCGGCCGGCGATGTGCACGAACCAGGCAAAGCCGATGCTCCAGGCCAGGGCCAGCGTCGCGGCCCCGATCGCGACCCCGATCGCCGCCCTGCGCCGCGCCGGTTTCAACGGGGCCACGTCATCGGACCGGTCTCACGGCAACTGGCGCAGCCAGCGCCGCACCGTCACCTGGGTGGTGCCCCAGCCGATCAGGGCGGCCACCAACGGCAGGCCGGCAAGGGCAATCCATAACGGGAGCGGCAGAGCGGTGAACCAGAGGCCGGGGTTGGCCGGCTGCGCGCCGACCGCGGCGAAGGGGGCGGCCAGATCGGCGAGCACCAGCAGCACCGGCAACGCGGCCAGGGCGCCGAGGCTGGCACCGCTTGCGGTCATCCGGGTCGCACGGGCGGCGAAGCGGCCGGCGATGATGCCGTCGGTGGCGCCGAGCCCATGGACGATCTCGATGGCGTCGCGGCGCACGGCGAGACCGGAACGGGTGGCGATGGCGATCATCGCCGCCGCGATCCCCGCCACCAGCGCGAGCGCGACCCAGGCACAGGCCTCCAGGCTGCGGGCCAAGGCCGACAGACGGCGGACCCAAACCCCATGGCTCTCCGGCGTGGCGCCCGGCGCCGCGGCCTCAAGGCGCGGGCCGAGGGCGGCGATATCGGGACCGGCGCCGCTGAGATGGACCTCGACCACCGCGGGCAGCGGCAGCGCGAGCCGCCCGGCGCCGCTGCCGAGCCAGGGCCGCAGGAGTTCCGCCAACTCCGCCTCGCTCAGCGGCCGGGCGCCGGCAATGCCCGGGGTGCCGCGCAGGATGGCCAGCACCCGCTCGACCCGGGTTTGTCCGGGTTGGTCGCCGGCGGGAGTGGCGGGGTGGGGGACCTGCACGGTCAACACCGAGGCGGCGCCTTCCTGCCAGCGCTGCGCCAGGGCGGCGGCGCCGACCGAGCCGGCGAGGGCGAGGGCGGCGAGGAAACTCATCGCCGCGACCACAAGCGGCAGCATGCGCTCGCCGAGGGCGCGGCCGAGGCCGAGATCGTCGCGCGCCCTAGTCATGATCCACCAGCCGTCCGTGTTCCAGCCGCAGCGACTGGCCCGGGTGGCGCTGCACCAGCGCCTCGTTGTGGGTGGCGACGATGACCGTGGTGCCGAGCCGGTTCATCTCCTTGAACAGCAGCATCAGCCGCTCGGACTGCACCTCGTCGAGATTGCCGGTGGGTTCGTCGGCGAGCAGGATATGGGGGCGGCCGACCACGGCGCGGGCGACGGCGACGCGCTGCTGTTCGCCGCCCGAGAGCTGCGCCGGGCGGGCCTCGAGCTTGCGGCCGAGTTGCACCCAGTGAAGCATCTCGGTGACATGGGCGCGCACCTGCGCCTCGGGCTGGCCGGCCAGGCGCAGCGGCAGGGCGACGTTGTCGAACGCGGTGAGATGCGGGAGCAGGCGGAAATCCTGGAACACCATGCCGATGCGCCGCCGCAGCAGTGCCAGGTTGTGCCGGCCGGTCGCGCCGACATCGACGTCGAGCAGCGACAGGCGGCCGCTGGTCGGCAGCACCGCGAGATGGAGCAGGCGGAGCAGCGAGGATTTGCCGGCGCCGGAGGGGCCGAGCAGCCAGCGAAAGCCGCCCTCGGGGATGACGAAGGTGAGGTCGCGCAACACCTCCGGCCCGGGGCCGGCGCCCTGGACGTAGTGCAGCCCGACAGCATCCAGACGGATCATCCCGCGACTCGGCCCTTGTTCCGTGCGACTTGTGCCATGATAGCCGACCCGCGCGGAAGGCGCCGCCCTTTCCATCGGTTGCGCCACGCGGCCGGGCCGGGCAGGATCGGACCATCCGAGAAGGACCCGAATGCGTATCGTCTGTCCGACCTGTGACACCGCCTACGAGGTGCCCGACCATTTGCTGGCGGCGGGCAAGCGCACGCGTTGTGCCCGCTGCGCCCGGGAGTGGGTGCCGGAGTCAGCGGTCCCGCCGCCGGCCCGGCCGGTCACACCCGAACCGCCCGCCGTCGCGCCGCCCCCGCGCCTTGCTGTGCCGCCGCCGCTGGTGGCGAAGCCGGAGCCGCCCCCCGCGCCGCGTCTGGAGCCGGTACCGCCATCCTCACGCGGCAAGCCGACCAGCCGCAAGCCGGTCGCCATTGCGCTCGGGGCCAGCGTTCTCGTTCTCGCTTTGCTGCTCGCCGCGGCCTTGCAGTGGCGCGGGCCGATCATGCAGGCGTGGCCGCCGATCGAGCGACTCTACGGCTGGATCGGGTTGCGATAGTCGTTCAGGCCTGTTTGAGCTCGATCAGGCTGCGGCGGATCTTGCGGCCGCGTTTGATGCTTTCCTCGATGTAGGACGGGTCGCCCCAGCGCACCGCGCGCGCCATCGCCTGGGCGTCCTCCATGAAGCGGGCCAGCATTTCCAGCAGCGCCTCGCGGTTGTTGAGGAACACGTCGCGCCACATCGCCGGATCCGAGGCGGCGATGCGGGTGAAGTCGCGGAAACCTGAGGCGGCAAAGCGCAGCACCTGTTGCCGGCTTTCGTCCTCGAGGTCGTCCGCCGTGCCGCAGATGGTGAAGGCGATCAGGTGGGGCAGGTGGCTGACGATGGCAAGGACCCGGTCGTGGTGCGCCGGCTCCATGGTTTCGATCATCGAGCCGCAGCGGCGCCAAAGTTCGGCGATTTTCTCGACGGCGTCCGCGTCGGTGCCGGGCGGCGGCACGATCAAGCACCAACGGCCTTCGAAGAGGGTGGTGAAGCCGGCGTCCGGGCCGGAATGCTCGGTGCCGGCGAGCGGATGGGCGGGAACGAAGTGGACACCCTCCGGCACCAGCGGGCCGACGTCACGGATGACGGACTGCTTGGTCGAGCCGACATCGGTGAGGATGGCGCCGGGGGCGAGATGCGGCGCGATGGCTTCGGCCAGCGCGGCATAGGCGCCGACCGGGGCGCAGAGCATGACGCAATCGGCGCCCTCGACGGCCTTCGCCGGGTCGAGCTCGACGCGATGGGCGATGCCGAGTTCCATCACCCGGTCGAGCGTCGCCTGGGTGCGGGCGTTGGCGACGATTTCGCCGGCGATGTCGCCGCGCTCCATGGCGATACGGGCGACGGAGCTGCCGATCAGGCCGATACCAAGGAGGGCCAGGCGCTTGAAGACGGGCTCAGCCATGCTGGGTTGCCGTGAACCCGGCGAGTGCCTCAGCCACCAGGCCGCATTCCTCCGCGGTGCCGACGGTCATCCGCAGGCAGTGCGGCAGGTCGTAGGCGCCCATTGCGCGCACGATCACGCCGCGCGTGCGCAGGAACGCATCGGCCGCCTTCGCCCGCTCGGCGGTGCCAAAATCGGCAAGGATGAAATTGCCCTCGGTCGGGTGGGCGACGATGCCGAGCCGCTCCATCGCGGCCGAAAGCTTCGCCCGCCACTCGGTGTTATGGGCCTTGCATGTTTCGACCCACCCCTCCTCGGCCAGCGCCGCCACAGCGGCGGCTTGGGCGATCAGGTTCACATTGAACACGCCCCGCACCCGGTTGATCGCATCGATCACCTCGGCCGGCCCATAGCCCCAGCCCACCCGCATGCCGCCGAGCCCGTAGATCTTGGAGAAGGTCCGCAGCATGATGGTGTTCAGGCCGGCGTCCACCATCCGCGTCCCGGCATCATAGTCGGCCGCCTCGACATACTCGGCATAGGCGGAATCGAGCACCAGCAGGATGTCGTCCCGCAGGCCGGCGCGCAGGCGCAGCATCTCGGTCTCCGGCAGCAGACTGCCGGTGGGATTGTTCGGATTGGCGACGAACATGATCGTCGTCTCGGGCGTGACCGCCGCGAGCATTTCGTCGACGCAGGTGGTCAGGTTGCGCTCCGGCGCCTTGAGCACCCGGCTGCCGGCGTAGGTGCCGGCGATCTGGTACATGGTGAAGCCGTGCATGGACATGACGATGTCCGTGCCCGGGCCACCGTAGATGTGGCAGATGTGCTGGATCAGCTCGTCCGAGCCGGTGCCGCAGACGATCCGAGCCGGATCGATCCCGTGCCGCGCCCCGACGGCGCGGCGCAGTTCGATCGAGCCGCCGTCGGGATAGCGGTTCATCTCCGCGGCCGCCTTCACCGCTGCCTTCAGCGCGCCCGGAGGCGGCCCGAACGGCCCTTCGTTGGCCGACAGCTTCAACACCCGGTTGACGCCGGGGAGCTTGTGCTCGCCGCCGACATAGGCCGCGATGGCCATCACTTCGGGGCGCGGGCGCGGTGCGGTCATGCGGTGTCTCCATCGACAGGAACGGCGTAGGCGCCCAGCACGACGGCCGGGCGCAGCAGGTCGGGCAAGGCAGCGAGGCGCGGGTCGGCTTCGGTGACGAAGCCGGCGACGTCGACCAGCGCATGGGCCACCGGCGAGCCCGGCACGCGGCGCAGGATCGTGTTGGCGGCGGCATAGCCCGCCGCGGCCATGATAGTCGCAAGCCGCGCCCGGCTCATGCTGTCGGCAACCTCGAGCCCGATCAGCGAGCGGTCTTCCCGGCTTGGATCAGGTGCGGCGGCGGAGACGACGAAGGCCTGCACCCGCGGGGCGCCCTCGCTGCGCTGCTGCCAGAACGGCAGGCGCGCGACGACATGGATGCGTGGCTCGTCGCGATGCAGCAGTGCCGTCCACCAGGCCTCGCCGGCGGTTTCCCCTTCGTCGGGGACCGGCAGGACGGCCGCCACCGCGGTGCCGACACTGACCTCGCCGATCGCCTGCGCCGCGGTGCGATGCACCCGCAACGGCGTCAACGCGCCAAAATGCTCCCGCGCACAGGCGGCGAACCCGCTCACCGCGTCGGTCTGGCAGACCGCGATGGTGTAGTTGCCCTGCATCGCGGTGGTGCCGGCCAGAAGTTCGCGCCACATCCGCACGATGGTCCGCTTCGGCAGCTGGCCGCTATGGCGCCCGAGCAGCCGGCGCACGATGTCCGCCTCGCGCCCCGGCCGCAGCGGCACGCGCCCCTTGGCGCCCAGCGCGCCGACACGTTCGACGACGCCGGCCCGCTGCATCAGCAGGTCGTGCAACATTGTATCGATCCCGTCGAGCTCGGCACGCAAGGCGGCAAGCTGGTCGGCGGGGTTGGGCGGGAGATCTTGAGGGTCGGTCATGGCGCTTCGTTCGTGGCGGTCTGCAATAGCCGATGCCCCCCGCCCTGCAAAGCCGGGGTCAGCCGCGCCTCAGCTGGAACAGGGCCTGCTCGCCGAGCAGATTGGCCAGCGCCGCCGAGCGCCGCCGCGGCGTGCCGCGCCCCTCCTCGTCCACCGCCAGCCATTTTTCCACGACATAGCCCTCCTCGGCGCACAGCACGAAGAAGTCGCGGATGGTGCAGGGATGGATATTCGGTGTCTCATGCCACGGCCGCGCCCACACCGAGGTCATCGGCATGCGCCCGCTCCACAGCAGCTGCCAGCGCACCAGCCAGTGCCCGAAATTGGGGAAGCTCACCAGCGCCCGTGTGCCGATCCGCAGCATCTGCGCCAACACCTCACGCGGCCGCTCGACGGCCTGCAACGTGCGGGACAGCACGACATAATCGAAAGCCCCGTCCGGGTATTGGGCCAGATCGGAGTCGGCATCGCCCTGCATCACCGGCAGTCCGTGGACGACCGAGCGGGTAACCTCGGCCATGTCGATCTCGATGCCACGGGCGTCGCAGCCCTTGGTGCGGTAAAGGTGGTCGATCAGGGTCCCGTCGCCGCTGCCGATGTCGAGCACCCTGGTGCCGGGCTGGATCATCTCGGCGATCAGGCGCAGATCCAGACGCATGTTCTTGGCGACATAGCGGACCGGTTCGGCCTGCGTATCCATCAAGGCAGCCCCGCATGTTCGGCACAGCCCGCGAGAAACCCGGCCAGCGCGCGGTGGAAATCGGGCTCGTCGAGCAAAAAGGCGTCATGCCCCTTGTCCGAGGCAATCTCGACGAAGCTCACATTGGCCGCCGCGCCGTTGAGCGCGCGGGCGACGTCGCGGCTCTCCGCGGTGGGATAGAGCCAGTCCGACGAGAAGCTGATCAGGCAGAACCGTGTCCTTGTGCCCTTGAACGCGGCCTTGAGGTCGCCGCCGTGCTCCTCGGCGAGATCGAAATAATCGGTTGCGCGGGTGATGGTGAGATAGGAATTGGCGTCGAACCGGCGCACAAAAGTGCTGCCCTGGTGACGCAGATAGCTCTCGACCTCGAAAATCTCGGCGAAGCCGCCGATCCCCTGCGCGCCGCGCACGCGCCGGCCGAATTTGCGGGTCAGCGCCTCCTCGGACAAATAGGTGATGTGCGCCACCATCCGCGCCACCGCGAGGCCGCGGGCCGGGATCTGGTCATGCTCCCAGTAGCGCCCGGCGGCGTAGTCGGGGTCGGAAAAGATCGACTGCCGGCCGACCTCGTTGAAAGCGATGTTCTGCGCCGAATGATAGGCGGCGGTGGCGATCGGCACGGCGGCAAACACCATGTCAGGATAGCAAGCCGCCCATTGCAGCACCTGCATGCCGCCCATCGAGCCGCCGACCACGGCGAACAGGCGGGCGATGCCGAGGCGGTCGATCAACCGCTTCTGCGCGTTCACCATGTCCTTGATGGTGACGGGTGGAAAATCGGTGCCCCACAGGCCGGCCCCCGCATCCTTCGGCGAGCGTGGCCCGGTGGAGCCCATGCAGCCCCCCAGCACGTTGGTGCAGATGACGAAGAAGCGGTCGGTGTCGACCGGCAGGCCGGGGCCCACCACCAGGTCCCACCAGCCGCCCTTGCCGGTGACGGGGTGGGTCTCGGCGACGTACTGGTCCCCGGTGAGGGCATGGCAGATCAGGATGGCATTGGTTTTTTCGGCGTTGAGCGCGCCGTAGGTGCGATAGGCGACCGTCAGGCTGGCGAGGGCCTGGCCGCACTCGAGCATCAACCCGTCATCGAAGGTGACGTGTTGATGCAGGATCTCGGGCTGGGCGGTGTCCATGTCGGTTCGGTGGCCAATCCTTGGTTGACGCGTTCATATGCGATCGGCCGGCCCGCCTTGCAACTGTGGCCGCGTCAGGCCGGCGTTGCCCAGCTGGTGTTGAAGCCCTTGAAGGGGGAGGGGATCTCCTTCAGGCCGTCCAGCACCTTGCGGCGGGTGCGGGCATCATCGCCGGGTTGGAACTCGATGCCGACGGCGTCGGCGATGCCGCCGAAGCGCGCGGCGATGGCTTCGGGGAGCTTGTCGTAGGTGGCGCGGGCACAGAAGAGGTCGAGCACGTCGTCCGGGACCAGGGAAGCCATGGTCGCCCATTCGCCGCGGCGGGAGGCTTCGTGGAGTTTCACGCCCAGATCGGTGACGCCATGGACGTCGAAGACACCGCGATAGGCCGGGGTCGAGCCATAGAAGGCGACGCGGTAGCGGATTTTTTCGGCCGCTGCCTTGACGGTGGCTTCGTCCGGGCCGGTGGCGATGAAGCCGCCGCCGGTGACTTCGAAATGTTCGAAGCTGCGGCCGGATTTCTCGAGCTCGGTGGCGAGCAGGGGGCGGACGACCTGTTCGACGTAGTGCTTGGTCGCGAAACCGTGCAGGCGGACGCCATCGCAGTGCCGCGCGGCGGCTTTCTGCATTTCGGGGCCAACGGCGGCGATCATCACCGGGACCATCGGCAGCCCTGACGGCTTGGGCGAGAATTCCGGGGTCATCAGGTTGAAGGTGTAGAATTTCCCCTTGAAGTCGAGTTTTTCGCCCTTTTCCCAGCAGCGCCAGATCGCGCGCAGGGCCTGGACGTATTCGGACAAGCGGGGGGCGGGGGAAATCCAGGGGACGGAGAAGCGGCGCTCGTTGTGGGGTTTGACCTGGGTGCCGAGGCCGAGGGTGAAGCGGCCGCCGGAGTGCACCGCAAGGTCCCACGCCAGGTTGGCCACAATCATCGGGCTGCGCGGGAAGGCGATGGCGACGGAGCTGGCGAGTTCGAGTTTGGTGGAGCCGAGGGCGCCCATGGCGAGCGGGATGAACGGGTCGTGTGCGAGTTCCGGGACCGTCACCCCGTCAAACCCGTCGGCCTCGGCCTGGGCCGCGGCGGGGCCGCATTTGCGCCAATCGGTGTAGGGCAGTGCCGTGGTGACGCGCATGGGCGGTTTCCTCCTCGTTTGGCGCCGATGCTCGCGCCAAAATGCCGCGCTGTCCATGTTACCGCCGGATGCCGCCGCCCTACTTCCATGCCATCGGCGCTTCGGCCTGGCGGGCGTTCCCCAGCGCCGCGCGCAGGGCCGCAGCCTCCGCGCCCTCGATCATCCCCTCGCGCAGGAACAGGTCGATCAGCACGAGGTTGACGTTGAATTTGAACGCATCCGTGTCGCGCACCGCCTCGAACACCCGCGCCACCGGCCACAGCGCGAAGCTCTCCACTTCGCCATCGACGGCCGACGGCTCGAAATCCTCCGGCAGTTCGAGATCATAGCAGTGCAGCACATCCCGCCGCAGGCCCTCCGGCCGCTCCATGGCGTACTCGACACTGAACACCAGGCAGGCGCGGGCCGCGATGTCGGCCGAGATGGCAGCCTCCTCGGCGGCCTCCTTGATCAGCGTCTGCCAGGCCGTGTACCCTGCCGGCGTTCCGCCGGCCACGATATGGTCAAGCTTGCCGGGATCCAGCGCCTTGTTCGCCGCGCGCGTGGCCACCCAGACATGCAGCCCGTCGGCTCTGTGCACGAGACCGTTGACGTGCACCCCTTCCGCCCGGATGCCAAACGATGGCAGCGCGCCACGGTCGATCGTCGCCAGGACCGGCCGCCCTGGTTCGGCGCGCACATCGAAGGCTTCGGCCCGGTTGCGCAGGAGCCCGCGCTCGGCGAGCACACGCGCCAGTCGCGGCAGCGCCGCCGCGTTATGCAGCGTAACCCGGTCCAAGACCCGGGAAATCTCGTCGAAACCGGCCAGCAGATCGGCAAACGCGGGCCGCACCCAGCCAACCGGGGTCCCACCCAGACAGAACTGCAACCGGTCACCCGGCAACACGGCGGTGTTGCAGGCGCGGATATGGCGCAAAAACCGGGACATGCGTTGCAAGTAGCGCTTATCAGCCATCTTATCAAATGCCCGCCTTTCATTGCGGCCCTTCGCGTGCCACATCGCCGAACATGAGAAGCATGGCCGCACAATCGCCCCTCCCCTCCGCAGCGGCCGACCCCGCCGCCGCGCCCGAAAATCGGTCAGGATTGCAGACCATCCTCGACCTGCTGCCCTATCTTTGGCCGCGCGGCGACATTGGCTCGCATGTGCGCGTCATCGTCTCCTCGCTGTTCCTGGTGGCCGCCAAGGCCGCCAACGTGGTGGTGCCGCTGGCCTATGCGGCCGCGGTGGACGCGCTGACGCCGGCCAACTTGCCGGGCCGGACGGCGCTGATCGTGATTCCGGCCGCCTTGATCCTCGGCTACGGGTTGCTGCGGGTCTCGGCGTCGTTTTTCGGCGAGTTCCGCGATGCGATTTTCGCGGCCGTGCAGCAGCGGGCGGCGCGGACGGTGGCGCTGGAGACGTTCCGCCATCTGCACCGGCTGTCGCTGCGGTTCCATCTGGATCGGCAGACCGGCGGCATGTCACGCGCGATCGAGCGCGGCACCCAGGGCATCCAGAACGTGCTGCGGCTGGCCGTGTTCAATGTGCTGCCGACGCTGCTCGAAGTGGTGCTGGTGACGAGCATCATCTGGACCGTGTTCGACTGGCGCTTTGCGCTCGTCACCGGCGTGGCGATCGGAATGTATCTGACCTTCACGGTGTCCTATTCGGGATATCGCGTGCGCATTCGCCGCTCGATGAACGAGAGTGACAGCGAGGCGCAGACCAAGGCGATCGACAGCCTGCTGAATTTCGAGACGGTGAAGTATTTCGGCAACGAGACGCTGGAGACCTCGCGGTTCGATCTGGCTCTGGCGCGCTACGAGAAGGCCGCTGTGAAGAGCCAGGTTTCGCTGAACATGCTCAACCTGGGGCAGGCCGCCATCATCGCGGTGGGGCTGACGGTGGTGATGTTCCTGGCGGCGCTTGGGGTGCAGGACGGCACGATGTCGGTGGGCAAGTTCGTGCTGGTGAACACCTATCTGATGCAGCTCTATCAGCCGCTCAACATGCTCGGTTTCGTCTATCGCGAAATCAAGCAGGGGCTGGTCGATATGGAGCAGATGTTCCGGCTGATGGCGCTGGAGCAGGAGGTGGCGGACAAGCCGGATGCCCGCGCGCTGACCAAGGTTCGCGGCGAGGTGGTGTTCGACAACGTGGTGTTCGGCTATCGGCCGGACCGCCGGATTCTGAAGGGAGTGTCGTTCCGCATTCCGCCCGGCCGGTCGCTGGCGATCGTCGGCTCGACCGGGGCTGGGAAATCGACGATTTCACGGCTGTTGTTCCGCTTCTATGACGTGACCGGGGGCAGCGTGGCGATCGACGGGCAGGATGTGCGCGATGTGAGCCAGGAGAGTTTGCGCGGATGCATCGGGGTGGTGCCACAGGATACGGTGCTGTTCAACGATACCATCCGCTACAACATCGCCTATGGCCGGCCCGGGGCGAGCCAGGCGGAGATCGAGCAGGCGGCTCGGCTGGCGCAGGTGCATGACTTCGTGCTGCGGCTGCCCGATGGGTACGAGACACGGGTGGGCGAGCGCGGGCTCAAGCTGTCCGGTGGCGAGAAGCAGCGCGTTGCGATTGCGCGGACGATCCTGAAGAATCCGCCGATCCTGATCCTGGACGAGGCGACCTCGGCCCTGGACACGCGGACCGAGCAGGACATCCAGGCGGCATTGCGCGAGCTTTCCGAGCATCGGACCACGCTGACGATCGCGCACCGGCTGTCGACGGTGGTGGAGGCGGACGAGATCATCGTGCTCGATCAGGGAGTGATCGCGGAGCGGGGGACGCATGCGGCGCTGCTGGCGCAGGACGGATTGTATGCGCGGATGTGGCAGATGCAGGCGGAACAGGTGGAACAGGCGGAGCCGGTGGCGGCGTGAGACGCTGAGTCAGCGGGGCGCTTCCCAGGCGCGGCGGTTCGCGGCATATGGGGGCGACGAGAGGAATTCAGCATGTCCCAGAGTTACGATCCCAACACCCCGCCGCCCGATCTGAACCAGGTCGGCATTCGGCTGGAGACGTTGTTGCGGCAGATGGTGGACGAGGGGATCAGCCCGCAGACGATCACCGCGGCGCTGCTGGGCGCGACGCTGCATTTCCTATCGGCGTCGCTGCCGGAGGAACAGGTCATCCGGGTGTTGCAGAACGCCATCGCCGGCGTGAAGGCCGGGCAGCTCCGTCAGCCGCCACGCTGAGCAAGACCCTTCCCGCCGACAGGCTGCCCTGGCTGCTGCTGGCGGCCGGGTGTTTCGGGGTGTTCGCGGCCTCGTGCAGCGGCACCACGCGGGCGCCGTTTCTGATCGACATGGCGCGCGATTTGTCGGTCAGCGTGCCGATGGTGGCCAATCTGGTCGCGGCCACCTCGATCGCCTGGGGCGCGGCCTCGATGCTGGCCGGCTGGGGGTCCGCCCGCTGGGGACGGCGCCCCTTCCTCATCGGCGGGCCGTTGGCGCTGGCCGTCGGGATGATGGGCGTCGCGCTGTCCGACACCATCGTCGGCGTCGCCCTCTGGGCCACCCTCGGCGGCGCCTGTTCGGGCCTGTTCACCGGCGTAACCTACGCCGAAGTCTCCGCCTGCGTGCCGGACCGCCAGCGCGGACGGGCGCTGGGCTGGGTGATGAGCGGCCAGTCGCTCACGCTCGTGCTTGGCGTACCTGTCGCGGCCTGGCTCGGCTCGGCGGTCGGCTGGCGTGGCGTGAATGTCAGCGTCGCCGTCCTCGGCCTGATCGCCGCCGCGGCCTTCCTCGTGGTCAGCCGCAATCCGCCCGACGCCGTCCACCGCAGCGGCGGCTCCGCGAGCGGCATGCGGGCCGCCCTCACCTTGCCCGTCATGCGCCTGCTCGCGATGGGGATCGGCGAGCGCGTCTGCTACGGCCTCACCGCCGTCTATTTCGCCACCTTCCTGCAGACGACCTATCGGCTCAGCATCGCCGAGGTGGCCCTGCCGCTGGCGATCTTCGCGCTCGGCAACATCCTCGGCACCGTGCTCGGCGGCCAACTCGCGGACCGCCTGCCGGATCGCCGGCTGACATTTGCCTGCGGCACCGCCGCCTCCGGGGCAGCCGCCGTCGCCCTCTACGGCTGGACACCGGATTTGCCGACATCGCTCGCACTCGGCTTCGTCTATGTCCTGTGCAATGCCGTCGCCCGCCCGGCGCTGATGTCGATGCTTGCGGCGGTCCCCGACGCCGTGCGCGGCACCGTGATGGGCCTCAATGTCACCGGCGCCAGCGTCGGCTGGCTGGGCGCGGCAAGCCTCGGCGGCATCATTATGTCGACCGACGGGTTCAGCGGCTTCGGCCCGCTCACC
Organism: uncultured Rhodospirillales bacterium; assembly: GCA_903928895.1. Taxonomy (GTDB): domain Bacteria; phylum Pseudomonadota; class Alphaproteobacteria; order Acetobacterales; family Acetobacteraceae; genus CAIYPH01. The sequence goes on along the minus strand of CAIYSR010000174.1, from coordinate 23,504 downwards.
GCCGCCTTCGCCGTGGCGACCGCCGCACTGGCGTTCTTCGGGCGGCGGATCGCCTAGCGCGCGACCGGCGTTCCCCCGGTTCCGGCCGCACCCTATGGATCGGCCAGGATCATCCGGACCAGCAACTCGCACATCTCCGGCGGCGCTGCCGCCGCCTCGGTTTCCGGATAATGCCCGAGATCCTCCGCGAACAAGGTCGCCAGCCCGGGGAACCAGGCAGCGCGCACGGCCTCGTTGACGTCCTTGAACTGCGCCATGAAGGCAAGCACCGCCGCGCGTGCGGGCAACACCCCGCCGCCGGGCGCCAGCCGCGGCACCATCCAGCTCCGGACCCGTGCGACATCGGCCTCGGACCGCCCGACCAGCACCCGGTTCACCCCCGCGAGAAGGCGCTGGGCCGATGCCTCGATATTCGTGTTCCACCGCGCCGGCCGCACCAGCCCGTCCCCGCTGACCCCGAGGGTCGCCAGCAGATCATCGATGACATCGCCGCCGACCAGGGCCGTCCTGGTAAAGCGGCGCGGCATGATCGCCGCCTGCCCGAACTCGGCCGCCCACCGCGCCAGCAGCGCTGCATAGTCGAAATATCCCCACCCCATCGCCCGCTGCGGCGCCGCAGTCTCCGCGAAGCTGGGCAATGCCACCACATCCGCCCGCCCCTCCTTGACCATCATCCCGTAGGCACTCAGCGCCATCTCATCCTGTGGCCGCAGATACACCAGCACCCGGATGTCCGAGCAGAAGGGCGCCAGCAACTGGCGCACGCCCTCCACCTCAAATCCGCCCTGCAACTGGCTGTGACAGTGCTCCGCTGAAAGAATGATGGTGTGGCAGGCGGACGGCGCCGCGGCCAGTTCCGCCGCCAGGGCGGCCGCCACCCGCGCCCGAAACCCCGCGATCTCCGGACCCTCGCCGCGCAGGCGATGCAACGCGTCGTCGGTGCGGGCATAGGCGGCGATCAGGTCCGAGTTCAGCACGGCCGGATCGGCGCCACATGCCAGGCTGGTCGGCACGAAGTACCCGCGCTCGGCCAACCCGGCCCGGTTGAGCGCGAGGAACGCCTGCACGCTCGTGGTTCCGGTCTTCTCGGTGCCGATGTGCAGGATGCACCGCCACCGCCCGGTGCCCTCGGGCCGCGGCAGGGCGCGCGCCACCAACTGCCGGCTCGCCGCGGTGAACAGGAACGGATAGCCATCGAGCCGGACCGTCACCGCCGCCAACTCGTGCGGTGTCAGCAGGCGCGGCGGCTCGAAAACGAAGAAACAATGGCCATCGCCCATCCCGGCCGCCAACAGATCGTCGCGGAACGTCGCGGCGACGCCATGGCCGAGAGTCTCCGCCCCGACATGGAAGCTCAACCCGATCCGCCGTCCGGGTGCGTCCAGATCCACCACCCAGCCCACCAGGATGTCCGGTTCGGCACGATCGAAATGCCCGAGCAGCTTCATCCGGCGTCACCCCTCCTGCGACCCCGGCGCGAGTCCAGACCCGGAAGCCCGCGATCGCCTCCGAAGTTCAAAACCATGACATTCGCTCTTTGTGTCCGCTGACCAGCTTGTCCCCCTCGTCCACGACTGGGGCCCGGTTGTTCGATAACTTAACAGTAATGGAGAACAGCGGCCGATAGAAGCCGTCTTGCCCTTTTTTCCGACACTTCCACACGCGTCCCGCGGCGGCCAATATGGGGGCCGCACACAGGGAACCGCCGATGCAGGGACAGGACGCCATCATCGCGCTGGCCGAAGAACTGGCCGCGGCCACGCGGATCGCGTTGTTCACCGGCGCCGGCATCTCCACGGAGTCCGGAATCCCCGATTTTCGAGGTCCGGGTGGCCTGTGGAGCCGCAACAAGCCGATCAACTTCAACGACTTCATCCGCTCCGAGGCGATGCGCCGCGAGGCCTGGCGGCGCAAATTCGCCACCGAAGCCACGCTGCGCGCCGCCCGGCCCAACCGCGGCCATCGCGCCTGCGCTCACCTCGTCGCGCACGGCCGCGCCGGCGCCGTGATCACCCAGAATATCGACGGGCTCCACCAGGACTCGGGCATCCCGGACGCGCAGGTGATCGAAGTGCATGGCAACGCCACCTATGCCCATTGTCTCGACTGCCGCACCCGCTACGAGCTCGCTGCCATCCGCGTCGACTTCGAACGCGACGGCAGCCTGCCGCATTGCCGCTGGTGCAACGGCATCGTGAAAACCGCGACCGTGTCTTTCGGGCAGGCGATGCCGGTGGCGGAAATGCGCCGGGCAGAGGCCGAAACCCTCGCCGCCGACCTGTTTGTCGTGCTGGGCAGTTCCCTGGTGGTCTATCCCGCGGCCGGCCTGCCGGTGCTGGCCAAGCGCAACGGCGCCCGCCTGGTCATCGTGAACCGCGAGCCCACCGAGATGGACGAACTCGCCGATCTCGTCATCCACGACGGCATTGGCGATATCCTCGGCGGCGCCTTGAACCTGCCATAGCAAATCTGCCAACCATCCGGATTGCGGCGGGAATCAGGGACCGTCGCAACTCGGATCAGAGCACCAATCGCCACAGCACGGCAGCAATGACGCCGCCAAGCAGCGCCACCAGTGCCGCCTGCGCCCCGTGTCGCTCGAACCACGCGCTCAACACGAGCCGATTGGCCGCCCGCATCTGCTGACGCATCGCCAGTTCCGCCAATATCTCCCTGCGCCCTGCCATTTCCAGTTTCCGTTGAGAAATCAACATGCTCACTACCTTGGCATTCGAATAAGCGCATTCAAGCCACAGTCATCTTACCAATGCGTTAAGAATTGTGTCCTACCGCTTGCGCGACCGCGCCGGTCGCGCCTGAATAGCACCCCCAGGAAGGAAACCGACATGACCGACGCCCACAAGCGCATGGTGCCGCTGACCCGCGAAGCCATGACGCCGGAACAACGCGACGTCGCCGACGCCATCATGGCCGGGCCGCGCAAAGGCCTGCGCGGCCCGTTCAACGTGTGGTTGCGCAGCCCGGAGCTTGCCGACCGGTTGCAGAAGGTCGGCGAGTACCTGCGTTTCCACTCGTCGCTCGACCCGCGGCTGAACGAAATGGCCATCCTGATGACCGCGGCTCACTGGCGCAGCCCGTTCGAGTGGTATGCCCATGCGCCTTTGGCGATCAAGGCCGGACTCGCGCCGGCCACCGCGGCGTCACTCGCCGCCGGCGAGCGGCCGATCGGGATGCGCGATGATGAAGCCATCATCTGGGATTTCTGCACCGAGATGCGCAACAACCGCACCGTCAGCGACTCCACCTATGCCGCCGCCGTGGCCGCCTGGGGCGAGCGCGGCGTGGTCGATCTGATCGCGGTCAACGGCTACTATGATGCGGTGTCGATGACGCTGAATATCGGCGAGGTGCTGCCGCCGGAAGGAGCCGAGGTGCCGTTCGAGGCTCCGAAAAAGTAGCCGACCCTACCCGCCCGCCTTGACGTTGCCCCAGGAAGACCGGGTCAGCGTGGCCAGGTCTCACATGAATTTCCCGCGCAGGAAGCCCAGCGCGGGAAGCGGCCTCCAACCGCGCGGCAGGTCGGCGCGCTTCACCGGAGCCACGCTGTAGTTCGGCACCGGCTGCTTGGCCAGGCGGATGAAACTGGCATAGGCCTGAACCTGCTGCTCGCGCCACGCCCGGTCGGCCAATGCGGCATTGCGGTTCGAGAAGACTTCCGCCACCCGCGAACTGCGCCCCATCGATGCAATCACCCCCCACAGCGTGTCATCGGAGGAAGCGCGCGGGAGGGTGACGACCTCGCTCATATCTGGCGGGGGCAGACCGCTATGCAGACGTTGGAGCGGCGGGGTGTGATCAAGCCGAGCCTCGGTTTGGTGTCATCGGGCAACCGATCCCAGCATGACCGTGCGAGCGGCGTCAAGCACGACGAGCTTGACCGGTGAATGTATTTTGTTTAACGATAAACCTCTCAGTTCAACGATTAACCAAATGGGTAAACCATGCAACGTCGAACCTTCATCCGTCTCGCCGGCGGTGGTGTGGTCTTTGCAGCGGCCGCCATCGCGGCGGGCGTCGCCCTCACCGCCGGGAGCGCCATGCCGGAGAGCGCAACCGCTGCCTGGCGCACAGCCGGCGCCGAAACCGAACCGCGGCGGTTCGTCCTGGCGCACGCGATCCTCGCCCCCAATCCGCACAACATGCAGCCCTGGATCGCCGATCTCGGCACCGCGGGGATCATCACTCTGCGGCTCGATACAGCCCGGCTGCTGCCGGCAACGGATCCATTCGGCCGACAGATCCTGATGGGGGCCGGGGCGTTCCTGGAAGTCCTGGCGATCGCCGCCACCGCAATCGGGCTGCGCGCGGAGATCGCGCTGTTTCCGGATGGCGAACCCGGTCCGCGGCTCGATGGCCGGGCGTTCGCGCGGGTAAGGCTCGTCGCGGCAGCGGGGCAGGCGCGCGATCCGCTGTTCGCCGCGATCACCGCGCGGCGGACGGACCGGCGGGCCTATGATCTCGCCCGCCCCCCTGGCGCGGCCGAGTGGGATGCGCTGACGGCCGCGATCGGCGGACTGGAGCGCTTCGGTTCCACCGAGGGGGCCGCGGATCCGCGCCTGCCGGCGATCCGCACCATCGTTCGGGAGGCCTGGCGGCGGGAACTGGAGACCGCGGCGACGATGATGGAGTCACTCAAGGTCCTGCGCGTCGGCGGGGCCGAGATCGACCGCTACCGCGACGGCATCGCGATCACCGATCCGCTGTTGGTGGCGCTGGTGCGCACCGGTCTGTTCGACCGCTCGGTGCCGCCGGCGCCGGGCTCCAGCGCGATGACGGCGCAGATCGACGATTTCGACCGCATCACCGCGGCGACACCGGCCTATCTCTGGCTCGTCACCGAGGGCAATCGCCGGGCGCAGCAGATCGATGCGGGGCGGGGTTTTGCGCGGGCCGCGCTGGCCGGTGCGGGGCTCGGGCTGGTGATGCATCCCAATGAGCAGTCGCTGCAGGAATATCCGGAGGTCGCCGCGCAATATCAGGCGATCCATGCGCTGCTGGAAGCACCGGCACCGCGCTTTACGGTGCAGATTCTGGCCCGGGTCGGGCGTCTGCCGGCCGGCGTGGCGGCCGCGGACCCGGCGCCGCGGCGGGGCCTCGGGGCGCATGTCGCGGCTTGATCGGCCGCGCGCCGGCGGCGAGACTGGCGGCATGGACGCAAACGATCAGGTTGCCTTCGCCGTGCTCAACGAGATCGGCATCATCGCCCAGTTGTCGGGGGCGGCGCTGGAGGCGCGGCTGCCGGACGGGATGCGGCTGGCGCAATTCCGGGTGCTGAATCATTTCGCGCGGCTCGGGGGCGAGCGCTCGATGGTGCGGCTGGCCGGCGCGTTCCAGGTGACCAAGGCGGCGATGACCAACACGGTCGGCCGGCTGCTGGAGCGCGGGCATGTCGCGGTTCGGGCGGATCCGCAGGATGCGCGGGCCAAGCTGGTGTCCGCCACCCCGGCCGGACTGGCCGCGCGGCAGGCGGCGCTGGCGGCGATGGAGGAGGAACTGGCAAGGCTGCGGGGGGAGTTTCCGCAGGAGGCATGGGAGACCGCGCTGCCGTTCCTGATCCGGCTGCGCGCATGGCTTGACGCTGTCCGGGAGGCCTGAACCCGGCGCCGATAAGGTCGAGGGCCGAGCCCTCGCCTTACCTTATCGTCCGTGCAGTCTCAGTTCGCCTTCGGCTTGGCACTCTCCAGCACAAACCGCACGCCGGAACGGGCAAGGCCGCCGGAGACGCCGACCGGGGTGCCGTCGGCACGCCAGCAGGAGGCGCCGGTCAGGCTGCCGTCCGGATTGAAGCCGATGGCACCCATGCCTCCGGCGACGGTGGGGACAACCTGGACGTCGTGACCCCGCGCGGCGAGCCCGTCGCGGACCGGTTCGGGGATGCCGCCCTCGACTTCGAGCGCGACGCCCTCGGTCCAAATCCGGGGGGCTTCGACGGCTTCCTGGAGCGACATGCCGTGGTCGATGACGTTGATGATGGCCTGCATGGCCGAGGGGAAGATCTTCTTCCCGCCGGGCAGGCCGAGGGCGAAGCGGATCTTCCCGTCGCGCAGCGCCATCATCGGGGACATCGAGGTGGTGACCCGCTTGCCCGGGGCGATCGAGAGGGCGCGGCCCGGGCGGGGGTCGAAATTATGCATGTAGTTGTTGGGGATCATGCCGGTGCCGGGAACGATGTAGCGGGCACCGAAGAGGTTGTTGATGGTCTGGGTGGAGGCGACGACGTTGCCGGCGGCGTCGGCGGTGGTGAGATGGGTGGTGTTCGCCCCCTCGCCCGGCATCACGCCGGCGGCCCAGGTTTGCGAACGCGCCATGTCGATGGCAGCCCGGCGCTCGGCAGCGTATTCGCGGGACATGATCTTCGCGACCGGGACCTTTATGAAGTCAGGGTCGCCGGTGCCGGCGGCGCGGTCGGCAAAGGCGATGCGCAGGGCTTCGGCGATGAGGTGGCAGGTGTCTGTGGTGCCGAAGCCAAGGGCGCCGAGGTCGAAGCCTTCGAGGATCGCCAGCATCTGGGCGATATGGATGCCCGAGGCGGCCGGCGGCGGCGGACCCAGGATTTCCCAACCGCGATACGCGGTGCGGATGGGTTCGCGGACGCGCGGCGTATAGGTGGTGAGGTCGTCCATCGCCACGAAGCCGCCGGTGGCTTCCATGTGGGCGGCGACGGCGGCGCCGAGGGGACCACCGTGGAGCGCCTTGGCGCCTTCCTGGGCGATGAGCCGCAGCGCGTCGGCATAGTCGCCCTGCATCAGCCGCTCGCCGGCCTTGAGCGCGCTGCCGCCGGGGAGATAGCGGGCGGAAATCAGCGCGTCCTTGAGGAAATCGGGGGCGGCGGTGGTGATGCAGTCATGCAGATACGGGGTCACCCGGAAACCGCGGGAGGCATGGCGGATCGCGGGCTCGATCACGTCGGCGAGCGGCATTGTGCCGAATTTCTCCAGCGCCATGCACCAGGCCAGCAGCGAGCCGGGGGTGGCGACGGATTTGGGGCCAACGACGTTCTCCTGGCCAAGGGTCTCGTAGTTTTCGGGCGCCCCGCCGGGAACCGGCCGGTACATCGTGGCATGGCCGGACAGGGGCACGGCGGACATGCCGTCGATGATGGTGTGGGTGCCGTCGGCGGTGCGGATATGGGCGGTGCCGCCGCCAATGAGGCCGATCATCATCGGCTCGACCACGGTCAGCGTGAACTGGGTCGCGACCGCGGCGTCGATCGCGTTGCCGCCGGCAGCCAGCATTTCCGCGCCCGCCGCCGACGCGAGCGGATGGTTGCTCACCACCATCCCGCGGCTGCCCGTGGCAGGGGATTTCTCGGTGGCGAAGCGGGTGCTGTTCGAGCGCATTGCGTTGTCATTCATCGCGGCGGTCTCCCCAATGGTTGGACGCAGCGTTGCACGAACCGGCGGGTGCCCGAAACCCCACCGACAAACTCCAGGCGCGCGAAGCGAGGGCCCCTGGCATGCTCGGCCGCGCAGGCCGTCACCGCAGCAGATGCACCAAGACGCTCATCCCGGCACAAGTCGCGAGCGTGCGCAGCACCCCGTGCTTGAGGCGGAACAGGGACACCCCGGCCAAGGCCGCGATCGCGACGGCCCAGAGATCGGCACTGCCGAGCACTGGCGCCTCGAAGCTGGCCATGGCGCTGTGCACGCGGAAGGTCTCGCGGAACAGCACATGCAGGGCGAACCAGATCGCGAGGTTGGCCACCACGCCGACGATCGCCGCCGTGATCGCGGCCAGGGCGCCCGCGAGCGTCCGATTGTCCTGCAACCGTTCGAGCAGCGGGGCGCCGAGAAAGACGAAGGCAAAGCAGGGCATGAACGTCACCCACAGCGTCAGCGCCGAGGCCGTGATGCCGCCTTCAATGCCGGTCAGACCGCCGGGCGCCCGATAGCCGGCCAGGAAGCCGACGAATTGCAGCACCAGGATCAGCGGCCCCGGCGTGGTCTCGGCAAGCCCCAGGCCGGCCAGCATCTCGGCTGCCGACAGCCAGTGATACCCCTGCACCGCGTCCTGCGCGACATAGGCCAGCACCGCATAGGCCCCACCGAACGTCACCACCGCCATCTTGGAAAAGAACCAGGCGACATCGCCGTAGACATTCTCCGCACGCAGCAGCAACGCCACCGGCAGCAGCCACAAGGCAGCGGCCACAAGCCCGGCCATGCGGGCACCGCGCGCCAGCCGCCCCGCCCGCCCCGGATCGGCATCGAGCACCGCATCAAGCAGCGCCGGCGGCCCCTCCTTGGCCTTGCCATGCGCGCCACCGCTGAAATAGCCGGGCGCGAGATAGCCGATCAGCCCGGCGACCAGCACCACCGCCGGAAACGGGACGTTGAAGAAGAACAAAGCCACGAACGAGACCGCCGCCAGCGTCCATCCAGCGCTTCCCTTCAGCGCACGCCGTCCGATCCGCAACACCGCCTCAAGCACCAGCATCAGCACCGCACTCTTGAGCCCGACGAACAGCGCCGCGATGAGCGGCACGCTGCCCAGCGTGGCGTAGATCAGCGACAGCAGCAGCATCACCAGGGCGCCGGGGATGACGAACAGCCCGCCGGCAATGAAGCCGCCGCGCGGCCCGTGCATCAGCCAGCCGAGATAGATCGCCAGTTGCTGCGCCTCCGGCCCGGGCAGCAGATGGCAGAAATTGAGCGCATGCAGGAACCGCCGGTCACTGATCCAGTTGCGCTCATCCACCACCTCGCGATGCAAGAGGGCGATCTGGCCGGCCGGCCCGCCGAACGACATGCAGCCGATCTCGAACCAGACCCGCGTCGCCTCGCCCAGCGAGGGCAGTCGGGCGATGGCCGCCTGCGGGTCCTCGCAACCAATGCCGGCTCCCTCCGGTCCGGCCGGTCGCGCGCTAAGCGCCATCCAGCGCCCGCCGCAGGGCGATCATATCCGCCCAGGCCTCCCGTTTGGCGCCGTGATTGCGCAGCAGATAGGCCGGATGCAGCATCGGCAGCGCCCGGATCGGCCGTTCGACCCAAGGCACCGTCACCTCCTGCCATTTCCCCCGCACCCGGGTGATCCCGGTCTTGCTCCCCGTCACCGCCTGCACCGACAGATTCCCGAGCAACACCAAAATCTTCGGCCGCACCAGCGCGATATGCCGGAGCAGGAACGGCAGGCACACCACCACCTCCTGGTCCGTCGGATTGCGGTTCCCCGGCGGCCGCCACGGGATCAGGTTGGTGATGTAGTATTGTTCCCGGTCCAGCCCCACGCTCGCCAGCATCCGGTCCAGGAACTGGCCGGACGCACCCACGAACGGCACCCCCGCCCGATCCTCCTCCGCCCCCGGCCCCTCGCCGACCAGCATCAGCCCCGCCGACGGATTGCCGTCGCCGAACACCAGATTGGTCGCCGTCGCCGACAAAGGACACCCGTCGAAGGCAGCCAGTGCGGCGCGGAGTTCGCCCAGCGAATGACAGCCCGCCGCGATCTCATGCGCGCGCTGCGCCGGAGCCGCCGGCGTAAGCGAAGGCCTAGCCGCAGGCGTAAGCGAGGGCCTAGCCGCAGGCTCGAGCACCGCCGCGACCGGCCGCGCCGGTGCCCGCTCGGCCACGACCGGCCTGGCTGCCATGCGTGGCGGCAGCGCTGGCAGCGGAGCCGCAAGCCGATCGACCGCCTCCTCCTGCAGTGCCTCATCGGCACCCCATTCGATCTGGAGTCTCAAATCCGCCAATGCGTTCATCCCAGCAGTCAATCCCGCCCCCCACTTCAGCACAATGGGCATTTGCACAATGGGGTTTTGCGCAACCGCGCAAGGCTTCGTATTAAGGACATCCGCCCCTGAACGGGGGCATCGGAAAGGGAAACGTGATGTCCGAGCCAGTGGTCCGCGAGCAGATGGAATTTGACGTCGTCATCGTCGGCGCCGGCCCCGCCGGCCTCGCCGCCGCCATCCGCCTCAAGCAACTCGCCCCCGACTCCGCCATCTGCGTCGTCGAAAAAGGCAGCGAAGTCGGCGCCCACATCCTCTCCGGCGCCGTCATCGAACCCCGCGCCCTCGACGAACTCCTCCCCGACTGGCGCGAACGCGGCGCCCCCCTCCACACCGAAGCCACCAACGACCGGTTCCTCTACCTCACCAAATCCAGCTCCATCGGCATGCCCCTGCCCCCCACCCTGCACAACCACGGCAACTACATCGTCTCGCTCAGCAACGTCGTCCGCTGGCTCGGCCAGCGAGCCGAGGAGCTCGGCGTCGAAATCTACCCCGGCTTCGCCGCCGCCGAGACCCTCATCGAAGACGGCCGCGTCGTCGGCATCGCCACCGGCGACATGGGCATCGGCCGCGACGGCAACCCCACCGCCAACTTCGCCCCCGGCATGGAACTCCGCGCCACCTACACCATCTTCGCCGAAGGCTGCCGCGGCAGCCTCACCAAGAAACTCTTCGAAACCTTCAACCTCCGCAAAGACGCGGACCCCCAGACCTTCGGCATCGGCATCAAGGAACTCTGGGAAGTCCCCGCCGCCAACCACAAGCCCGGCACCATCCTGCACACCATCGGCTGGCCCGTCACCTCCGACGTCTACGGCGGCTCGTTCCTCTACCACTGGGGCGAGAACATGGTCTCCTACGGCTACGTCGTCGGCCTCGACTACAAAAACCCCTACCTCTCCCCCTTCGAGGAAATGCAGCGCCTCAAAACCCACCCCGAAATGCGCAAGCATTTCGAAGGCGGCCGCCGCATCTCCTACGGCGCCCGCGCCATCTCCGAAGGTGGTTTCCAGGCCCTCCCCAAACTCACCTTCCCCGGCGGCTGCCTCGTCGGTGACACCGCAGGCTTCCTCAACACGCCCAAAATCAAGGGCACCCACACCGCCATGAAATCCGGCATGCTCGCCGCCGAAGCCATCGCCGAAGCCATCGCCGGCGACAAAGCCCTCGAACCCGTCACCTACACCGAAAAACTCAAATCCAGCTGGCTCTACGAGGAACTCTACCTCGCCCGCAACATCCGCCCCGGCTTCGCGAAATTCGGCTTCCTTGGCGGCCTCATCAACGCCGGCATCGATGCCTACATCTTCCGCGGCCGCGCGCCCTGGATGCTCAAATACAAGCACAAAGACAACGAGTGCACCATGGAAGCCGCCGCCTGCACCCCCATCGCTTACCCCAAACCCGACGGCGTCCTCACCTTCGACCGCAACTCGTCCGTCTTCCTCTCCAACGCCAACCACGAGGAAAACCAGCCCATCCACCTCAAACTCCGCGACCCCGCCCTCGCCATCGACATCAACTACACCAAATTTGCCTCGCCAGAGACCCGCTACTGCCCCGCCGGCGTCTACGAAATCGTCGGCGCCGAAGAAGGCAACCCACGCCTGCAAATCAACGCCCAGAACTGCGTCCACTGCAAAACCTGCGACATCAAGGACATCACCCAGAACATCGACTGGTGCACCCCCGAAGGCGGCGGCGGCCCCAACTACCCCGGTGGCATGTAATGGCACCCGGTGGCATGTGATGCCCACTTTCACCCTCGTCCGCCACAGCGGCTACGCCGTGGCGGGCAACCCCGACCTCGAAGAAGCCGTCGAAGTCGCCGAACTCACCGGCACCCAGATCTACACCGTCAAACAAGCCGGCGGCCGCCTCTACACCTCCCGCACCGAAGCCTACGAAGCCGAAACCGCCCACAACCAGCCAGGCGCCCGCGCCGGCTCCCGCGGCCACTTCTCCTCCCTCAAAGTCTCCGGCGCCGAAATCCACATCCCCAAACAACCCTGATCTGTCGCGCAAACCAACCGATCACCATCCGCCATCCCGCCGATCCGGAGGGCTGATAAGCGCAGGCCGTCCGCCACCTGACGCGAAGGCAAGACAACGTCGCAGCGCCTCGAACCGCCACGACGAATCCCCGCAAGGACAAATCAGCAAAGCCACATTTTTCAGCTTGATTTGGGTCAATGCGCAACCCGCTCGCGCGTGATCCTTTTTTGCCGGTGAAGCCGGCGGCATCCGAGGTCCTGCACATGGTCGCCGGAACCCTCTCCGATGCCGGCCCGAACGGGGCGTTGGTCATGTTGGTATCCTGCGAACCTGCGCCATCGCCTCCCCCCATGCATCTGCCTGTGGAGCGGGGGGTGATGGATGTATCTTGCGAAAACCTATAGTCCCTCTTTCGCGGAACCCTCGCCTCGGCGTCGCCGCAAGCGATGGTCTGAAAGAACGGAGGAGATCATGACAGCGGCGCTTGTTCGCTGTTACCGGCGCCATGCACGGCGCCTCACGACCGGATTTGCGGCTGCCATGTCGCGTCCATCGCGCGCCGGCCGCTCCGCGGACGACAAGCCCCGCCGACCAACCCTCGCGGCCGACAGGCTCATCGGCGGACCGGAAGCAGCGCGCACGTGACCGCGACCTCCAATCGCCTCTTCCACCCGCTGATGCTGGTCCTGGTCCTGGTCCTCGCCGGCGCCGCCTGGGCGTTGACCGGCATGTGGCAGCAGCACGCCATCCGCGCACAGGTGGACGAGGCGCGCAAAATCGTCGACGATTCGCTCGACACCTTCGTTCAGGACTTCGAACGTGTCCTCGCACATGTCAAAGCCGTGCCGGTCGTCGTCGCCAATGAGCCGAGCGCGCAGCAGTTCCTGGTCGCCAGACCCGCCGATATGGCGCCGTTCAATGAACATCTCGCCTTCATCAGCAAAACCCTTGGCACCGACCTGGTCTTTCTGATCGATGCAAACGGACTATGCGTCGCCGCAAGCAACTACGCAGACGCAGACACATTGGTCGGAACCAATTTCGGCGATCGTGAGTATTTCGCGGCCGCCAGGAACAACATGCAAGGCGAGCAGTACGCGGTTGGACGGCGCACCAACATCCCCGGGATATTTTACGCATCGCCAGTCTCGCGCGATGGCCGCTTCCTCGGTGCCGTGGTCGCCAAGATCGACGTCCCCAACATCGAGCGCATCACGCCAAAACAACGCATCATCCTCACCGATCGGCACGGCGTGACCATCATCGCACCCGATCCGCAATGGCTGCTGAAGGCCATGCCGGACGCCAATGTGGCCCGATTGTCCCGAGACGAGCGCGGTCTTGCCTACAAACGCACCGAGATCGACCCCGTTCCCCTGATCGCGACCACCGGTGAACCATTCCCCTATCGAATGGCATCGTCCGGCACGCCATTGGTCCTCGCCCAGGTTCCGCTGAAGACCGAGGGCTTGACCGCCTACGCGCTCAAGACGCTCGACACGCTACCATCGCTCGCCAACCAGCGCCTCGCCATCTTCGGCATCACCTTCACCGGCATGTGTGCCGCGCTCTGGGGGACCATGCTCTCCGTCCTGTGGGCCCGCCGGTCGCGGGCCCATCGCGACAGCCTTCTTGCCGCGCGTGATCTCGCCGAAGCCGGCAATCAGGCAAAATCCGAATTCCTCGCGACGATGAGCCACGAAATCCGCACCCCGATGAACGGTGTCATCGGCATGACCGCCCTGCTGCTCGATACCGAGATGACGGACGAGCAGCGCAACTTTACCGAAACCATCCGCATCTCCGCCGAGTCGCTGATGATGGTCATCAACGATATCCTCGATTTCTCCAAAATGGAGGCGCAACAGTTCGATATCGAGAGCAATCCGTTTGAAATCGGCGTCCTCGTCGAAGGGGTGCTGGACATTTTCGCCCCACGTCTCGCCACCAAGGACGTCGACCTGACAAGCTATGTCGCGCCCAGCCTGCGCGGCCGGTTCCTCAGCGATGAGGGCCGCATCCGACAGGTTCTGATCAATCTGGTCGGCAACGCGATCAAATTCACCGAACATGGCGCAGTGGTGGTGACCGTGAGCGCGGAGCCACGCGACGGCGGGCAACCCGAAAGCGGGCCCGAGCGGATACGCTTCACCGTGAAGGACAGCGGCATCGGTATCCCCGAGGCCGCCAAGTCCAGAATGTTCTCGATGTTCTTCCAGGCCGACAGCTCGATGATGCGCCGCTACGGCGGCACCGGCCTTGGCCTCGCCGTGAGCCGCCGCATTGTGGAAGCCCTCGGCGGACAAATCGACTTCCACAGCGAAGTCGGCCGAGGCAGCGAATTCTGGTTCTCCCTGCCTTTGCCGCGGGTCGTGGATCAGGCAGCCGCCAACGGCCGCGAACGATCGCTCGAAGGCGCACGTATCCTGGTGGTCGACGACAACCCGACAAATCTCGAAATCTTCCGCCTGCAGATCCAGGCCTGCGGCGGCTTCGTCGCCACCGCAGAAAACGCCGAAGTCGGCCTCGCCCTTGCCCGCCAGGCGGCCACCGAAGGCCGACCGTTCGGGATCGCCGTGCTCGACCATCAAATGCCCGGAAACAGCGGGTGCGAAATGGCAACCACCATCCGCGGCGATCCCGCTCTCGCGCCGATGCGCCTGATGCTGGCCACATCCATCCCCACCAAGGACCTGCGCAAGCTGGCCGCCGATGCCGGAATCGACTGCGTCCTGGCCAAGCCGATCCGCCAGAGCATCCTCATGGCCCGGCTCGTCGAAATGGCCGGGATGTCCGAAGCCCCCCCCAAAGCCGATGCCACCATCGCGGCGCCGACGGCCACCCTTCTCCTGGACGACGCCCTCCATATCCTGGTGGTCGACGACGTCACCACCAACCGCCTGGTCGCCTCCGCCATGCTGACCCGGCTCGGACACCACGTCGATGTCGCAAAAGACGGCCGCGAGGCGCTCGAAATGGCCGGCCGATCAAAATACGACATCATCTTCATGGACATCCAAATGCCCGAAATGGACGGACTGACCGCCACCGCGGCAATCCGCAAACTGGAAGCACCCTTCTCCACCACACCGATCATCGCGATGACCGCGAACGCCATGGATGGTGATCGCGACAGCTTCCTGTCCGCAGGCATGGACGATTACATATCAAAACCCTTCAAGCGCATCCAGATCACCCAGCTGGTCGACACCTGGCGCCAGCGCAAGCCGACCTGACACGCCCGATCACCTGAGCGACCCAAACCCACCTCCTCTCCAGACCCAAGCGTCGCCGCCCCCCCCCTAAGAACGCACCGGAACCCCGATCGACACCGTCAAACACGCCCGCGCCGGCTCCCGCGGCCACTTCTCCTCCCTCAAAGTCGCCGGCGCCGAAATCCACATCCCCAAACACCCCTAACTCCGTCGTAGGATGGGTTTTAACCCATCACCTCCCCCCCAAACCCCCAAACCAAGCGCGTTCTTTTTTGAAAAAAAGAACCAAAAAACTTTCACCCGTTCCTCCGACACCGCTATCGTGCCCCCGAGGCGACAAAACGAACCGTCCGACCGGGGAGCACGCAACCATGACCAACCGCACCAAACCCGCCACCCGCCGCGGCTTCCTCTGCTGGTGCTGCGCCGGCGCCGCCGGCCTCGCTGCCCTCCCCACCGGCGCCTCCGCCCAATCCCCCGGCTTCAGCCGAACCATCCTCTCCAAACAAGACTACCCCGGCAACGACTACGTCACCCTCCAAGTCCAGGTCGACGTCGACCCCGGCTACTACATCGCCCCCCACACCCACCCCGGCGTCGAAACCAGCACCTTCACCACCGGCAGCGGAACCCTCTCCGTCAAAGGCCAACCCGACCGCCCCCTCGCCGCTGGCGACGGCTTCCAAATCCCCGCCGAAACCCCCCACGCCCTGCGCAACGGCCCCACCAAATCCCGCGTCATGGCCGTCTACGTCGTCGAAAAATCCAAACCCCTCTCCACCCCCGCCACCCTCTAGAACCGGCAAACCCCACCGCCACCAACTCCGCCACCCCCCGCCCGCCCCATCATCGTCATCGCGAGCAAAGCGCGGCGATCCAGAGCAACCGCACCCAAGCATCGTCACGGCGCCAGACACCACAACAAAGCCGCCCAACAACAAACGAGGGAGCCCCAGCCTTCAGTCCCTCAAGCGAAAGAAAGGAAGTTCTCCTTTTTTGAAAAAAGGAGCAAAAAACATTCACCCATTACGATGGAGTGTATGGGCCAAGAAACCGCACCCCATTAAAGTGGATCAGGTGCGAAGGTGCATCTGCAACCCAAACCTCTGTTTCCCAAGCAATTTCACCAAGGTAGCGCCCCATAATCGCCCTTGTTGGAAATGCCGTTACATAGACCAAGCCCGCCTTCGAGCCAGAAAATAGCTTGGACAGTTCGGCGTGACGCTTCCCGTCAACTGGCCCGTGGCTGGTGACGGATTCCACCAGAAGAAGCCAATTCTTTTCGGTATAATGCAGAACCACGTCCGGCATTTTCCCGTGAGAATCTACGTCTACTCCAAGCTCTGACAAAAGCACCGCATCGAAGTACCCCCACTTGTCGCCTGTATCGCCCACATATACCAAGATGCTGGCCGGTGCGAAACGGGGTGCAAATTCCTCGATGATAGCTCGGATCAGCTCGCTATGCTCGCCGGGACTGAGCATTATTTCTCGTCCCGGCGCGATCTCAACAGGGATCAGATTTTGCTCCCGCTCTTTGGCATAGCGGGCAATCAAGGTTTCCCGCTTGGCAAGGTAGGAAGTCAGATTGTCGTGCCATGCATCGCTTCCGTAGGATCGAACCAATGCCAGCGCCTCCGGCCGGATCTGATAGACCGCCTTCGGGCTGTTCACCGGCCGGTCGGGGTTATCCGGGTTGTAAACCGCAAGCCCGGCATCGCAAAACTGGTGCATGGTTTGGCGTCGGAATGTCTCGCGGCTATTGGGTGCGTAGTCCTTTTCGTAGTGTTCACGCGCCCAATCCATAATCGGGGTGATCCCGACAAGTGGATTTTCCGCCCTTGCCCACGGCTTCCCCGGCGTCAGATTCAGCAAGGCCAAAAGTGACACGGCTGAACGCTCGTTCTGCTGTGCTCGTGGCAAGCCCAAAGATATAATGATCTTGTACGCCGTTTCGAGGTAATCGCTCTTGTCGCTCACGTTGAAATTTTCTCAAACTGGTCGTCAATCATCGCTTGAGTGAGAGACGGTTGACTAATTGCCCATTCTCCAAGGTCCATCAATGCCTTGCGGCTCGGGTACTTTATTAACTTAAGGTCCGTTGCATTCACTTGCGTATGACCATTGAACCGCCGGAAATTTTCATCAACCGCCGTTGAGTTGAGGAAAGCCGCCAGCCCGTTCGCAAGCGAACGTGGCAAGCCATTCTTGTTCTGATGGAAAAGGTTTAAGTGGTTTTCGAAACCAAGCATCTTGGCCGAACCGAAGGCCGAAGGATCGACAACACTTGCCACAATCCGGCGGCGTTCCTCCTTGGCTGAGAACCGCCGCACCACACAATAATAGCCGTTAGGATAAAGCCATTTGGCGGTATCGGGGGTGTGTTGAATTGCATTCGGCTTCTTTGCCTCTGGCTTCGGCCACTCCGTGCCGTTCAAGTTGAAATGTCCCGGATACAACAGCGGCACGGTTCCCGGTTCAGGCATGTCCCGCAAATGCTCTTTCAGGCGAAAATCAACCACAGGGCCGGTCGATACCGTCATGCCAAGATCGGCTAGAGAATGGGTCACTCCGGCCGATAGCTCGATGATGCTTTTCGCCGTCGAAGTCGGCACATGGATAAACCGCTCTGAATCGTCGGGAAACACGATCCGCTCGAACGGGTGTGAGTGCGTCACAAGGTCAGAAAAGCTGTCATCAGTTGATGTGGAAACCGTGACCGGACCTTGCTCGCCACCGCGCTCAAGTCGGATGACGATGTTCTCTTGCAAGACATTATCATCTTTGAAAGCCTTCGTGCGAGACTCAAACAGGTGCATGTGTCTGAGCGCGGCGTAGGCAAGAATAAAATCACGGAAGGGACGATAATAGGGGCCATTGCAAAAACTACGCGGGATAATCGCCACGATCTGCCCGCCGGGAGCCGCCAGTACCACGGCAAGGGCAACGAAGGCGCTATAGAGGTTGACTGTTTCAATACCCATTGTCCGAAGGGCCTGACGGTGCAGCGATCCGCTATTTATCTTCTTGTATGGCGGATTGAGAATTGCGTGAGTGTAGCCGCCTAGATTCAGTAAATCGCCTTGAGTGTTGAGCAAGATGAAATCGCCCGCGATGATATGCGGCTCGACGCCGTCATAAGCCGAAAGGTGGCGCGCCAGATGGCCGCGCAGCTTCTCGTCTATTTCGTAGGCGAATGCTTCAACAGTTTGAAAGCCAAACCCCCCGGCCTTCCATCGGTCGAGAAAGGCGCAAGACAAGGCCCCAACGCCGGCGCCTGCATCAAGCAAGCGGCATTTGGCGTTAGCGCTTGCTGGAAAAAGCGAAGCCATGAAGCGGGCGACACTGGAAGGCGTCATGAACTGCCCAAATTCGGCCTTGTGCTTTTGAGTGGTCAGCAGGGCAACCTCACGCCGGACGCTGTCGGCACGGTCAAGCCTTTGAAGTAGTGCGCTCAACCAAAAATCCCCGCGTGCCGAGTCCGCTCCAAGAGATAGGCCCGGCGCGGCTCGTGCGACCAACCCTCGCGATCAAACATCTCGAACATCGCGACCTGGTCAAGGCTCAAGGGATTGCCCTCGATCTCCCGCAACCCCATCGCCACATCACGGCACTTGCGTGCCTCCGCAGGTGAAGTCGGGGTGTATTCGAGCGCCTGAACCATGTCTCAATAGACCACAAACGGAGCAAAAATAGAAGCGTCAGCTACCCCCTTGCGCCGCCTCACCCACCGTCATATATAAAAACCAACATGATGACGTTGCGCCTCTTCCTGGCCTCCCTCTTCTCCGGACTGCGCGGCATCTCTGCCCCGCTCCCGCCGAGAAACCGCGTCCGCCGCACACCACCCCCGCCTGCGACCGACCCGATCGAGCACCTCTTCGCCGCCTTCGAGCGCCTCTACCAGGAATGGCGCAGCGCCAGGCCCCCCGAACCCGCCACGCCCGCCGCCCCCGCAATCACCGCGCGCCCACGGCCCCGCCGCGCCCATCCTGCGCCCCGCGCCGCCGCGGCGACATCGCCCGTCCCATCCCGCGCGGCCCCAAGTCCGCCCTCCCCTCCCTCGCGCCCTGCGCCCCGGCGAAGCCATCACGCGCCCCTCCCACCCCCCTCCGCAAAATTTCGCCCTGACCCACCCCCCACCGACTCACGCCCATTTCGTTCCGTTTACCAACTTATTACTCACCACCCCCAACCCCTTAACGGATAAAAGTTTTTTTGCTTCTTTTTTTCCAAAAAAAGAAGCGCTTCCAACCTCACCCAATCTCCCCCCAAAGCGAAAACAAGCACGGTGCCATCCGGCGCCGGTGCGGATCGGCCGGGTGACGTTGCGTAGCGTCTGGGCTACAGGCGTCCCCGCACAAGGGAGTCCAGCACATGGCACGCAACGCCGCCTGCGCCGTTATCGGCCTCGGCAACATGGGGATTGAGGTCGCCTCTCGCCTCGCCGAAGGTGGCCCGGTCGTCGGCTTCGATCTGTCGGCCGAGCGCCTCGCCCTCGCCGAGGCCCGCGGCCTCGAAATCGCCCATAGTCTCGAATCCGCCGTCGGCGGCGCCGGCGCCGTCATCCTCAGCCTGCCGACCCCGGTTGCCTCCCGCGCCGTGGTCGCGGCCCTCGCGGGCCTGCTGCCGCGCGGCAGCCTGGTGATCGAAACCAGCACCGTCACGCCCGCCGACATCTCTGTGATGCATGCGCTGTGCGCCCAGGCCGGCATCGGCTTCGTCGATGCGGCGATCCAGTCCGGCGTCGAGATAATGGCCCGCGGCGGCAGCGTTCTGCTCATCGGCGGCGAGCCCGATACCGTGGCCCTGGCAAAACCCTGGCTTGATGCGATGTCGCCCAGGCAATCGATCATGGGTGGCGTCGGCGCCGGGGCGGCGGCCAAGGTGATCAACAATGCTGTGGCCCATGGCGTCTATGTGGTGCTCGCCGAGGCGCTGGCGATGGCGCGGGCCAACGGCATCACCACGGAAGATTTCGTCGCCATGATGTCCGGCGCCGATGCCGGGCTGGTGCGGCCGCTGACCCACCGCATCGGCGAGCGCGTCGCGCAGCGCAACTTCGCCCCCGGCATGCCGCTGGACGCGGCGCGCAAGGACTCGGTCCTCGCGCTCGAAGTCGCCCAGCGCGACGGCATCCCCCTGTTCGCCATCCAGGGCGCGCACACCGCCTACGAGCTCGCCTGCGCCCAGGGCCTCGGGCGCGAGGATTATGCCGTGCTCGCCACCTTGTGGGACAAGTGGATCGACCGCTGAGCGTTTAACCCCGCGTGATGTTCCAGAACAGCGGCATGCCGGACAGCACGCCCTTGAGGTCTTTGCGATAGGCGGTCGGGCCTTTGGTCTGGCCGAGCGGGATATAGGGCACGTCCTGGAAGGCCTGGAGCTGGAGCTGCTCGGCGACCTTCTTCTGCGCAGCGAGGTCGGGTGCCCGGAACCACGCGGCGCGCAGCTCCTCGATGCGCGGGCTGACCGGCCAGCCGAACATGCCGTCCTTGCCGTTGCCACGCAGGAAGGCGTGCACCGCCGGGTTGAACTGGTCGACCCCGCCCCAGCTGGTCTGGAACACCGACCAGCCGCCCTGGTCCAGCGGCTCCTGCTTGACCCGGCGCTGCACCACGGTGGCCCAGTCCATCGCCTGGAAATCGACATTCATGCCGAGGCGACGGAACAGATCGGCCGTCACCTCGATGAGCGCCTTGGTCGAGGGAATGTCCTGCGGCGCGAGCAGGACGACGCGCTCGCCCTTGTAGCCGGCGGCGGCGAGTTCGCGCTTGACCGCTGCCAGATCGCGCGGGCCGGTGAGGTTCTCCATGCCGGCGCTGCTGGCCATCGGCGTGTCCGGGCAGAAGTAGCCGACCCCGTCGGACCAGGTGCTGCGATCTTCGCCCTGCACCGCGGTCATGTAGTCGGACTGGGTCACCGCATGCATGATGGCGCGGCGGATGGCGGGATTGTCGAACGGCGGGTGCAGCTGGTTCAGCCGCATGGTGACGACGAAGCCGGTCGACACCAGGGTCGGCAGCACGATGTTGGCGGATTTGCGCAGCAGCGGCAGCAGGTCGGTGACCGGGGTGCCCCACCAGTCGATCTCGCCGTTCACCAGGGCGCTGGCGACGGTGGCGGTATCGGGCATGATGAGCCATTCGACCCGGTCGATATGCACGACCTTGCCGCCGGCGGTGCGGTCGGCGGGTTCGTTGCGCGGCTTGTAACCCTGGAACTTCTCATAGACCACGCGCGAGCCCGATACGCGCTCGTCGGCCTTGAAGCGGAACGGGCCGGAGCCGACCATCTCGGTGAGGGGCTTGGTGGCCTCGGTCTCGGCGAGACGGGCCGGCATGATGCCGCACATGGAGGGGGAGTAGTGGCCGAGGGCATCGGGCAGCAGGGGAAAGGCTTCCTTGAGGCGGAAGCGGATGGTCTTGTCGTCGGGAGCGGAGATTTCGTCGACGCGGGCCATCAGGGCCTGGCCGAAACTGTCGCGCTTGCCCCAACGGGCGACCGAGGCGGCGGCATCGCGGGCCAGGACCTTGGTGCCGTCATGGAACATCAGGCCGTCGCGCAGCGTGAGGTTCCAGGTCTTGCCGTCGGCCTCGGTGGTGTGGCCTTCGACCATCTGCGGGCGGACCCGGTATTCGCTGTCCTGGCCGTAGAGCGTGTCGAACACCATGAAGCCGTGGTCGCGGGTCTGGTAGCTGGTGGTGACCACGGGATCGGCGATGGCGAGATCGGCGTCAGGGACGAAACGCAGGGCCTTGGCCGCTTGCGCGTTGCCGATGCGGGGGGCCGCAAGCGTGACAGCGGCGGTGGCGAGGAGGGTGCGGCGGCGCATGGCTGGGCTCCTGCTGGAAAGGCATTCCGGGCTCGGCGCATTAGTGCGCCGGCGTCAGGGCGTGGCAAGCGATATCGTGATCACATGCGACTTGCTTGCAGGCGGCGTGGGGGAGGATTATCGTACACGGAAGAAATTCAGGAGGATATTCCATCATGTTCATCGTTCGCAACGCCGCGCTGGCGGCCCTGGTGATGATGCCGGTGCTGGCCGGCTGCCAGAACCAGGAGCAGTCCGGCGCCCTGCTCGGCGGGGTCGGCGGTGCGGTGGCGGGCGGGGTGATCGGGCATGCGATCGGCGGCAACACCGGCACCGCGATCGGCGCCATGCTGGGTGGCGCGACCGGGCTGCTGGTGGGCAGTTCGATCGGCCGGCGGCTCGACGAGCAGGACCGGGCGCGGGCGGAGGCGGCGACGCAGCAGGCGCTGGCGCAGCCGGTGGTCTATGCGAGCCCCGCCGCGCCCACGGCGCCGCCGCCGCCCCAGCCGGTGGCGTGGAATTCGGCGCGCAACGCCGGGGTCAGCGGCAGCTCCACGGTCACGTCGGTGCAGCGCCAGTCCGGCGGCGGGGAGTGCCGGATGGTGCGCGAGACCGCCTATATCAAGGGCGAGGAAGTGGTGCAGAACAACCGCTATTGCCGCGGCTCCGACGGGCAGTGGGTCGCGCGGTCATGATCGCCGGGCTGGTCTGGATCGCGGCGATCTGCCTCGCGGCGGGACCAGCTGCGGCCCAGACCGGCGGGGCGGCAGGCGGCAAGGCGCCGCTGGTGCAGGAGGTGCCCGCGGCGAAGGACGGCTCGCGGCCGGCGACCGCGCCAGCGGTGACGGCGGCTCCCGGGGGGGCGCCGGGGGGGATGGCATCGCCGCAGCGGGTCGATGCGATTTTCGAGGCGCTGCCGCCGAGCTTCAGCCGCAACGTGGTGTTTGCGGCGGACAATCTGCATTTCGTGCCGATCAAGACCCAGAAGGGCACGATCGTGCTGGCGTGGGGCGGGGTGGGGGCGGGGGATGCGATCCGTTTCAGCGCGGCGATGGCGGCGGCGAAGCCGGTGCTGGAGGTGCAGTTCTATTCGCCGGGAGGGCTGCTGTACGAGGGGATGAAGATCGGGCGGATCGTGCGCTCGGCGCAGTTGGCGACGCGGATCACGGCGGGTTCGACCTGTGCGAGTGCGTGCGATTTCATGTTCCTGGGGGGGACGGTGCGGACGGTGGAGCCTGCGGGGAATTTCGGGGTGCACATGTTCTCCGACGACAGCACGACGGCGCTGCTGAAGGACCTGGAGACGATGCCGCGCTCGGTCGACGAGTTCAACGACCGCTACCCCAAGCATGCGGTGAAGCGCTACGAGGTGACGAGTTGGGTGGAGCATGAGAATGCGCGGGACCCGAACAACAAGGTGAGCGAGAAGGATTTCTTCCAGCAGGGCGGCGTCTACAAGGCGGTGGTGGACGAGCGGGTGCGCGATATCCAGCAGTATTCGGCGCGGACGGCGGCGGATATCGCGCTGTTCCTGGTGGAGATGCGGCTGTCGCTGCGGTTCCTGGTCGAGTTCTCGGACCAGACGAGCTACGGGATGCGGTATCTCAGCGCGGAGGAATTGCGGTCCTACAACGTGGTGACGAACTGATTTCGTTTTTATAACGGAACAAAATCGGCGCAGGAAGGCCGCAGGGGCTAGCGGGCTATTGAAAAGATGGGGTGGTTGAGG
>CAIYSR010000173.1 GCA_903928895.1 uncultured Rhodospirillales bacterium | reverse complement strand
TGGATCATGGCAGCCGCTGGGTTGGGGCCGTATCAACAAGCTATGCAATAAGAGCGAAAAACTTTCATCCGTTGGAGTCTGTATTTCCGGCGGCGGCAAAGCCAGGGATAAAGTTTTTTTGTTTCTTTTTTTCCAAAAAAAGAAAGACTTTCTTCGTTTTTTTGATCCTCGTCTTCGACCGAAGAAGGTCAGGATGCATCAGGGTTGGTTTTACCCGCTGACGGCCTGGAGGATGTAGTTGACCGAGACGTCGCGCCCGGTGGTCCAGCGTCCGGTGGCCGGCGCGTAGGTCATGCCGGCGATATCGGCGACGCGCATGCCCTCGGCCCGCAGCATCCCCCCGATTTCGGCGGGCGAGAGGAAGGCGCGCCAGTCATGGGTGCCCCGCGGCAGCATGCGCAGGACGTATTCGGCGCCGAGTTTCGCCACCAGCCAGGCCCGTTTTGTGCGGTTGAGGGTGGAGACGAAGAGGGTGCCGCCGGGTTCCAGCAGCCCGGCCAGGACGGCGAGGAAGGCAGCGGGATCGGGCACGTGCTCGATCACTTCGAGCGCGGTGATGACGGGAAAACGCAGCCCCTCGGCGCGGAGGTCCTCGGCGAGGCCGGCGCGGTAGGACAGCGCGAGCCCCTTGCCTTCGCCATGGGCGCGCGCGGCCGCGATGGCGGCGCCGGCGGCGTCGAGGCCGAGCACGTCATGGCCGCAGGCCGCCAGCGCCTCGGCGAGCAGGCCGGCGCCGCAGCCGACATCGAGGATGCGCGCGGCGCGCGGGATGCGGGCATCGACCCAGGCGACGCGAAGCGGGTTCATCGCGTGCAGCGGCGCCATCGGGCCCGTCGGGTCCCACCATTGCTCGGCGAGGGCATCGAACTTCGACACTTCCTCGCTGGACACCACACCGGTCTGTGCATGCTGCATGTTGCTCAACCCTCTCGCGCTCAGTATGTGTGCGCCCTGTCGCATTGCACAACAAGCCGGCCCAGGCCGGTCCCTGCCTGGAAAACCGCATGTCCGCCGCCGCCCACGTCCGCACCGGCTCTCGCATCGTCATGAAGTTTGGCGGCACCTCGGTGGCCGATCTCGACCGCATCCGCAATGTCGCCGCCCGCGTCAAGCGCGAGGTGGAGGCCGGCAACCAGGTGGCGGTGGTGGTCTCGGCAATGTCGGGTGTGACGAACCAGCTGGTCAAATTTTGCACCGATCTGTCGGCGCTGCACGACCAGCGCGAATATGACGCGGTGGTGGCGACCGGCGAGCAGGTGACCTCGGGGCTGACGGCGATCGCCTTGCAGGAGATCGGGGTCGCGGCGCGCTCCTACCAGGGCTGGCAGATCCCGCTGAGCACCGACGGGCAGCACGGCAAGGCGCGGATCGAGGCGATCGACGGCAGCGGGCTGATCGCGGCGATGGAGGCGGGGCAGGTGCCGGTGGTCGCAGGGTTCCAGGGCATCGGGCCGGAAAGCCGGATCGCGACGCTTGGGCGAGGCGGCTCGGACACCTCGGCGGTGGCGCTGGCGGCGGCGCTGAAGGCCGACCGCTGCGACATCTACACCGATGTCGATGGCGTCTACACCACCGACCCGCGGATGGTGCCCAAGGCGCGCAAGCTCAAGCGGATCGCCTACGAGGAGATGCTCGAACTCGCCTCGGTGGGGGCGAAAGTGTTGCAGACCCGCAGCGTCGAGCTCGCGATGAAGATGCGCGTGCGGGTGCAGGTGCTTTCAAGTTTCGCCTCGGACAATATCCTCGGTGGGGATTTGCCGGGCTCCCTGGTTGTCGATGAGGATGAGATCGTGGAACAGGAAATCGTATCGGGCATCGCCTATTCGCGCGACGAGGCGAAGATCACCGTCCGCCATATCCCGGATCGCCCCGGCGTCGCCGCCGCCATATTCGGGCCGCTGTCGGCGGCGGGGGTGAATGTCGACATGATCGTGCAGAACATCGGCGCCGATGCCGCCAGCACCGATCTGACGTTCACCATCGGCAAGACCGACCTGCCCCGGGCCAAGGCGGTGCTGGGCGAGCAGCAGGACAAGATCGGCTATGCCGAGCTGGTGGCGGATGCCGACGTGGCCAAGATCAGCGTCGTCGGCGTCGGCATGCGCAGCCATGCGGGCGTGGCCAACACGATGTTCACCGCGCTGGCGGCCAAGGGGATCAACATCCAGGTGATTTCGACCAGCGAAATCAAGGTGAGCGTGCTGATCGGCGCCGACTACACCGAGCTTGCGGTGCGGGCGCTGCACACCGCCTACGGGCTGGACGCGGCGTGATGGAACGGGCCGAGGCGCGCGCCAGGCTGAACCGCCTGTGGGCGCGCGGCAGTGCGTTCCTCGGCACCGAGACGGCGCTGCTGGCCGGCGCGATGAGCTGGGTCAGCGAGCGCCACCTGGTCTCCGCCATCTCCAACGCCGGCGGCTTCGGGGTAATCGCCTGCGGCTCGATGGGGCCGGAGCTGCTGGAGGCCGAGATCGCGGCGACGCAGGCGCTGACCGCGCGGCCGTTCGGGGTCAATCTGATCACCATGCATCCGCAGCTGGACGACCTGGTGCGGGTCTGTCTGGCCGCCAAGGTCGGGCATGTGGTGCTGGCCGGCGGGATTCCGCCCGGCGGCGCGGTGCGCGCGGTGAAGGATGGCGGGGCAAAACTGGTCGCCTTCGCCCCGGCCCTGGTGCTGGCCAAGCGGCTGGTGCGCTCGGGCGCGGATGCGATCATCATCGAGGGCTCCGAGGCCGGCGGGCATATCGGGCCGGTGTCGCTGACGGTGCTGGCGCAGGAAATTCTGCCGCATCTGAAGGACGTGCCGGTGTTCGTCGCCGGCGGGCTCGGGCGCGGCGACGCGATCCTGTCGTATCTGGAGATGGGGGCGTCGGGCGCGCAGCTCGGCACCCGTTTCGCCGCGACCACCGAGAGCATCGCGCACGAGAACTTCAAGAAGGCGTTCGTGCGGGCCAATGCGCGCGATGCGCTGCCGTCGATCCAGCTCGATGAGCGGTTCCCGGTGATCCCGGTGCGCGGACTGGTCAATGCCGGGACCAAGCGGTTCCTGGCGCACCAGGCGGAGACGCTGAAGAAGTTCGACGCCGGGGAGTTCACCAAGGAGCAGGCGCAGCTCTCGATCGAGCATTTCTGGGCAGGCGCCCTGCGGCGCGCGGTGATCGAGGGCAATGTCGAGGACGGCTCGGTGATGGCGGGCCAGTCGGTCGGCATGGTGACCTCGGTGCAGAGCGTGGCCGAGGTGATCGCGGAGCTGATCGCGCAGGCGGAAGATGCCCTGATGGCGCGCGCCGTCGCCTGATCGCGCCGTGATCGACGATCCGGAGGCGACTCTGGCCCTGATCGAGGCGATGACGGCGGCACTGCCGCTGCCGGCGCTGGCGACGCGGGCGTTTGTCGCCACGCTTCGCGCGGCCCGGCCGGGATGGGAGATCGCGGAACCCTGCACGATCCAGCTCGTCCGCTATGCCGAGGATGCCGGCGGGATCGTCTGCCAGCTCGATTTCGGCCCGCAGGTGCCGCAGCGGATTTTCGCCTCGGTGACCCATCTGCACTTTGATCCGCGGCACCAGCTGACCGAGGCGATCACCGCCTATAAGCGGCACCGGCTGGAGGCGTTGCGGACGCCGGGCGGGTAGCCAAGAGCGCCGATCCGGCCGCTGCTGACGGCGGCTCCAGGGAGCCGGCACGGATAAAGCATTGCAGTGTGCCGCCGATCGGCCTTGTTTCTGCCTTCCCCCCTCGCTAAGCGCAAAGACATGGTAACGCAACGCCGACTCCTGGCCCGGTTGCGGGAGCTGATGGCGCGCGGCGCCGGATCGCTCCCCGAGCTGGTGCGCCTCGTCGCCGGCGAGCTGGTCAGCGAGGTGTGCTCGATCTATGCGCTCCAGCCCGGTGACATTCTCGAACTCGTCGCCACCGAGGGACTTCGGCCTGAGGCGGTGGGGCGGACCAGGCTGCGGGTGGGCGAGGGCATCGTCGGGCTGGTCGCGGCCACCGGCTCGCCGCTGAACCTGCCGGATGCGCAGAACCATCCCGCCTTCGCCTATCGGGCGGAGACCGGCGAGGAGCCCTACGCCTCCATGCTGGCGGTGCCGGTGCGCCGGGCGGGGCGGACGCTCGGCGTGATCGCGGTGCAGAACCGCAACCTGCGCCGCTACGACGCCGGGGAAGTCGAGGAACTCGAGACGGTGGCGATGCTGCTGGCCGAGGTGCTGGCGGCCTCGGGGGCCGAGGACAGTGCCGGCGAGGGGCTTGGCGCCACCGTGCCGCGCCGCTTTCCCGCCACCTCGCTGG
Organism: uncultured Rhodospirillales bacterium; assembly: GCA_903928895.1. Lineage (GTDB taxonomy): Bacteria > Pseudomonadota > Alphaproteobacteria > Acetobacterales > Acetobacteraceae > CAIYPH01. The sequence goes on along the minus strand of CAIYSR010000173.1, from coordinate 27,795 downwards.
TGCCCGGGCTCGCCATGGGGCCGGCCGTCGTGCTGGGGGCAGCCCCGGCGCCGGGCCGGCTGTTGGCCGAGGACAGCGGCGTCGAACTCGCCCGGCTCAACCGCGCCGTCGCCACCATGCAGAAGGGGATCGACGCCCTGATCGAGGCGGGGCTGCCGCAGGATGCCGGCGCGCGCAGCGCCGATGCCGCCGCATCGCGCGAAATCCTCGACGCCTACCGGCTGGTCGCCGCCGACGCTGGCTGGCTCAAGCGGGTGGGGGATGCCATTCGTGGCGGCTTGTCCGCCGAGGCCGCGGTGCACCGCGTCGCCGGGGACCTGCGCGACCGGATGCGGCGCATCACCGACCCCTATCTGCGCGAGCGGCTGGCCGACCTGGAGGACCTGGCCGGGCGGCTGCTCGGCGCGCTCACCGGCGGGACCGCGCCCGCCCTGCCCGCCCCCGGCGCCATCCTGCTGGCCCGCCGTCTCGGCCCGGCCGAGGTGTTGGACTGGCATAGCCGCGGCATCGCCGGCTTCGCGGTCGAGGACGGCAGTGCCGGCAGCCATGCCGCCATCCTGGCCCGTGCCCTCGGCCTGCCCGCCGTCGCGGTGCCACGCGGGTTGCTCGACACCGCCGAGGACGGCGACGCCGTCATTCTCGATGCCGCCGAGACCCAGGCCGGCTGCCAGGTGATCCTGCGGCCGGAACAGGATGTCATCGCCCTTTACCACCGCGCGCTCGACGCCCGCAGCGCGCGGCAAGCCGGCTATGCCGCCATCCGCGACCTGCCCAGCACGACACGGGACGGCACCAAGGTCACGCTGATGCTCAACATCGGTCTTGCCCTCGAACTCGCCCAGCTCGAAGCCACCGGGGCAGCGGGCATCGGGCTGTTCCGCACCGAAATTGCCATGCTGGCGCGCGGCGCGATCGCCGATGTGCCGGAGCAGGCGGCGGTCTATGCCCGGGTGCTCGACGCCGCCGACGACCGGCCGGTGCTGTTCCGCACGCTCGATCTCGGCGGCGACAAGCTGCTCCCGGGCTCCGACCTGCCGGAGGAGGAGAACCCGGCGATGGGCTGGCGCTCGCTCCGTATCGGCCTCGACCGCCCGGCCCTGCTGCGCCGCCAGTTGCGCGCCCTGCTGCTGGCGGCCGGCGGCCGGCCATTGTCGGTGATGTTCCCGATGGTGGCGACAGTCGCCGAATTCCGCGCCGCCCGTGCCTTGTTGCATGCCGAGGCCGCCCGGGTGCGGCCGGCGCCGTCGGTCCTGCGGGTCGGCACCATGCTCGAAGTGCCGGCGCTGATGTTCCAGCTTCCGGCCCTGCTGCGCGAGGTTGATTTCATCTCGGTCGGCACCAACGACCTGATGCAGTTCCTGTTCGCGGCCGACCGCGGCACGCCGGCGCTGGCCAACCGCTACGATCTGCTGTCGCCGCCGATGCTCGAACTGTTGGCCGCGCTGGCCGAGCAGTGCCGCGCCGCCGGGGTGGCGCTCTCGGTCTGCGGCGAGGCGGCGGCGCGGCCGGCCGAGGCGCTCACGCTGGTCGGCCTCGGCATCGAGACCCTCTCCATGCCGGCGTCCGGCGTGCTGCCGGTGAAGGCCCTGCTGCGCGATGTCGATCTCGGGACCTTCCGCGAGGTCCTCGCCGCCATCCGGCGCACCGCCGGCCACGCCGCCAGCGTCCGTGAACCGATCACCGCCTGGGCGCGGGAACACGGCGTCAATCTCTGAGTCTCTGTTAAAATTCTGCAATTGCGACCGCCCCCGGTGCAATCCGGTTGGCATGGTCCGCGCCATTGTCTAGAACCACGGTTCGGCCCGGGCATCCGCCCGACCTCTCCCCCTCCCTCTCCCGTTGCCTAGGATCAATGTGCCGTGCTGCAGGATCGCAAGTCCCGGCTGACGCAAGTCCGTTCGTTGATGTCCACCGTCGAGGATGGCGCGCAAGCAGCCGTCGGCGTGGGCGCCGATCTGCGGGCGGCGCGCGAGCGGCTGGGCTGGGAGCTGGAGCCGATCGCGGTGCATTTGCGTATCCGCCTCGCCTTCCTCGCCGCGATCGAGGATGGCCGCGCCGCCGATCTGCCGGGCAACGCCTACGCCATCGGCTTCCTGCGCAGCTACGCCGCCGCCCTCGGCCTCGATCCGGACGAGATCACCCGGCGGTTCCGCGAGGAGGCCAGCCACGTCAACAGCAAGACCAAGCTGCGCTTCCCGGCCCCGGTGCCCGATCGGGGGGTTCCGGCCGGCGTGGTGGTGCTGCTAGGCGTCATTCTCGCCGTGGCCGCCTACGCCGGATGGTACAAATTTTCCAGCTCCGGCCGCCCGGAATTCGAGGCGGTGCAGCCGGTGCCGCCCCGGCTGCTCCCTCTCGCCGAGGCCCCCAGGGCAGCAATCGCGCCGGCGACAGCGCCGGTGACAGCGCCGGTGACAGCGCCCGTTGCCTCGACCATGCCCGAGGCCGCGCTGACCACGCTCCCGGCCCAGGTTTCCGGCTCCGCCACGACGATCCCGCCACAGCCGCTCCCCTTTGCGACCCAAGGGACCGGGACCCAAGTCACCGCGCCCGCCGCCCTGCCTGGCCTGCCCGAGGGGACGCGCGTGGTGCTGCGGGCGCGGACCGAGTCCTGGGTCCAGGTGCGCGATCCCAAAGGCCCCGTCATCCTCAATCGGGTGTTGCGCCCCGGCGAGACCTGGCCGGTGCCGCCCAAGGGCCAGTTCCTGCTCACCACCGGCAATGCCGGCGGCACTGAGATCCTGGTCGATGGCGTGCTCGCCCCCGCCCTCGGCGCCGACGGCGTGGTCCGCCGCGACCTGCCGCTCGACCCCGAGCCGATCCGCGACGGCAAGCTGACGATGAGCCCGGCGGCCGCCCAGCCGGTTGGCGTGCCCAAACCCGCCCTCGCGACGCCCGCATCCCCCACCGCGTCCGCCCCGGTTCAACGCCCCTAAGCAAACCCTCTCAGGTTTGCGCTCTTGCTGACAGCTAAGCTGGCTTTCGCCCGCGCGATGTTTGCAAATGCATCCGTGGTCTGTCCTGCGAAAGCCTGCTTAGCTGCCCGCCGTCCCGGCTGCGCGGACGGGCCATGCCCTTCCCGCGGTTGCGCGGACCCCCATTTGCATGACATTGGCGGCCTTTCGCCGCCCGCACCCTCCGGAGCCAGCCATGAGCTATCGCCCGTATCAGCAGATCGAACGCCGCAAGTCCCGTCAGGTGATGGTCGGCAACGTCCCCGTCGGCGGCGGCGCGCCGATCACGGTGCAGACGATGACCAACACGCTGACGCACGATGTTGCGGCCACGGTGGCGCAAATCCAGCGGGCCGAGAAGGCGGGCGTGGACATCGTGCGGGTCTCCTGCCCGGACCAGGAAAGCGCGCTGGCGTTGAAGGACATCGTGCGCCAGGTCAATGTCCCGGTCGTCGCGGATATCCATTTCCACTACAAGCGTGCGATCGAGGCCGCCCAGTCCGGCGCCGCCTGCCTGCGCATCAATCCCGGCAATATCGGCAGCGCCGAGAGGGTACGCGAGGTGATCAAGGCGGCGCGCGACCATGGCTGCTCCATGCGCATCGGGGTGAATGCCGGCTCGCTGGAGAAGCACCTGCTGGAGAAATACGGCGAGCCCAACCCCGAAGCCCTGGTCGAGAGCGCGCTGGAGCATGCCAAGATCCTGCAGGACCATGACTTCCACGAATTCAAGATCAGCGTGAAGGCGTCCGACGTGTTCCTCGCGGTGGCCGCCTACAACCAGCTCGCCGAGGTCTGCGACCATCCGCTGCATATCGGCATCACCGAGGCCGGCGGCAAACGCACCGGCACCGTGAAATCGGCGATCGGCCTGGGCAACCTGCTGTGGGCCGGCATCGGCGACACCGTGCGCGTCTCGCTGTCGGCCGAGCCGGAGGAGGAGGTCCATGTCGGCTGGGAAATCCTCAAGTCACTCGGGCTGCGCCACCGCGGCGTGAAGATCATCTCCTGCCCCTCCTGCGCGCGGCAGGGCTTCAACGTGATCGACACGGTGGCCAAGCTCGAGGAACGGCTGGCCCATATCGAGATCCCGCTGTCGCTGTCCATCATCGGCTGCGTGGTCAACGGCCCCGGCGAGGCGCTGATGACCGACCTCGGGGTCACCGGCGGCGGTTCCGGCCGCCACATGGTGTATGCGGCCGGCAAGACCGACCACACCGTCCAGGGTGACGCCATGATCGAGCACATCGTCGAGCTGGTCGAGAAGAAGGCCGAGGCCCTCATCGCCGAGAAGAACGCCGCCAAGCTGGCCGCGGAGTAACCATGAGCCTTGCCCCCCAACCCGTCCGCGGCACCCGTGACCTCATCGGCGAGGACGCCCGCCGGCACTTTCACGTTATCGAAACCGCGCGCCGCGTCGCCGCGACCTACGGCTACGACGAGTGGTCCACGCCGATCTTCGAGGAGACCGGGGTGTTCGCCCGCGGTCTCGGCGACACCTCGGACGTGGTGATGAAGGAGATGTACACCTTCCCCGACCGTGGTGGCGAAAGCCTGACCCTGCGTCCCGAAGCCACCGCCGGCATCTGCCGCGCGCTGGTGTCGAACGGGCTGACCCAGTCGTTGCCGCAGAAGGTGTTCTACGCCGGGCCGATGTTCCGCTACGAGCGGCCGCAGAAGGGGCGCTACCGGCAGTTCCACCAGATCGACATCGAGGTGCTCGGAAGCGCCGAACCGCTGGCGGATGCCGAGGTGATCGCCTGCGGCTGGAACATCCTGCAGGAACTCGGCGTCTCCCAGGATACCGTGCTCGAACTCAACACGCTCGGCGACAAGGAGTCGCGGGACGCCTACCGCGCCGCCTTGATCGCCTATTTCATGGACCACAAGGCGAAGCTCTCCGAGGACAGTCTCAACCGGCTCGACCGCAATCCGCTGCGGGTGGTGGATTCCAAGGATGAGGGCGACAAGGCGATCGTGCAGGGCGCGCCGACCATCGACGCCTACCTGACCGAGGCCGCCGCCGGCTTCTTCGCCAAACTCCAGGAACACCTCGCCCGCTTCGGCGTGCCCTACATCCGCAACCCCCGCATCGTGCGCGGGCTCGACTATTACAGCCACACCGCCTTCGAATTCGTCACCACCCGGCTGGGGTCGCAGGGCACGGTGATGGGCGGCGGGCGTTATGACGGGCTGGTCGAGGAGATGGGCGGGCCGCACACGCCGTGCATCGGCTGGGCGGCCGGCGTCGAGCGGCTGGCGATGCTGATGCAGAACCCGCCGGCGCCACCGGCTTCGGTGGTGGTCATCCCGGTGGGCGATGCCGCCGAGGGGGTAGCGCTGGATGTCGTGCAGGCGCTGCGGCAGGCCGGCATCCGCTCGGAAATCGGCTTCCGCGGCAATGTGAAGCGGCGTATGGAACGGGCCAACAAGCAGGGCGCGCGGGCGGCGGTGATCCTGGGCGAAACCGAAATCGCCAAGGGCGTCGCCCAGGTCAAGAACCTCCTCACCGGGGAGCAGGCCGAGATCGCCATCGCGGAGCTGGCCACCCGCTTGATATGAGCCTCTCCCTCAACTTCGACCGCATCGTCGATCGCGCCGCCGAGCTGAACGCCTTCCTGTCGGAAGGTGCCACCGGCGAGGCCTTCGTCAAGGCCTCGCGCGAGCTGGCCGAGCTCGAGCCGCTCGTCGCCCGGATCGAGGAGCTGCGGGCCGCCGAGCAGGCGCAGGCCGAGGCCCAGGCGATGCTCGACGACCCCGACATGCGGGAACTCGCCGAGGCCGAACTCTACGAACTCAAGACCCGCATTCCCGAACTCACCTTCGCCATCCGCGTCGCGCTGCTGCCGCAGGACGAGGCCGACGCGCGGTCCGCCATCCTGGAAATCCGCCCCGCCGCCGGCGGCGACGAGGCCGGTCTCTTCGCCGCCGAACTCTTCGCCGCCTACCAAAAATACGCCGCCTTCAAGGGCTGGCGCTTCGAGGTGATGGACTACGACGACACCGGGCTCGGCGGCATCAAAAACGCGATGGCCGAAATCACCGGCCGCAACGTCTTCGCCCGGCTGAAATACGAGTCCGGCGTGCACCGGGTGCAGCGCGAGCCGGCCACCGAAAGCCAAGGCCGCATCCACACCTCCACCGTCACCGTCGCCGTGCTGCCCGAGGCGGAGGAGGTCGACGTGCAGGTCAACGAAGGTGATCTGCGGATCGACGTCTACCGCGCCTCGGGCGCCGGCGGCCAGCACGTCAACAAAACCGAGTCGGCCGTGCGCATCACCCACCTGCCCACCGGCATCGTGGTGGCGATGCAGGAGGAGCGCAGCCAGCACAAGAACAAGGCCAAGGCGATGAAGGTGCTGCGCGCCCGCATGTACGAGCAGCAGCGCGAATCGCTGCACTCGACGCGGGCGGCGGATCGGAAGTCCCAGGTCGGCACCGGGGATCGCTCGGAGCGCATCCGCACCTACAACTTCCCGCAGGGCCGGGTGTCGGACCATCGGATCAACCTGACGCTCTACAAGATCGAGAAGGTGATGCAGGGCGATTTCGACGATTTCGTCGATGCGCTGACCGCCGAGGACCAGGCGGCCCGGCTCGCCGCGCAGGAGTGAGCGCGCTCGGCGCCACGACGGAAGCGTTACGCGCGGCACGGTTCGAGAACCCTGGCTTCGAGGCCCGCCTGCTGGTGGCCCATGCGCTCGGCGTCTCCCATTCCGACCTCATCGCCCTGTCCCGCGAACCCGACCCGGCGACGCTCGCGCCGCTGCTGGCCCGCCGCCTGGCGCATGAGCCGATGGCGCTGATCCTGGGGCACCAGGGGTTCTGGACGCTGGATTTGGAGGTCTCGCCCGCCACGCTGATCCCACGACCCGACTCGGAAACCCTCATCGAAGCGGCGCTGGCCAGTTGCACCGCGCCGGGCCGCATTCTTGACCTTGGCACCGGCACGGGCTGCCTCCTGCTCGCGACATTGTCCGAATTCCCGCAGGCCTGGGGCCTCGGGATCGACGTTGTCCCCGCCGCCGCGGCCTTGGCCGCCCGCAACGCGCGGCGCAACGGGCTTCACTCCCGCGCGGCCTTCCTCGTCGGGCATTGGGCCGGTGCGATCGACGGCGTGTTCGACCTCGTCCTCTCTAACCCGCCCTACATCCCCTCGGCCGATATCGCCGCCTTGATGCAGGAAGTCGCGTGCCACGAGCCAGGGTCAGCGCTCGATGGCGGGGCCGATGGGCTCGACGCCTATCGCACCATCCTCGCCCGGCTGCCCGCGCTGCTGGCGCCGGGCGGCGTCGCGGTGCTGGAGCTTGGCATCGGCCAGTCCGCCGATGTCGGCGCGCTGGCCCAGGCGGCCGGATTCCCCGCGCCCGACCTGCGCCACGATCTGAGCGGGATTGCGCGTGCGCTGATCCTGAAGAATTCGTTTGGCGTCCGCCCGCGGGGCGGCTAGCTTGATCGGGCTTCGGTGCGCCGGTTTCCGGCGGTTATGGCGCGCGCCTCGCGCCGCCAGCGCGGACACCGGATGCGAACAGGAAAGCGCTTGACCAGATTATGAACATGAAACGCATGCGTGGCCGTGGAAACCGTGGTGGCAACGGCGGCGGGAGCGGTGGTGGCGGGGGCGGGGGTGGCCGCTTCCAGAGCGCCGGTAGCAGCGGCAACGTCCCGCTCAACCGCAACCATGTCTTCGACAGCCAGGGCCCGGACCTGCGGATCCGCGGCACCTCGCAGCAGCTCTTCGAAAAATATCTCCAGCTCGGCCGCGACGCGACGAGCGTGGGCGACCGGGTGATGGCCGAGAGCTATTTCCAGTACGCCGAGCATTATTTCCGCATCCTCAACGCGATGAACCAGGCCGCCCAGGCCCAGGGTCAGCCGCAGCAGCCTTACCAGCCGCGCCGCCAGCACCATTCGGACGGGCCGGACCCGGATCAGCCGACCGACCAGAACGGCGACCAGCCCCCGGCCGAGGCGATCGTCGAGATCCGCGAAATTCCCATCGCCGCGGCACCGCCGGAATCCTGACACCGAACACCACCGTAACGGGGAAACACGCATGAGCACCGTCACCATCATCGGCGCGCCGATGTCCAATTTCGTGCGCTGCGTGCGCATGGCCTGCCATGAGAAGGGCGTCGGCTACGATCTCGTGGTTGCCCGCCCGCACTCCCCGGAGGTGCTCGCGATCTCCCCCACGGGTAAGATCCCGGCCTTCCGCCACGGCGCGCTCGCCCTGTTCGAGACCAGGGCGATCTGCGGCTATATCGATGCCGCCTTTCCCGGCCCCAAGCTGATCCCCGCCGATCCGACGCAGGCCGCCATCTGCGAGCAGTGGATGTCCTACACCACCACGACGGCCGACATCATCCTGCTGCGCCAGTACCTGATCGGCTATTTCTTCCCCGGCACGCCGGACGGCGCGCCCGATCGCGCCCGCATCGATGCCGCCGTGCCCAAGCTCGCCCCGGTGTTCAAGGTGCTGGAGACCGAGTTCACGGCGCACCCGTATTTCGGCGGTGATGTCTTCACCATGGCGGATATCCTGCTGTTCCCGCTGGTCAATTTTCTGCCCCGCGCGCCGGAGAGCGCGGCGTTGATGGAGGCCTCGCCGCATCTGCGCGCCTGGTTCGACCGCATCAGCGCCCGCGCCAGCGCCATCGCCACCGCGCCGCCGCCGCGCCCCTGACGCCGGCGATGGGATGAGCTGGTCCCGGCACACCAAGCGGGAGGGCTATCACCACGGCAATCTGCGGCAGGCGTTGATCGATGCCGCCCTGGCGCTGATCGCCGAACGCGGGCCGCAGGGCTTCAGCCTGGCCGAACTGGCCCGCGAGCTTGGGGTCAGCCCCGCCGCGCCGTACCGCCATTTCCGCGACCGGGCGGCCCTGCTGGCCGAGATCGCCCAGCGCGGCTTCGAATTGTTCGAGGCCGAACTCACCGGCGCCTGGGACAATGCCCGCCCCGAACCGGCCCGCGCCTTGGTGCGCTGCGGCCGCGCCTATCTCAATTTCGCCCGCCGCCAGCCGGCGCTGTACGCCGTGATGTTCGAATCAGGCCTGCCGATGGAGAGCGACACCGCCCTGCTGCGTGCCTCCGAGCGCAGTTTCGGCGTGCTGCTGACCGCCTCCGAAACCCTCTGCGCCGCCATCCCGCGGGAACGCCGGCCGCCGCCGATGATGGTCGCCCTGCATGTCTGGTCGATGGCGCACGGCACCGCCTCGCTGTTCCTCGCCCATGCCAGCGGCCCCGGCCGGGTGCTGCCGATGGCACCGGAAGACCTGCTCGAAGCCGGCCTGCTGGTCTATCTCCAATCCCTCAACCGCTGACTCCATCCTTCCCGGTCAGCGCTGCCAGCACCTGCGGATGCCTGGCGTCGAAGTCGTTGAGCGCCTTGCGCGCCGGCGTGATCCGCAGCGCCCGCTCGTCGCCGTGGTGGCCGAGGCCGCTGATGATGTCCTGCACATCGGTCTCATCGTCGCGCTCCTTGGCGAGCGCCTCGACCAGCTTGGCCCGGAGCAGGACGAGCCCCTCCGGGGTGCCGACCGCGACCTCCTTGAGGATGCGCGCCTCGCCCGGCAGCAGCGCCACCTGGCCGCCAAGAAGATGGCTGTAGCCGCCGCTGCGCAAGGTCGGAACCATATGCGCGGTATGGCGGGAGACCGCGAGATCGTCGACCGCGACGATGTCGTTGTTGGCCAGGTTCATCCGCTTGCCGTTGAGCTCGGCGGCGAAACGCCAGCCGAGCACGCCGATCTTGACCTCGCCGCGCGCCACTTTGCGCTCGATGATCCAGGCCGGGCGGGGCGCGTCGCTCATGGTTCTCACTCCTCGAAGGGCGCGCGAGTATGTCCACCGCCCCGCACAGCGTCCAGATCAGCCCCCACGCCCCCGACCTGCCTCGCACGCTCCGTTCGCGCTAGACTCCCGCGCACGTGACGATCCGAAGGATCATTCCGATGCGCCGCCCCGTCGCTTTGCTCGGCCTTCTCCTCCTCGCCTGTCTCGCGCGGGTCGGGCCTGCCAGCGCCGCCGTGGAGATCAACCTTCTCGCTTTCGCCAACGGCGCCCTGGTCGAGCGCGTCACCTCCAATTACGGCAGCAGCTGGGAAGCCGCCTGGCTCACCGACGAGAACCCGGCCTCTGGCTGGGCGACCAGGAAGGGCGACAGGCTCCCGGTCGAGATCGTCTTCTCGCTGCCCGAACGCTCCGAGCTCACCCGCCTCGAATTCGACACCGCCCAGACCGAGTCGGCCGACCGCTCGGCCCGCGAGGTCGACATCCTCGTGTCCGACCAATCCGCCACCACCGGCTTCGTGCCCTTCGCCAGCGTCGATCTCGTCCCCCAGCAGGACGGCCAGCGCTTCGAAGCACCCCGGCCCATCACCGGCCGCTGGGTCAAGCTGGTGGTCAAGTCCAACCACGGCTCGGACGAGTACACCGAGATCATGGACGTCCGCGCCATCGGCACCCAGCTCTCCCACACCGTCCTGCCCGACGTCAGCGGCACCTACGCCTCCGAACCTTACGGCGCCGTCCATCTCCGCCAGGAGGGCGCCCAGCTCACCGGCTGCTACGAAACAAAGCAGGGCCTCCTTCAGGGCGGCATCGAGGGCCAGCTCATGCGCCTGCGCTGGCACGAAAACGACGACGGCACCGGCCCGGTGGTGATGGTCCTCGCCCGCGACGGCGCATCTTTCCGCGGCTTCTGGGCCAACGACAACAACCCGCAATGGACCCTCGGCTGGGACCTTCGCCGCGTCGCCACCACCGTGGGCACCTGCCCGCACTGGAACCCGCAAGCCGCCAGCGCCAACCCGGTCACCGCCGGCCTCAAGGAGAGCGGCCGCATCCGCCTCTACGGCATCAACTTCGACACCGACAAGGACACGCTGCGCCCCGACGCCACCCCGGCGCTCCAGCAAATCCTCGCCGCGCTGAAGGCCAACCCCGGCTGGCGCATCACCATCGAGGGCCACACCGACGCCACCGGCGCCGCCGAGCACAACCGCAACCTCAGCACCCGCCGCGCCACCGCGGTGAAAACCTACCTCGCCGCCGCCGGCATCGCCGTCGAGCGCCTGGAGACCGCCGGCCTTGGCCAGGACCAGCCGGTCGCCAGCAACGACACCGCAATCGGCCGCGCCCAGAACCGCCGCGTCGAACTGGTCAAGCAGTAGCGCGGGCTCACCCCCCACCCTCCGGCCACACCGGCAGCAGCCGCGCAGCAGCGGCGAAACGGGCAAACTCCTTCGCTCCCGGTGCGGTCCAGCCCGCCTCCGCCACCGCCGCGAGGCGCGGGAAGACAAGACGGGCGAACACGCGCCGGTCGGCCATCTGCTCGCTCCAGATGCAGGCCTGCACGCCGGCCAGCCGCGCCGGGTCGGCGAATCCGGTGCCCGGCTCGAAGCCATAGGCCGCCGCCACCGGAGAATATCCGGCCCAGGAGGCGCCCGGTTCCCACCAGTCCGGCGCCAGCGCCATGTTGAGATACCAGACCTGTGCCAGCGCGACGATCACGTTGTAGCCCTCGGCGGCGAGCCGCACCGCCGCCGCATGGTCCTGCCACGCCATCAGCACCGCCGCATCGGGTCCGATTCCGGGGGCCGCCTCTTCCCAGGCGGCCGTGATCCGTCCGGCGCGGCGCAGCCGGGCGTGGAGGTGGCGCAGCAAGCTGGCCTGCAACGCGGCGGCATCGCGCCCCGCCGCCAGCGGCGAGCTCGCCCACGCCTCCACCGGCACCTCGTCGCCGCCGACATGGATGAAGCGCCCGGGAAACACGTCGAGCACCTCATCGAACACAAGCTCCACGAACTCCATCACCGCCGGCACCGCGGGGTTGAGCGCGTTGTCGGGGAACGCCTGGACCGACCAGCAAATGCCGGTCTCCCCGGCGTCGCGCAGCCCCGGCAGCGCGGCAAGGGCTGCGAAGCAGTGGCCGGGGACGTCGATTTCGGGGATGATCTCGATCCCCCAGCCCGCCGCCAGCGCCACCAGGCGGCGCAGATCGTCCTGGGTGTAGAACCCGCCACGCGCCGCCGCGCCGGAGCCGAGCAGCGGCGGGATCGGCAATCCATGGCCGCGCCAGGCACCGATGTCGGTCAGCGCGGGATAGGCCTTGACCTCGAAGCGCCAGGCCTCGTCGTCGGTGAGGTGAAGATGGAAGCGGTTGAGCTTGAGCCAGGCCATCACCGCGAGCAGATGCTCGAGTTCCGCCATCGCGTAGAATTGCCGGGCCACATCCAGATGCAGGCCACGCCAGTCGAAGCGCGGGGCGTCGGCGATCTCGCCGCTGGCGGGGAAGCGGCAGCGCGGGTCGTGCCGGGCCGCGCGCAGGACCTGCCCGAGCGTGACCAGGCCCTGGAAAAAACCCTCCGCATCCGCCGCCGCGATCGTCAGTTCCGCGCCGAAACCCAAACTGTAGCCGGGACCCGAGCGCACCGCCCGGCGCAGCACCGGGCCGGCGGGGTCGGCGAAGGCTTCGCCGTGAAACAACCGCTGGAACAGGTCGATAAAATCCGCGGCCGCGTCCGGCAGGACGAACCCGTCCGGCACCGCCCGGCTGCCCGCCACCGCCACATGCGCTGGCCAGGGCACCAGCGCGAGCCCCTGCTCGATCCGCCCCTCGCCGAGGTCCACCGCCCCGAGGATCGGCTCCCCGGCCTCACCCCCTCCGCAGAGCCCGACCGTGACGTCCATGGTCGCGCCGCCGGGCAGCACGACGTAGGCCGCCCGCGCCGCCTCGGTCCAATGCCGCAACGGGACATTCACTCCGCCGATGACGAAGCGCCACGCCGCCCCCGGGCGCAGCACAAACCCCTCCGGCGGGGCCACCTCGGTGAAGTTCGAGACCCGGCGGACCAGCCGCGCATGCTCGATCCCGGCCGCCGGGTCGACCTTGCAATGGCCGTTCCAGCACAAGGTGAACCCCGCCAGCGCGGCCGCACCCTCGTTGACCAGCCCAAAATGCCATTGTCCGGTCCAGGCCTGCTCCAGCCGCAGCGTCATCCCGCCTCCCCCAGCGCATCAAGGATCTGCCGCGCCGTCGGCGGGCAGCCGCGGATGGCGAAATCCACCGGCAGCGTGCTCCCGGCGCCGCCGGCCACCGCGTAGCTCCCGCGAAACACCCCGCCATCGACCGCGCAATCGCCCACTGCCACCACCAGCCGCGGATCGGGCATCGCGTCCCAGGCGGCGCCGAGCCCGGCCTGGGAATGATGGGTTACCGGCCCCGTCACCAGCAGGAAATCGGCGTGCTGCGGCACCGCGACCAGGGTCAACCCGCGCCGGGTCGCGTCATGCGCGGCCGACAGGGCCAACCGCAGCTCGATCTCGCAGCCATTGCAACTGCCGCAATCCCGATGCAGCAGCGCCCGCTCACGCCGTCCCGCCGGGCCGGCCGGATGCCGGGCCACGAGATTGCGCCACAGCGCCCGCCACAACGCGCTCACAATTCCATCCCCGAGGCCAGTATGCCGTGCGCGGCCAGCACGATCTCCGCGTCGCTCGCGTCCGCCGCTGCCGCCTCGGCCGCCGCGGCGCCGGCCTGCACCCAGCCTGGATCGAGCATGAACACCCCGGCGATCTGCCCACCTTCTAGGCGCAGCCAGTGCAGGATGTCGCCGGACGGGCCAGTCGCCTCGCCGATCCCCTCGCCGGCCACCGCCATCGCGGCCTGGATCACCGGGCCATCCTCCAGCTGCTCCACCAACATGCCCAGCCCCTCCAGCCCCGCCGCAACGGTCTCCAGCGCCAGCGCCATCCGTGCGCCGACCGCGGGCAGATCGCGCAGGCGACGTCCGAGCGAGGCTTCCAACAGCGCCGGCAGGTCGGCCGCGGCCACGCTGCGGCGCAGCCACAGCAGGGCGCCGGGGCCGTCGGCCAGCAAATCCGCCACCACGCCGCCCGGCACCACCGCATCCATCATCAACCGGTGCCCGAACGCGGCCGCCGCCGTGCGCGCCACCGCCTCGCGCAGCACCGCAACCCGCCCGCCCAGCAGCGCCGCCTCGGCGGCCACGGCCACCCGGCCGATGCATTCCAAGGCGCCGCCGACCGCCTCGAGCCGCATCATCATTTCGCGCAGTTGCTCAGCCCGCGGCGGCACCCGGCTCCGCCCCGCCGCCTCCGCCGCACGGGCGAAGGCGATCGAATGGGCCACCGTGGCCCCGCCGTCGACCCGGGCGGCGAAGCGGGCAGCCACGCGCGGGGGCTTGCCCCGCATCAGCGCGAGCGTGCCCTTGTGGGCGAAACCGGAGGTGGCCGGCTCGGGCGCGGCAAAGGGCGCCACCGGGCGCCCGAGCGGATGCGCCAGGCGCCACTGGCCGAAGTCGAGCAGCGGCCGGCCGTCGATGCCGCCGACCGCGTTGTAGCCCCACAGGTCGCGGATCATGCGCTCGAACTCCGCCGCCTCCGGCCGCCACGGCGAGACTCCGGGGAAGAACCCCTGCTCCACCGCCACGGTGGCCATCAGCTTCGCGCCGGCCGCATCGCGCAGCAGCGCGATCACCGCACTTTCGTCGGCCCACATCGCCACGAAGCGCAGCCCAGGCGCCGCCGCCATGGCCCGCCAGCCCTCATCGTTGAGCAAATAGCGCGCCGCCCCGGCGCAGGGCATGGCGAAGGCGCCGGCAAACGGATCGCTCACCGGAGCCCCCGCCAGGCCAACAGCCCCAACCCGCTCGCCACCGCGGCCAGGACCCACCCCGGCGCCACCGCCAGCACCGGCAACAGCGCAATGGTGGCGAACAGCACCCCGGCGCCGCGTGAGAACCGGGGCCACGCAATGGCCGATGCCTCCCCCACGACCAGCGTCGCCCCAGCCAGGGTCCCCATGCCGGGCTGCCCGAGCGCCCCGCCCACCGCCGCCACGCCGAGCGCGGCCAGCGCCACCCAGCCGGCCCCGCCGATCGCGATCCCCACCCCCGCCGCCAGCACCGCCAACGCCCCCGGCACCAGCAGGGTCTCACCCTCCATCGCCAGCCCGAATGCCGCCACCGGCACCACCACCCCGTTCAACAGCCCGGCCTCCCGCCGCGCCACCGCCTGGCCCAGCGCAAGCGGCCCCGCGGCCGCCGCCGCCGCCATGCCCACCGCCCGCACCGGCTCGGCCAGCGCCGCCCCGCGAAACGCCAGCGCCTCGCCGAATGCCAGCAGCGCCGCCCCCAGCAGCGCCGGCCACACCAGCCGCAACGCCAACCCACGATCACGCGGCGCCACCGCCAGCACCGCCAGCCACCCCGACGCCACCGCGATCAGCCCGCCGCTCACGATCCCGCCTCCAGCAGCCCGACCAAGACCGCCAGCACCGCCAGCACGACGCCGGCGATCAGCCCCTCACGCCGCCGCCCCGGCCGTTGCGGCGCCCACGCCGTCCGCGCCAGCACCGACGCACCGGCCAGCACCAGCACCACCCCCGCCGTGGCCGCCACCGCCACCAGCCGCCGCTCGAACCCCTCGCCCGGATCTGGCACCACCTGCCCCGCCAGCAGCGCGAACAACACCAGTCGCCGCAGAAACGCCGCCAAACGCAGCAAAGCAAGATCGCCACCGGACGCCTCGGTGTTGAACTCGCCCCGCCCGGTCAGCACCAGCACCGCCGCCGCGAGCGCCGCCACCCCGATCGGACCCGCCGCCCCGCCATCGGGCAGGCCGCGCACCAGCAGTGCCAGCAGCAGCATCGGCTCCGCCACCAGCGCCACCCGGTCCTCCCCGCCCGTCGCCAGCACGCGCGCCAGCATCAGCAATCCCGCCACCGCCAGCGCATCGCCGCCAGCCCCCGCCACCGGCACCGCACAGGCCGCCGCCCAGGTCACCGCGAAGATCATCGCCGGCCCACCGGCGGTCAGCACCGAGGCCCCCTCGCGGCGTACTTTCTGCCGCCCGAACCCGCCACGCACCGCGCGCCAGGGCAGCAGCAGCGGCGGTGGCGGCACGCCGGCGAGCCGCGCCGCGAACCATCCCTCCAACCCAGCCAGCAGCACCGCCAGCACCGGCATCAGCAGCCCCTGCGCCACCAGCACGCCGATCAGCAGCACCGGGCTCACCCGAACGCCCGCAGCAGCAGCATGCCGGCAAGCCCGGCCAGCACGCCCCCGGCCACCGCCGGTACGGCCAGCGGATCGAGCCCTGCCGCCCACCGGCGCGCCCGCGCCCGCCAGTGCACCCCAAGCCGCAACGCCCGGCCCGTCGCCAGCCCCGGCAACGCGGGCGGCGGCGGCGGCGGCAGCACGATCACCCGATAGCCCCCGCTGCCCAGCCGCCGCGCCAGCACATGCGTCAACACCCCAAGCCCCGCCACCCCCGCCGCCAGCGCCGCCGGGGCATAGAAGATCTCCGACTCGCCGCCGGCCAGCGCGATCACCGCCCCCGGCACCACCCCCACCCCCAGCGCGAGCCCACCCAGGCCCGCCATCGTTGCGCGCACCAGCGCCGAGGCCTCCGTCCCCTCCGCCGCGCCGAACCCGACCCGCAGCAGCCGCAGCATCGCCGCCGCCGCGAACCCCGCCGCCGCACAGGCACCGGACGCCGCGACCGCGCCCACCAGCGGCGGCACCGGCAAGCTCTGCAACGCCCGCAGCACCTGCCACAGCACCGCAAACCCCGGCCCCGGCGGTACCAACGCCAGCCCGGCACAGGCCATGAGCCCGCCGAGTCCGCCGATCCTCGCGCGGCGCAGGCCGCCCGCCGACGCTCCGCTGCCCACCAGCTCCAGCACCGGCACGCACACCGCCGCCACCGCCGCCGCCAGCCAAACCGCCCCCGTGCCGAGCGCCGCCGGCCCGACGAAATCAATTGCCTGCCCGGCGATCGCCACGCCCGCACCCATCGCCGCAAACCCGGCCAGCATCCAGCGCAGCCCGTCCGCCACCCCTGCCAGGCGTTGCCCGCGCCAGGCCCACCAGCCGCCAAACCCGGCCGCCAGCCCGCCCAGCAGCAACGCAGTCTCCCCCGCCGATTGCGGCAGCGCGCCGGCGAGGTCGAGCAGCACCCGTGTCATCACATAAAGCCCGAGCGGCCCCCCCAGCAGCACCGCCACCGCCACCGCCACCGGCGCCAGCGCCGCATCGCCACCGACATCCCGCATCGCCTCGAACGACCCGCCGCCCAGCAGCGCCAGCGCCACCAGGGTCAGGATCACCGCCAGCCCCGCCCGCCGCCGTTGCCCCTCCTCCCATAGGGCCACCAGCGCCAGCCCGGCCAGCAGCCCCATGCCGTCCATCGCCGCAAATACCATCATCCCCCCGGGGATGCCCCGCCACGCCCCGCGCGCCGCGCGCCCCGCCTGCTCCACCAGCCACCACAACAGGAAAAATCCCGAGACCCGGTCGAGCCCATAGCCCAGGCCCGTGCTCCCCAGCGGCACCGCCCCCAGCAGCAGCCACAGCACCACACCCACCGCCGCCAGCAGCGACGCGAGCACGGTAGCAAGCGAGCCAGACCCCGGAGGTGCTGCGGAACCCATCATCCGCCATCCCTCGCACGCTCCCCCCGATTCACCCAAGCGTCACTGCACGCCGCGCGCAAAACCGTCTAAGAGCCCCTTTCATGAGCAAGTTCCTTCTCGTCGTCCTCGACGGCCTGCGCCCCGACATGGTGGGCCCCGACACCACCCCGAACCTCGTGGCCTTCGCCGCCGCCGGCACCCGCTTCCTGCGCGCGCGCTCGGTGTTCCCCTCCGAAACCCGGGTCTGCTCCGCTTCCGTCACCACCGGCTGCCTGCCGCGCCGCCATGGCCTGGTCGCCAACCGCATCCCCCACCCGCTCGACGCCCGACGCAGCGTCGACACCGGCCAGATGAACCTGCTCAAGGCGGTCGAGCAGGACACCGGCGCCCCGCTGCTCGACGCTCCCACCCTCGCCCGCCTGCTGCACGGCGCCGGGCGCGACGTCGCCATCCTGAGCAGCGGCACCACCGGGCAGACCTACGTCCTCAATCCCGAGGCCGACGCGCTGGGCCAGCTCACGCTGTCCGTCCACGGCCCCGAATTCTGCTCCGCCCGCGGCCGCGACCTCCTCGCCCGGCTCTCCCCGCCCCCGGCCGCGCCGGCCGAGCGCGCGGTCTGGCTCGCCGAGGCCTACCGCACCCATATCCTCCCCGAGCCGCCCGACCTGTCGATCCTGTGGCTCTGCGAACCCGATAGCTCCGGCCACTACCAGGGCCTCGGCAGCCCCGCCCAGCTCGACGCGTTGCGCGCCGCCGATGCCGCCTTCGGCCGTCTCGTGGCGGACTGGCAAGCCGGCCCCTGGCGCGACGCGCTGACCATCGCGGTCGCCTCCGATCACGGCCACGCCACCATCTCCGGCCACCTCGCCATCGCCCCCCACCTCGCCCGCTCCCCGGCCGAGGGCGCCACGCTGATGCCGGGCTCCAGCTGCGGCCTCGCCTGGTCCAATGCCGGGGGCGAGACCATCGCCGCCGCCGCCGACTGGCTCACCCGGCAGGACTGGGTGGGCTCCGTCTTCGCCACCGATGGGATCGATCTCCCGCTCGGCGTGCTGCCTAGCTCGGCCGTGCTCGCCAACCACGCGCGCGCCGCCCAGGTGGTGTTCACGCTGCGCACCAGTGCCGCCCGCTCCGAACGCGGCCTGCCCGGCACCACCCTCTACGACGGGGACCTCCCGCGCGGCGGCGGCACCCATGGCGGCCTGCTCGGCGCCGAACTCCACACCGTGCTGATGCTCGGCGGCGCCCGCATCCAGCGCGGCCTGCTCGCCGAAACCCCGGCGGGGCTGTGCGACCTCGCCCCCACCGTCCTCACCCTGCTCGGCCTGCCCGGCGCCGAGGCGATGGACGGCCGCATCCTGGCCGAGGCCCTCCATGACGGACACGAGCCCGAGGCCCGCCCCGCCGCCGAAAGCTGGGAAGCCGCCAACGGCACCTACCGCCAGCGTCTCGCCCGCACCCGCCTCGGCCGCCACATCTATCTCGACGAGGGATTCCGCGGCTGACCGGCCCGCGCCGCGTATCGATCTTGCCTTTCCCGCGCCCGCGCGCATACACGGAGCCATGGCCGACCTCACCCTCCTCACCGGCGCGACCGGCTTCGTCGGCTCGGCCGTCGCCCGCACGCTCGCGGCGCGCGGCCATCGCCTGCGCCTGTTGGTCCGGCGCGGCAGCAATCGGGGCAATCTGGCCGGCCTCGACGCCGAACTGGCCGAGGGCGACCTCAACGACCCCGCCTCCCTCGCCGCCGCCGTGCAGGGATGCCGCCACCTCGTCCATGTCGCGGCCGACTACCGCATCTGGGTGCCGGACCCCGAGACCATGCTGCGTGCCAATGTCGCCGGCACCGTCGCCCTGATGCGCGCCGCCATCGCCGCCGGGGTCGAGCGCGCGGTCTATTGCAGCTCGGTCGCCGCCCTCGGCCTCACCGGCACCGACGAGCCGGCCGACGAGACCACCCCGGTCAACGTCGCCGCCATCGCCGGCATCTACAAGCGTTCCAAATACGAGGCCGAGAGCGCCGTCCGCCGCCTCGTGCACGAGGAGGGGCTGCCGGCGGTCATCGTCAATCCCGCCGCCCCGATCGGCCCGCGCGACATCAAGCCCACGCCCACCGGGCGCATGATCGCCGACGCCGCCGCCGGGCGCATGCCGGCCTATATCGACACCGGCCTGTGCGTCGTCCATGTCGATGACGTCGCCGAGGGCCACGCCCTCGCGCTGGAGCGCGGCCGGATCGGCGAAAGCTACATCATGGGCGGCGAAAATCTCGGCCTCGGCGCCCTGCTCGCCCTCGTCGCCGAGGTCGCCGGCCGGTCGCCGCCGCGCATCCGTCTGCCGATCCCCGCGCTCTGGCCGGTGGCCCTGGCCTGCGAGGGGCTGGCCCACCTCACCGGGATCGAACCGCTGGTGACGCGCGACCATCTGCGCATGGCCCGCAAGAAGATGTTCTTCTCCTCGGCCAAGGCCATCGCCGAACTCGGCTTCCACGCCCGCCCCGCCCGCGCGGCGGTGGAGGATGCCGTCGCCTGGTTCCGCGCCAACCGGAGCGCGGCATGACCGTCCTCGCCGTCGCCGCCCTGCTGGCCTGGGTCTGGCTGTTCCTGCTGCACGGCCATTTCTGGCAGCGCGGCCCCAGCCTGCCGCAAGCCACCCCGCACGCCCCCCCCGCGCTCGCCATCGTCGTGCCCGCGCGCGACGAAGCCGCCACCATCGCCCCCGTGATCGCCTCCCTCCTGGCGCAGGACTATGCCGGGAAGCTGCGGGTGATCCTGGTTGACGACAACAGCACCGACGCCACCGCCGCCCTGGCCCGCGCCGTGCCGGACCCGCTGGGCCGGCTGACAATCCTGCCCGGCGCGCCGCGCCCCGAGGGCTGGGCCGGCAAGCTCTGGGCAGTGCACCAGGGCGTCGCCGCCGCCACCGGCGAGCTGCTGCTGCTCACCGACGCCGACATCGTCCACGACACCACCCATGTCAGCACCCTGGTCGCCGGCATGGAAAGCACCGGCGCCGCCATGGTCAGCGAAATGGTGGCGCTGAACTGCACCAGCCCGGCCGAGCGCGCCCTGATCCCGGCCTTCGTCTATTTCTTCGCCATGCTCTACCCCTTCTCCCGGGTGAACGACCCCCGCAGCCCGGTTGCCGCCGCCGCCGGCGGCACCATCCTGATCCGCGGCGAAACGCTCGCGGCCATCGGCGGCATCGCCGCGATCAAGGGCGCCCTGATCGACGACGTCGCCCTGGCCAAGGCGGTCAAGCCGCACGCGCCGATCTGGCTCGGCCACACCACCGCGGCGCGCTCGATCCGGCCCTATCCCGAGGCCGCCGACATCTGGCGGATGATCGCCCGCTCCGCCTATGTCCAGCTCAGCCATTCGCCGTTGCGCCTGGCCTTCTGCGTGCTCGGCATGCTGTTCCTGTTCTTCATGCCGCCGGTCGCCCTCGCGCTCGACCCCTACCGCCTCAACGGCGCCTGGTTCCTGATGAGCTGGACCTTCCTGCCCGCCCTCGCCCGCTACCGCCTGTCGTATTTCTGGACCCTCGCCTTGCCCCTGATCGCCCTGTTCTATCTCGCCGCCACCATCGGCGCCGCCATCGACCACCATCGCGGCCGCGGCGTGGTCTGGAAGAACCGCGCCTACCCCGGGCGTGCCGCGTGAACGGCTCGGTCGAAACCTGGTCGGGCAAGGATCGCGGCGACGAGAACTTCCCGGTCGGCTCCGCCCTCATCGCCCGGCGCCTGCGCCCGCATGTCCATGCCTACTACGCCTTCGCCCGCAACGCCGACGACATCGCCGACAGCGACATCCTGCCGGCGGACGACAAGATCGCCCGGCTCGACATCATGGAGGCCGTGCTCCTCGGCCGGCGCGAGGACGGCTCCCCCAGCGCCACCCGCCTGCGCGCCAGCCTCGCGCAAACCGGCGTCACCGCGGTCCACGCCACCGACCTGCTGATCGCCTTCCGCCGCGACGCCACCACCACCCGCACCGCCAGCTGGGACGCCCTGGTCGACTACTGCCGCTATTCCGCCATGCCGGTCGGCCGCTACATGCTCGATCTGCACGGCGAAAGCCGCGACACCTGGGGCCCGTCGGATGCGCTGTGCACCGTGCTCCAAGTCCTCAACCACCTCCAGGACGGCGCCAAGGACCTCCAGGAGCTCGATCGCTGCTACGTCCCCGGGGACCTGATGGCGGCCCATGGCACCTCGGTGCTCGACCTCCACAAGCACGAACTCTCCCCCGGCCTGCGCCGCGTCCACCTGGACCTGCTCGCCCGCTGCGCCGCGCTCAATGCCGAGGCCGCCGCCCTGCCGCGCCGCGTGCGCGACCGTCGGCTGCGCCTGGAATGCGCCGTCATCACCGGCCTTGCCCGCCGTCTCGCCGCCCGGCTCGCGGGCGAGGACCCGCTGGCCGGACGGGTGAAACTCCGCAAACCCGACATCGCCGCCGCCCTGCTCGGCGCCCTGAGGCACCTATGACCGCGCTCGGCGCCGCCCAATCCGACCTCGACGCGGTCGAGGCCATCGTCCGCGCCGCCGGCACCAGCTTCCACCGCGGCATGGCGATCCTGCCGCCGGACCGGCGCCACGCGATGTACGCGATCTACGCCTTCTGCCGCATCGTCGACGACATCGTCGACGAACCCGGCGCCCTCGCCGACAAGCGTCGCGAACTCGACGCCTGGCGCGCCCGCATCGCCGCGCTCTACGAGAACCACGCCGACGACCTCGCCGTCAGCCGCGTGCTGCTGCGCGCCATCAGCGCCTTCGCCCTTCGCCGCGAGGATTTCATCGCCGTCATCGACGGCATGCAGATGGACGGCGAGACCGACATCCTCGCCCCCGGCCTCGCCGAACTCGATCTTTATTGCGACCGCGTCGCCGCCGCCGTCGGCCGCCTCTCGGTCCGCGCCTTCGGCGATGCCAGCACCCGCGCCGACGTGGTCGCCCACCATCTCGGCCGCGCCCTCCAGCTCACCAACATCCTGCGCGACATCGCCGAGGACGCCGCCCGCAACCGGGTCTATCTGCCGCGCGACTTCTTCCCCACCCCTCCCGCCTCGGCCGCCGCGGCGCTGGCCGACCCGGCCCTGCCAGATGTTTGCGCCCGCGTGACCATCATGGCGCATAACCATTTCCGCGCCGCCGCCGAGGCGATGGACAAATGCGACCGCCGCGCCATGCGCCCGGCCCGGCTGATGGGCGCCACCTACGCGGCAATCCTGCGCCGGCTCGAAAAGCGCGGCTGGCGGCGCCTCGGCGAACCGGTCAAACTCTCGACATGGGAAAAAATCTGGCTCCTGCTGCGCCACGGCCTGCGATGAACCACGTCCACATCATCGGCGCCGGCCTGGCCGGCCTGTCCGCCGCCATCGCGCTGACCCAGGCCGGCCATCGCGTCACCCTGCATGAGGCCGGCCCCGCCGCCGGCGGACGCTGCCGCTCCTATTTCGACAAGGCGCTGGGCTGCCGCATCGACAATGGCAACCACCTCGTCTTGTCCGGCAACACCGCGACCATGGCCTACCTGGCGCTCATCGGCGCCCGCGACCTGCTCGGCGGCCCGTCCGAGGCGATATTCCCCTTCCTCGACATCGCCACCGGCGAACGCTGGACCGTCGCCCCCGACCCCGGCCCGATCCCGTGGTGGGTGTTCCGCCGCCAGACCCGCGTGCCCGGCACCGGGTTGATGGAATACGCCCAGCTGCTGAACCTGCGCGGCGCCGCGGCCGATGCCACCGTGAGCGGCACCCTCGACCGCCGCAGCGAGCTCTACCGCCGCCTGCTCGAACCCCTCGCCGTCGCCGCCCTCAACACCCCGCCCGATGCTGCCCTTGCCCGGCTGCTCGACACCGTGGTCAGGGAAACCCTGATGAAGGGCGGGCGCGCCTGCATACCGCTCTACCCCAAGCTCGGCCTGTCCGAGACCTTCATCGACCCGGCGCTGACCTGGCTGACCGCCCGCGGCGCCACGCTGCGCACCGGCTGCCGGGTGACCGCCCTGAGCCGCGCCAACGGCCGCGTCGCCGGGTTCGACACCTCCGACGGCCCTGTCCTGATCGCGCCCGACGAGGCGGTGGTGCTGGCGGTCACGGCGCCGGTGGCCGCCGGCCTGCTGCCCTGGCTCCCGGTGCCGCACGCCTTCGAGGCCATCGTCAACCTGCATTTCCAGGTCGATGCGAAACCCGACGGCGATATCGGCGCCGCCGGCTTCCTCGGGCTGATCGGCGGCACCGCCGAGTGGATCTTCATCAAGCCTGGCATCGTCTCCGTCACCATCAGCGCCGCCAACCGCCTGGTCGACCGCTCAGCCGACGATCTCGCAGCGGCGATCTGGCCCGAGGTGCGCGTCGCCCTCGATCTGCCGGCGCCGATGCCCAAATTCCGCGTGGTCAAGGAACGCCGTGCCACCTTCGCCGCCACCGCCGCCCAGGAAGCCCGCCGCCCCGCCCCCCGCACCCCGATCGCCAATCTTTTCCTCGCCGGCGACTGGACCGCGACCGGCTTGCCCGGCACCATCGAAGGTGCCATCAGGTCCGGCCGCGCCGCCGCCGAAGCTTTGCGCGACGCCCCCTGACCCCACGGACTCAGCCATGACCGCCGTTCCGACCGCGCTCGACCGTCACATCGCCGACGCCCGCGCCGCCCTGCTGCACCGCCAGAAGCCCGACGGCCACTGGGTCTTCGAGCTCGAGGCCGACGCCACCATTCCCGCCGAATACATCCTGCTGCGCCATTTCCTGGCCCTGCCCGACCCCGGCATCGAACGCAAGATCGCCACCTACCTGCGCGCCATCCAGGGCGAGCACGGCGGCTGGCCATTGTTCCACGACGGCGCCTTCGACCTCTCCGCCTCCGTCAAAGCCTATTTCGCCCTCAAGATGATCGGCGACAGCCCCGACGCGCCGCACATGGCCCGCGCCCGCGCCGCCATCCTCGCCGCCGGCGGCGCCGCCCGCACCAATGTCTTCACCCGCTGCCAGCTCGCCCTCTACGGCGAGGTGCCCTGGGCCGCGGTGCCGGTCATGCCGGTCGAGCTGGTGCTGCTGCCCAAGTGGTTCCCCTTCCATCTCGACAAGGTCTCGTACTGGTCGCGCACCGTGATCACCCCGCTGCTGGTGTTGATGGCGCTCAAGCCGAAGGCCCGCAACCCGCGCGACATCCATGTCCGCGAACTCTTCACCACGCCCCCCGAACAGGTCACCGACTGGATCCGCGGCCCCTACCGCTCCGCCTGGGGCCGCGTGTTCAAACAGCTCGACGGCGTCCTGCGCGCGGCCGAACCCTTCTTCCCCACCGCAATCCGCCGACGCGCCATCGCCTGGTGCGTCGCCTTCGTCACCGAACGCCTCAACGGCGAGGACGGCCTCGGCGCCATCTACCCGGCCATGGCCAACACCGTGATGATGTTCGACACCCTGGGCTACCCCTCCGACCACCCCGACGCCGCCATCGCCTGGCGGGCGGTGGAGAAGCTCCTGGTGGTCGAGGAGGATCGAGCCTACTGCCAGCCCTGCCTCTCGCCGGTCTGGGACACCGGCCTCGCCGGCCATGCGGTGGCCGAGGCCGACAGCCCGGCCCGCCCCGAAATCGCCGCCGCCAACCGCTGGCTGCGGGCCAAGCAGATCCTCGACGTCGTCGGCGACTGGAAGCAGAACCGCCCCGACGCCATCCCCGGCGGCTGGGCCTTCCAGTACGAGAACCCGCACTACCCCGACGTCGACGACACCGCCGTCGTCGCCATGCTGCTGCACCGCGAAGGCGACCCCGCCCACGCCGACGCCATCGCCCGCGCCGAAGCCTGGATCATCGCCATGCAGTGCCGGGATGGCGGCTGGGGCGCCTTCGATGCCGACAACAACCACATGTATCTCAACCACATCCCCTTCGCCGACCACGGCGCCCTGCTCGATCCCTCGACCGCCGATGTCACCGCCCGCTGCGTCAGCTTCCTCACCCAGATCGGCCACACCGCCGACGAACCCGTGATCGCCCGCGCCCTGGCCTGGCTCCGGCGCGAACAGGAACCGGACGGCTCCTGGTTCGGCCGCTGGGGCACCAACTACATCTACGGCACCTGGTCCGTGCTCTGCGCCCTCAACGCCGCCGGCCTGCCGCACGACGACCCCGCGATCCGCCGCGCGACGGACTTCCTCGCCACCACCCAGCGCGAGGACGGCGGCTGGGGCGAGGACAACGAAACCTACGCCAAATCCGCCCCCGGCCAGTACCACCGGAGCAACCCGAGCCAGACCGCCTGGGCCGTGCTCGGCCTGATGGCCGCCGGCCAGGCCAGCCACCCAGCCACCGCCCGCGGCATCGCCTGGCTCGCCGCCACCCAGAAACCCGACGGCGAATGGGACGAAGCCCCCTACACCGCCGTCGGCTTCCCGCGCGTGTTCTACCTGCGCTACCACGGCTACAAATTGTTCTTCCCGCTGATGGCGATGGCCCGCTATCGCAACCTGACCCGCGGCAACACGACCCGCGTGGCCTGGGGGTTCTAAGCAAGCCCTCTCAGGTTTGCGCTCTTGCTGAATGCTAAGCTGGCTTTCGCCTGCACAATGTTTGCAAATGCATCCGTGGTCCGTCCTGCGAAAGCCTGCTTCGAGCGTGATCGTTTGAGGCCGACCGGTCGAAAAACGTGAATCACGCGACAAAACAAACGGCTAGAGCTTCATCCGTCCGCCTATCAGGTCCGCTGAAGCTCTAGAACCGGGAGGCGAGCCCTTCCATTGCGGGACCTGCGGTATCACCTCATGTCTGGCGAGGCCGCCGCGGAATGGCCAACTTCGCCCCAAACAGGAGATTTCGTCCCATGGCGCCATCGCTCCCCGGCATCTGCATCATCGCCAGCCCGCGCAAGCGCCGCGCCACCGTCGAACTCGCCGTCGAGGCCGAGGCGCGCGGTTTCGCCGGCATCTACACCCCCTCCGTCTTCGGCAACATGTCGTTCTGCGAGGCCCTGGCCTGGAACACCAAAACCATCCCCTTCGCCACCGCGATCGCGCCGATCTACCAGCGCACCAACGAGGATTTCGCCCAGGCCGCCGCCTTCATGCACGAGATCTCCGGCGGCCGCTTTCGCCTCGGCATCGGCATCGCCCACGGCCCCAGCCATGTCCGTATGGGCGTCACCCCGGGCAAGCCGCTCGGCGACACCCGTGCCTTCATCGAGAAATACCGCGCCCATGACAAACTCGGCGACCTCCCGCCGATCCTCGTCGCCACCCTGCGCAAGAAGATGATCCAGCTCGCCGGCGAACTCGGCCAGGGCCTGATTTTCGCCAACGCCAGCCTGCGCCACACTCCGGATTCACTCTCGGTCCTGCCGGAATCGCATCGCTCCGGCGGCTTCTTCATCGGCAACATGGTGCCCACCTGCATCACCGAGGAGCTCGCCGCCGCCCGCGCCGTCCACCGCCGCACCTTGCAGGGCTACGCCAACCTGCCGAACTACCGCAACTACTGGAAAGAGGCCGGCTACGAGGAGGAAATGACCGCCATCGAAGCCGCCATCGAAGCCGGCCGCCAGGACGAAATCCCCAAACTGCTGCATGACCGCTGGCTCGACGACGTCACCCTCTCCGGCACCGCCACCCAGGTCCGCGACGGCGTGGAAGCCTGGCGCGCCGCCGGCGTGCACACCCCGATCCTGGTGCCCTCCTCCGCCACCGGCGACCACCGCGCCGCGGTGCGCGAAATCTTCGAGGCCTTCGCGGCCTGAATCGCGGGCCTCTCGCAACAAGTTGTACGGCGAACGCGGCGCCTGTGCTCATAATGTGACGTCGGCAAGAGCGGGGGCAACAGGTGTCGCAGGTGGTCAGGCTCGGCGGCGCGGAGGCGGAGCGGCAGTTGATTGCCGTCGCGCACGCCGATGTGGTCGGCTACAGCCGCCTGATCGGGCTTGACGACGCCGATACCGTCACCCGCCTGCACCGGCTGCGCGAGGCGCTGATCGACCCTGAAATCGCCCGCCATGGTGGACGGCTCGCCAACACCGCCGGCGACGCATTGCTGGTCACCTTCGGCTCCGCCACGGCCGCCCTGCGCTGGGCGGCCGAGGTGCAGAGCCGCATGCCGGATTTCGACGGCGCCGTGCCCGAGGACCGCCGCATCCGGTTCCGCATCGGCGTCAATATCGGCGACGTCATCGCCGCCGGCGGCGACATCCACGGCAATGGCATCAACGTCGCCGCCCGCCTCCAATCGGCCTGCCCGCCCGGCGGCGTCTGCGTCTCCGCCGCCGTGCGCGACCATGTCGGCGGCCGCCTCGGCCTGTCCTTCGTGCCGCTCGGCCCGCTCGAACTGAAAAACATCGCCCGCCCGGTCGAGGCCTTCGTGCTCCAGCCCGACGGGATGACCGCCCTTCCCGCGCCGCGCCGGCCCTGGCG
>CAIYSR010000172.1 GCA_903928895.1 uncultured Rhodospirillales bacterium | reverse complement strand
CCAGTCGTGCACGAAGCCGACCACGGTGCCGAAGCCGCCGGAGACGTCGAGCACCGACTTGATGGTGCGCACCAGATCGTCCGGCGTGCCGATGGTGGCCGCCGCGCCCTCGACGAAGGCGGTCTTGTCGACCGCCTCGTCGGGGGTTTTGAACGGCTTGGCGCCGGGGCGCTGCAAGGTGCCGGTGATGTATTCGTTGTGGTGACGGAAAAGCCCGTGCTTGGCCTGCTCGCGCGCCTTCTCCCGCGTCTCCGCGATGTGCCAGGACAGCAGGACGCGCCAGTTCTTGCGGTCGACGATCTGGCCGTGCTTGGCGGCAGCGGTTTCGGCGAAGCTCCATTGCGTCGGCAGCGCCTGGAGCCCCTCGTTGGACATCGAGCCAATCGAGATGATGCCGATGCCGTGCTTGCCCGCCAGCGTCATCCCGGAGGGGCTGATCTGGGAGGCGACGACGAAGGGCATGTCCTCCTGCAGCGGCAGCAACTGGAGGGCGGCGTCATCGAGGGTAAACCATTCGGACTTGTGGGTGACCCGCTCGCCGCGCATCAGCCGGCGGATGACGCCGATGGCTTCGTCCTGCCGGTCGCGCTGGGTCATCGGGTCGATGCCGAGGGCATGGGCGTCCGACGAGAGGGCGCCCGGGCCGGAGCCGAAGATCGCGCGCCCGCCGGTCATCCAGTCGAGCTGCACCATGCGCTGGGCGACGTTGTAGGGGTGATGGTAGGGCAGCGAGACCACGCCGGTGCCGAGCTTGATGCGGCTGGTGCGCTCGCCGGCGGCGGCGAGGAACATTTCGGGCGAGGCGATCATCTCCCAGCCGGAGGAATGGTGTTCGCCGCACCAGAATTCGTCGTAGCCGAGCCGGTCGAGATGGGCGACGAGGTCGATATCGCGGCGGAACTGGAGCAGCGGATGCTCGCCGATGGGGTGATGGGGGGCGAGGAAGGCACCGAAACCAAGGCGTGACATGCGGGCGTCTCCGGCGTTTTTGCGTTGTTGAGGCGCAAGTCTCGCCCGCCATCGGGCCCAGGGCAAGCGGCAGCAGCCACCGGTTTGTCAGGTAATGTTTGCTCCGGACGCCCCGGCGCTGCCGCGCGGCGCGGGATCAGGCCAGGAGCAGCCGCACCAGGAGATAGAAACCGCTCCAGCCGGCGAGCCCGATCAGCAGCGACACGGCGATGCCGCGGCAGACGCCGAGGCTTTCGTCCGGCTCGGGGTTCAACAGCACCAGGGACACCCGTTCCTGTGTGCCCTCGGGCAGCAACGGGTGGTGGGACGGGTTCGCGCTGAGATCAATGCCGCTCATGGCTGGAGGCTCCCTGACGCCCGCCTGGTGGCTCCGCCCTGGCCGGAGCCGGGGGTGCCGTCAAGCGAACTGCGCTCATTCTATCGGGAATCCACCACGGTTCATTTAGTGTTTTGTTGTATAATGTTTTATCAACCGTTCGTGACAGGCGTGAATGCTTGCGGCGTCAACGGTTCGATTGAGCTATCGCGGATCCTGCGCTGCCGGGCGCCCGGCGGGCGTCACGATCCCGTTCAGCTTGTAGCCGATGCCGCGCACGGTCTCGATCTCCAGGATGCCGCCGAGCCGTTCGACGAGGCGGCGGCAACGGCTGACCAGATTGTCGAAGCTGCGGTCACTGGTGCCGGCGGGGCGGTGCAGCACGGCGGCGATGGCGTCTTCGCGCGGCACCACGCGGCCGCACCGGCTCATCAGCAGCCACATCGCGTCGCGCTCGGCGCCGGTCAAACGGAGGGTCTCGCCGGCGGGGTTGGCGAGGGTGCGGTGGCGGTCCGACAGCACCCAGCCATCGACCATGACCTCCCCGTTGGCCACTGCCGGCGCTTCGGCGGGCGCCGCCGGTAGCGGCACGACCGGGGTCGACGGGCGAGCGGTCGCGCGACGCAGAACGGCGCGGATTCGGGCCAGCACCTCGCGCGGCCCGGCCTTGGCCTTGACGATGAAATCGTCGGCCCCGCGCTCGAGGCAGATCACCCGGTCGACCGGATCGTCGTTGCCGGTGAGCATCACCACAGGGCCGTCATACTGGCTGCGGATCGTCGTCAGCATCTGGCTCACATCGATGCCGCCGACGAACTGGTCGGCGAGCAGCAGGCCGGGACGGACCCCGGCGAGCGCGGCGGCGAGATCGCGATAGCGCGCCACCACGGTGACGTCGAAGCCGGAGCGGTTGAGGTAGTCCTGCAAGGCCGAGGCGAAGTCGGCATCGTCCTCCAGCAGGACGAGGCCGATCATT
>CAIYSR010000171.1 GCA_903928895.1 uncultured Rhodospirillales bacterium | reverse complement strand
TGTTCGAACTGTTCTTGCCCAACTGACGCCGCAGATCGGCGACTTCCTGCTTCAGCGCGGCATTCTCGGCCCGCAACTCAGCAAGCTCGCGCTGGAGCCCTTCGATCAACGCCCCAACATCGCGACACAGGTCCATCCCGACGTTGACTCATGTTCCCGATCCCCACGCAACCAGCATCAGCGGCAAACGCAAAAAAAGGAACTCACTGTTGCCAATCGGACTCACCGGGGGGGGCTTGGGAGTTACGAGAATCAAGCCTTTGTGATCATCAATGGCTGGATTTTACGTGATCAACGTGCTGCTCGCCAGCCCGATCGCGTCGCCCGAAGCTTCTTTTAGGGCCGACACCCCCCTTGCCAGTGCCTAGGTTCCTTGGTTAGTGCCGATCACATCCCACCCCCCCCGCAACCGCCGGAGCGCCGCCGACGTGACGCCGAGTCTCGACGACATCGACCTCGCCATCAGGGACGCCACCGCCCTGCATGTGAACGGCCAGCATCATGAGGCGGAGGTCGCGCTCCGCCAGGCCCTGCTGCGCCACCCCGGATCGAGCGCGCTGCACAATGCCTGCGGCGTCATGCAGGCCACCCAGGGCAAGTATCACGACGCCGTCGCCAGCTACCGTCGCGCGCTCGCCGGCAGCGGCGCGCAGCCAGCGATCTGGACCAATCTCGGCAATTCCTTGACCCGGCTCGGCCTGTTCGAGAGCGCCATCGCCTGCCACGACGAGGCCCTCGCCGGGGCTCCCGCAGATGGCGGCCTGCACTACAACCGCGGCATTTCTCTGGCCGAGGCGGGCCGGCACGGCGAGGCGGTGCTGGCCTTCAGCGAGGCCCTGCGCCACGCGCCGGACCACGCCATGGCACGGTGGGACCGCGCCCGCTCGTACCTCCACCTCAACAACCTCGCTGCCGCCTGGCCCGACTACGCTATCCGTCTCGCCAACGGCCTGGTGCCGCCGCGCCCGGTGCCCGGTGCCCGCTGGGACGGCACCCCCTTCCCCGGACGCCGCCTTGTGCTGCTGGCCGAACAGGGCTTCGGCGACATGATCTGGGTCTGCCGCTATCTGCCCCGCGTCAAGGCGCTCGGCGGCGAACTCATCGTCGAATGTCCGCCCGAACTCGCCCCGCTGTTCCAGGCAATGGGGGTGGCCGACCGCATCGTCATCCAGGGCGAGCCGCTGCCGGCCGCCGACCTGCATGCCTGGCAATGCAGCCTGCCCGGCCTGTTCACCCCCGACGCCGCGCGCATCCCGGCCGCCCCGGCGATCATCGCCGAACCGCGTCGCGTCGCTGCCCTGCGCCCGGCCTTCGCGCCCGCCGGCGCGCGGCTGCGTGTCGGCATCGTCTGGTCCGGCAGCGTCACCTTCGTGCGCAACGCCGAGCGCGCGCGCACCCTGCGCCCGTTCCTCGATGCCTTCGAGCAGCCCGGCGTACAGTTGTTCAGCCTGCAGAAGGGCCCGCCCGAGGCCGAAATCGCGCAGCTCAACCCGGGGCCAGGGCTGATCGACCTCGCCCCCCACCTGCGCAGCTTCGCCGACACCGCCGCCGCCCTGGCCGAACTTGACCTCGTGATCATGACCGACACCGCCGTCGCCCATCTCGCCGGCACCATGGGCAAGCCGGTCTGGGTGCTGCTCGGGCGCAACGCCCACTGGCTATGGCTGAACGAGCGGACCGACTGCCCCTGGTACCCCTCGATGCGCCTGTTCCGCCCGCGCGGCGACGGTGACTGGACTCACGTCTTCGACAGCGCCGGCGCCGCCCTCATGCAGCTGGCACGGCGACATTCGACGCCGCGCTGACCTCCGGGGCCACCCAGTACGAAACCAGCGGCAACAGATTGAGTTCGACCACCCGCCCCGCCGCGACCGGCAGCAGCGCATCCCCGTCGGTCCAGCGGAGCCCACCCTCCACGCCATGCCAGCCCTCGCCGACGCTGGCCAGGTCGATCGTCCTTCCATCCACCCGCAACAGGCTGACCGCGACACCCAGCCGCCGCCCATCGGCATGGCCCGGCACCATCTCGCTCGGCACCGCCCGGCGCGAACGCAGCCGCAGCAATCCGGCCGGGCGCGGCAGCTCGAACCGCCAGAGATGGCCGATGCAGGACACCGCCCGGACCACGACACCATCCGCCACCAGCTCCGGCGCCGCGTCGAGCGTCACCGCGAAGCCCAGCTCCGCCGCGCGCGCCAGCAAGTGCGCCTGCACAGCGCGCACCACCTCCCCCCCGGTCGCCAGCGGCGCGCAACCCTGCGCCTGCCACACCGCCCGCGAAAAATCGGGATGCGCCATCACCGCGCCGCCGCCATTGACGAAGGCGCCGCGGTTGCCGGTATCAAGAAAACTCTCCGCCGCCAGCCCCTCGGCCAGCAACACGTCATGCCGCGCCAGCTCGACATGGTAATAGGTAATCCGCTCGACCGTCCGGCTCGCCACCGTAGCGCCGTTGAGCAGATAGCGGACCGGCACCAGCATGCCCGCGACAAACACCGCATGATCCGGTGACAGCAGCAGGTCGCGCCCCGGCACCCCCTCGCCGAACGCCCCGGCCAACACCCCTACCGGCATCACATCCTGCGGCCGCGGATGGCCGGCCACGCGCAGCGCCCGATGCCCGACCCAGCGCACCGCCGCGGTGCCGCCGCGCGCCAGACGCACCACATCCCCGGCCCGCAACCGCTCGACCGCGATTTCGCCGTCGCCCGTCGCGATCCGCGTCCCGGCGGCAAAACACGGCACCAACTGCCCGGCGCCACCGATCGCGCTGAACCCGACCCCGCCCGCGCCGCCACCGCCACCGCCGCCGCCAAGCCCGTTGTTCCCGGTACCCGGATCGCCGGCGGTGCCGCTCCCCGAGGCCTGCCAAGCGAAGCCGACCGCCGGCGGCGCCGCACCGAAACCGCCGAACGCGCCGAGACTGCCGCCAACCCCACTGCCAGCGACACCAGACGCCCCGCCCGACGTCTCCGGGTCCTGCGGCGGCAGGTCATTCGTCCCGCCCAGCCCGCCCGCCCCTCCGGTCCCGCCGAAACTCGGCGTCGGCACCCCCTCGGTGGTGAAGGCGCCGCCGCCGGTCCCGCCCACCCCACCGGCGCCCCCCGTCGCGGTCACGTTGATGAAAACCAGGTTCGCGATCACCAGCGAACCCGCCTCGTTGAAAATCGCCCCCGCCGCGCTGCCGCCCCCACCGCCGCCGCCGCCGCCCGCCCCGCTGGTGTCGGCGAACGACAAGCCCGCCCCCCCCGCCCCGCCGGTGGCGCTGTCGTTGAGGAAGGTCACCCCGCTGACCGTCAGCGCCCCGCCGTTGTTGAAGATGCCGCCGGCCGCATCCCCGCCCTGCCCACCATTGACGGCGCCCGCCGTGCCATCTGCCCCCGCCGCCCCGGTGCCCGCACCGTTGGCGATCGTCAGGCCCTTGATCGTCACCGCCCCGCCCGTCACCACGACATCGGTGAAGCTCGCATTGCCCTGCAGCGTGATCGCCCCGCCGCCGTCGATCGTCACGCCATGGCCGATCGTCAACGACGCGCTTAAAATGATCGTGCCGGCCGTGCTGAAGACGATGACGTCGCCCGCCCCCGCCCTCGCGATCGCGCTGACGAGGTCCGCCTGGGTGTCGTTCGTGACCTGGATCGTCGCCATTCTGTGTTTCGCCTGCGGGGAAGATGGACCGGACGCAAATCCGTTCTGCGGCGTTCGCCGCCGTCAGACAAGATCAAATTGCGCCGCACCCGCCGCCCGATGCCCCGGTCCCGCACCTGTGATATGACGGAGGCCATGGTCAGCGACACCCATGTCACGGCGGAGTTCTACGCGACCCCCACCGGCGCGATGGCGGCGCATCTCCTGCGCCGACGCCTGGCGATACTATGGCCGCGACTCGACGGCATGTCGGTGCTCGGCCTCGGCTACCCCGCCCCGTTCCTGCGCCTGTGGCGCGAGAACGCTGCGCGCACCATCGCCCTCACCCCCGCCCAGATCGGCGCCGCGCGCTGGCCACCGGGGGCCGCGAACCTGGCCTGCACGGCCGAGGAAACCGCCCTGCCCTTCGCCGACCTGAGTTTTGACCGGGTGCTGCTGGTGCACGGGCTGGAAGCCGCCGAAAGCGTGCGCCCGATGCTGCGCGAGGTCTGGCGCGTGCTCAAGGATGACGGAAGGCTGCTGGTCGTAGCGCCCAACCGCACCGGGCTCTGGGCCCATCTCGACAGCACCCCCTTCGGCCAGGGCCAGCCGTTCTCGGCCGGGCAGATCGAACGGCTGCTGGCCGATGCGCTGTTCCGCGTGGAGCGGCGCGACACCGCCCTCTACGTGCCGCCCTCGCGCCAGCGCCTGGTGCTGCGCGGCGCCCATGTGTGGGAAGGCGCCGGCCGCCGCCTCGCCCCCCGCCTCGCCGGCGTCACCCTGACCGAAGCGAGCAAGGACCTCTATGCCGCCGTCCCCAGTGCCGGCCGGCGGCTGCGGCGGCTGGTCTTCGCCGAGGCCGGCTGATCCCGCGCAGCGCGCCGGACGGCCTCACCCCAACCCTCGGATCGCCTCCATCAGCCTGGGCGGCTCCGCCAGCAAAGCAGCGTCGACCTGCAACGCGCCGTCGAGCCGCGCCCGATACTCGGCCCGCGGAATCTCGATCGCCCCGAATTGAGTCAGATGCTCCGTGATGAACTGGGTATCCAGCAGCCGGAACCCGCCCAGCAGCATCCGCGCGACCAGATGCACCAGCGCCACCTTGGAGGCATCGCGCGCCGTGCTGAACATGCTCTCGCCGAAAAACGCCCCGCCGATCGCCACCCCATACAGCCCGCCCACCAGCACACCCTCGCGCCGGCATTCCACCGAATGGGCGAACCCCATGCCATGCAGCGCGGTATAGAGCCGGACGATATCAGGATTGATCCAGGTTTCCGGATGCCCCGGCCGCGGCGCCGCACAGTTGGCAATGGTGCCGGCGAAATCGGTGTCCACGCTCACCCTGTAAACCCCCGACAGCACCGTGCGCAGCAACCGCCGCGGCACATGGAACCCGTCGAGCGGCAGAATCCCGCGCTCCTCCGGATCGAGCCAGAACAAATCCCGCGCTTCGCGCGTCTCCGCCATCGGGAACATCCCGGCCTGATAGGCCCGCAGCAGCAGCTCGGGCGTCACCTTGAGCGAGCGTCGCGACATACCCCAGTCTGCCCCAGCCCGCGCCATCCCGAAAGCATGCCGCTCGAGAGGCCGGCGAAAGAGGTTGCGCCGGCGTTGATGTTCACAATAATAACACATCCTCCGAGGGAGCCCGCCCATGCTGCGCGCCATCGACGTCGTCGCCCATATCGCCCCGCGCGCCTTGCCCAACTACATCCACGCCTTCGACGCCGGCGACGCCGCGTTCGCGGCCGCCGGCATCACCACGCCGCTGCGCCTGGCCCATTTCCTCGCCCAGGCCCTGCACGAAACCGGCGGCGGCACCATCCTCTTCGAATCCCTCGCCTACCGCACCACCACCCGGCTGCTGCAAATCTTCGGCGTCGGGAACCACTCCGCCGCCATCCGCCCCGACGAAGCCGACGCCCTGCTCGGCAACGAGCCGGCCCTGGCCGAACGCGTCTACGGCCTGGGCAACCCGCACAAGGCCCGCGAACTCGGCAACACCCAGCCCGGCGACGGCTACCGATACCGTGGTGGCGGCCTGCTGCAAACCACCGGCCGCGCCAACTACAAGCGCATGGGCGATCTCGCCGAGGCCGACTTCGAAACAAGCCCCACCCTCATCGTCGACCCCGCCTACGCTCTCGCGCCCGCGCTCGGCGAATGGACCGAAGGCCACCTCAACGACGCCGCCGACCGCAACGACCTGCCCAGCATCACCCGCGTCATCAACGGCGGCGTCAACGGTCTGGCCGAGCGCCAGGCCCTGTTTGACCAGATCTGGCCCCTCCTCGACCCCTCCGCGCCCGCGGCCGGGCAACCCGCGGCCGCAAGCAGCGACACGCTCTGGCTTCAGCAATCGCTCAACCATCTCCGCGCCGATCCGCCGCTCCTGGTCGACGGCAAGCCCGGCCCGGCCACCACAGCCGCCATCCTGGCCTTCCAGACCCGTCACAACCTGCCCGCCGACGGCCTCGCCGGCCCGCGCACCATCGCCGCCATCACCGCCGCCCTGGCCGCCGGCTGAGCCCCCACCCCCGCTTGTCATCTTCCTGCCGTTTGCGGCGGCGCCGGTCGGTGCTACATCGGTCCCATGATCACAGCACACCTCGTCCCTATATTGTCCGACAACTACGCTTGGCTCCTGCGCTGCAGCGAGACTGGCGCCACCGCAATCGTCGACCCTGCCGAAGTTGCCCCGGTCGCCGCCGCGATCGACGCCGCCGGTGGCCGGCTCGACCTGATCCTGCTGACCCACCATCACGGCGACCACATCGCCGGCACCGACGACATCCGCGCGCGCTACGGCGCCAAGGTGGTCGGCGCCCGCGCCGATGCCCATCGCCTGCCCCGGCTCGACCAGCAGGTCGCTGAAGGCGACACCGTCACCCTCGGCAACGCCACCGCCGCAGTGTTGGAAACCCCGGGTCACACGCGCGGTCACATCTCCTTCCATTTCGCCGACGGCCACGTCCTGCTCTGCGGCGACACCCTCTTCAGCCTCGGCTGCGGCCGCCTGCTCGAAGGCACCGCAGCCGAGATGTTCCACAGCCTCGCCAAGCTCGCCGCCCTCGGCCCGGACACGCTGGTCTGCTGCGGCCACGAATACACCGCCAGCAACGCCCGCTTCGCGCTCCATGCCGATCCGGACAACCAGGCCCTCGCCGCCTACGCCGCCCAGGTCGCCGCCTGGCGCGCCGCCGGCACCCCCAGCCTGCCCAGCCGCATGGAGGACGAACTGGCCGCCAACCCCTTCCTGCGCGCGCCCGACATCGCCGCCCTGGCCAGCCTGCGTGCCCGCAAGGACTCGTTCTGAGGACCCCACGATGAAGCTTTTCTACGCGCCCTCGAGCCCCTATGTCCGTAAAGTGTTGGCCTGCGCCATCGCCCTCGATCTCGACCGCCAGATCGAGCTCGTCCCGGTCAAACCGTTCGAGTCCCCGGCCGAACTCCTCGCCGTGAACCCGCTCTCGCGCATCCCCTGTCTCGTCACCTCCGACGGCGCCGCCTTGTTCGACAGCCCGGTGATCTGCGAATACCTCGACAGCATCGACGGCCCCGCCATCCTCTTTCCGCCCGTCGGGCGCGCGCGCTGGCGGGCGCTGAAGCAGCAGGCCATGGCCGACGGCATCCTCGACGCCGCCGTCGCCCGCCGCATGGAGAGCCTCCGCCCGCAGGAAGCCGCGCGCGACGCCTTCATGGCGCGCCAGCAGGCCGCCGTCGTGCGCACCCTCGCCGTGCTGGAGTCCGACCCGCCGCACCGCACTGTCGACATCGGCACCATCAGCATCGCGTGCGCGCTGGGCTACCTCGATTTCCGCTTCGCCCACGAGCCCTGGCGCGACACCCACCCCCGCCTCGCCGCCTGGTGCGCCGGCTTCGCCGAGAACCCCTGCATCGCCCGCACAACCCCGCGCGACGCCGTCTGAGTGGACCTGCGCGACCCCACGCTCCCCGCCCCCGCCGTCATCGCAGCCCTCGGCCTACATCCGCACCCCGAGGGCGGCCACTATCGCGAAACCTGGCGCGACACCCCGCCCGACGGCACCCGCGGTGCCGGCACCGCCATCCTGTTCCTCCTGGCCGCCGGCGAGCGCAGCCATTGGCACCGCGTTGACGCCGCCGAACTCTGGATCTGGAACGCCGGGGCCGCGCTCGCCCTGCATGTTTCATCCGATGGTTGGGACCACACGGACCACCGCCTCGGTCCCGCCCTCGCCGCCGGCGAAACCCTGCAAACCCTCGTCCCGCGCGACGCCTGGCAAGCCGCCACCGCCCTCGGCGCCTGGACGCTGGTGACCTGCATCGTCGCCCCCACCTTCGACTTCGCCGGCTTCACGCTCGCGCCGCATGGCTGGACTCCCGGCCAAGCGCCTCTTGCATGACGTCCGCCATGCGCTAAATCATAACCATCGTTATCATTCGAAGGTGAACCATGACCGCCCAGCTCGACATCCTCGCCATCTCCGGCAGCCTGCGCAAAGCCTCCTTCAACACCGCCCTGCTCCGCACCGCGCAGCAGGAGGCCCCGGCCGACGTCGCGATCGAAATCTACGACTACTCCGACATCCCCCTCTACAACGGTGACATCGAGGCCGCCGGCTTCCCCGCCACCGCTCAGCGCCTGAAGGATCGCGTGCTGAAGGCCGACGCCATCATCTTCGCCGTGCCCGAATATAACTACTCCTTCCCCGGCGTGCTCAAAAACGCCATCGACTGGGCCTCGCGGCCCTACGGCAAGTCCGCCTGGATGTACAAGCCGGTCTCCCTCGTCAGCACCGGCGGCGGCCTCGGTGCCGCGCGCGCGCAGTACCATATCCGCCAGGTCCTCGCGAGCCAGGGCATGCACATCCTCGGCGCGCCCGAGGTCTTCGTCACCAACGCCGCTACAAAGTTCGACGCCGACGGCCGCCTGACCGATGATGTCGCCCGCGGCCTGATCAAGCAACAGATCGCTGCCCTCGCCGCCTGGACCCGCCGCCTCGCCGCCTCCGCCTGAACGCCTCACGCCTGAACCTCCCGTGGCGACCAACCCCTGGCTGTTCCTCACCATCGTCACCTTCATCCGGGTGGCGATGGGGGCGCAGTTCCAGTCGGTCGGCGCCGCGGGCCCGGCGATCATGGCCGAGCTCGGGCTTGACTACGCGGCCCTCGGCGCCCTCGCCGGCTCTTATCTGGGCCTCGGCGCCTTCCTCGCCCTCCCCGCGGGCTGGCTGAGTGCCCATTTCGGCGACCGCCGCATCCTCATCGCCGGCCTCGCACTCATGGTCGCCGGCGGCATCGGCCTCGGCCTCGCCCCCGGTTTCGCCGTCGCCCTGACCTTCCGCCTGCTCTCCGGCGTCGGCGCGGTGATGCTGAACATCGTCGTCTCCAAAATGGTGATGGACCGGTTCCCCGACGCCTCCCTCGGCACCGCCATCGGCGTCCTGCTCTGTGCCTGGCCGCTCGGCATCGGCCTCGGCTCGATCGTGCTGCCCTACCCGGTCGAGGCGATCGGCTGGCGCGGCGTGATGTTCGTCACCGCCGGCATCTGCGCCGCCTTCCTGGCCCTTGCCATCGCCACCATCCAACCCGACCCGCCCGCCTCCGCCACCCGCGTTGCGATACGCCTCGGCATGAGCCCGCGCGTGACCGCCGCCGTGGTCATGGCCGGCCTCGTCTGGATGCTGGCCAACGCCGGCTACATCATCCTCCTCGGCTTCGCGCCGGCCTACTACGTCGAACACGGCATGACGCTGGCCACCGCCGGCTGGGTGCTGAGCCTGGCGAGCTTCGCCACCATCCCGGTCTCCCCCCTCGGCGGCTGGCTCGGCCACCGCCTCGGCCACCCCATGCTGCTCACGGCGGCCTGCTATATCATCGTCGCCCCCCTCTTCCTCCTGGTCCCCGACAGCTCCCACCCCGCTGTGCTGATGGTGATCCTCGGCACCATCTTCGCCCTGCCCTGCGGCCTGATCGTCGCCCTGCCCGCCCTGGTCCTGCGCCCCGACCAGCGCGCCGTCGGCATGGGCCTGTTCTACAGCGTCTTCTATGCCGGGCTCGGCGTCTTCTCCCCCTTCGCCGGCTGGGTCCGCGACCTCACCGCCATCGATACCGCCCCCTTCATCGTCGCCGCCATCCTCACCGCCCTGACCGCCGCCGCCCTCGGCGCCTTCATCGTCCTGGCCCGCCCGGTCAGACTTACGGTGCCAAACGCCTAGACCCGCGCGAGCCCCGCCTCCAGATCGGCCAGCAGGTCCTCGATATCTTCGAGCCCCACGGACAGCCGAACCAGATCCTCCCCCACCCCCGTCGCCAGCTTCGCCTCCGGCTTCGTCCGCCGGCGCGCGTAGGTCAGGCTGGCCGGATGCATGATCAGCGACTCCGCATCGCCCAGGCTGACCGCCCGTGAAATCACCTCAAGCCCATCCATCATCCGCCGCGCCCCCACGAACCCCGCCTTGAGGCCGAACGCCATCATCGCCGAGCCGTTCGCCATCTGCCGGCGCGCCGCCGCATAGCCCGGATTGGACTCCAGAAACGGATACGAGACCCACGCCACCTTGGGGTCCGCTGCCAGTCTGCGCGCAATCGCGAGCGCGTTGGCGCCATGCACATCCATCCGCAATTTCAACGTCTTGAGCCCACGCAACACCAGAAATGCCGCCATCGGCGACAGCGTCGCCCCGGTGATGTAGCGCAGCCCGGTGCCGCGAATGCGCGCAATCGTCTCCCTGTCCCCGATCAACGCGCCCCCCAGCATATCGCCATGCCCGTTGATGTATTTCGTTAACGAATGCAGCACGATATCCGCCCCATGCTCCAACGGGCGCTGCACCGCCGGCGACGCGAACGTGCTGTCCACCACCACCCGCGCCCCGGCCGCATGGGCGCGCGCCGCGATCGCCGCGATATCGAGGATCTGCGCCGTCGGGTTCACCGGGGTCTCGAAATAAACCAGCTTCACGCTGCCATCCAGCACCCCATCGAGGTTCGCCGGCTCCGACAAATCCACCGGGATCACCCTGATGCCGAACCGCGGCAGCCCGTCATGGGCCATGGCGAAGGTGTTGGAATACAACGTCGAATGCACCACCACCGCGTCGCCCTGCGACAGCAGCGACAGCAGCAGCGTCCCCACCGCCCCCATCCCCGAGGCCACCGCGACACAGGCCTCACCGCCCTCCAGCTCCGCCAGCCGCCCCTCCAGAATGGCAGTCGTCGGATTATGCTCCCGCGCATAGGTCGCACCCGCCGCCTCGGCCACGCTCTCCGCCTCCTCCACACTCTCGAACGCATAGGTCGAGGTCATGTAGATCGGTGGCGTCACCGCGCGGTGATGGTCCGCCGGATCAAAGCCGAAATGGATCGCGCGGGTCTGGAACCCCGCCTTGCGATTGCTCCCCGTCATGCCACCGCTCCCTCCCGCGTCCACGGCACCCAACCCGCCGCCTCCGCCCAATCCCCCGCCAACCCATCGAACCGCGACAGCTTCAACTGCGCCAGATCGGCGAAGTCGCACGCCCCATTCAGCGCCAACTGCATCACCGCCCGCCCCGATGCCGGCGACAGCCCGAACCCCACGCTCGACATCCCCGCCACCACCAGATTGTCCGGCGCGCCCAGCCGATCCAGGATCGGCCGCCCATCCGGCGTGTTCTCCACGACCCCGGCCCACGACCGGATCACCCGTGCATGGGCCACCTTGGGGAACAACTCGAACACCCGCTTGGCCACGCTCTGCATCACCGGCGAATTCACCGGCTTCGGCGTGCTCGCATCCGGCAAATCGATCCACTCATGCGGCCCCCCGCCATAGGCCAGGTTCCCGCGCAACGTCTGCCGCCCATAGACCCCGTTGCCATCCGCCCCGCCAAACCGGATCAGCGGCAAAGGCTCCGTCACCACCATCTCCGCCCGCGCCGCCGCCAGCGGCACCCTGATGCCCAGCTTTGCCGCCAATTGCGCTGTGTGCGGCCCCGCCGCCAGCACCACCACATCGCAGCCGATCAGCCCCTGATCCGTCCGCACCCCGCAGATCCGCCCCCCCGCCGTCTCGAACCCGATCACGGTCGTATGCTGCTGGATCACGCCGCCCAGGTCCTGCACCGCCCAGGCGTAGGCCTGCAACGTCCGCTGCGGATTGGCATGCCCGCCATACTCCAGCAAAACGCCCCCCGCCGCGGTCTCGCTGACGAACGGCACCAGTTCCCGCAGCGCCTTGTTGTCCAGCTCATGCGCCACAAATCCCTGACGCCGCGCGATCGTCACCCCCTCCAAAATCAAATCGAGCTGCCGCCGGCTCAGCCCGATCCGCACCCGCTGGCGCTGATACTCCGTCGGATACCCCAGCAAGTCATCCATCATCGGCCACAGCCGCTGCTCCTCCGCGAACAGCGGCGAGACCGCATGCGTCGCCCCCCCGCCATTCCTTCCCGAGGCCTCCCAGCCGACGATCCCCTTCTCCACCACCACCACCTCCGCCCCCTCGCGCAGGCTCCAGAACGCGGTGGACAACCCAGTCGCCCCGCCGCCGATCACCACAACCCGCGTCATTCCTCGACTCCCGGGTTCCATCGCGTTTCGTATTTCAAATCCTCCGGCACCTTCTCCCAATGTGGATGCCACTGGCCCGCAATCCCGAACCAGGCCGTCCAGTTCTCCTTGACCTCCGGCGACTCCTCGAACGCCGCCAGCACCGACAACGGCAACGGCCGCAACGGCGCCCGATAACTCGGCATCGGCACACTCCCCGTCGCCTGGTTGCCCGACATCGCCAATATCGCCTGCACCTGCTCGCGACAGCGCCGCCCCTGGCACGCCCCCATCCCCGCCCGCGTCAACCGCTTCACCTGGTCCTGATTAAGCGGCCCCTCCGCCGCCAACGTCCGCACATCCCGCGCCGCGAACTTCGCCGCGTCATACGCAAGATACCGCGGCGGCCGCACCCCCACGATATCCCCCAACGGCACCTCCTCGCACCGGCACACCATCACCTCCGGCCCGCCATGTGCCGCCAACCACGCGCGTCGCCACATATCCCGATCCAGCCCACCCACAACCGGCCCACCCTCCCCCATCGGCGCCGCCAGCCCCGCATCCCGCGCCGCCGCCCGCGCCGCCGCCCGACCGGCCGCCACTGCCAACCCGACATCCCCCAACGCCGCATCACTCACCCCGGCACAATCCCCAGCCGCATAAACCCCCGGCCGCGAACACCGGCCGTCCTCATCCACCACCGGCACCCACCCCCCACGCCCCCCATCAAACACCGTCCGGCACCCCAGCAGATCAAACATCTCCACCACCGGCACCACATCTACCGCCAGCACAATCGTGTCGCACGCAATCCGCATCGCCCCCGCCCCGTCCCCCCGCGCAATCGTCACCGCCTCAACTTCCACCCCCTCCACCCCCGTCACCCGATACCCCGCATAGACCGGCACCCCCGCCAGCGCCGTCCCTCCCTCCACATCCACCACCCCCACCACCTCAATCCCCGCCCCCCGCGCCAGCCGCACCACCTCCGTCCCCGCGGCCCCCGCCCCCAGCACCACGATCCGCCGCCCCGAAAACGCCCCATACAACCCCACCGCCGCCGCAAACCCCCGCGCCC
The DNA here is from genome assembly GCA_903928895.1 of uncultured Rhodospirillales bacterium. Lineage (GTDB taxonomy): Bacteria > Pseudomonadota > Alphaproteobacteria > Acetobacterales > Acetobacteraceae > CAIYPH01. Next base: position 41,845 of record CAIYSR010000171.1, on the reverse strand, counting down.
CCATCACCCCCGGCAGATCCCACCCCGGAAACGCCAGCCCCAGGTCCCGCGCCCCCGCCGCCACGATCATCCGATCAAACCCCACAAACCAGGCCCGCTCCTCATCCGCCAACCCCAACATCGGCCCTGGCAAGGCCCGGCTCGTCGGCCCCTCCACAAACGCACTCCACGCATACACCCCCAACCGCACATCCACCCCCGCCTCCACCGCCACCTGCAACTCCGGCCGCGCCGCCACCACCCGCTCCACCATCCGCGCCTGGTTCCGCACAGCCCCATCCATCCGCTCGCCAAACATCCACGGCACATCAATCCCGATCAACGCCGACGCCACCGGATGCTCGTCCACCAACATCACCCCCAACCCCAGCCCAGCCGCCTCAATTGCCGCCGCCACCCCCGCCGGCCCCGCCCCGATCACCACCACCCCCACATGCCCCTCAACCGCAAACCCCTTGCCCGCAATCGAAGTCGCATCAAACCCAACCATCGCCGTCATCCCATGCCCGTGACATCCACCCCCGATCGTGAGCCAGGCTGGGGGCGAGGGGAAGAGGAGAAAGCAAGGCTGGGCGCTGCCCAGACCCGCCAGGGGCCAAGCCCCTGGACCTTATCGATTTGAAGGAATGTTCCTGAATGAGAGCGGGGCGCCACCCGGTGGTAAAAACCACTGAGTAGCGCCCCTCTCTCATTCAGGAACCTCTTAAACGGATGCGGGTCTGGGGGCTCAGCCCCCAGCGGGTCCAGGGCAGAGCCCTGGCCTTGTTTCCTTCCTCCGCCCCCTCGCCCTCAGCCCGGCTTGCGATCGGGGCTGGGGGTCACGGGCAGGGGGATGAAGCGCGGCGAGTCGCCGGATTGGACCAGCATGAGGATGGATTTGCGGTTGGCTTTGCGGGCTTTTTCGATCCGCTCGGCCACGTCGCCAGGAGTTTTCACCTCTTCCTGCGCCACTTCCACGATCACGTCGCCGGCCTTGAGCCCGCGTTCGGCGGCTGGCGTGCCGGCTTCCACTTCGGTGATGACGACGCCTTTCTGGTCCGCCCCGATCTGGAACTTGCCGCGCAGTTCGTCGGTCAATTCCGCAAGTTTGACGCCGAGCCCGGTAAGTTCGGTGGCCTTGCCCGGTGCCTTCTTCTCGCTCGCCGCCGCCACTTTCTGATCCTCGGGCAGTTCTCCGACCCGCACTTTGAGCGAGACTTCCTTGCCGTCGCGCCAGATCGTCACCGGCACTTCCTTGCCGATTTCGGTCTGCGCCACGATCAGCGGCAGGCTACGCATTTCTTTCACCGCCTGGTCGTTGAACTTCAGGATGATATCGCCGCTCTTGAGCTTCGCCTTGTCCGCCGGCCCGTCATCATTGACCCCCGCGACCATCGCGCCCGAGGCCTCCTTGAGGCCGACACTTTCGGCCAGATCGGGCGAGACCTGCTGGATCCGCACGCCGAGCCAGCCGCGCCGCGCCTTGCCGAAGTCGCGCAGCTGCGCCACCACGTTTTTCGCCATGTTCGAGGGGATCGAGAACCCGATCCCGATCGAGCCGCCTGAGGGCGAGTAGATCGCCGTGTTGATGCCGACCACTTCGCCATCCATGTTGAACAGCGGCCCGCCCGAGTTGCCTTTGTTGATGGCGGCGTCGGTCTGGATGAAATTGTCGTACGGCCCCTGGTCGATATTCCGTCCGCGCGCCGAGACGATCCCGGCGGTGACCGAGCCGCCGAGCCCGAACGGATTGCCGATCGCCAGCACCCAGTCGCCCACCCGCGCCTTGTCGGAATCGCCGAACGTGACCGCCGGCAGCGGCTTGTCCGACTCCACCTTCAGCACCGCGATATCGGTCCGCTCGTCACGCCCGATCAGCTTGGCCTTGAGGCTGGTGTTGTCCTGCAGGATCACCGTGATCTCATCGGCCCCGTCGATCACATGGTTGTTGGTGATCACGATGCCGGACGGATCGACGATGAAGCCCGAGCCCAGGCTCTGCGCCTTGTGTTCCGGCCGCTGCCGCTGTCCCTGCTGGCCCGGCGGCCGGCTGCGCTCCATGAAATCCTTGAAGAACTGCTCGAACGGCGAGCCAGGCGGGAAGGCGGGGATATCCATCCCCCGCCCCTCGGTCTTCACCGTCTGGACCGATGAGATATTCACCACCCCGGGCAGCAGCTTCTCCGCCAGATCGGCGAAACTCTCGCCCGCCCCCCGCGCCTCCGCGGGAGGGGCCGCCATCGGCATGGCGAACGCCAGGCCCACGGCGAAAACAGTTGCGCGCAGCATCGTCCGGGAAAGTCGCATCGGCATAAGGTCCCTGCTCAGGAGGCGTCTACAGAGGCGAAATCTATCATGGCGCGGTTACCGAGGGATGCGGCATCTCATTAAGAAACCGCAAGAACGCATCACCCGGCGTCAGCACCAGGCGCGAGCCCCCGGCGGCGAAGGCCTCGCGATAGGCCTGCAACGTGCGCCACACCTCGAAGAACTGCGGATCGCGCTGGAATGCATCGGCATACACCGCGATCGCCTGCGCCTCGCCGACGCCGCGCAACGCATCGGCCTTGGCCCGCGCCTCGGCCAGCAGCACCGTCCGCTCGCGCTCGGCATTGGCCTTGATCCGCGACGAAGCTTCCGCCCCTTCCGCCCGCGCCTGCCGTGCCACGCGCTCGCGTTCGGACTGCATGCGCGACAGGATCGCCTGGGTGTTCTCCTCAGGCAGGTCGGCGCGGCGGATGCGCACGTCATCGACCGTGATCCCGAACCCCTTCATCTCCTCGTTCACATGGTCGCGAATGAGCCCCATGATCCGCCCGCGGTCGGATGACAGCACGTTGAGCAGTTGCTCGTTGCCCAACACCCGGCGCAGCGAAGACGACACCACCGAGTTCAGCCGCGCCCGGATGCCCTCCTCGGTCGGCCCCACCGCCTGATAGTAGCGCAGCGGATCGGTGATGCGGAAACGGGTGAAGCTGTCCACGATCAGCCGGCGCTGGTCGCCCAGGATCACTTCCTCCGGCTGCACCTCGTAGTCCAGCAGGCGCCGGTCGAAACTGATGACCGTCTGCACCCAGGGAATTTTCGCATGCAGCCCGGGCTCGGTGATGAGCTGCTTGGGTTCGCCGAACTGGGTGATCAGCACCTGCTCGGTCTGATGCACCGTGAACAAGGTCGACCCGGCGGCGAACAGCACGACGAACATTGCCGCGGCGACGATGGTTAAAACGCGGTTCATGGCGTGGTCCCCCGGCTCGGCGAAGGCGCCGAAGGCGCGGATGGCGGCACCGGCGGTGCCGCGGGCCGCGGCGGCGCCACCGGCCGCACGGTCTCGTTGAGCGGCAGGAACGGCATGATCCCCTGCAACCGGTTGTCCACCACCACCGAGGGCGTGTGCGACAGGATATCCTGCATGGTCTCGATGTACAGACGCTTCATCGTCACGTCCTTCGCCGCCTCATAGGCCTTCAGCACCGAAAGAAAGCGCTGCGCCTCGCCACCGGCCTGCGCGATCGAGGTCTGCCGCGCGCCCTCGGCCTCCGCCACCAGCCGCGCCGCCTCGCCGCGCGCCCGCGGCACGATGTCGTTGTGATAGCTCTCGGCCTCGTTGCGCGCCCGGTCGGCATCGGTATTGGCCCGCTGCACGTCGCGGAAACTGTCGATCACGGCCGCCGGCGGGTCGACCTTCTGCAACTGGATCTGGGTGATCTCCACGCCCGAGCGATACTGGTCGAGGATCGCCTGCACCCCTTTGAGCACCTCCGCCTCGATCCGCGCCCGCGCATCCGTCAGCGCCGGCTGGATCGGCGTCCGCCCGATCACCTCGCGCGTCACGCTCTCGGCCGCCGACTTCACCGTGTATTCAGGGCTGCGCGTGTTGAACAGGAACGGCACCACGTCGCGCACCCGCCAGAAGACGGCGAAATTGATATCGATGATGTTCTCGTCGCCCGTCAGCATCAGGCTCTCGGCGCCGATGTCGCGCAGCCCTTCGCGCCCCGCGCTGCGCGCGGTGGTCCCGAACTCCCCGGCCGAGCGATATCCGACCTCGATGCGGTTCACCCGCGTGACCGCCGGCGTCGCCACCGTCTCAACCGGCCAGGGCATATGATAATTCAGCCCCGGCATGGTCAGCCGGCTGAAGGCGCCGAAGCGCATCACCACGCCCTGCTCGTCCGGCTGCACCCGGTAGAACCCGCTCGCCAGCCAGCCCAACGCCACTACCGCCGCGATCAGCGCGAACCCCCGCCCGCCCGAAAACCGCCCCGGCAGCCCTGGCGGGCGCCCGCCCCCGAACCCCGGCGGCAACACCTCGCGCACAAACCCCTGCGCCCGGGACAGCAACTCATCCAGGTCCGGCGGCGTCCCCCCGGGCCCGCCCGGCCCTCGCGGCCCGCCGCCCCAGGGCCCCTGCGGCCGCCCACCATTGCCCGGCCGCTGCCCCTCGGGATTGCCCCATGGCCCCTTCGGCTTGCCATCGCCCGAACCGCCGCCCGACCCATTACCCGATCCACTCCCGGGCGGTCCGCCCGGCTCACCAGTATTCCAAGGCATCGGGGCAACAGGCTCCTGTCATTCGGGAAAGCGCATCTCTACGAGCGGGGTATGGACCCTCCACGCCGCCACCGCAAAATCCGGCATTGGCAGAACCGCGCGGTGGGGCCATATCGCGCTCATGGCCCACCGACATATTGACCGGCTGCTGAAGGTTTTCAAGCGCATGAGCGAGCCCACCCAGGACCACCTCCGCAACCGCCTCCGGTCCATCGCCGACCCCGCCTCCGGCCGCGACCTCGTCGCCGCCGGCCTCGTCGAGGAAGTCCTGGTCAAGGGCGGCCTGGTCCATGTCAGCCTGCTGACCGACCGCGCCAACGCCGAGCGCATGGAACCGGTGCGCAAACAAGTCGAGGCCCTCCTCGCCCGCGAAGCCGGCGTCAAAAACGTCTCGGTCGTCCTCACCGCCCACAAATCCGAACCCGCCCCCGCGAAACCGGCGGCCCCAGCTCACAACCACGATCACGGCCACAGCCACGCCGCCCCCGCCAAAGCCCCCGCCGCCCTCCTGCCCGACGTCACCGCCATCGTCGCCGTCGCCTCCGGCAAGGGCGGCGTCGGCAAATCCACCGTCGCCGTCAACCTCGCCGTCGCCCTCGCCCAGCAAGGCCTGCGCGTCGGCCTGCTCGACGCCGACATCTACGGCCCCTCCCTCCCCCGCATGCTCGGCCTCAGCCGCAAGCCCGAAGTCGTCAACGACCGCATGATCCCGCTCGCCGCCTGGGGTCTCAAAGCCATGTCCATCGGCTTCCTCGTCGAAGAGGAAACCCCCATGATCTGGCGCGGCCCCATGGTCATGGGCGCCCTCGAACAGATGATGGGCCAGGTCGAATGGGGCCCCCTCGACATCATGATCGTCGACATGCCCCCCGGCACCGGCGACGCCCAGCTCACCATGGCCCAGCGCGTCACCCTCGCCGGCGCCGTCATCGTCTCCACCCCGCAAGACATCGCCCTGCTCGACGCCCGCCGCGGCGTGCGCATGTTCGAACGCACCCGCGTCCCCGTGCTCGGCCTGATCGAGAACATGAGCTTCTTCTGCTGCCCCAACTGCAACCACCGCTCCGAAATCTTCGGCCACGGCGGCGCCCGCCTCGAAGCCCAACGCCTCGGCGCCGAATTCCTCGGCGAAATCCCCCTCGTCCTCGAAATCCGCACCAACGCCGACGCCGGCACGCCCATCACCGCCGCCGCCCCCGACAGCGCCCCCGCCCAAGCGTTCAAAACCATCGCCGCCCGCCTGTGGGACAAAGTCGGCGGCGCCGGGGCGAAGCCCTCGGGGCCGAAAATCACCATCAGTTAAGGCAAGGCAAGCGCTTCTTTTTTGGAAAAAAGAAGCAAAAAACTTTTATCCGTTTGGCATCGCGGGATGCTGGATACTGAGAGGGGCGAAGCCAGAAATGATTGGCTGCGCCCCTCTGCATTCGAAAAACCTGAATGGGTAAAGTTTTTTTGCTTCTTTTTTTTCAAAAAAAGAAGCGCTTCCTTCCTACCCCAACACCCCATCCGTCTCCGCCGCCAAGGGCATGCTCCCCTGCGTCCCCCGCCGCGTACACGACAACCCGGCCGCCACATTTGCCCGCCCCAGCGCCGTCACCAGCGCTTGGCCCCGATCGAGCGCCGCCGTCAGCACTCCCGTGAAGCAATCTCCCGCCCCCGTCGTATCCACCACCTCGACCGCCCGCCCCGCCACCCGGAACACCCCGGCCGCCGTGACCGCCTCCACCCCGTCGCCCCCCAACGTCTGCACCACATCGATCCCCAACGCCCGATGCACCCCGGCCGTCCCGTCCGCGCAGCCGAGATGCGACGCCAGCCACGCCGCCTCATCCTCGTTGACGACGAGCACATCGAGCGCCTTCAACGCCGCAAGCGAAATCTCCCCCGCCGGCGCCAGGTTCATCACGATCCGGCACCCCGCCGCCCGCGCCCGCGCAATCAGCGCCTCGGTCTCGTCCCGCGCAACCTCCCCCTGCAACAACACCGTCGTACGCGGCCCCAGCAGTTCATCCTCGACCCGCTCCTGCTTCGCCGCCAGATTTGCCGCGCTGGCCACCGCGATCAGATTCCGCCCCGCCGGATCGACACAAATCGCCGCACACCCCGTCGCCCCCTTGATCCGAGCCACCCGCGAAATGTCCACGCCACTTTCGCGCATCAACTCCACAGCATCTTCCGCCAGGGCGTCCTTCCCCACCGCGCCGACGAAAATCACCTTCGCCCCATCCCTGGCCGCCGCCACCGCCTGGTTCGCCCCCTTCCCCCCCGGCTCGATCTGCATCGACGGCCCCAACACCGTCTGCCCCGCCGCCGGCAGATGGGGCAGCGGAAAAATCAAGTCCAGATTGATCGACCCGAAACAAACAATCACAGCACCGCCTCGAACACCGCCCGCTCGACCGCGGCCGGATCCTGATCAAACAACGTCATCAACGACAAAACCGCCGAATCCGGCCGATTCCGCCCCTGCTCCCAATTCTGCACCGTCCGCACATCCAACCCCAACCGCTCCGCAAACTGCCGCTGCGACAAACCATGCCGCGCCCGTATCCCGGCGATGAAAGCTACCGGATCAACAATGTCCCGCTTGCGACGAACCGTCACATTCATGGCCGCCAGATCGCGCGCGAGCGCCGCAAAATCGCACGCCCGCCGCACCGGACAAACCGCACGCGCCACCACCGCCAACTCGTCGATCGCCACCTTCGCCTCGCGGAACGTCGCCCCCTCCGCCACCAACCGCTGGAACACCTCCACCAACCGGTCAAGCCGGCCGCTTCCGTGCAAGGCCACGACCTCCGCCTCGTCGGAAGACAAGGGGGGTTGGTTGACGGCCCGGACTGGCCCCAGTCGTGCGAGCCGCTCCAGCAACGCGGATTTCGTCAACATCGAGATACTCCAAAACCTGTTGCGCCAGCCCGGCAAGCCCAGCGATGCCAAGCCGATTCGGACCACTGCCGTGGACATGGCAGCGAAGCAGCATCACCACGCCGCCATCGAGCTCCAGATCGCCGACAAACTCGATAAATCCGTCGCCTCGTTCGAACCGGACGTGGACAACGTCATGCGGATCAATCTCGAATTCGATCAGCACCCAGATCCGACCAGACATATCTATACGCGATCCGCGTATCCTCTTCAACCCCGCCCCAACGCCCCCATCATCTCGTCCCACTCCCGCTTCGACAGCCCGCTCCCCTTCTGCTCCACCGCCTCCCCCGCCAGCATCCGCGTCACCACCGCCAGCATCGCGGCCGAGAACGTCACCGCCCCCAGCCGATAATCCACAAACGCCGCATACGTCGCCGGCACCCACGCCGCCACGCTCTCCAGCATCACCTCGGCATAGGCCCGGATTTCGTACTGCGCATGCGCATCCGCCCGCAGCGACAGGAAATGCAGCAGATTGTGCAGATCCGTCTTCCAGTACCACTGCGTATAGGTGTTGAGCGTCAAGTTCATCCGCGCCAGCTCCCGCGCCAGCCCCCGCCGGCCCGGATCCACCACCTCCCCCTCGCCGCCCTCGTTGAGCATCCAGGCATAATGGTCATATGCCCGCATCGCGTCGTCGCGCAGCAGATCCAGCACCTCCATCGCCTCCTGCCCTTCCAGCACCATCCCCCGCCCCTGCCGGTTCGACGCCGACTGCGCCGCGAGGTGCTCCGGCGCCGGCAGATAGAACTCCCGATCCAGGATCGAATAGCGCGCCGAATACTCATTCACGTTCGCCGTCCGATGCCGGATCCACTGCCGCGCCACGAAAATCGGCAGCTTCACGTGATACTTGATCTCGCACATCTCGAACGGCGTCGTATGCCGATGCCGCAGCAGGTAGCGGATCAACCCCGCATCCTCCGATACCTTTCTGGTCCCCCGCCCATAGGAAACCCGTGCCGCCTGCACCACCGCGGCATCGTCGCCCATATAATCGATCACCCGCACGAACCCATGATCCAGCACCGGCCTGGCCGTGTACAGCATCTCCTCCAACGCCGGCACCGTCGCCCGCCGCGTCGGAGCACTCTGCGCCCGCAACGCCTCGATCTCGGCTTTCTGCTCGTCGTTCAGGCTCATCGTCGGTATCCTCTGGAATTCGCCGCGGGGAACGCCTATATCTTGTTTGTCGGCTTGCCGACTATGGCGATAAACGGTGGTTGGAATAAGCGTTGTGGACCCGGGGGCAGTGCCCGGCGCCTCCACCATACCCCTCCCGGCGAGTCGGAAGGGGCCTCATGGGGGTGAAACAGGCTCGACACGCGTGGTAAAGACCCATCTTTTGCCCGGCATGATTCCGCCGTTATCGGGTCAATTCACAAGTGCCAACGACAATCAGGCGCTCGCCGTCGCTGCATAAGCGATAGGCGCGGTTAGGGGGGCCCCGGGCAACAGAATGCCCCCCACTGCACCGCAAAGCGGTGCAGTGTAGCCTGCAAACCGTTGCACGGCTTCGTGCAACGCCTTTTGCACCACGTCGCCGTCTTCGGCGATCGCGCCCCTCGCCGCGCCCCCCCCCACACGCCCACCCTTCCCCCCAACCCCCCTTGGCGCTATGGGAACCCGTCACCCCCCGGATCGTGCCATGGAAGACGAAACCACCCGCCCCCCCGAGAGCCTGCTGCCCTACGACGCCTGGATGGAACAGGCGTTGCGTCAGGTCATGCTGCGCGCCCTCCAGCACGCCGCCGCGCACGGCCTGCCCGGCGGCCATCATTTCTACATCACCTTCAACACCACCCATCCCGGCGTCGCCATCCCCGCCCGCCTCAAGGCGCAATACCCGGAAGAGATGACCATCGTCGTCCAGCACCAGTTCTGGGACCTCATCGTCGACGAGGACGCCCAGCTGATGTCGATCGGCCTCTCCTTCGGCGGCGTCCCCGCCACGCTGCGCATCCCCTTCGCCGCCATCACCGCCTTCGCCGACCCCTATGTCCGCCACGGCATGCGCTTCACCCAGCCGCAAACCGAACCGGCGCCCGAACCCGAACCCGAACCTGAACCACAAGCCGCCGCCGCCGAGGAACCCAAGCCCGAGCCCCACCAGGTCGTCAGCCTCGACGCCTTCCGCCGCCGCCCCCCACCCAAGAGCTGAGCCCGCCATGACCCGCCCCGCGAACTTCCTCTACAGCCCGATGTTCCCCCTCGGCGAGGACCCGACACCCTATCGCAAGCTCGACATCGAGGGCGTCTCCACCACCACCGCCGACGGCAAGACCATCCTCAAGATCGCCCCCGAAGCCCTCACCCAGCTCACCTTCGCGGCGATCCACGAGGTCAACCACCTCCTCCGCCCCGCCCATCTCGCCCAGCTCGCCAAAATCCTCGACGACCCCGAAGCCTCCGCGAATGACCGCTTCGTCGCCCTCGACCTCCTGAAAAACGCCAACATCGCCGCCGGCGGTGTCCTGCCCATGTGCCAGGACACCGGCACCGCGATCGTCTTCGGCAAAAAAGGCCAGCGCGTCTGGGTAACCGATGGTCAAGGGGGGGGCGACGAAGAGGAAGCCATCTCCTGGGGCGTCGCCCGCACCTACACCGAAACCAACCTGCGCTACTCGCAGAACGCCCCCCTCTCGATGTATGAGGAGGTCAACACCGGCAACAACCTGCCTGTACAGTTCGACATCTACGCCAGCCCCGGCGAACACCACGCCGACGAATTCCACATGATGTTCGTCGTCAAAGGCGGCGGCTCCGCCAACAAGACCTTCCTCTTCCAGGAAACCCGCGCCGTCCTCAACCCGGCCAAACTCCTCGCCTTCCTCGACACCAAAATGAAAACGCTGGGCACCTCCGCCTGCCCGCCCTACCACCTCGCCATCGTCATCGGCGGCACCTCGGCCGAAACCACGCTCAAAACCGTCAAGCTCGCCTCCACCAAATGGCTCGACCAGCTCCCCACCAAAGGCGACAAATCCGGCCACGCCTTCCGCGACCTAGAACTTGAGCAGCAAGTCCTCGACCTCAGCCGCAAGAACGGCATCGGCGCCCAGTTCGGCGGCAAATATTTCTGCCACGACGTCCGCATCATCCGCCTGCCCCGCCACGGCGCCAGCCTCCCCATCGGCATCGGCGTCTCCTGCAGCGCGGACCGGCAGATCAAAGCCAAAATCACCCCCGAGGGCATCTTCCTCGAACAACTCGAGCACGACCCCTCGCACTACCTCCCCGAAGCCACCGACGACATCCTCGGGGCCGAGGTGGTCAACCTCGACCTCAACCGCCCCATGGCCGAAATCCGCGCCGTGCTGACCACCCTGCCCGTCAAAACCCGCCTCTCGCTGACCGGCACCATGGTCGTCGCCCGCGACATCGCCCACGCCAAACTGAAGGACCGTCTCGACGCCGGCGGCGGCCTGCCCGACTACCTCAAGAACCACCCTGTCTACTACGCCGGCCCCGCCAAAACCCCCACCGGCATGGCCACCGGCTCCTTCGGCCCCACCACCGCCGGCCGCATGGACAGCTACGTCAACGACTTCCAGGCCGCCGGCGGCAGCTTCGTCATGCTCGCCAAAGGCAACCGCTCCCGCGCCGTCAAGGACGCCTGCAAAGCCTATGGCGGCTTCTACCTCGGCTCCGTCGGCGGCCCCGCCGCCCGCCTCGCCCAGGACTGCATCCGCAAAGTCGAAGTCCTCGAATTCCCCGAACTCGGCATGGAAGCCGTCTGGAAAATCGAGGTCGAAAATTTTCCGGCGTTCATCGTGATCGACAACAAAGGCAACGATTTCTACGACGGGATGGAGTAGATTTCTTGATCTTTGATCGAAAGCTGATCGAAGCGGCCAATCGTGCTGAGGTCTCAGCAATCTTGATCCGAGCCGGGTATCGCGTCTTTGTCCCCGAGGCAGACGTCGATGGAGTTGATCTGCTCTTGTTGGACAAGAATGGAATACCTCTGAAGACACAGCAGAAAGCCAGGCCGACTTGCCACGCAAAGTACTACGGAAAACAACTATACATGCTGTTCCCTGCACCGACCTCGACGCCGTTGCGAAGAGATTGGTTTCTCGTTCTTCATGACCCCTTGTTCGATTTGGCGAAAGCTGGTTACAAGCCCAAGAAGGAGTTTGTGGCGCGGCATTGGCCAAAGATGTCATCGGATCTGAAAGGTTTTCTTGCTAGTCATGCGATCCGGCTGCCACTGCCTGCAACACCGGATAGCATCGAAGTCGAAAAAGAGCTGTCGATATGAACAAGCGCCTTCCAACTGACAAAGGCCTCTGAAGATGCGCTTCACCGTAGACCGCCTCGACCACCTCGTCCTCGCCTGCGCCGACGTCGAAATCACCGCGTCCTGGTTCCAGCGCGTCCTCGGCATGGAACGCGAGGAATTCGGCCTGCACAACCGCACCGCGCTGCGCTTCGGCGGCCAGAAAATTAACCTCGATCCCGCTGACGCCGCCCGCATCACCGCCGCCGCCCCGGTTCCCGGCTCGCACAACCTCTGCTTCACCACCGCCATCGGCCCCGCCGACATCGTCGCCCATCTCCACGCCTGCGGCATCGAAATCACCGAAGGCCCCGCCGCCAAAATCGGCGCCCTCGGCCCGATGACCTCCATCTACTGCCGCGACCCCGACGGCAACCTCATCGAGATCAGCACCTATTCCCGCGATTGACCCGCCCGCGCTCAACGCGAGCGACTACGACTTCACCCTTCCGCCCGACCGCATCGCGATCGAGCCCGCCCGCCCGCGCGACGCCGCCCGCCTCCTTCACGTCGCCACCGATCTCACCGACCACCACATCCACGACCTCCCCGATCTCCTCCGCCCCGGCGACCTCCTCATCGCCAACGACACAAGCGTCATCCCCGCCCAACTCACCGCCCACCGCGGCAACGCCCGCATCGGCATCACCCTCGATCGCCCCCTCCCCGACGGCACCTGGCACGCGCTGGCCCGCAACTCAAAACGCCTCCACCCCCACGACCGCCTGACCTTCGACAACAGCACCACCCTCACCGCCACCATCGAAACCCTCCACGACGGCGGCAACGTCACGCTCCGCTTCAACCTCGAAGCCGAAGCCTTCACCGACGCCCTCAACCAAGCCGGCGCCCTGGCCCTCCCCCCCTACATCCCCCGCCCCACTGGCCCCACCCAAACCGACACCACCGACTACCAAACGATCTTCGCCCAGCACCAAGGCGCCGTCGCCGCCCCCACCGCCGGCCTCCACTTCACCCCCACCCTCCTCGCCCGCCTGGCCGCGAAAAACATCCAGCGCGAAACCATCACGCTGCACGTCGGCGCCGGCACCTTCCTCCCGCTCCGCCATGACGACGTCCGCCAACACCAGATCCACGCCGAACGCGGCCACATCACCCCCCAATCCGCCGCCCGCATCAACGCCGCCCGCGCCGCAGGCCACCGCCTCATCGCCGTCGGCACCACCACGCTACGCCTCCTCGAATCCGCCACCGACGAACACGGTATCGTCCACCCCTTCCACGCCGAAACCGCCCTCTTCATCCTCCCCGGCCATAATTTCCGCAGCGCCGACGTCCTCCTCACCAATTTCCACCTCCCCCGCTCCACCCTCTACATGCTCACCTGCGCCTTCGCCGGCCACACCCGCATGCACAACGCCTACGCCCACGCCATCGCCAACAACTATCGGTTCTACAGTTATGGCGATGCGACGCTGCTCGAGAGAAGCAAGTAAGCGCTTCTTTTTTTGAAAAAAAAGAAACAAAAAAACTTCATCCCCCGCCTCTCCCGGTCTGTAGGGTGCGTAAGCGAAGCGCGGCGCACCATCACCCCCACGACCCATCGTCGGGAGAGCGGCAAAGCCCAAAAGCCTATTGGCTTCGCCCCTCCTCCTGGCCAATTCCCTCCAACCCCTTAACAAATAAAAGTTTTTTGCTTCTTTTTTTTCAAAAAAGAAGCCCTTCCTACCCCCTCCGCCTTACCAATATCGCCACCGCCACCCCCCCAAGAATACAAACACTCGTCCCCACCAGCCGCAGCGTCAGCACTTCCCCCAACATCACCAGCGCCCCGAATGCTGCAATCATCGGCACCGTCAACTGCACCGTCGCCGCCTGCGTCGTCGAAAGCCCCGGCAACGCCCGATACCAGATCGCATACCCCAGCCCCGAGGTCACCACTCCCGAGACCACCGCCAGCCCAACCCCTTCACCCGAAACACGCCCCCCCAACCACGGCATCGCCAAAGCCGGCAAACACATCACCCCCGCCCGCACAAAATTCCCCGCCGTCTCCTCCAACGGCCGCCCCCTCCCCCGCCCCCGCAACGTATAGACCCCCCACGCCGCCCCCGCCCCCATCATCAACACGCTCCCCACCGGATCCGGCGCCCGCAGCCCCGGCAGCAGCAAATAAACAAACCCGGCAAACGCGATCCCCAGCCCCACCAGTTCCACCCCGGTCGGCCACTCCCGCCGCATCACCCCCCACGCAATCATCGTCCCCTGCACCGACGCGAACAAAATCAACGCCCCCGTCGCCGCCCCCAGCCGCAGATACGCCAACGAAAACCCCAACGCATACGCCAGCAACGCCACGCCCGACCCCCAGTTCCCCGGCCGCTCCCCCCCACGCCCCTGCGCCACCAACACCCCGCCCAGCGCCACCGCCCCAGAAACAATCCGGATCGCCGTAAAACTCACCGCATCGATCCCCCCCTCCGCCAGCGCCCCCCGCGCCAGCAGCGAATTCCCCGCAAACGCCACCATCGCCACCGCCACCAACCCCACCGTCCCCATCCGCATCAAACCACTCCGCCGCTCACACAGGCATGGATAAAACGTTTTTTGCTTCTTTTTTTCAAAAAAGAAGCCCTTCAAAAGCACTTCTTTTTTGAAAAAAAGAAGCAAAAAACTTTCACCCTTTGACACCCCCCCCAACCAAGCTATCCCACCGCCATGACCCTCTCCTGGACCCGCCACGCCACCGACGGCGCCGCCCGAACCGGCACCCTGCACACCGCCCACGGGGACGTACCAACCCCCGTATTCATGCCAGTCGGCACCGCCGGCACCGTGAAAGGCATGACCGCCGACGCCGTCCGCGCCACCGGCGCCAAGATCATCCTCGGCAACACCTACCACCTCATGCTCCGCCCCGGTGCCGAGCGCGTCGCCCGCCTCGGCGGCCTGCACAAAATGGCCGACTGGCCCGGCCCCATCCTCACGGATTCCGGCGGCTTCCAGGTCATGTCCCTCTCCAAACTGCGAAAACTGGACCAGGACGGCGTCACCTTCCGCTCCCACATCGATGGCAGCGCCCACCGGCTCACCCCCGAACGCTCCATCGAAATCCAGCACCTGCTCGACGCCACCATCACCATGGCCTTCGACGAGTGCACGCCCTTCCCCGCCACCCCCGACGAAGCCCGAGCCTCCATGGACCTCTCAATGCGCTGGGCCGACCGCTGCCGAACCGCCTTCCAGCCCCGCGACGGCTACGGCCTCTTCGGCATCGTCCAGGGCTCAATCTACCCCGATCAGCGCGAAACCTCCGCCCGCGCCCTCACCTCCCTCGGCTTCGAAGGCTACGCCATCGGCGGCCTCGCCGTCGGCGAAGGCCAGAAAATGATGTTCGACACGCTCGACGTCACCATCCCCCACCTCCCCGAATCCCACCCCCGCTACCTCATGGGCGTCGGCACGCCGGACGACCTCATCGGCGCCGTCGCCCGCGGCATCGACATGTTCGACTGCGTCATCCCCACCCGCGCCGGCCGCACCGCCCGCGCCTACACCCGAAACGGCGTCTTCAACATGAAAAACGCCCGCTTCGCCGACGACCCAAGCCCCCTCGACCCCGCCTGCACCTGCCCCCTCTGCACCCGCCACAGCCGCGCCTACCTCAACCACCTCTTCAAATCCGGCGAAATGCTCGGCCCCATCCTCCTCACCTGGCACAACATCCAATACTACCAGGACCTGATGGCCACCCTCCGCCACGCCATCCAAACCCAAACCCTCCAATCCACCGCCACCCAAATCCGCACCCGGTGGACCGCCGGAGACTCCCCCGCCTAGCATGGGTTTCAACCCATCACCTCCCGCCCTGAAACCAAAGCAAGCACCTTCTTTTCTGAAAAAAGAACCCAAGAACTTCCATCCCATCAGCCTCTTAGCGCGTAGGATGGGTAAGCAAAGCGCCACCCATCACCTCCCCATCAGCCCCATGCCCGGCTCCCCCCCCCCAGCCGGATTTCAAACCGGCGACCCGCAATGGCCCGTCTGCCTTAACGAAAACGGAACATCTCCGGATATTTTCTGTCGCAGCTTCAAATTGCGCGCCCACGAATGGGGAGACATCCGGCATGAACGCGTTCGCTATCCTGCTCGCACGCCTCAGCGCCGATCGCCGCGGAGTCACCGCGCTCGAATACGGCCTGATTGCCGCCGTCATCGGCGGCGTCGTCATCTCCGCGTCGACCAGTCTCGGCGCCGATATCGTCACCGCCTTCTCCGCCATCGGGACAACCCTCATGTCGCAAGCCGGCACCATGGGCGGCTGACCGGCCGGGTATGGACGACCTTGGCAGCCTGCTCGCGGCGTTCCTGACGCAAATCGCCGACGGCCTGGCCGATGCAATCAGGCATCCGGCCGGCCGCTACTTCTGGCCCGGCCTGCTATGCGCCCTCACCGCCATGGCACTCGCCTTCGCGAGCCGGCCGGATTGGCGGCGGTGCTGGAGCCCCCGCGGCAGTTTCCTCGCCTTCTGCTTTCCCCGCGCCATCTATCGCCATCCCTCGACCTGGCTCGACCTTCGGCTCAACGTCATCCACCTTCTGCTCAAGCCCGCCTACGCCCTCGCATGGCGCTTCAACATGGCCTGGCTCGCGACCCTGCTGGCCGGCGCGCTCGCCGATCTGCTCGGCCCCAGCCCGGCCGCCTTCACCTGGACCCTCGCCTGCGTCGCCGGTTTCTCCGTGCTGCTGGCCCTGGCCGAAGACCTCGGCTACTGGCTCTGGCATTTCCTCGCCCACAAAATCCCCCTGCTGTGGCGCCTGCACCGCCTGCACCATTCCGCGGAAGTCCTGAGCCCCCTGGTCGCCGGACGGGAACATCCGATCGAAGTCTTGCTCATGCCGTTCTTCCGGGCCGCCGCGACCGCCCTGATCGCCGGCCCCGCCCTCTATCTCAGCGGCACCGAACCGCGCGTCCTCAGCGTTTTCGGCGTCACCCTCATCCCGGCCCTGCTGGCCCTCCCACTCCAGCAACTCTCCCACGCCCACCTGCCGATTTCCTGGCCGGCCGGTTTGAACCGGATTTTCATCAGCCCCGCCGCCCATCACCTCCATCACAGCCGCGACCCCCTCCACCACGGCCGCAACATGGGAGGCCTCTTCGCGCTGTGGGACTGGATGTTCGGCACCCTGCGCCTTCCCACCCCCGGGGAAGTCCTCGCCTTCGGCCTACCCCCATCCGCCGAAACCCCGCCTTGCGCAGACCACTCCCTCCATAACGCTCTGCTCGCCCCATTCCAAAAATCCGGGGCCTGAGCCGGCGCCAAAGTGCCCTCCCAAGACCGCCCGGACGATCCGCCACCAGGCCATCCGGCACCCCTCAAACCCCATAGGTCGGACAAGCGAAGCGCCTCCGACACCTCCCCTCTCAAGCGAGCCAAGCAGCGGGCCAGCCCGCACCCGCTGGGGGCCGCGCCCCCAGACCCGCATCACTCGGGAATGAACCGGCGGCGGCCGGTTGCGCCCGATCCAATCATAGATCGGACAATCCACCGGCTCGCCCAACCGCGCCATCTCCGCCAGATCATTGAACCGGATTTCCGCCCGTCAACGCCGCCCCGCCAACGTCGCCAGCAACTCCGCCCGCACCGTCTCGACCATATCCGGGTGCTTCCCCTATGCCGGCACGCGGCCCGCAGCATCGAACAAATCACTCTGTGCGACGAAATGGCGAGCCAGCGCCATCGAGCCGGCACGGGCATTGAGCGCCGAGATTGTCCCGGGATGGCCATGAATGGCGACGTCGAGCTTGCTCTTCGAGGCGTCGGTTCCCGCCGTCAGTGTGCTAGCCCGCGGCACCCACTTCGAGCCCATCCTCGTTCACGTCAGGCGGCATCGATCAAACCGCAATGATGCCCTGATGCGTGGTGATCACCGACGGATCGATCAGAACATCGAACCCAAGATCGATCAGCCGGCGACAGACCCAGTAATCTTCCGACAGGTATTCGCCCTCATGCACCCCGACGCGAAAGACGTCGTAATGCACCGGCGAATCCATATCCCCCCGCATCGTGCTGGGACGGCGGTAGACCCGCCCATGCGCAATCGCATCCTCGACCAACGCCGTACACGCCGCGCGCGACAGCAACAGCGCCGCCGTGCCCACCTTGTCCACCTTGAGCAGCGAGCCGCTCACGCCCCGGCTGCGTCCCACATTCCACAGCCGATTCCCCGCCGCGTCATAGCCCTTGAGCGCCACCGGCGCACCGATCACCGCCGCCCGAGCCGAAAGCATCCGCTGCAGACCTTCCACCGGCAGACAGGTGTCGGCATCCAAAAACAACAGATGCGTCAGCTCCGGTCGCGCGTGAAACCCCGCCAGGAGACTGTTGCGCGCCCGCGTGATCAGGCTCTCGTTGCCGATCGCGCTGAACCGATACTGAATACCGGCCCGAGTATACTCGAACAGGCTGCGCAGATAGTCGATGTGCACCATGCCGCCATAGGCCGGCGTGCCGATCATCAGATGCGCGGTTTGCCAAGCCGGCTTAGGGGCCTCCGGCTTTGCCGCGGCAGCTTTGCGTCTCGGCGCGGCGGTCATTCGAGCGGCTCCAGCGGGCGATACATGTCCGGATTGCCCATGATCTGTTGGCTCACCTCGCACATCCGACGCAACGCCTCGTCCGGCATCGCCCGAAGCTGCGCCAGCAGCGCCAGGTTGTTGCGATACGTCAGATCACGGGTCGGCAGCGCGCTGTGACGACGGTGGTGCAGATGAAACCCCGCAACATCGCCAAGCACGCCCGGACGAATCCCGGCCCGGGACAGCTTGTGATCCATCGCGTCGTCCTCCCCGCCCCACCCCTCGAACCGCTCATCCCAGCCGCCCACCAGGCTGATGATGCCACGCTGGAAAACGACCATCCCCCCGCACAACGGCGGAAATTCGCCGCTGTCCTCCCGCGTCGCGCCGCCACGCCCGAAGCCCGGATCGGACAGGTGCGCGAAATCCGCGCGCACCATCGCCGTCTCGTCTTCACTCAGATCAATGACCTTGTTGAACGGCCGCACCACCGGAATCCCCTGTCGCGCGCCGGCGATCGCCTTGGGCAAACCCGGGCACACCACGTCGGCGTCGCCAAAAACCACCAGCGAGCCCGTGCTGACGCGCGCGCCGACATTCATCGCCCAGCTCTTGTTGAACGGCCCCACGCTAAACGTGAACACCACCCGCAGCCCCGGCACCGCCACAAGATCGCCCAGCGTCGGCGCGCTATCCTGCTCGACCACGATGATCTCGGCCGGCCCCTGCCGACGCACCCAGGCAAGCACCGTGTCCAGATTGATCCGGCGCTCCGGAGCCTGTCCCGCACGATACGGGATGACGAAACTCGTTGCCTGCATGCCCAGCAGCCTTCTGTCATGGTCAATCGACGGTTCGACGATCCCCGCTTATGCGTGACCTGTGGCGACCGGCACAACCCGCGATCCCCGATCCCGCCCACCGCGCCGCACCCCCACGCCCCGCCGCGGCCAGCCCCATCCGGGGACCAGCCCGCCCAACGCTGGCAGCCCCGCGCGGCCCTGCGGCAACGCAACGGTCAGGCTGCCGGGCTGAACCGCTCCGTCCTAAAACGTGATCGTTTCAGGCCGATAGGTCAGAAAACGATCACGCTCCAAAACGAGGAGCCAGAGCGATAGCGGAACGCCGATCGGTTCCGATGTCGCTCTAGCTGCGCTTCTTCTGACGACGCGCGGCCGCGAGCCCCGCAACGCCGGCGCCCAGCAAAGCCAGCGACGCCGGCTCCGGCGCCTCCGTGGCCTCCGCCGTCCACACCGCATACACCGAATCAGCCGGATTTCCGGCGATCGAAACGCCGAGTTCCCCCGAGAAGGATGTCGTCCCCGGACCGGACGTAACCGTGAGCATGTCCACGGCCGTGCTCACCGGGGCCGTTTGAGAGGCGAAATCCGTTGCATATGGCGTCAGAATGGTGAGATTGCTGCTGGTGTTCGCACCAAAAGCCGTGATCCCCGCCAGCGTATCGCCGCTTTGCAGCAGAGCCGCCAGGTTCAACGAGGCCGCCAACGCGCTCGCGATCCCGTCCGCATCGGTCGAGTTGGTGAACGTGAAGGGGGCAGCACCGCCGCACGAAAGGAAAATGCTCTGGCAGCTCCCGTCGACGAAAGTCGCGTCATACAGCGTGCCGTTGTAGGAAATCCCGGTCACCCCGATAATATCGCTGCCCGACGTCACCACACTCTGCGCATCGGCCGGCCGCGACACCGCAGCCCCGGCTGACATCGCAACCGCGGCGGCCGCCAATGTCGAAAAAATGTTACGCTTCATTCAGAAGTTTCCTTGTTGTATGCGATGCAGGCACAATAATCTTCAATAACGCGCGGCCCCGCGAAACCCGCCCGCCCCCGTCGTGACCGCCACACAACCCCCGGCATTCCATCAGGTCCGCCCGCTCGGCGCCGGCAGATAACGCGCCCCATCGCACGTCGCCGTCATTGGGTCAGACCTCCGATGGACCGGAGTCATGGCATTCAGCGTCTCGATGGACGGGATTGAACGCAGCTTCAACGTGAACTCCAGGCCGTAGCTTATTGAACGTCGCCACCGCCAAGGTGAACGGACCCATCGGGCCGACCATTCCTATGCAAACCCCGGACCGTTCCAGAAAGCCACATGATTTCAAAGCCTCTTCCCATCCCGCCGCCCCCGACCAATCAAGAGTGTAAAGAACCCTGACTCCCCCCCGGCCGGCCCGGCGGCGTAACGCGATTCACCTCCCCCTCGGCGCCGTCACCAGGAATCAAGCAACTTGCGCCGCCCGCACCCGCTGGGGGCCGCGCCCCAGACCCGCACCCATAGCCCCTCGTGCGCCCCCGCCTCCATCATCCACCGCCCCCCGCCGTAGGGTGCGTAAGCGAAGCGCGATGTACCCCCAAACTATCCCCATTGACACGAACGCAAGTTAGTTATATTTTTAGACCCAAATGACAACCCTGGCCAGCCCGTTCCGAACCATCCTCGCAGGCCTCCTGGCCGTGATCGGCATCGTCGCGGCCAAAAACCCGGCCCGCGACGCACTCCTCGGCCGCATCTACCGCCACCTCAACCGCACCATCCAACGCTTCGAAAAACTCGTCACCCACTGGCGCAACAACACCCTGCCCGAACCGTGCAAGCCGCGCCCCGGCCGGCCCGCCCGTGCCCGAACCACCCCTCGCCTCCCCCGCGGAAAATCCTGGCTCATCCGCAACGTCGACCACTACAACGCCCGCGGCCACGCCCTCCAGCTCCAGCATTTCCTCGCCTCCCCCGAATGCATGGAATTCCTGGCAGCCGTCCCCCGCGCCAACCGAATCCTCCGCCCCCTCGCCAAATCCCTCGGCATCCTCATGCCCGGCGACCCGCCACCCCCCATGCCCAAACCTGCCCGCCCCCCCAAACCCACCCAACCCCCGCCGCGCCCCGCCACAGACACCCTGCCCGCCGCGCGGCCGGAACCCCTCACCATCCACCACCACTTCTTTTCAAAAGCCCGCTGACCCGATCCGCCCAGCCATGCCCATTTCATTACGATATCATAACTAACTCCTCCCCCCGCGACAAACCCGACCCACCCATGCTAACGCCCCCTCCATGACCTCCCCCCCAATCACTTCGCCCTACGAAACCCTCACCCTCCTCGGCCAACACGTCCCCCCCGCCGCCACCCCCGAGGCGGCCACGCTGGAGCGTGTCCCCAACCCCCACCCCGACACAAACTACCTCGTCCGCTTCACCTGCCCCGAATTCACCTCCCTCTGCCCCCTCACCGGCCAGCCCGACTTCGCCCACATCGTCATCGACTATCTGCCGAAATCCTGGCTGGTCGAAAGCAAATCCCTCAAAATCTACCTCGCCGCCTTCCGCAATCACGGCGCCTTCCATGAAGCCTGCTCGCTGGACATCGCCAAACGCCTCGTCGCTCTGCTCGATCCCGTCTGGCTCCGCCTCGGCGCCTACTGGTACCCCAGGGGCGGCATCCCGATCGACGTCTTCTGGCAAACCGGCGCCCCCCCCACCGGCGTCTGGATCCCCGACCAGGGAGTACCCTCCTATCGCGGCCGCGGCTGACCTGATCCGGAACAAGGCCTTGGCCCTCGGCTTCCACGCCGTCGGCTTCGCCCCCGCTTACCTCGCCCCCGAGGCCCGCACGCGCCTGCACGATTTCCTCGCCGCCGGCCACCACGGCGAAATGGCCTGGCTCGCCGACCGCGCCGACCAACGCAGCCACCCGCAATCCCTCTGGCCCGAAGCCCGCACCGTCATCGCCCTGGCCCTCGCCTACGCCCCCGCAACCGACCCCCTCGAAACACTCGATAAACCAAAAGCCGGCAATATCTCCATCTACGCCCGCAACCGCGACTACCACGACGTCGCCAAAGGCATGCTCAAACACCTCGGCGCCTTCATCGCCAGCCGCTACCACGCCGAGGTCAAGGTCTTCGTCGACACCGCCCCCGTCCTCGAAAAACCTTTGGCCGAACAGGCCGGGCTCGGCTGGCAGGGCAAACACACCAACCTCGTCTCCCGCGCCCACGGCTCCTGGTTCTTCCTCGGCGAAATCTACACCACGCTCGAACTCCCCCCCGACACCCCCCACCCCAACCACTGCGGCACCTGCACCGCCTGCCTCGCCGCCTGCCCCACCGATGCCTTCCCCGCTCCCTACCGGCTCGACGCCACACGCTGCATCTCCTACCTCACCATCGAACACGCCGGCCCCATCCCGCACGAATTCCGCAAACCGATGGGCAACCGCATCTACGGCTGCGACGACTGCCTCGCCGCCTGCCCCTGGAACCGCTTCGCCCACGCCGCCCACGAAAAACTCAAAGCCCGGCCCGACAACACAGCGCCCGACCTCGCAAGCCTGGTCCAACTCACCGACGCCACCTTCCGCACCCGCTTCGCCGGCTCCCCGGTCAAGCGCATCGGCCGCGACCGTTTCGTGCGCAACGTGCTGATCGCCATCGGCAATTCGGCGGACCTTTCTTTCGCCCCCGCCGCACGCCATCTTACCTCCGACCCCAAGCCCATCGTCGCCGAAGCCGCCGCCTGGGCGCTCGCCCAGCTCCACACGAAAGCCCCGCCATGAAGCGCACCGAAACCGATAGCCTCGGCAGCGTCGAAATCGACGCCACCCGCTACTGGGGACCGCAGACCGAACGCGCCCGCGCCCTCTTCCGCATCGGCACCGAGCGTTTCCCCACCGGCCTCATCCGCGCCCTCGGCCTGCAGAAACAGGCCGCCGCCGAAGCCAATCTCCAGCTCGGCGAACTCGCCCGCACCATCGCCGCCCCCATCGTCACCGCGGCGCGCGAAGTCGCCGAAGGCAAGCTTGACAGCGAATTCCCCCTGCCGGTCTGGCAAACCGGCTCCGGCACCCAGACCAACATGAACGCCAACGAGGTCATCGCCAACCGCGCCAACGAAATGCTCGGCCACCCGCTGGGCAGCCGCACGCCGATCCACCCCAACGACCACGTCAACCGCGGCCAGTCCTCGAACGACAGTTTCCCGACGGTCATGCATATCGCCGCCGCCGAGGCCATCCAGTTCCTCACCTTGCCCTGCCTGCGCATCCTGGAGGTCGCGCTGAGCCGCCGCGCCGCCAACTGGGACAGCGTGATCAAGCTCGCCCGCACCCATATGATGGACGCCGTGCCAACCACGCTCGGCGCCGAATTCACCACCTGGGCGCGCCAGGTCACGCTCGGCATCGCCCGTCTCGAAGCCACCCTGCCCCGCCTCCTCAGCGTCCCCCAGGGCGGCACCGCGGTCGGCACCGGGCTCAACCGCCGTCCCGATTTCGACCAGGTCTTCTGCGAGCGCCTCGCCGCGCTGACCGGGCTCGACTTCACCCCCAACCCCGACAAATCCGAAGGCATGTCCGCCCACGACACCTTCGCCGAGCTGTCCGGCCAGCTCAACACGGTGGCGGTCTCGCTCAACAAGATCGCCTCCGACATCCGCCTGCTCTGCTCCGGCCCGCGCGGCGGCATCGGCGAACTCGTGGTCCCCGAGGACGGGCTCTCCTCCTCCATCATGCCGGGCAAGGCCAACCCGACCCAGTGCGAGGCGCTCACCATGGTCTGCGCCCAGGTGATGGCCAACAACCTCGCCGTCACCCTCGGCGCGATGCAGGGACATCTGGAACTCAACACCTTCAAGCCGCTGATCATCCACAACATCCTGCAATCCGCCCGGCTGCTGGCCGATGCCGCCGAGAGCTTCGCGGTCAACATGGTCGACCAGCTCGAACCCGATCACCACCGCATCGCCGAGCATCTGGCGCGCTCGCCGATGCTGGTCACCGCGCTGTCGCCCCATATCGGCTACGACAACGCGGTCCGCATCGCCAAGGCCGCGCTCGCCGACAACCTGACCCTCAGGGACGCCGCCGCCCGCCTGAACCTGGTGACGCCCGAGGATTTCGATCGCTGGGTCCGCCCCGAACACATGCTCCGCCCCGACGACGGCCTCGTCTAGCCCGGCGCCGTGTCCGGCCTGGTCAAGCGCAGCTTCTCGCTCTCGGGCCATCGCACCTCGGTCGCGCTGGAGCCGGAGTTCTGGGCGGTGCTGACCGCCGAAGCCACCCGCCGCGGCCTCTCCCTCGCCGGCCTCGTCGCCGCGCTGGACGCCACCCGCGACCCCGACCGCCCGCTGGCCTCGGCACTGCGGATCTACGCGCTGCACGCCGGCCGATCATAGGCCGACTCAGGGCGGATGCTCCGCCCGCCAGCGGATCAGATCCGCCACCTCCGCCACCCGTGCCGGCGCCGCCCAGCCGCCGCTCAACCGCACCCCGAGCACCGGCGGATCGGCCACCGCCGGCAGAATTGCCAGCCGCACATCCATCCGCCCGCCGACCAGATCCACCCCGCCGGTGGCGTCCATCCGCCCTTCCGGCCCGACCATCGTGGCCTGGCGCAGGACCGCGGCGCCGCGGTTGAACGCGACGTCGAGGTCGAGCCGGCCGAACCGGCTCGCGCCACCATCCAGCGCCGCCGCCGCCGAAGCGGCCTCGAACGGTGCCACCAGCCCCGCCAGCGCCACGCCGGCCAATACGCCCTCGACCACCGAGACGCGCGCCTCGCCCGCCAGCGTGGCCAGCAGCGCCCCCGGCGACGAGCCGGCAGCGGTCACTCGCAGCATCCCGTCCAGTCGCCCACCATCGAGATCGAGCGGCAGGTCGAACACCCGACCGCTTGGTGTTGCGCCGTCGAGCCGTGCCTCCAGCGTCAGCCGCAGCGGGACCGCCGTCTCCACCTCCACCCGCCCCGACAGCGCCCCGCCGGCCAGCCGCGCCGTCACGCCGTCGAGCCGCCAGCCGCCGGCATCGAAGCCGAACATGCCGCGCAATTCCTCCAGCCCCGGCGACAATCCGAACAGCATCTGCCCGGCCCGGACCTGCAGCCGCCCCTCCCAGCCGCCGGGGGCCAGCGCCGGGAATGGCTGCATCGCGCGCGGATAGGGCAGCGGCAGCGGCAGCGTCTCGAAATCGAGCCTTCCGCTCACCTTGCGCGCCACTGCCGCCCCGGACCCGGTGACATGCAGCGCACCGGCGGTAAGGTCGAGCGAGTCCACCCCGATCCGCCCGCCATCGCCGTCGCCCTGCACCTGCGCCACCAGAGCGAAGGACCCGTCGCCGAGCCAGGCCGGGGTGCCGCCGATGCCGAGCGATTCCAGCAGCCGCGGCGCCCCCGGATGCCGCGCCGCCAGCGAGCCGCTCCATTTGCCCTGGACGAGATCGAGCGTCGGACTCGCCTCCACCCGCACATCCCCGACCTGCGCCACCACCCGTCCGGTCAGCGCCGCCAGAGTGCCGCCGCCGCTGACCTCGAGCCGCAGCGGCGCCCGCCAGATCGCCGCCGCCGGCGGCACCGAATCGGCCAGCCAGGCCGGCAGCAGCGCAGCGATCGCCTCGGCGCGCATCCCCTCGGCCGGCACCGTCACGCTGCCGGCAACATCGGCGAACCGGGTGCCATCGACCAGCACGCCGGACGCCGTGATCCGGGCCGGCCCGATCCCGGCCTCGAGGCGGCGCAGGGCCACGCGCCCGGCCTCCGCGCCGGCCTCGATCAGCACCGGCGCCAGCGTCACGCCGGCGGCTAGCACCTCGCGCGCCTCGAGCCGCAGCTCGGCGTCCCAGCCGGCGAGCCCGGCCGGGACGCCGAGCCATGGCCCGGCATCGACCCGGCCGAGCTTGAGCGCCGCCTTCACCGCCGGCCGCGCGCCGCCGCGCAGGGCGAGGCTGCCCTCGAGCGTGCTGTCGTCGACCGCGCCGCTGACACCATCGAGGGCGATGGAGCCGGGCGCGAGCACGACCCGCCCGGCCAGGGCGGCGCGGCGGAGCACTGGCTCCGGCGCGGCCAGATCCGGCACCGCCCAGCCGAGCGTGGTGCGCAGGTCCGGCGCCGCGAGATTGAAGAACCCCTCGAACCCGGCGCCCTGCCCTAGCGCCGGCACGCCCAGGCGCCCGGCCGCCGTCAACAGCGCCTCGCCGGGCAGGACCGCCCGGGCTTCGCGCAGTTCCACGCCGCCGGGCGCGATCTCCACGGTCGCGCGCAGGCCGCGCAATGTGCCGCCCCAGAGTTGGCCGGCCTCGGCCGAGACATCGACGCCGATCACCAGCCCACCGAGCCCGAACCCCGGCGCCGGCTTGCCCAGCGCCATCTTCCAGCCATCGAGGTCGAGCCGGCTTGCGTTCACCGCGAGGTCAAGCCGCGCCATCGGGCTGAAGCGCAGCGCCACCGCGGTGCGCACCGGCACCCCGCCCATGTCGCCCGCCATTTCGTCGGCCGCGGCCAGGCCGTCGGCCACCGTCACCCGTCCCTCGATCCGGAACGGCAGCGCCGGCACCGGCAGCAGGGCCGAGGCATCGCGCGCCCACAGCGCCAGCCGGCCGGCGAACATGCCGCTATCGCCGACCTGGCCGGTGAGCATCGCGCCGGCGCCCTGGGCCGGGCCGGTGCCGTCGAGACCGACATCCAGCCCCGATGACCCGTCGCCGCCGGGCTGGCTCAGTTGCAGGGTGAAGCGCCACGGCCGGCCCGCCAGCACGCCGGTGCCGGCGGCCTGCCAGGTTCCCGTGGTCTGCGCGGTGGCCAGCGTCGCGTTCAGGTCGGAAACCACGAGCTCGCCGATCCGCAGCCGCCCGCGCTCGATCCGCGCCGAAACCGAGTCGAGCCAGGCCGGGGCGCGGATCGCCAGGGCCGAGGGCGGCAGCGGCCAGGGCAGGCGCAGTTCCATCCCGCGCAGGACCAGCTCGCGCGCCTCGATCCGCCCCGCCAGCAGCGCCGCCGGGGTCACCTTCAGGCGCAACTCGGCGGCCGTCATGCCGCCGCCCTCGGCGGCGAAGCGCACGTCCTGGGCGGTCAGGGTCAGTTCCGGCAGCATCACGAGGCTCACCGCCCCGCCGATGGTGACCTCGCGGCCCAGGGCGGCGCTGGCGAGCGCCGCGATCTCGGGGCGGAAGCGGTTGAGATCGAGCAGCCCTGGCAGTACCGCGATGACGCCCGCGATCGCGGCGAGCCCGACGGCGAGCGCAATCAGGAGCCGCCGTCTCACCGCCTCACACCGCGCCGTAGCCGCCGCCGCCGGGGGTCTCGATGACGAAGACGTCGCCCGGGCGCAATTCGGCGCGGTCGGTGCCGCTGAGGATGTCCGTGCCGCCGCCGGCGCGTTCGACCCATTGCCGCCCGGCGGCGCCGTCGGCGCCGCCGGCCAGGCCGAACGGGGCGACCCTGCGGCGCGAGGAGACGATCACCGCGGTCATCGGCTCGAGGAAGCGGATCCGGCGGCGCGCGCCGTTGCCGCCGTGGTGGCGGCCGGCGCCGCCGGAGCCGCGGCGGATGGCGAATTCCTCCATCACCACGGGGTAGCGCAGTTCGAGGATTTCCGGGTCGGTCATCCGCGTATTGGTCATGTGGGTCTGCACGGCATCAGTACCGTCGAAGGTGGGGCCGGCGCCCATGCCGCCGCAGATGGTTTCGTAGTATTGGCGCGTGGCGTCGCCGAAGAGGAAGTTGTTCATGGTGGCCTGGGCGCAGGCGAGCGCGCCGAGGGCGCCGAACAGCGCGTTGCAGGTGGCCTGGCTGACCTCGGTGTTGCCGGCCACCACGGCGGCGCCGGGCAGCGGGGAGAGGAAGGTGGCGGGGGGGATGATGATCTCGATCGGCTTGAGGCAGCCATCGTTGAGCGGGATGTCGGCGCCGACCAGGCAGCGGAAGACGTAGAGCACGGCCGCGCGGGTGACGGCGGGGGGGGCGTTGAAATTGTCGCCGCGCTGCTTGCCGGTGCCGGTGAAATCGACCACCGCCGAGCGGGTGGCCTTGTTGACGGAGATGCGGACCTTGAGGGGGGAGCCGTCATCCATGGTGTAGTCGAAGGCGCCGTCGCCGATGCGGTCGAGCACCTTGCGGACACTCTCCTCGGCGTTGTCCATGACGTGCTTCATGTAGGCGCTGACGGTGGTCCAGCCGTACTGGGCGACGACGCGGCCGAGTTCCTGCACGCCCTTCTCGTTGGCGGCGACCTGGGCCTTGATGTCGGCGACGTTCACGTCGGGGCTGCGGGCGGGGTAGGTGGCGGAGGCGAGCAGGGCGCGGAACGGAGCCTCGCGGAAGTCGCCTTGGGCGACGAGGAGGAAGTCGTCGATCACGACGCCCTCCTCCTCCAGGGTTTTCGAGGCCGGCGGGGTGGAGCCCGGGGTGATGCCGCCGATATCGGCGTGATGGCCGCGGCTGCCGACGAAGAACTGGATGGTTTCGCCCGCGGCATCGAACACCGGGGTGATGACGGTGACGTCGGGCAGATGGGTGCCGCCGTTATAGGGGTTGTTGAGGGCCACGACGTCGCCGGGGCGCAGCGTGGTGCCGCGGCGGGCGAGCACGGTGCGCACGCTTTCGCCCATGGCGCCGAGATGGACCGGCACATGCGGGGCGTTGGCCACGAGGGCGCCGGTGGCGTCGAAGATGGCGCAGGAGAAATCGAGCCGTTCCTTGATGTTGACGCTCATCGAGGTGTTCTGCAGCACCGCGCCGGTCTGCTCGGCGACGTTCATGAACAGGTTGTTGAACAGTTCGAGCAGCACCGGATCGGCGCGGTCAGTGCCGGCGGCGACGCGCAGCTCGCGCGGCGTGGTGCGGCGGAGCAGCATATGGTCGAGGGGCGTGACCTCGGCGGTCCAGCCGGGCTCGACCACGGTGGTGGCGTTGGCCTCGCGGATCAGGGCGGGGCCGGCGATGCGGTCGCCGGCGCAGAGCGCGGTGCGCTCGAACACCGGGGTGGGGTGGGCGCTGCCGCCGGACCACATCTCGACCTGATCGACCGGAACGGGGGCGCCCGCGGTGCGGGCGGCGATGGTGGCTTCGGCGACGGCTTCGCCGGGGGCGACGGCTTCGACCGCGACGGCTTCGACCATGACGGGACGGCCGGGGGTGGCGAAGCCGAAGCGGGCGCGGTGGGCGATGGTGAAGGCCGCCGTGGCGGCTTCTGCGTCGTCGAAGTCGACGATCAGGGCGGCTTCGGTGCCCTGGTAGCGCAGATGGAGCTTGCGGTGGGCGATGACGGCGGCGGGGACGGCGCCCTGGCGGACGAGTTCGTCGGTGGCGACGGCGGCAAGGCGGGTGGCGAGCGCCTCCAGTTCGGGCATCAGGTCGGGGGAGAGGATTTTCTCGACGGCCTGTTCGCGCATGGCGGTCTGGTCGGCGAGGCCCATGCCGTAGGCGCTGAGCACGCCGGCATAGGGATGGATGAAGACGGTTTCCATGCCGAGTTCGTCGGCGACCAGGCAGGCGTGCTGGCCGCCGGCGCCGCCGAAGCATTGCAGCGCGAAGCGGGTGGCGTCGTGGCCTTTCTCGACCGAGACCTGCTTGATCGCGTTGGCCATGTTGGCGACCGCGATGCGCAGGTAGCCCTCGGCCACGTCGCGCGGGTCGGGCCGGCTGCCGGTGGCATGAGCGATCTCGTCGGCGAGGGCGGCGAACTTGGCGTGCACCACGGCGGCGTCGAGCCGCTGGTCGCCGCCGGGGCCGAAGATCGCCGGGAAATGGGCGGGCTGGATTTTGCCGACGGCGACGTTGGCGTCGGTGACGGCGAGCGGGCCGCCGCGGCGGTAGCAGGCGGGGCCGGGGTTGGCGCCGGCGGAATCGGGACCGACGCGGAAGCGGGCACCGTCGAAATGCAGGATCGAGCCGCCGCCGGCGGCCACCGTGTTGATCGCCATCATCGGCGCACGCATGCGCACGCCGGCGACCTCGGTTTCGAAGGCGCGTTCGAAGGCGCCGGCGTAGAGCGCGACATCGGTCGAGGTGCCCCCCATGTCGAAGCCGATGACATCGGTGAGGCCGGCCATGGCGGCGGTGCGGGCGGCGCCGACGATGCCGCCGGCGGGGCCGGAGAGGATGGCGTCCTTGCCCTGGAAGGAGCGGGCCTCGGCGAGGCCGCCGTTGGACTGCATGAAGTAGAGCTTCACGCCTTGCAACTCGGCGGCGACCTGTTCGACGTAACGGCGCAGGATGGGGGAGAGATAGGCGTCGACCACGGTGGTATCGCCGCGCGGGACCAGCTTGAGCAGGGGCGAGACGCCGTGCGAGGTGGAGACCTGGGTGAAGCCGGCTTCGCGCGCGAGTTCGGCCAGGCGGAGTTCGTGGGCCGGGTATTTCCAGGCGTGCATCATCACGATGGCGACGGCGGCGATGCCGCTGGCGCGGGCGGCGGCCAGCGCGGCGCGGGCGGCGGCCTCGTCGAGGGGTTCGAGCGCGGTGCCGTCGACGCCGACGCGGCCGCCGATTTCGGCGACCTCTTCATAGAGCAGGGTGGGCAGCACGACGTTGAGGTCGAACAGGCGGGGGCGGGCCTGGTTGCCGATCCTGAGCGCATCGGCGAAGCCGCGGTTGACCAGGAGCAGGGTGCGTTCGCCCTTGCGCTCCAGCAGGGCGTTGGTGGCGACCGTGGTGCCCATTTTGACGCAGTCGACGAGGCCGGGGGGGATCGGCGCGTCGGGCGCGAGGCCGAGCACGGATTTGATGCCGGCGATGGCGGCGTCGCGGTAGCGGTCCGGGTTTTCGCTCAGCAGCTTGTGCGTGGACAGGGCGCCCTGCGGGTTGCGGGCGACGATATCGGTGAAGGTGCCGCCGCGATCGATCCAGAACTGCCACGCCGTCATCGCATCACCTCCACCGGACGAAAACAGGCCGGAGAATGCGCATCCAAGGCTGCGCCCGACAACCCCTCCTCTCTCCCGCCTGGCCCATGCTACACCTTGTGCCTCTGCAACCCGAGCGACGGAACACCAAGCCAGTGTGGGGCAAGATCATCGGTGCCGCGGCCGGGTTCGCGTTCGGCGGCCCCTGGGGCGCGCTGTTCGGGCTGAGCCTGGGCCATGCCGCGGATACCGGGGGGATCAACGGGCTGAAGGCGCAGTTCGGCCTCAACCCGGCGCCGGGGCCGCGGGCGCTGGGCGGCAACAAGGACCAGTTGTTCGCGGTGGGCGTGGTGGTGATCGCGGCCAAGCTGGCGCGCTGCGACGGGCCGGTGAAGCGGGCCGAGATCGATGCGTTCAAGACCGGGTTCCGGATTCCGGAGGGGGCGCTGCGCGATATCGGGCGGCTGTTCGACCGGGCGCGGGACAGCGAGGAGGACCCGTTCGGCTATGCGCGGGAGCTGGGGGCGGCGTTCCGCACCAGCCGCTTCCTGCTGGAGGATGTGTTGGCGGCGCTGTTCGCGATCGCGCGGGCCGATCCGCCGCTGAAGCGGGTGGAGGAGCAGTTCCTGCGCCATGTCTGGGAGGGGTTCGATCTCGACGAGGCGGCGTGGACGCGGGTGCGCGAGAACCATCCGCGCGGGGTGTCGTCGCAGGAGCTGGAGGACCCCTATATGTTGCTTGGGGTGGGCCGCGATATGACGGATGAGGCGATCCGGGCGGTGTGGCGGCAGTTGATGCGGGACAACCATCCGGACAGCCTGGCGAGCCGCGGGGTGCCGCCGGAGATGATCGCGGGGGCGACGGAGAAGGTGGCGCGGATCAACGCGGCGTGGGACCGGATCAAGCGGGAGCGGGGGATGTGAGGCGGGGTGTCGGGAAATTTTACACTGTCGTCTCGATGTCGCTTGGGTATTTCTTTAAATAGTTGATATATAAATGGAATTTTTCATGGCACGCCATTTGCTTTACATTTATTCAATCTGTTTAGAGGTCGAATAGCCATGAAGCGCCTTGCTCTCGCCGCCGCCCTGATCGCGGGTCTGCCTGTCGCCGCCGGGGCGCAATCGCTGACTGCTGCCGGCATTGCCGATGGCTTTACCTTGTCGACGTTCTACACCGGGGGCGGCAGCAATTACGGTCTGCTCGATGTCGCGACGGCGGCCGATGGCAGCTTGATCGGCACGGGTTTTGGCTATGGGCAGTTGCTGCGCTTCGCCGAGGGCGCCGGCAACACGGTGAACAACCTGCTGTACGGGGACAGGATCGACACCTTCACGTTCACCGGGGTGACACCGACCGGAATCGCCACGGTGGGCGGTTCGACCTACGTGAACATCAACGGCGTCGGGATCTACAAGATCGATGCGGGCGCGCTCACCCAGACGTTGGTGACCAATACCGACGCCACGCCGCCGTCCTATGGCCTGTGGGCCGGGCCGGGCGGCAGCCTGGTGTATGCGGGCGCCGGCGGCGTCTACAAGGTCGATCCGGCAACCGGGGCGATCACCACGATCGGCAATGTCACCTACGCTGACGGCGTTTCGGTGTCGCCGGACGGGACCATCGCCTATGCCGAGGCGGGGGGCAACATCTATGCCTACAGCCTGACCGCGGTCGACCCCACCACACCGGTCGCGACCTACACCAGCGATGCGAGCGCTCAACCCGACGGCACCGGGGTGATCAGCGGCGGGGCGTTGAACGGCCAGATCGTGGTGAGCAACAATGACGGCTCCATCGGCCTGATCGATCCGAGCACCGGTGCGACCACCATCATCGTCACCGGAATGACCCGCGGCGATCTGGTTGGCCCGGACACCAACAATGGGACGCTGTTGATTGCAGACATCAACCAGGTGCTGCGTCTCGGCCTGGTGGGCGCCACGATCGGGTCCACCGATGCGCCGGAGCCGGCCTCGATGGCGCTGCTCGGTGCGGGGCTGGTTGGGCTGGGCGCGCTGCGCCGGCGCAAGCGGGACTGATTTCTCCGCTCCGGCTGTTTGCGCTGAAAAGGCCCGGTTGACGGGCCTTTTCTTTTGCGTGCACGCCCAGGTCCGCTGGATGGCTGCCGTCGGGGGCGAAGGAGAAGGTGGCGCGGATCAACGCGGTGTGGGACCTGATCAAGCGGGAGCGGGTGGGGTTGAGGGGCGGGGGGAGTCGGGAAATTTTACACTGTCGTCTCGATGTCGCTTGGGAATTTTCCAATTCATTGATATAAAAATATAATTTCTTATGGCATGAAATCTGCGTAACATTTCCTTGATCTGGTTAGAGGTTGAAAAGCCATGAAGCGTCTTGTCCTTGCCGCCGCCCTGATTGCCGGCCTCCCGGCCGTTGCCGGGGCGCAAGCGCTGACCGCGGCCGGCATTGCCGATGGCTTTACCTTGTCGACGTTCTACACCGACGTCATCGGCAGCTATCCTCTGCTCGACGTGGCGACGGCGCCGGACGGCACGCTGATCGGGTCGGGCTATGGCTATTCGCGGTTGCTGCGCTTCAACGAAGGCGCCGGGACGACGGTGAACGATCTGAAATATTCGGACAATATCGCGGTCGGGTCGCTCGGCGGTACTACCGGCACCGGGATCGCCACGGTCGGTGGTTCGACCTATGTGAATATCCTCAATAACGGTATCTACAAGATCGATCCAACCACACTCGGTCTCTCGCTGGTGGCCAATACCAACACCACGAAGCCGGCCTACGGGCTGTGGGCCGGGCCGGGCGGCAGCTTGGTGTACGGCTCCAGCAGCGGCGTCTACAAGGTCGACCCCGCGACCGGGACGATCACCCAGATCGGCAACGTCGGCGGCGTCGACGGCGTTTCGGTCTCGCCGGACGGGACCATCGCCTATGCCGAGGCGGGGTACAACATCTATGCCTACAACCTGACCACCCCCGCCCCCGACGCGCCGCTCCACATCTACACCAGCGACGCGATCCATAACCCCGACGGCACCGGGGTGATCAGCGGTGGGGCGCTGAACGGCCAGATCGTCGTGAGCAACAATGGCGGCTACCGCAATCCCGATACGGGCCTCACTGAATCGGGCTCGATCGGGCTGATCGACCCCAGCACCGGCCTGACCACGATCATTGTCGACGGCCTCGCCCGCGGCGATCTGGTCGGCCCGGACACCAACAACGGGACGCTGTTGATTGCGGACTACAACCAGGTGCTGCGTCTCGGACTGGTGGGCGCCACGATCGGGTCCACCGATGCGCCGGAGCCGGCCTCGATGGCGCTGCTCGGCGCGGGGCTGGTTGGGCTGGGCGCGCTGCGTCGGCGCAAGCGGGACTGATTTTTCCGCTCCGGCTGTTTGCGCTGAAAAGGCCCGCTTGACGGGAATTTTCTTTGCGCCCACACCCCCGCCTGCCAGACGGCCGGACGGCCGCTGCCGGGGGTGACCCTGGTGGAGGAAAGTCCGGGCTCCACGGAAATACGATGCCGGCTAACGGCCGGCGGGGGCGACCCCAGGGAAAGTGCCACAGAAAACAAACCGCCGGCGCGGCTTCGGCCCCGCAGGCAAGGGTGAAACGGTGCGGCAAGAGCGCACCGCGCCCCTGGTGACAGGGGCGGCAGGGTAAACCCCATCGGGAGCAAGACCGAATAGGGGCGGCCGGCGGGGCGCGCGAGCGCTGCCGCGGGGGCATTTCCGCCCCGTCGCCCGGGTTGGTCGCGCGAGGCGTGCAGCGATGTGCGTCCCAGAGGAATGGCCGTCTCATGTCGCGAGGCATGGACAGAACCCGGCTTACAGGCCGTCTGGCGCCGTCCTCGGTTATGAACAAAAGCCGAATATTCGTGAACAAATACTGAACATAAGGTTAATTTCCCAGAGATTTGTGGATAAGCCTGTTGATAACCCCGGAAGTTGCGCGCACAATGGCTCAACGCTTTGATTCATAAGGATACTCTCTCCCGGAACCGCTGGTTTCCCTGATTCATCCCGCTTGAAGCCCAGATCTACCCGTGCTATCCCTTGAATTCCCATCCGACGCGGTGGGTGTGGGGCTTTGTCCCGCGCGGCGGCGGCATTTACGGGTGGCAACAGCGGGGAGGGGCGGATTCAGGGCGGATGGCGCATTTCCTCGGCACCTTCACGGGCGGCCTGGACAAGAAGTGGCGGGTCTCGGTGCCGCACAGCTTCCGCGCCGTGCTGCCGCAGGGGGTCGAGGGCGCCTGTTTCATCCTGCGCCCGTCGCACGAGGCGGCTTGTATCCAAGGATTTACCGAGGCGGGGTTCGACGACCTCGCAGACTCGATGAAGCGCATGCCATTGTTCAGTGCCGACGAGACGGCGTTGTCGTATGCGCTCTATGCCGATGCGGCGTATTGCGCGCCCGACAAGGAGGGTCGCTGCGTGCTGAAGGAGGAGCTGATCCGCTATGCCGGCCTGACCGACGCGGTTGTCTTCGTCGGGCTGCGCAACCGCTTCGAAATCTGGGAGCCGGCCCGCTACAAGGCCCATCGCGACGAGCAGCTGGCCCGCGCGCGCCTGCATACCGGCGGCTTGCCGCAGGTTCCGGCGGGGCTCGCTGCGTCATGAGCGCGCCGTTTTCGCATCGTCCGGTGATGCTGCGCGAGGTGGTGGAGGCGCTGGCGCCGCGGGAGGGCGGGGTCTATCTCGACGGCACCTTCGGCGGCGGCGGCTACAGCCGGGCGCTGCTGGAGGCGGCGGGCTGCACGGTATGGGGGATCGACCGCGATCCCGATGCGATCGCGCGCGGGATCGCGCTGGCGCGGCTGTATCCGGGGCGGCTGCATCTGATCGAGGGCGGCTTCG
This sequence comes from uncultured Rhodospirillales bacterium, assembly GCA_903928895.1. Taxonomy (GTDB): domain Bacteria; phylum Pseudomonadota; class Alphaproteobacteria; order Acetobacterales; family Acetobacteraceae; genus CAIYPH01. The sequence goes on along the minus strand of CAIYSR010000171.1, from coordinate 6,083 downwards.
GCGAAATGAGCGCGTTGCTGGCGGCGCAGGGGATCGAGCGGCTCGACGGCGTGGTGCTCGATCTCGGGGTGTCCTCGTTCCAGATCGACGATCCCGCGCGGGGCTTCAGCTTCCGCTTCGACGGGCCGCTCGACATGCGCATGGCGCGCTCCGGCCCGACCGCGGCGGACCTGGTGCGGGATCTGGGCGAGGTGGAGCTGGCCGACACGCTGTATCGCTACGGCGAGGAGCGGCTGTCGCGCCGGATCGCCAAGGCGATCGTCGCGGCGCGGGCCGAGGCGCCGATCGAGACCACGTTCCAGTTGGCCGGCATCATCCGCCGGGTGGTGCCGGCGGACCGCTCGGGGATCGACCCGGCGACGCGCAGCTTCCAGGCGCTGCGCATTCGGGTGAACGACGAGCTGGGCCAGATCGAACAGGCGCTCGAACAGGCGGCGGCGTTGCTGGCGCCGGGCGGGCGGCTGGTGGTGGTGGCGTTCCATTCGCTCGAGGACCGGCTGGTCAAGCGCTTCATGACCGAGGCCAGCGGGCGGGCGCCGGCGCCGTCGCGCTATGATCCGCGCGGGCTCAGCGCGCGGCCGGCGGCGGCGTTCGCGCTCGTCACCGGCAAGGCGCTGCGGCCGGGCGAGGAGGAGACGCGCGCCAATCCGCGGGCGCGCAGCGCCCGGCTGCGGGCGATGCACCGGCTCGAAGCCAGGAGTGCGGCCGCATGATCCGCCCCTTCACCATCCTGTGCATGATCGCGGTCGTGGCGTCGGGTTTCTATCTGTTCCAGACCAAGAACGCGGCGATGCTGGTGGACCGCGATATCGCCCGGATCATGAAGCAGGTGGACCAGGCGCGCGAGCGGACCGGGCTGCTGCGGGCGGAATATGCACGGCTCACCGGGCCGGGGCCGATCGGCGAGCTGGCGGCGCAGCTGCTGCCCGAGTTGAAGGCGACGCTGCCGACCCAGTATGCCGCGCTCGGCGACCTCGACCGCCGGCTGCCGGCGATCGGCGCGCCGCAGCCGGCGCAGCCGCTGGAGCCGCAGGCGCCGGACGCCTTGCCGCCACGGCCGGAACGGATCGAGCCGGCCCGGGTCGAGCCGCCCCGGCCTGAGGCGCCGAAGCCTCCCGCGGTCGCCGCCGTGCCGGCGCGCGCAAGCGTGGTGGCCTCGGTGGTGCCGCCCGCCGCCGTGCAGGCGCCGGTGATGGCAAGCGCGGCGGTGCCGGTGGTGAGTCAGCCGGTGGCCAAGCCGGTGGCGCCGCGACCGGTTCAGGCGCAGCAGATGGTGCCGCCTGCGGCACCGGTTCAACAGGCGCCGCAGGCGCCGGTGCTGGCATCCAATGCCGCGCCGCGTTCCGCGCTGGCCGCGGGCGCGAACGGTTCCGTGGTGGGCGGGCGCCCGCTGCCGGTGGCGCTGCGGGCGCCGCCGGCCACGCCGGGCGAGGCGGTCGCCCGCATCGTCCGGGGCGAGCCGGTCAATCCCGGGGTGCCGGCGGTGGCGTCCGCGCTTGGCATGGCGCGCACGATGACGCCCTCGGCCCTCGGCTCGGCCCAGGCCGCGACCTTCCAGCCAGGGAGTTTGCGATGAGCGACGCTCCTTCGCCGCCGCCGGAGGGGGCCAAGCAGGAGCCTGTGGGGCGGGAGCGTCTGGCGCGGCGGCGGGGCACGCCGGAGGCGGGCGCCACGCCGCGGATCGAAAGGTTCCGGTTTTCCGACGCGCCGGTGGAGCCCGACCAGCTTGTGATGCGCGGCCGTTTGAAGTTCGCCGGGCTGTTTTTCGCCGGGCTGTTCGCGCTTGTCGGGCTCAAGCTGGCCTATGCCACGGTGGTCGAGCCGATGACGCCCAAGCCGGTGGTGCAGGCGCGGCGGCCGGAGCCGCCGCCGCCGCCGCTCGCGGCCGGGCAGGTGGCGCCGCCGGTCGCGGTCGACTACGGGCTGCACAAGGGCCGCGCCACCATCACCGACCGGCGCGGCACCACCCTCGCGGTTTCGCTGCCGACGGCCAACGTCTTTGCGGTGCCGGGCAAGATGATCGATGCGCAGGATGCGGTGGCCAAGCTCAAGGCGATCCTGCCGCGGCTCGATGCCGCCGACCTGTCGCGCCGGCTGGCGGACGAGCGCAGCAAGTTCGTCTATATCGCGCATCGGCTGACGCCGAAGGAGCAGCTGGCGATCAATGCGCTCGGCATCGTCGGCATCGAATTCGAGGAGGGCGAGCAGCGCCATTATCCGCTCGGCAATGTCGCTGCCCATGTGATGGGGGGCGTCAATGTCGACGGCCATGGCTCGGCCGGGGTGGAACTGTTTTTCGACAAGCGGCTGGCGAGCAATCCGGCGCCGCTGAAGCTCTCGCTCGATGCCAAGGTGCAGACGGTGGTGCGCGACGAGCTGCTCAAGGCGATGACCGAGTTCAATGCGATCGGCGGCAGCGGCATCGTGATGGATGTGCGCAGCGGCGAGGTGATCGCCATGGTCAGCCTGCCCGACTACGACGCCAATCTGTTCGGCAAGGCGCCCCCCGACGCGCGCTTCAACCGGGCGGTGACCGGGATGTACGAGCCCGGCTCGACCTTCAAGTTGCAGGACACTGCGCTCGCGCTCGACACCGGGACGGTCAATATCTGGAACGGGTTCGATGCCTCGGCGCCGATCCATATCGGGCGGTTCACCATCAAGGACTTCGAGGGCGGCCAGCATCGCTGGCTCTATGTACCGGAGATCGTGGCCTTTTCGTCCAATATCGGGGCGGCGCGGATGGCCGAGGCGGTGGGTGGCGAGAAGCAGCGGCTGTGGATGGACCGGATGGGCATGCTGGCGCGGCTCGGCATCGAGCTGCCCGAGGCCGGGCAGCCGATGGCGCCGGCGGCGGCGAACTGGAAGCAGATCGCGACGATGACGATCGGGTTCGGCCATGGCATCTCGGTCTCGCCGCTGCATGTGGTGGCGGGGACGGCGGCGATTTCCAACGGGGGCACCTATTATCGCCCGACCCTGATCGCGGCCGAGCCGGGGGCGGCGCCGCGCGAGGGCATCAGGGTGATGCAGCCGTCGACGTCGGACACCATGCGCAAACTGATGCGCATCGTGGTGCGCGAGGGCTACGGCAAACTGGCCGAGGTGCCGGGCTACTACATCGGCGGCAAGACCGGCACGGCGGAGAAGATTTCGCATCACGGCTACAGCAAGAAGGCCAATGTCTCGGCGTTCATGAGTGCGTTTCCGATGAACGCGCCGCGCTACGCGGTTTACATGATGCTGGACGAGCCGCATGGCAACAAGAGCACCGGGTTCTATTCGACGGCAGGCGCGGTGAGCGCGCCGGCGGTGGGCAAGGTGGTGGCCAAGATCGGGCCGATGCTGGAGATGCTGCCCGATACCGACAATGCGGTGGCGATCGAGGCCTCGCTGCTGATCCCGTTGAAGCCCGGACGGCCGGCGGGGGCCAAGCCGTCGCCGGGGCAGCCGGCGGCGGGGCAACCCGCGGGCGCGCAGCCGTCGCCCCCCCCGATGGCGGCGCAGGCGCCGCGCCCTGCGGTGCCGGCGCCGCCGCCCAAGCCGAGCACGGCGCCTGCGCCGCAAGTCGTCGCGGTCCGCTGAGGCCATGCGGACCCCGCTTCCCCTCGCCGAGTTCTGGCCCGAGATCGCCGGACTCGGACTCCGCGGCGTGACCGCGGACAGCCGGGCGGCGGGGCCGGGGATGCTGTTCGCGGCGCTGCCGGGGGCGAAAATGGACGGCCGGGCTTTCATCGCCGAGGCGGTGCGGCGCGGGGCGGCGGCGGTGCTGGCGCCGGCGGGGACAATGTGGCCGGCCGGGGTGCCGAAGGTGCCGCTGTTCACGGATGCGCAGCCGCGGCGGATGTTCGCGCGGGCGGCGAGTGCGCTCGCGGGCGCGCAGCCGGATGTGGTGGTGGCGGTGACCGGGACCAACGGCAAGACCAGCACCGTCGATTTCTACCGGCAGCTGGCGGCGCTGGCGGGGATGCGGGCGGCGAGTCTGGGGACGCTCGGGCTGAACGCGCCCGGGTTTCCGGCGGGGCCGGGGCTGACCACGCCCGATCCGGTGGCGCTGGCGGGGATGCTGGCGGCGCTGGCCCGCGCCGGCGTGGAGCATGTCGCGATGGAGGCGTCCTCGCACGGGCTCGACCAGTTCCGGCTCGACGGGGTGCGGCTGGCGGCGGGCGCCTTCACCAACCTGACGCGGGACCATCTGGATTATCACGGCTCGATGGCGGCCTACCGGAGCGCCAAGCTGCGGCTGTTCGGCGAGCTGCTGCCCGAGGGGGCGACGGCGGTGGCGAGCACGGCGCTGGATGCGGGGAGCCGCGCCGCGCTGCGGGCGATTGCCCAGCGGCGGCGTCTGGAGGTGCTGGAGGTGGGCGAAGGCGGGGCGACGCTCGACCTGCTGCGGTCGGTGCCGTTGGCGGATGGGCAGGCGCTGACCCTGCGCTGCGAAGGGGTGACGCAGGAGATCGAAATACGGCTGCCCGGGCGCTTCCAGGCCGACAATGTGCTGGTGGCGGCGGCGCTGGCGGGGGCGAGCGGGTTGTCCGACGCACTCCATCATCTGTCGGGGTTGCGCGGGGTGCGCGGACGGATGGAGTTGGCGGCACGGCTGGACAACCAGGCGGCGGTCTATGTCGACTACGCCCACACGCCGGATGCGCTGGAGCGGCTGTTGCTGGCGCTGCGGCCGCATGCGGCGGCGCGGCTGGTGGTGGTGTTCGGCGCGGGTGGCGACCGTGATCGCGGTAAGCGGCCGTTGATGGGCGCGGCGGCGGCCCGGTTGGCGGATGTCGCCATCGTCACCGATGACAATCCGCGGGGCGAGAACCCGGCGTCGATCCGTGCCGAGGTGCGGGCGGGGTGCCCGGCAGCGCGGGATATCGGCGATCGTGCCGAGGCGATCGCCGCGGGGCTGTCGCTGCTGGGGGCGGGCGATGTGCTGGTGGTCGCGGGCAAGGGGCACGAGCAGGGACAGACGATCGGCGGGCAGACCTATCCGTTCGACGACGTTGCCACCGTGCGGCGGCTGGTGGGCGGGACATGAGCGCCTTGTGGGAAGCGGCCGATCTGGTGGCGGCGACCGGCGGGCGGATGACGCTGCCGTTCGCGGCGCACGGGGTGTCGATCGATACCCGCGCGATCGCGCCGGGCGATGTGTTCGTCGCCCTGGTCGGCGACAACGGGGACGGGCATGACCATGTCGCGGACGCGCTGGCCAAGGGAGCGGCCGGGGCGCTGGTGCATCGGGTTCCGGACGGGCTCGACGGCGCGCCGTTGCTGGTGGTGGCGGATACGTTCGCGGCGTTGCAGGGGCTCGGCCGGTTCGCGCGGGGGCGGTTCGGCGGGCGGCTCATCGCGGTGACAGGAAGCGTCGGCAAAACCACGACGAAGGAGATGCTGCGCCGCATCCTGATGGCACAGGGGCCGACGTCGGCGGCGCTGGCGTCGCTCAACAATCATTGGGGCGTGCCGCTCACGCTGGCGCGGCTGGCGCCGGGGGCGGCCTACGCGGTGGTGGAACTGGGGATGAACCATGCCGGCGAGATCGCCCCGCTGGCGCGGATGGCGCGGCCCCATGTGGCGCTGGTGACCGCGATCGCGCGCGCGCATATCGGGCATCTCGGAAGCCTGGAGGCGATTGCGGACGAGAAACTTTCGATCCGCGAGGGGCTGGAGCCGGGGGGGGTGCTGATCCTGCCGGCGGATACGCCGATGCGCGGGCGGATGGCGGCGATGGCGCCGGCGGCGCTGACATTCGGGCGCGCCGGCGGCGCGGCGGTGCTGGCCACGGCGCGGGCAGACGCGGAGGGCAGCGATGTCGAGATCGTGATCGGCGGGCAGCATCTGCACACGCGGCTGGCGGCGCCGGGCGGGCACATGGCGGAAAACGCCTGCGCGGCGCTGCTCGGCGCGGTGGCGCTCGGGATCGCGGCGGCGGCGGCGGCGGCGGCGCTGGCGGGCCGGCGGCGCGCAGCGGGTCATCGTCAGCGGGGAGACAGGTTCAAGCTAAAACTTATCATTCACTCATTAACTGTATTCACGCATTAATTGTTCCAATCGTCATCTTATGTCGCGCGGCGGGTCATCGTCAG
>CAIYSR010000170.1 GCA_903928895.1 uncultured Rhodospirillales bacterium | reverse complement strand
TTTTTTGCTTCTTTTTTTCAAAAAAGAAGCGCTTGCCTCGCCTTACCTGCCCAGGATCTCAGCAACCGCCGCGGCCATCACCTGACAGCCCAGGACAATGTCTTCGTCGGAGGTGTCCTCGCTCCAATGGTGGCTGATGCCGCCGATGGAGGGGACGAACAGCATGGCGGACGGCATGACGCGGGCGAGCCATTGCGCGTCGTGGCCGGCGCCGCTGGGCATGCGCTGGTGCAGTCCGGGGGCGTAGCGTTCGGCGGCGCGTTCCAGGGCGTTCTGGAATTCTGGGTCCATCAGCGAGGGGGTGGAGCGTGAGACGTTGTGCAAGGTGGCGCGGCAGGGGCCTAGGTTGGCTTCGGCGACGAGGGTTTCCAGCGCGTTTTGGAGTTTCAGCAGCACGTCGGGGTCGGCATCGCGGATCTGGAACATCACTTCGGCGCCGCCGGGGATGATGGAGCCGGCGCCGGGATCGAGGGTGATGCGGCCGACGGTCCAGACCGTGCGCTCGGCGCAGATGGTGGGGAACAGGGCGTCGATGGCGGCGATGAGTTTGACGGCGGCGAGGCCGGCATCCTTGCGGATGGCCATGCGGGTGGTGCCGGCGTGGTTCTGCACGCCTTCGAAGGCGATGCGGTAGGCCCAGATGCCGACAATGGAGGTGACGATGCCGATTTTCTCGCCGGTGCTTTCCAGGGTGTCGCCCTGCTCGATATGGGCTTCGAGGTAGCCGAGATAGCGGCCAGGCTGATGGGCGATGCGCGGGCGGCCGGCGAGGCCGGCGGCGGCGAGGGCGTCGCGCATGGAGATGCCATCGTATTTGTTGCGGCCAGCGTCGATGTCGGCCTCGGAGAACTGACCGATATAGGAGCGGCTGCCGGGGAAGGAGGAGTAGTGGCCCTCCTCGTCGGCCCAGGAGACGACGTCGACCCCGTGGCCGACGGCGCGGGCGACTTCGAGGCCGTACATGACGCCGAGGGCACCATCGAGCCAGCCGGCGTAGGGCTGGGTCTCGGTGTGGCTGCCCAGCAGAACGCGGGGGCCATCGCCTTCACCGCGGCCGATGACGTTGCCGACGCCGTCGATCTCGGGGGTCAGCCCGGCTTCGCGCATGCGTTCGCAGATCCAGTGGCGGCTTTCCATGTCGATCTTGGAGTAGGTCGGCCGGTGCACGCCGGTTTTGTAGGTGCCGAATTCGCGCAGCTTGGTGAGGTCGGCGAGCAGGCGCTTGCCGTCGATGGAAATGTTGGAGAGGGTCATCGTCAGTTCCTGATTTGCATGCCCTGCGGCCGCACCAGGCCATCGGGCACCGGGGCAAAGCCGGTCACCCGGTCCGAGGTTCCGAACAACCAGGTCTGATGGTACATCACGATCATCGGGCGGTCGCGCAGGTAGATATCGGAGACCTTGGCGTAGAGCGCCTTGCGTGCAGCGACATCGGTGATCCCGCGGGCCTGGACGAGGAGGGTATTGAGCTCGGGGCTGTCGTAGCGGCCCCAGTTGAGGAAGCCCTCCTTGGCCAGCCAGATCGAGATATTGCCGTCCGGATCGGCACGGCCGGACCAGATGCCGGTGACCATCTGGTGCTCGCCGTCGACGGCGGACTGGGTGGCGGCGTTGGCTTCCATCATCTTGAGCTTGATGTCGAAGCCGGCCTCGGCGGCCATGGACTGGATGAGTTCGGCGGTCTGTTGGGCGATGGGGGCGTTGTAGATGGTCAGGGTGAAGGAGACCTTGTCGTAGCCGGCCGCCTTCAGCAGCGCCTTGGCGCCGGCGACGTCGCGCGGCGGGACGGGATGGGCCGGGTTCCAGTAGGGCGAGCCCGGCGATTCCGTCTGGTTGGAAGGGACGTACATGCCTTCACCGACGACCTGGTTGATGATGGTGCGGTCGAGGGATTTTTCGAACGCCTCGCGCACGCGGGCGTCCTTGCCGAGCGGATTATCCGCGGCCGGGCCGTGGGCGAGGTTGATGTAGAGCCCCTGGTAGGCGATCGCCGGCGAAGTCAGCAGGCGCAGCTTGGGATCGGCCTTGACCCGGGCCGCGTCGGACGGGGCCATGCGCTCGATCATGTCGAGCTGGCCGGATTGCAGGTTCACCAGGCGCACGGTGCTGTCGGCGTAGGGGCGGTAGGTGATGCGATCGAGGCTGACCTTGCCGGCGTCCCAGTAGCCGGGGAAGCGGTCGAGCGTGATGTGGTCCTGGGCAACGCGTTCGGTGAACTTGAAGGGCCCGGCGCAGGCCGGGTTGTTCGCCACATCGGCGCCGAGGCGGGCCAGGGCCTTGGGCGAGATCAGCATGCCGGCGCGATCTGCCAGCACCGCCACCAGGGGCGCGTAGGGCTGGGACAGGCGGATGCGCACGGTGAGCGGGTCGATCACCTCGACGGCGGCGATGGGCTTGACCTCGCCCTTGCGCACACTTTCCGGCGCGGTCTGATAGCGGGCGAGGTTGATTTTCACCGCCTCGGCATCGACCGCCTCGCCGTCGTGGAATTTCACGCCGGGCCGCAGCGTGACGGTCAGGGCCATGTTGTCGGCCGACCACTCCCATTTTGTGGCGAGTTGCGGGACGAAATTCAGCTTGGCGTCGATATCGACCAGCTTGTCGCACAGGGCCGCGAAAATGATCCGCCCGACATAGGAGCCGGAGCGGGCGGGGTCGAGGATGTCGGGGTCTTCGGCGATGCCGATGCGCAGGTTGCCGGCGGCGTGGGCGGGGCCGGCGAGCAGGGTGGCGCTGAGGGCGGCGGCGGCCCAGAGCATGCGGTGCGGCAACTTCGTCATCTGTCGGCCCCCGGTGGAGTGAGGTGGGATTGTGAGCACGGGCGGGCGGGCAGGGCAACGGCGCGCGGCATGAGGGCAGGGCAATCGTGTGAAGGCAGGCAAGGCAATCAAGGCTCCGCCGGCAAAGGGCCGCGGGCCCTTTGAACCCGTTCCATTCAGCGGCTGGATCAGCGACCTTCAGTTGAAAACACTGATCTTGCTTGCGCCGCAGGCCATCAATCCTGCGATATCGGCACGATCTTGCCCGTGAGGAAAGAATTGATGGGCTTCGCCCGCCTCCGCACGCGAGATCGCGGGCTTCCAACTGAAGG
>CAIYSR010000169.1 GCA_903928895.1 uncultured Rhodospirillales bacterium | reverse complement strand
CGCCGTGCACGTTCGTTCAGGAACGGCGCGAGCGTCTCAAAACGGGCCCTGATGGCGTCCCTGTCGATCACCTCGCAACGTTAGTACGCGCTGCCGACCGATTCCTAGCCCCGATTCACTTGTTTTGTGTCAGACCCTAAGGCCTGGGCATGGCCTTTGCGGGGTTCGACCGTGCCGACCATCAAAAGGCTCGGCATTCTTGTCATGGCGGCGAGTGCGGTGGCCACGGAGTCGGGGCGGGCGGCGCCGGCGATGTCGGGGCGGAAATCGCTCCCGAGATGGAACCAGCCGATGTCGAGGGCGCGGTTTCGCAGCACCATGCCGGTGTCGAGCGCGCAAGCCAGCTCGTCCGCGACTGCGCGCGAGATGCAGAGGGCGGCGTCGACGAAACCAAACATCTGGGCCTGATACGCCGCGGAGTGGTCCTGTTCGGCCGGCGGGAACCACTCGGGATGGAGCAGCGGCAGGAGATCGTAGACGACGAACACGAGCTCGGCACCGCGGGCCTGTGCCTGGCGCAGGGCCAGCATGTCGCGCGGTTCGACCATCCCTGGAAAGTCGAGCAGCAGGATACGGTCACCGGCACCGATTTCGGCAAGTTCGTCCGGCGCCGGGCAAGCAATACCGAGCTGGCCGGCGGCCCAGTCGCGGGCCAGCACGAGGCCATTGGCATCGCCGCGCAGGGTCTCGATCCGCCAGCCCGGCGTATCAAGTGCGACAAGCCGCCGCGCGATTTCGCGGGTGACGCGCTGGATGCCGGTGCCAATATCCTGCCGGGCGACAATCGAGACATCGACGAGAAGGCGGCGTCGCGATTGTGCCGGCAGGCTGGCCGCGACGGCCGGCGCGAGGGAGTCGACCGGCACCGGGGTATTGGCCAAACGGCGCAGGAGCCACTCGGCGGCGCCGCGCGAGGACGAGGTGGCATAGGCGGCCTCGATCGCGGCGACGTAGTGGGCGACTGCGGTTTCGGGGGCGTGTGCGGTGGTGACATGGGCGCGGCCGGCAGCCCCGAGGCGGGCGCGCAAAGCCGGATCCGCAGCCAGGGTTGCGAGGGCGTCGGCCAGGTCATGCGGCGTGAGATTTTCGGGAAGGAGGAGCACAGCGTCGGCGGGGAGTTCGGCCATGGCGCCATGGGCGTTGGCGATAGTGGGCACGCCCGCGGCCAGGGCGTCCATGACGGCGCCGGAGGTCTCACCGCGCGAGTCCCGCCGCAGCTGCACCGCGATATCCGCGGCGGCGAGCCAGTGCCGCCAGGCATCCGCAGTCAGGCGCCCGGTGACGGCAATCCGCTCCTGGGCCGCTGGGACCGGGCCGGCGAGAACCTCGCCGGCGAAGACCAGCCGGGCCCTGTGGTCGCCGTCGAACGCCTTGGTGAAGGAGGAGCGGACGAGGAGCGGGCATTTCGCCGGCGTGATGGCGCCGAAGCAGACCACGAGCAGATCCGTGGTGGCGATGCCGAGCAGGGCGCGGGCCTGATCTCGGGGCGGGAGCGGCTGTTTGCCGGCGGCCTCGCCGTAGAGCAGGGGAAGCGGCGATTGCCAGGATGGAATGTTGCTGGCCTCCCGGAGCATTGCCTTGGCATGGGCGGAGTGGACCACGGCGCCGAGGGCGTCTGGCGGCAACGGCCACAGGCAGGCGTGGTGGCGCATGGTCGGGCCGGGGCCGTGGGCGGCGATGGAAATTGCGGCGGGCCAGCCTTCGGTCTCGAACACGGCTGCCGCGAACGCCGGGCCGACGAGGTTTTCGGTGAAGTCGCCGAGCATGGTGTCGTGCAGGACGGCCACTCCTGGGAATTGGCGGAGAAGGCGGCCGGGTTCGCGGTGGTAGGGGGAATTGCCGAGCTGGGCGACGATACGCTCGAAGCGCCCGGCCATGGCCGGGAAGTCCGCAGTGGCCTCAATCGTGTAGGCCGCACGCAGCGCCGGGTCGACGGCAGCGGGATCAGGGGCGAAGAGGGTAACGTCGTAGTGCCGGTGCAATTCCGGGAGGATGGAACTGGTGACTTCGGCGACCCCGCTGGCGTCGGGCAGCAGGGGTCCGAGATGGGCGAGTTTCAGGCGCCTTGGCGGCGCCGTGGATGGCTTTTGGGCCGGGTATGCGGCGAGATGGCGTTGCAGGGCGTCCCATACGGCAGGCGCCTCGAGGGGGAGCGCGAGGGAAGCAGCCGGAAGGGTCACGGGTGCCGGCAGGTCGTCCGGCCAAGCCGTCCTTGCGTCTGGCGGAACCGCCAGGAGGAGGATATCCGGCGCCAGTCCGGCGATGACGGCCGCGCGGATCAGGGAGGTGGCAAGGCCTGCCGGGTCATCCGCCGGAGGATGCCAGAGCACGATGTCAGCGGACGAGAAAGCAGTGCGGAGGCGTTGCTGAGCGGTGTGCAGATGGTCCGACCATGTTCCGTCGAGCACGGCAACGACGGCATGGCCGTGCGGCGTGCGGGCCAGGATGAGTGCGAGATCGATCGCCGCATCGGCGGCGGTTGCAAGGTCGATCACGATACGCATCAAAATACGCCGCCCCCCTGTCGCGATTGCAACAGGCGCTGCCGGATGCGGCGTTCGGCCGGGCCGATCAGCGCGGCGATACCGGGCGGTGGCTGCACTGTTCCCGTGGTCGGGCGGGTCCACTGACGGTAGCGGTTGGCGACGGCATCATGCAGCGGAGGGCACAGCCGGGCGGCCCATCCCAGCAGGCGCAACGAGCCCGGAAGGCGAGCGCCGAGACGGATCGCGAGGTAGAGGCAGAGACGCAGTTTGGGTTTGGTCCAGCCCCGATCGCGCCGGTAGATCACTGCAAGCCGCTCGACGCGGGCTGGGTTCACGCCAGCCGCCTTCAATGCTAACCCGGGATGGCCGTCGGTGGCATGGCCGACGGTGGCGATCCAGCGCCTCACCGTGATGACCGGATGCCCGGACCGGGCAGCGGTCGGCGCGCAGAGGAAGCGCCAAGCTTCGTGCAGGCGCCAGACTTCATCACGCCGTCCCGACCTTGTCTTCCCGTCCGCCCTACTGGGCGTAGCGTGCCAGCATTTCCTGGAGCGGCACGGCGCCTTGGTTTTGGCCTTCCATGTTCAGCACGATCTGGTGGGCGCCGATCATTTTGCCGTAGTAGGCGGCGTTCCAGTCGCTGCGCACGGAAAGCAGGCTGCCTTCCACCGAGATGCCGGCGAACAGCCCGCGGGCCTGGGCGAAGGAGACGATATCGGCGCGCAGGGCGGCGGTGGTCGCGCCCGAAACTCCGGCACCAATCGAGGCCACCGCAACCGAGGCATCGGCGCCGAATTTGAACTGGCTGTCGAGCAGCGCCTGGAGCCCCCGTTCGGTCAGCACGATGAAGATCATCTCGGCGTCCTGCACGCCGATCTGCAGGCCGACGCTGCCGCTGCCCATCGAGTAGAACGCCGGCGCCGACCAGGCACCTTCGGCGTTGCGCCCCACCAGCACGCAGCCGCCGCCCTGGCCGCCGACGAAGAAGCCGGCCTTGAAGATGCGTGGGCACACCATCGCGCCCTTGGCCCGCTTGAGCAGCGCGCGCGCCTCGCTGGCGTTCTGGTCCCCAAGCAGTTCCTGCACGACCAAGGTGGAGCGGTCGACCAGGGTCTGCTGTTCGGTGGAGGACTGGGCAACCGCGCCGGCGCAGCCGGACAGCAGCAGGGTGAAAGCGAGCAGGATACGGTTCATCGGCAAAAATCTCCCGGGGTCAGCCCCGGCGCGCGCGGCGCGACTCGGAGCGAGCCTTGTGATGGGCGCAAACTGCGGCGGCAGCATGTCACGACGCAAGCCGGAACTGGTTTTCCAACCAACTCTTCATCCGTTCCCTGGTCACACCCCTGCGATCTCGTTGACGCAGACCACCCGCCAGCCGCCGCGGTGGCGCTCCATCCGGGTGAGCGAGAGGTTGTGGATCGAGAGGTGCAGCGCGTTGTCGGGCCCAATCCCGAGGGCATGGGCGATGGCGGCGCGGATCGCCCCGCCGTGGCTGACGATGATGACGTCGTGGCCGAGATGGCTGCGGGCCAGACGTTCCAGCGTGGCCCCAACGCGCAGGATCACCTCGGACATGCTTTCCCCGCCCGGCGGCATTTCCTGCCCGGCATGGGGCCAGAACGGATGGGCCGGCAGCGACAGCCGCGCCGGGAGTTCGGCGTGCGCCAACCCCTGCCATTCGCCGAGGTCCTGCTCGATCAGGTCGGGCTCGACGCGCCATTCCGCGCCGGGATAGCCGGCCGCGAACACCGCCTCGGCGGTGCGCCGCGTGCGCGACAGCGGCGTGACCACCCATTCCGCCGGACGCGGCAGGCGCCGGGCAAGCGCGGCGTAGGTCGGGCGCTCGGCTTCGAGACTGTGCGGGCAGAGCTCGACATCCATCGTGCCATACAGCATCGCCCGCGCATTCTCTTCCACGAGGGCATGGCGGATCAGCCAGAAGCCGGTATGCGACATCATTATTCCCCGATCGAGAGGAGCGCGCCGCGCACCCGCGCAGCCCGGAACTGGACCGCGAACAGCCAGGCCGCCGCCGCCAGCCAAGCGAGGTTTAGCAGGCTCCCGGCCGCGAGATGCCCCCAGGGAAACGCACCCCCGGCCAGCACCGCGCGCATTCCCTCGAACACATGGGCCGCCGGCAGCGCCCAGGCCACCGGCTGCAGGAACCACGGCAGCACGCTGACGGGATAGAACACGGCGGCAAACGGGGTGATGCCGAACAGCACCGACCAGGCCAGCGCCTCCGCGCCCGCGCCATGCCGCAGGATCAGGCTCACCACCCCGAGCGACACCCACCACCCCATCGCCATCAGATTGAGCGCGAACAGGATCAGCGCCGGCCCGAGGGCGAAAAGATTGAACGCATACAATGCCCAGGCCAGCAGCACCGCCGGCAGCACGCCCGCCAGCATGCGCAGCACCGACATCGCGATCAGCGCCGCCACCAGCTCCCACGGCCGCAGCGGACTGACGAAGACATGGCCCAGGTTGCGCGACCAGATCTCCTCCAGGAACGAGATCGCAACCCCCATCTGGCTGCGCAGCGCCACCTCCCACAGCAGCACGCCGCCCAGCAGCATCCCGATCGTGACCATCGCCACCCCGCCGCCGCGCGCAGCGAAGAAGCTCGCGGTGAAGCCCCAGATGCACATCTGCAGGGTCGGCCAGTACGCCAGCTCCAGCAGCCGCGGCCAGGACCGCCGGTAGAGCGCCAGATGCCGGTACATCATGCCCCAGATGCGACGCCCCGCCTGCGCCACCGACGCGCCGGTCATGCCGCCTCCCCTGTGCCGCGGGCGATATCGAGGAACACCGCCTCCAGCGTATCGCGTCCGTAGCGCCCCAGCAGGTCCGCCGGGCTGCCGCGATCGACGATGCGCCCCTGCTTCATCATCAGCACATCGCCGCACAGCCGCTCGACCTCGGCCATGTTGTGGCTGGCAAGCAGGATGGCGCAGCCGCTCTCGGCGGCGTAGCGCTCGAGCCAGGTGCGCACAAGATCCCCGGTATCGGGGTCGAGCGAGGCGGTCGGCTCGTCGAGCAGCAGCACATCGGGCCGGTTGATGAGAGATTTCGCCAGCGCGACCCGTGTCTTCTGCCCGGCCGACAACTCTCCGGCGGGGCGGTCGAGCAACGGGTGCAGATCGAGCTGGTCCGCCAGCTCGGCGATCCGCCGCTCGGTGCGGCGCACGTTGTAGAGATGGCCGTAGACCCGCAGGTTCTCGATTACCGACAGCCGGTGCGGCAAGGCGATGTAGGGCGAGGAGAAATTCATCCGCGCGAGTGCGGCGAATCGGTCGGTTGCCATGTCGTGACCGAGCACCCTTATGCGCCCCGCACTGGGCAGCAGCAGTCCGAGCAGCATCGAGATCGTGGTGGTCTTGCCCGCCCCGTTGCCGCCGAGCAGGCCAACGGTGGCGCCTGCCGCGACGGTGAAATCGATGCCATCCACGGCCAGGGTGGGGCCGAAGCGCTTGGACAGCGCCTCGACGGAGATTGCATCGTTTGCCATGCGCCGCCCTATAGGACGCCGCGGCGGTTCGGTCTATCGGGCTCCCCGCCTCCGCTATCTAACGCGCTGCCCGCCCGGGCGGCCGCGCGATCTTGCCCTGGTACAGCGCGATGCCCTGGGCCCGCCCCCAGGCCATGGCGCTGGCATCGGCATTGCCGAGCACGACCATCGCGGGATCGATCGCGGCCGGCAGTGCCGCGGCAGCCACGGCGGGTGCGTAGCGCAGGTGCACCAGATCGAACCCCAGCCGCTCCGGCGGCAGCAGTGCGAGCTGGGTGAGCCCGACATCGTGCAGCAGCAGCCGATAGCCGCGCGCGGCGGCGAAGTCGCGGGCGAAGCAGAAGCTCGCCAGGTCCGTCAGGATATCCTCGGCATGCAGGTTGATCACCACCTGGCCGCGCAACACGGTCGGAAGATTGGCGTCGAAGCGCAGGAATTCCGCCCCCAGCAGGCTCGCGACGTTGAGATCGACACTGAACGGCGGCACCCCGCGCACCTCCTCCACCGCCGAGAGCAGCGAGAGCATCCGCCGGTCGAGCGTGCGGGTCAGTCGGCGAAACAGCCACAAATCGGCCCGCGGCGCGCGATCGGGCAGGATGGTATCGAACAACTCACCGTCGGAGAGAAATCGCCGCTCCCAGGCCAGCCGGAACCCGTCCGGCCCGGTCCGGCAGATCGGCTCGCGGCGGGCGAACCGGCTCATGTCGGCCTGGGCGATCGCCCGCTCCAGCGCCAGCAGCGTCGGCGGATCCAGCGGCTGCCCGCCGAGACGCGGCACCGGCGGCGGCGTGCGTGGCCGCAGGCTTTCGCTGACGACGTGCTGCACCAGTTCCGCATCCTCGGGCAGCGCCAGCACGGCGGCGATGGCCATCGGGTCTGGCCCGAAGCC
The DNA here is from genome assembly GCA_903928895.1 of uncultured Rhodospirillales bacterium. Taxonomy (GTDB): domain Bacteria; phylum Pseudomonadota; class Alphaproteobacteria; order Acetobacterales; family Acetobacteraceae; genus CAIYPH01. Next base: position 17,039 of record CAIYSR010000169.1, on the reverse strand, counting down.
CGGATCGTCGGAAAACAAGTGGCGCAGCGTGTCCAGGCTGGCCCGCAACGCCGGCGTATCGCCGCGCCACACCACGACCTGGTCCTGGTTTGGCAAATGGAACAGCTGCGCCCGTGCCGCCCCGGTCAGCGGCAGCAGCGCGTCGGTGGCGAGTTGCAGATGATGCGGCCGGTTGCGCCCGTCCGGCAGTTGCGACAGCCGCAGCAGCAGCACCTGACGCGAGATGCCGCTGGTGCCGCATTCCCGCACCAGCGTCGCCAACCTGCGGGCATCCTCGGGGCTGCCCTGGCGCACATCGCGGGCAGGATCATCGGCACTGTCGCGGCGTGAGAGGGCGGTACTCACACTGCGCCATCCGCGGGCGCGCCGGCATCGAGCAGCATCGAGTTGCGGCAGCCGACCCGGCCGCCGAGCGCAACCGCGCTCGCGCGCTCGGTGCACTGGCGCAGCGAGCAGTCGCGCGCCTGCGCGCAGATCGACAACCGGCTGGCCGCCAGCATCGCGTCGACATGGCGCCCCTGGAAGCGGCGGATGCCGTGCGCGAGCCCCCATTGCAGCGGTGCCTCGGCGTCCGCCCCGATCAGCAGCACGCGCTCCACCCCGATCTCGACCAGCGCCGCCTCCAGTTCGCGCGCCTCGCTCCCGGACAGCCGCGCCAGCCGGGACGTCCATTCCAGCTTCACCAGATCCGGCGCCAGCGCGGCCGGCCGGGCGAGGCGCAGCGCGAGCAGCGAGAGGTGATCGATCACGCAGGCAACCCCGCACGCCGCCAGGATCGCCCGCGCCGCCGCATAGCTCTCCGGATCGGCCGCCGCGTCCACCAACGCGATCTCGACGCCGAGCCCGACTTTGCGTGCCCGACACAGCTCCACCACCGTGGCGAAGGCCCCGGTGGTGACCGATTCGGGCGCCAGGTTGAGATGCAGCGGCGGCCCGCCGAGCGGATCAAGCGCGCCCCGCCGCCCCACCTCGTCGGGCAGCGCCGAGAGCACCCGCTCCTCCAGCCGCGCGGCGAAGTGGCGCAACAGGAACGGGTCCGCATCGAACGGATCGCTGCCGGCCTCCGCCTGCAGCGCCGCCGTGGCGTAGGTGATCTCACGGAACAGCGGCCGGATCCGCCGCGCCCCGCCGGCCCCCAGCAGCACGCCGGTCTGGCGCAACAGCAGGTCAGGCAACAGCCGCGCCTCGGCCGCCGCGGTCAACCCGAGCGGCAGTTCGGCGCGCGCCACGGCGTGATCCAGCGGCGTCAGCCCGCCCTCGGCAAGGCGGTCGGTGGCGTAGGCGAGCAGCCGGTCACGCGCGTCCGGCAACTGCCAGATCGTCACCGGCGGCTGGCCCTCGGCGGTTTCCCCTCGGAGCAGGCGAACGAGCAGTTCCGGCAAGGTCTCCCCCCCTGCCCCGCTGGCCCGCGTGCTCGCCGGCGCCCGCAGCGTCGCGGTCGGGCAGAGCAGGACGAGGTCGAGGTTGTGCAGCCCGAAAACCTGCCCACCATGGCGCTGCGCCGCATCGTCCAGAATGGCGCGGGCCACGCGGCGATGATGCGGCCGCGGACCGGGCGGCGGAAAATGACTGAACAGCACGATCAACGCCGCCCAGCCCGGCACCGTCGCGCGCCGCGCCGCCTCCAGCAACTGCCGCTCGCCCGGCCCCATATCAGCCGCCGGATCGCCCCGCAGCGATGCCGGCAGCGTCAAACCTGCGATGCTCGCACTCACCCGATGTCCGCCATCAGCGCAAGCGGGCCGACCGGATTTTCCGGCTCCAGTTCCATATTCCGCCTCATCTCCGCCGATCCGCCATGCATTCCGGCTCTCGCGCCGGGCGGGTGGCGGGACTAGGCTGCCGCATCATGGTTACCGCTCCGTTAGCGCCGGCTACAATTCCGGCCGGAATTCGCATCTACGCCATCGGCGACGTGCACGGGTGCGACGACCGCCTGGCGGCCATGCACGCGGCCATCGCGGCCGACCTCGCCGAGTATCCGATCGACCACAAACTGCTGATCCATCTCGGCGACTACATCGACCGCGGCCCCGATTCCGCCAGCGTGCTCGACCGCCTGAGCCGCCCGATCGCCGGCGCCCCTGACCTTGCCGTCGCCAATCTGATGGGCAACCACGAGGACATGCTGCTCAACGCCCTGGCCTCGAACAACCGCGCCGAGGCCCGGCATTGGCTTGACAATGGCGGCGGCGAAACGCTCGCGAGCTGGGGCCTGTCGTGGCGCGATCCGCCATCGGCCTGGGCCGCCGGCATCCCGCCCACCCAGCTCGGGCTGCTGCGCGGCCTCGAGGTGGTGCACCGCGTCGGCGGCTATGTCTTCGTTCATGCCGGACTGCGGCCCGGCGTGCCGCTGCTGCAGCAGACCCGGCAGGACATGCTGTGGATCCGCGAACCCTTCCTCTCCTTCGAGGGCACGCTGCCCGCCGTGGCCGTCCATGGCCACACCCCGACGCATGCGCCCTGCGTGTTGGCGCACCGCATCGGCATCGACACCGGCGCCGTTCTCGGCGGGCCGCTGACCTGCGCCGTACTGGAGGAAGATCGCGTTGCCTTCCTCCAGACATGACACGCGCCTTGCCAGCGGCCCGCCACTTCGCTACGGGCGGATGACATGAGCCCTGAAACCGCGACTGATGTCGCCGACGCCGCCCTCGCCGCCGCCGTTCGCCGCCTCGCGAACACGCAGGTCCTCGTCATCGGCGATGCCATGTTGGACCGCTACGTCTACGGCGCGGTCGACCGCATCAGCCCCGAGGCCCCGGTTCCGGTGCTCAAGGTCGAGAACGTACTCGCCGTCCCAGGCGGCGCCGCCAACGTGGTGCGCAACCTCGCGGCGTTGCGCGTCGCGGTCGCCTTCGTCTCCATCATCGGCGACGACGAGGCCGGCGGTGACCTCACCGGCCTGATCGGCAACCAGCCCGGGGTCGAGCCCTGGCTGCTGGTCCAGGGCCGCCGCATCACCACGCTGAAAACCCGCTTCGTCGCCCAGGGCCGCGCCGTGCAGGGCCACCAGATCCTGCGCGCCGACCGCGAGGACAGCCGCCCGATCCATCCCAAGCTGGCGGATCGCCTGCTGAAAATCGCGCGCGACGCCATCGGTGCCACCTCGGTCGTCATCCTCTCCGACTATCGCAAGGGCGTCCTCGCCGGTGACATCCCGACCCGGATCATCGCCGCCGCCCGCAAGGCCGGCCGCCGCATCGTCGCCGACGTGCATGCCCCGGACTACCACCGCTACGCCGGCGCCGACGTGGTGATGGCCGCCGCCCGCGACCTCGCCGCCGCCACCGGCCTGCCTGCCGGCGACGATGCCTCCGTTGCCGCCGCCGCCGCCGTGCTGCGCGAGCGCCACGACTTCGGCGCCGTGCTGGTCACCCGCGGCGAAGACGGCATGACCCTGGTGGACGCCGCGGGCTGCCAGCATTTCCCCGCCGAATCGGCCGAGGTGTTCGACATCGCCGGCACCGGCGACACCGCGCTCGCCACCCTCGGCGCCGGACTCGCCGCGGGTCTCGACCTGCGGCTCGCCACCCGCCTGGCCAACATCGCCGCCAGCGTCGTGGTCGGCAAGATCGGCACCTCGGTCGTGCGCGAGAGCGACCTGCTCGCCGCGATCTCGCCCCATGCCGGCGCACTGCGCAAAATCGTCAGCCGCGACGTCGCCGCCCGCCTCGCCGAACGCTGGCGCCGCAGCCAGTGGCGTGTCGGCTACACCGATGACGCCTTCGACCCGCTCAAGCCCGGCCACATCCATCTCATCGAACAGGCCCATGGTGCGTGTGACCGTCTGATCGTCGGCGTGCAGGGCGATGCCGCGGTGCGCGCGACCAAAGGCGCCAACCGCCCGCACCAGAGCGAGGCGGTGCGCGCCGCCCGGCTCGCCAGTCTGCCCGCGGTCGACCTCGTCATCGTCGACACCTCCGGCACCGCCGACGAAATCATCCGCCTGCTGCGCCCGCATGTGGTGGTCAAGACCTCGTCCGAAGCGCGCGACGCCGCGGCAGCGGTGATGCAGGAATGGAACGGCGCGGTGATGCTGGCCGAGATGCTGCCGGAGATCGCCTCGGACTGAGCGGCTACCGCGCGCCGTTCGGCACGGGCACCCGCCGCCGCAGCCAGAACAGCGCCGGCGCGAACAGGAACAGCACCCAGGTCGCGGGCTCCGGCACCGCCGTGCCCAACCCGGTATCGAAGGTCACGGTCACATTGTCCGGCACCGTCAGGGTCACCACCGCATCCATCGCGAGAACGCCCGGGCAGTCACTGCTGCCACACAGCGAGGTCGCGCCGGACAGCCCGGCGTTGAAGGTATAGGCGCCGTTGTCGAGCGCGCCATTGGCGATGGCGAACTGCGTCGTCACGCTCCACGCCCCGGTGGTGCCGAGCGGGATCAGTTCGCCATTGCCGCCATTGGGCGGGGAAATCAGGCCGGCCGGCACCAGATCGGCGAAGTAGTTCAACGCCGCCGAGCCCGTGGCGCTGGCGGTGCCCGAAATCGTGACCGTCGCGGTCTGCCCCGCCGTCACCCCGGAAAAGGCGAAGCTGTCCCAGATTTCCGCCAATGCGGCGGCGTAGTGGCCGAACGTGCCGTCGGAGCTCGCCTGGATCGACAAGGTGCCGCTCGCCAGGCTCGCCTGGGCGCCGGCCGAGGACAGGCCGGCATTGTCGACGCTCGCGCTGGTGGTGCCGATGGCACAGTTCGGGTTGGTCGAGGTCAGCGGACAACTGGTGTTGTTGATGGCACCGACACTGACTTCGCCGGCCGCCGCGGCCAACGCCGCAGGCGCCATGCCGACCCCGCAGAGAAACGCAACCGGCAGGGCCAGCACAAGGCCCCGAGCAAAACTATGGCGCATACCGCAATCCATCCCTGGCGCGGCCGATCCGCGCGACATCGCCAAGCCTAGAAGCGCGCTCCCCGTCGGGCAAAGTGAATCAGCGCCCGCCGCCGCCCGCCTCACGGAAATTTCAAACCGCAACAGGCCGCCCCGCCTGGATCTGCCCGCCGCACGGTCTCACGCAAGCGTGACGCCGAGGCGCCGCAAACCCTCTCGCCAGCCGTCCGGCGCGCTTATAACGTCCCTTCGGCGTCGGACAACGAACGCGGGGAGGGTGGCATGGAGCCACTGCGCTTCATCGGCATCGGTGACCTTCTAGTCGAACTCGGCACCAGCATTGGTTCCGGCAGCAAGGCGCTGGTCACCAACTCGGCCAGTCGCCTTGGTACGCTCACGGTGAGGACCGTGGATGTCGATCTGTCCTTCGAGATGTCCAGCAACGCCATCAACAATACCCTGCAGATCGACAATCCGCTCGCCACCGTTTTCGGTGCCAAAACCTTGAGCATCTCCTCGGGCACGACGCAGGAAACCCAGACCAACCGCTGCACCATCAAGCTGCAAATCGTCAATGTCGCCGACATGCCGCAGCAGCAGCCGCAGCAACCGCAAGTCCCCGCCGTGCAGCCCGCTCAGCCGTCGCCCACCGCCGACGAAAAGGTGATGCGCGCCGAACTCGAGGCCGCGCTGAAGGCCGCCGAGGGCGTCATCACCCGCGCCAACCTCGACCCCAACACCCGCGCGGCGCTCGAGACCGAACTCAACTCCGTCGCCGCCCTGCTGCAGGCCAACAACATCGCCGGCGCCGAGGCCGCCCTCGCCCAGTTCCTCGCCCGCCACCTCGGCACCCGGCAGCCCCAACCCGGAGGCCTCCATGGCTGACCCCAACCCACTCGCCCAGGTCGCCGGAGACATCGGCCATGCCTTGACCGGCGTGGTCAACACGGTGCTTGCCGCCCCGGCGAACCTGACGCACGACGTGCAACAGGCCATCGACGGACTTCTCGGCACCATCGAGGGCCGTATCGCCGACGTGCTGGACGCCGTGCGCAGCGCCGCGGTTCCGCTGCCACCGCCGCCGCCTGCTCCCGTCAACGTGATCGACACCCTCGATCAGATCGCCCAGGCCGTCGCCCTGGCCGAGAACATCCTGAACAAGAGCGGCCTGGTGATCGCCACCGGTTCGTTCGAGGCCTCCTTGAGTGTCGCGCTCCCCGGCAACATCGCCGGCGCCCAGGCCAGGATAACCGTCCAGATCACCCCCAAACCCCACGCCTAGGCAGGCTTTCGCAGGACGGACCACGGATGCATTCGCAAACATCGTGCATGCGAAAGCCAACTTAGCTTTCACCAAGAGCGCAAACCAAAAAGGGTTTGCTTAGGAGAACACCATGCTCACCGCCGCTGTCTCCGTCGCCTCCTTCTCCGTCGTGCTGGCCGAGACTTTCGCCGCCGTCGGTCTCTCCACCGTCGTCCCCGCGGGCGTGGTCACGCTCGCGCGGATGGTCAAGCAGATCGCCGGCGACCCCACCCAATCCGCCAGCAATGGCACGACCGCGGCCAAGGACGACGTGCTCCACCAGATCGCCGGCCAGGACGCGAGCGGCACCACGCCCGCAAAACTCGGCATGCCGGGCGCGGACACCGCGGCCAAGCTGGTCAACGCCATGGCCGCGAGCCTCGACGAGCTGAACCTGCTGCTGCCGAGTTCGGCCAAGATCCATGCCGAATTCACCTTCGAAGCCCGCGAGCGCTACGACGTCGCCGCCAGCGGCAACCTCGGCGTCGCCGCCGAGGTCGCGGTGGTCGGCATCAGTGCCGGATTCTCCGCCCTCTACGAAGCCAAGAGCACCAACAAGATCACCCTCGACATCGACTTCGCCCCCGTCAACATCAAGCTCTGATCTCCACAACAAAACAATGCCCCGGGACGCCGCGTGCGCTGACCGTTGCGGTCGGCGCGCGCCAGGAGAGGAAGGCACGGCTGACCCGGACACGCCCGGTCATGACAGTCTTTACGGCGGTTGGTATAAATGCGCAGGTTCGTTGAATTCTCGCGAAAATCGACCGGACAATTTCCCTGCTTTTGAAGAAAAGCAGCCTCACCTTGCTTTGTGCTGCCCTCACCCGTCGTCCCGCACCGGCCGAAACCCGGCGCCCGCGAGTTCGGCGATGATGCCGGGGAGATGCGGGATGGAGAGGTTGCCGTAGCCGGCCGCCAACGCGGTGGCGAGGGTGGTGTCGATGGCATCGGCGATGGTGGTGGGAGCGCCGGCGGCGCGGGCGGCGCTGCGGTAGGTTTCGAAGACGCCGGCACCGGCGGCGAGGCGGCCGCGGCCGCGGCTGTCGTCACCGTCGGTGATCCAGGGCCTGATCCATTGGAACATCGTGCTGTTGGCACCGCCGGCCTCGATCATGGCGATCAGCGGAGTGAAATCCACGCCGAGGCGGCTGGCGGTGGCAAAGGTTTCGGCAATGACGAAGGCATTGGCGAAGGACATGAAATTGTTCACCAGTTTCACCGTCAGCGCGGCACCAAGGGGGCCGGCTTCGATGATCGTGTCGGCATAGGATTCGACGATCGGGCGGATGGCCGCGAGGTGGGCAGGGTCGCCGCCGAGCAGGGTGGACAGGCGGCCCTGCTCGGCCTCGCGCGGGCTGCGGCCGATGGGGGCGTCGACCAGGCCGATGTTCTGCGCGGCCAGGCTCGCGCCGAGGCGACGGGTGGCGGACGGGTCCCCGGTCGATTTGTCGACGATGATGTGGCCGGGGCGCAGCGCGGGACCCATGGCGGCGACGACGGCTTCGACCTCGGCGGTGCCGGGGAGGCAGAGGAATATGATGTCGCTCGCGGCGGCGAGCGCGGCGGGGCTGGCAGCTTCTGTCGCACCCTTGGCCAGCAGATCGTCGACAGGAGCGCGGTTGCGGTGGGCGATGATGGTGACGGGCCAGCCCTTGGCGAGGATGTTCTTCGCCGCGCCATGACCCATCAATCCGACGCCGATATAGCCCACGCGCCGCTTCATGGCTGCCTCCCCTGGTTCCCATACCAGCCTGCCCCACTGGCTCGGCCGCGTGAAGCGGGGCTGACCATGGATTTGGCGAGTTCCCCGCCTCAGGACCCGCCGGCGCCGCCTATTGCAGCCGTGTCACCGAAACCCGCTCGCTCGCGCCCTCGACCTGCATTTCATAGCCGGACCCGTTGCGGAAAATGACCACCAGGGGCGACACCAGGTGGATGGAATAGGAGCCCGACCCGTACTGCCGCCAGATCTGGCCATTGCTGAGACGGAAGTTGGTCTTGCCCGACCATCCCGTAAAATCGCCCTCGATCCTGGAGGACACAACATCGGACAGGTTGGACGGCGAGGCCGCGAGAATGCTGCCCGCTGGCGCCAGCACCCGAATTTGCAGGGAAACGCTGCCGATTTGCAGCTGCTGCTCGCCCGGGCACACCAGCACCCGGGGGCGATAGGCGTTGAGATGTTCGTCGGCGCCGTCGACCTGCCACCATGAGCCATCGGAGACGCGGAACACCTCGTCATGTTTTCCGCGGAAGGGCTGAGGGCTCTCGATGGTGGTGTCGTAGCATCGCGCGGCAGGCGGGTCAGTGCGTTGCAACAGCAGCTCCCGGGGCCTGGCAACGGGCGTCTGCGGCTGTTCGGGTGCCGGGGAGAGCGGATTAAGTACACGCGTGCACGCGGCACCCGGCAAGCAATCAGGTGCCGGAGGATTGGAGGGATCGCTGGCCCGGAGCACGGAAGCGGTGCCCCCGGAGCAATTGCGTGTGTTCACGCTGTTGGCGCAGTCGATCACGCCGTGATCGCGCGGGGCCGCCTGCGCCAGCACAACCGACACGCCGGTTCGCGCGCCACCGTCGCACTGTGCGGGAGATGACGGGAACTGGCAGGACGTTGCGGCCAATGGTGTCACCGCAGTCTCCGCCGCACCCGCCGCGACCAAAATCACGACGGAGGCAAAGGCGGCGAGCAGGGTGCGACAAACCGGGTTCATGGAGGCACCGAAGTGGAACCGTGGCGACATCATAGACCCATCGCGCCGGCAGCGACCACAGGCAACGCCGGCAGGGCAGCCGACACGCGCAGGCTCACAGGGACTGTGCACGATCAGCGTACCGGAGGCGAAGGTTCCGGGCGCACTGGAGACAGGCACAGCTAACATGTCATTGGTCGATGGCGGCGCCTGGACGTCGCTCCGCGTGGCACAGGGAACCCGCCGGGAGTCCGCAACCAGGGAACATCGGCATTGACGCCCGATTTTCTGCCGCTCAGAAATGCCGGATTATCCAACGACAACAAAATGGTGCCCGGGGGCGGATTCGAACCACCGACACTGCGATTTTCAGTCGCATGCTCTACCAACTGAGCTACCCGGGCAACGCATCATGACCGGCCGATGACCGTTCATGTGTTGGAGGCGCGGGAGATAGCCCAGCCCGCGCCCATGATCAACCCACGTTGAGGCTCAATCCGCGATTTCGTCCGCCTCGGCCTCATCCGGCGGCGGCGCGGGCACGGAATAGCTCTCGGTGAACCAGCGGCCGAGATCGACATCGGCGCAGCGGGCCGAACAGAAGGGCCGGAATTTGGCCGTCATCGGCTTGCGGCAGATCGGGCAGGGCGCGAATGAACCAGGCATGGTCGGATCAGACATGGCTTGCGGCCTCGATGGTCCAGGGTGAGATCGGTTCATGCCGCACCTCGACCAGCCCGATCGGCCGCCCGGCCCGGTGCGCAAACGCCGCGAGCCCGGCCGCATCCACGCGCAGCGCGGTCAACACCGCCGGCGACGCCCGCAATTCCAGCGCCTGGTCGGGCCGCGCCGCCACCCGGGCGGCCGCCTCCCGCAGCGCCGCAAGTCCCTGCGCCAGCGCCCCGGTTGTCAGCTCTGCCAATGGCGGATGGACCCGAGGGCGCAAGATTTCCGCCAGCCCCAGCCCCGAAAACCCCAGAAACCGCGGCTGCAACGGATCGCCCGCCAGCGCCGCCGCGAACCCCGGCCCCAGCGCGCCCCGCTGCTTCACCGCCATGCCACCGAAATCCACCAGGATCGCACCGGACAAATTGCGCAACCTGATCTGCGCCGCCACCCCCGGCAGCAGCGCCCGGTTCGCCGCCGCCTGCGCCCCCGCCTTGCCCCGCCGCTCCGCGGTCGCGCTGCCGAGATCGATATCCAGCGCGGTCAGCGCCGGCGTCACCTGCACATGCAGCCGCGCCCCCCCCGCCAGTGCCACCACAGGCTCCAGCAGCGCCGCGAAGGCGCTCTCGACCGCATCGTCGAACGCCGCCCCATGCGTCACCCGATCGCCCAACCCGCCCCGCAAATCACCGAGCAGCGCATGGTCATCGACGATCACCGGCGCCGCGGGATGCAGCCCCGCCAGCCGCGTCACCGCATCCGGCCCGCGCGCGATCAGGCCGGGATGCCCGATGCCGATCTCGCGCGCCACCGCCGCCAGCCGCGGCCCCTTGCCGCCCTGCGCCGCCCGCGTCACCTGCACCGCGACCGAAGCCCCCTCATGCAGCCCGCGCGCGCCCGCGCTGTCCGGCAAAAACCCTTCCTCCCCCCCAAGCACCACGAAGGCCCCGGCCATCGCCGGCACCACCTTGCCGATCCGGCCGCGATAGAGATCGCCCACCCCGTCCGGGCTGCCCGGCCGCCACACCGCCGCATCGACGGCGCCGCCGTTCCACGCCACCACCCGGACCTCTCCGGGACTGACCGAGGCCAGGATTTTCACGGGATCGGGTAGCCGGCACCGCGCAGCAGCTGCGCGGTCTCGAACAACGGCAGCCCCACCACATTGGAATGGCTGCCGGAAAGGAAGCGGATCAGCGCCGCCGCCCGCCCCTGGATGGCATAGCCGCCGGCCTTGCCCTGCCATTCGCCGCTGTCGAGATAGGCCCGCTTCTGCGCCGGCGTGATCCGGTTGAACGCGACCACGCTGTCGCACACCCGCTCGCTGCGCCGCCCCATCGGATCGATCAGCACCACCGCGGTCAGCACATGATGCCGCCGCCCCGACAGCAGATCGAGGCACGTCGCCGCCTCCGCCTCGCTCTCCGCCTTGGGCAGCACCCGGCGGCCGAGCCCGACCACGGTATCGGCCGCAAGCACGAACGCGCCGGGTTCGTTCACCGCCGCCGCCTTCCCGCGCGCCAGACGCTGGGCCAGCAGGCGCGGAATCTCGGCCTTCCCGGGGGTCTCATCGATGTCGGTGGCAACCACGGCGTCGGGCACGATCCCGATCTGGCCGAGCAGGGCAAGCCGGCGAGGGCTCGCCGAGGCGAGCACGAGCCGCACGGCGCCGTCTACTTGAAGCGGAACGTGATACGTCCCTTGCTCAGGTCGTACGGCGTCATTTCGACATTGACGCGGTCGCCGGCCAGCACGCGGATGCGGTTCTTGCGCATCTTGCCGCTGGTATGGGCCAGAATGGTATGTTCGTTGTCGAGTTTCACCCGAAACATGGCGTTGGGAAGCAGTTCCATCACCATGCCGCTGAACTCGATCATGTCTTCTTTCGACATGGGTAGCGGGAATCCTACTGGTTTGAGCTGCTACCAAAATGGGAGCAACGCGGTTTCACTTCAAGCCGGGACGATTACGCCAAGCCCAGCCGCACGGCAACGCTCTTGCCATGCGCCTGCAATCCTTCGGCCTCCGCCAGCGCCATCGCCGCCGGCCCGATCGAGGCCAGCGCCGTCGCCGCGTCCGCCCCGCGCGAGCTGATCCAGGTCGTCCGCTTCAGGAAATCGAACACCGACAACCCGCTGGCAAACCGCGCCGAACGCCCGGTCGGCAACACATGGTTGGGCCCGCCGACATAATCCCCGATCGCCTCCGGACAGGCCCGCCCCAGGAACGCCGCCCCGGCATGCCGGATGCGCGCGAAAAACCCCTCCGGGTCCGGCAGCATCACCTGCAGATGCTCCGGCGCCAGCCGATCCACCAGCGCCACCGCCTCGCCGAAATCCCGCACCAGCACCACCGCCCCATGCGCCACCCACGACGCCCGCGCAATCGCCGCCCGCGGCAACACCGAAAGCTCCGCCTCCACCGCCGCCACCACCGCCGCCGCAAACCCGGCATCGTCGGTGATCAAAATCGACTGCGCCGCCTCGTCATGCTCGGCCTGCGCCATCAGATCGATCGCCACATGGCGCGGATCATTCCCGCCATCCGCCACCACCACCACCTCGGACGGCCCGGCGATCGAATCGATCCCGACCCGCCCGAACACCTGGCGCTTGGCCTCCGCCACATACGCATTCCCCGGCCCCACAATCCGGTCCACCGCCGCGATCGTCCCCGTCCCCCACGCCAGCGCCGCCACCGCCTGCGCCCCGCCGACCCGATAGATTTCCGACACCCCGGCCAGCCGCGCCGCCGCCAACACCAGCGGATTGAGCACGCCGCCCGGCGTCGGCACGCACATCGCGATCCGCGACACCCCGGCCGCCCGCGCCGGGATCGCATTCATTAGCACCGACGACGGATACGCCGCCTTCCCCCCCGGGACATAAATCCCCACCGCATCCAGCGCCGTCCACCGCATCCCCAGCGTCAGCCCGGTCTCATCCGGCAGCACCAGATCCTGCGGCAACTGCGCCCGATGAAACCGCTCGATCCGTCCGGCCGCCAGTTCCAGCGCCGCCATCAACGGCCCCGGGATGGCACCCACCGCCGCATCCACCTCGGCGGCCGGAATCGCCAGCCCCGCCGGCGTCACCGCCATCCGGTCGAACCGCGCGGTGTAGTCGCACAACGCCGCATCGCCGCGCGCCCTCACCTCGGCAATGATACCGCGAACCACCTCGGCCACATCCTCCGTGGTTTCGCGCGCCTCCGCCAGCAACGCAACGAACGCCGCCTCGAACCCCGCGTCCGTGGTCGAAAGCCTCTTCATGCCGCCACCGTCACGCCTGAAGGGCCGCACGGAACCGCGCGATCCACGCCCCGATCGCCTCCGGCTGGGTCTTGAGCGCGGTGCGGTTGACGATCAGCCGGCTCGTCACCTTGGCGATCACCTCGGTCTCCACCAGCCCATTGGCCTTCAGCGTCGATCCCGTCGCCACCAGGTCCACGATCAGCCGCGTCAGCCCCAGCGCCGGCGCCAGCTCCATCGCCCCGTTGAGATGCACGATCTCCGCCTGCACCCCGCGCGAGGCGAAGTGGCGCCGCGCGATATTGGGATATTTGCTCGCCACCCGCACCCGCGACCATTCGCGCGGATCGTCGCTTCCCGAAGTCGCCCGCGGCTCCGCCACCGACACCCGGCAGGCCCCGATGCCGAGATCGAGCGGCGCATAGATTTCCGGATAATCGAACTCCATCAGCACATCGTTGCCGCAGATGCCGATATGCGCCGCCCCGAAGGCGACGAAGGTCGCCACATCGAAGCTGCGCACGCGCACCACATCGAGCCTCGGATCGTCGGTCGGAAACCGCAGATGCCGGCTGTCCTCGTTCTCCCACGACGGATGCGGCCAATCCGGCGACCGGTGGATCCCGGCGCGCGCCAGCAGCGGCGCGCACTCCTTGAGAATGCGCCCCTTGGGCAAGGCGAGGATCAGCGGCGTATCGGTCGCGGGCGCGAACGCGGCGTCCGGAAAAGCAATGGTCATGCAAGCGTCCCTGGCACGGTGCGCGGCAGGTACACCGGCCCCGCCCCGGAAGGAAGAGGCCAATCGACAACACAGCCGCGCCGCAGCATTCTAGCGAAAACCGGGAGGGACACCGCCATGGGCCTCAACGCGCTCAACCACTTCACCATCCGCTGCGCCGATCTCGAACGCACCCGCGCGTTCTACACTGAGGTCCTCGGCCTCCCCGTCGGCGACCGCCCGCCGCTCGGCTTCCCCGGCTACTGGCTCTACTGCGGCGCCATCCCCACCGTCCACCTGATCGGCCCGCGCGAGGGCGACGACGCGCCGCGCGCCACCGGCCCGACCGGCCTGTTCGACCATATCGCCTTCTCCTGCACCGGCCTCGCCGCCATGCGCGCCAGCCTCGCCGCCCACCACGTGCCGTTCACCGAGCGCATCATCCCGCGCGACCGCCAGACCCAGCTTTTCCTGCACGACCCGGACGGCATCGCCGTCGAACTCAACTTTCCCCCGAACGAGACCATCGGCTGAAGATTGATCTTCTCGGATCGCAGGCAAGAAAGAGCAGGAAGGAAGCGTTTCTTTTTTTTGAAAAAAAGAAACAAAAAAACTTCACCCGTGGTTTCTTCGCGGATGAACACACGAACCCCAACGGATGAAAGTTTTTTGCTTCTTTTTTCCAAAAAAGAAGCGCTTCCTTCCCGACGCCCGGCATCAATCCACGATATCGAACATCAACGCGAAATCGTCGAACAGCCCGAAGAACCCCGCCACCACCGCCGCGTCGCCCCGAACCGTCAACGCATCCGGCGCCACCAGCCCGAGCACCACCCCTTCCAGCACCCCCCGGGCACTCTCGATCACCACCTCTGCCGTCACCCCGGCCCGCCAATGCAGCACCGCATTGCGCAGCACCAACGTGAACCCCTCGTCCCGGTCCAGCACCCGCCACCCGATCGCCAGCGACCTCCCCGCCGCCCGCGCCGGATTCAACCGCACCGCCAGGTAATCCAACAGCAACCCCGTCTCCAGCCCCGCCACCAGCGCCGGCGCCAGCATCGGCCGCGGCGGCAACTGCCGCTTGCCCTCCCGCAACTCCTGCGCCCCATACAGATAGGCATTGCGCCAGGTCGCCGATTCAGCCGCGAACCCCAACTGCTCCAGCGCATCCGCCAACAACCCGCGCGCGCCGGCATGGCCGGGCTCCGCCAGCACCGCCTGATGCATCACCTGCGCCACCCAGCGATGGTCCCCGGCTGCGAAATCCCCCCGTGCCCGCTCCAGAATGGCCTCGACCCCTCCCATATACGCAACACTCCGCCGCCCCGCCTCCCGCGGCGGCAGCGCATCCAGCGTCGCCGGATTGCCGTCGTACCAGCCGAGATAGCGCTGATACACCGCCTTGGCATTGTGCTTCAGCGAGCCGTAATACCCGCGCAGATACCATTCTTTCGCCAACGCGTCGGGCAGCGCGATCTCCTCGGCCACCTCCCCCGGCTTGCGCCCCAGGTTGAGCAGCCGAACGGACTGGTCATGCACGAATTTGTAGAGATCGTGCTGCTTCTCCAGATACGCCCGAACCCGCTCCGCCCCCCACACCGGCCAATGATGCTGCGCGATCAGCACCGCCGCCCGATCGCCGAACAACGCGAGCGCCTCGGCGATGTAGTGCGCCCACATCCTGGGGTCCCGCACCACCGCGCCGCGCAGCGGCAGAAAATTGTGCAGATGATGGGTCGCGTTCTCCGCCAGGTTCAGCACCCCCATCTCCGGCAGGAACAGATGCATCTCCGCCGGCGCCTCGGTCTCCGGCGCCAGCTGGAACACGATCTCCACCCCGTCGATCACCCGGGTCTCGACCGGCTCGCGGATCAACACCGTCGGCGCAATCAGGCTTTGTGTCCCTCGCGCCACGGTCTTGCCCAGCCCCGCATCCACCAGCCCCGCCGGCCCCGGCCGCAGCAGCGGTCCGAACTGGAACTGCGCGCGCCGCGCCATCGCATTGCCCGGCAGCACATTCTCGCCGCCGACCGCCTCCATGAACCCCACCGGCGCAATCACCGCCACGCCCGCATCCACCTCGGCCTGGCTCACCACCCCCTGCACACCGCCGAAATGATCGGAGTGGCTGTGGGTATAGATCACCGCCCGCACCGCGCGCTCCCCGCGATGCGCGCGATACAGCGCCAGCGCCGCCGCCGCGACCTCGACGGTGGTCAAGGTGTCGATCACGATGATCCCGGTCGCGCTCTCGACGATCGTCAGATTGGCGAGATCGAGCCCGCGAACCTGCCAGACCCTCTCCGTCACCTGGAACAGCCCGTGATGCATGTTGAGCTGGGCCATGCGCCACAGGCTCGGGTTCACCGTCGCCGGCGCTGCTTCCTCGTCGAGGAAGCCGAAGCGCGACAGGTCCCACACCGGCGCCCCGCTCGCGCCGCGGATCACCGGCTCCGCCAGCGTGGCGACGAAGCCGCGCGCCGCATCGGCGAAATCCTGGCGATCCGCGAAGTCCGGCAGGTCGCTCATTTCGCCCCGTGCTCGGCCCCGTGCTCGGCCCCATGCTCGGCCACGTATTGGGCGAGCTTGACACCGACCTCGATCAGCTTGTCGACCAGCGCTGCCCCGGTTGCCGCCGAGCACAGCGACGGATCGCCCGACCACACGCCGTTGGGCGCGATCTCGTCGAGCTCCACCGGCACCGCGATCTCGGCGCCGGCGAAGCGGATCGCGCCGAAATTGATCACCGGCGCCCCCATCACCGTCGGCGCGGTCGGCTTGGGCGGGATCATGTCGGCGCGGATCAGTTCAGGGAACAGATGCATCGCCACCGAGGTCAGCGGGTCCGCGCCATGCCCGGCCGCCTTGGCCGCGGTTTCGGCGCCGAGGATGCCGGGCAGGTAGGAATAGGCGACCCGCCACAGATAGAAGCTCGGGATCAGAATCTTGCTCTCGCGGTAGATGTCCTGCGTCACCTCGTGCACCGCCTGGACGTTGCCGCCGTGGCCGTTGATCACGATGATCCGGGTCAGCCCGTGCCGCAGCAGGCAGGACAGCATATCCGCCAGCACCGCCCGCAGCGTGGATTGCGACAGCGCGATCCCCATCGGCATGGTGCCGAAATAGTCGGCGCCGCCGAACGGCAGCACCGGGGCGACCACGGTTTCCACTCCCGCCGCGGTGGCGGCCGCGGCGATCCGCTCGGCGACCTTCTCGGCCGAGAGATAATCGCCCATCGGCGCGTGCGGCCCCTGGTCCTCGTGGCTGCCCAGCGGCAGCAGGATCACCGGCTGGCGCGCCGCAAGCGCCCGGGCCTCGCCGCCGGTCAGCTCGCCCATCCGGAATTTGGTTGCCATCGTCTGCCTCCTCGACTGATCCCCCGATCTTTGCCGCCACAGGGCCGGCTGGCAATCCGCCCCGTCCGCGACCAGGGCAATCGTGTGAAGGCAGGCAAGGCAATCAAGGCTCCGCCGGCAAAGGGCCGCGGGCCCTTTGAACCCGTTCCATTCAGCGGCTGGATCAGCGACCTTCAGTTGAAAACACCGATCTTGCTTGCGCCGCAGGCCAT
>CAIYSR010000168.1 GCA_903928895.1 uncultured Rhodospirillales bacterium | reverse complement strand
CCGCACGGCGGCCACCCGATCCGCGCCGAGCGGGCCGAACAGGCGGGTGAATTCGCCCTCATGGGGGGTCAGCACGCTGGCGCCGCGCAGCCGCTCCGGCGCGCCGGCGCAGGCGGTCAGGGCGTCGGCATCGAGAACGCTCAACCGATGGGCCGCGAGCAGCGCCGGCAGACGCTCGGCCGCGGCCGCAACGCCCAGCCCCGGCCCAGCAACCCACACCGTGCGGCGCGGATCGGCGAGCTGCACCGCAAGCGGGGCGCCATCCACCATCACCCCCACATCGCCGGCGAAACAGCCCCCCGGATCGCCAATCGGCGCAATCGTCACCAGACCGGCCCCGGCCCGCCTCGCGGCAGCTGCGGCAAGCCGGGCCGCCCCCGGCATGGCACCACCGAGCACGGTGACATGGCCGCGATCGTATTTATGCCCGTCCATCGCCGCCACCGGCAGGTGCCACAGCGCCGGCGTGCTGCGAAATGTCTGGCAGCCGATACCCGCCAGCGCCGTCTCGGGCAGGCCGATATCGGCCAGCACCAGCGCGCCACACAGCGCGCGGCCCGGCAGCAGCAGATGGCCCGGCTTGCGCCTGAAAAACGTCACCGTCAGCTCGGCCCGGGGCGCGAACCCGCGCACCTGCCCGGTCGCGCCGTCCAGCCCGGACGGCACATCCACCGCCACCAGGCGCCGCGCCGCCTGGAGCACCGCCACCACCTCCGGCGCGAGATCGCGCGTCAGCCCCGCCCCGAACACCGCATCCACCACCAGCCCGACGCGCGCGGCCTCCTCCGGCGCGAAGGGCACGATCGGCCCAGTCCACCTCGCCGCCGGCGCCTGCGCATCGCCCCGGGCGGGCGCCAGCGCCGCGACGCTCACCGGCCAGCCGCGCTGGGCCAGCAGCCGGGCCGCGACATACCCATCGCCGCCATTGTTGCCCGGCCCGCACAGCACCAGCGTCGGGCACGGGCGATAGCGCGCGACGACCGCCCGCGCCACCGCACGCCCGGCATTGGCCATCAGCGTCGCCACCTTGACGCCAGCGGCAACGGCGGCCAGATCGGCCCGGGCGGCTTCGGCAGGGGTCAGAAGTTCGTTCATGTGGGGGTTTCCGATGTAGGATGCTGCGCCGCAACGGAGTCGGGTGCAATGTCCCTCGTGATCACGATCGCGCAACAGAAGGGCGGTGCGGGCAAGACCACGCTGGCAGCCAACCTCGCCGCGGCCATGGCCGCCACGCGCAGCGTCGCCGTGCTCGACATCGACCCCCAGCGCAGCCTGTCGCGCTGGCACGGCCTGCGCGCGGCCCACCCGCTTGTGCCGAGGATCGGTTTCTCCGATGTCTCCGGCTGGCGCCTGGCCCGCGAGCTCGACCGGCTGCGGGTCGGGCATGACGTGCTGATCGTCGACAGCCCGCCCCAACTCGACACCGACGCCAAACTCGCCATCCGCTCCGCCGACCTCGTGCTGGTGCCGCTGCAACCGAGCCCGCCCGATCTCTGGGCCGCGGAGGGCACGCTCAAGCTGGCCGCCACCGAAAAGCGCCGCGCCCGCATCCTGCTCAACCGCGCCCCCGCCGCCGGCAAGCTCCGCGCCATGGTAGAGGCCGAAATGGCGGCGGCCGGCCACCCGGTGTTCACTGCCACCCTGGGCAACCGCACCGGCTTCGCCAGCGCCTTCGCCCAGGGCCTCGGCGTCACCGAAGCCGCCCCACGCTCGACGGCGGCGGCCGAATTGCGCAGTGTGCTCGCCGAACTCGAAGGAATCCTGCGATGAGCGAAGAAATCGGCAACCTGCTGCGCGCGCTGCACCTGCTCGGCGCCGCGGCCTGGGTCGGCGGCATGGTGTTCGCCCTGTTCGTACTGCGCCCAAGCCTCGGCCTGCTGCCGCCGTCCCAGCGGCTGACGCTGCACAGCGCCGTGTTCGGCCGGTTCTTCAGGATCATCTGGCACGCGATGCCGATCGTCATCCTCACCGGCTATGCGATGGTGTTCGGGGTCTACGGCGGCTTCGCCATGGTCAACCCGGTGGTGCACGTGATGCACGCCACCGGGATCGCGATGGCCGTGGTCTTCGCGGTGATCTTCTTCGGCCCCTGGCGGGCGATGCGCGCGGCCCTGGCCGCCGGGGATACGCCGGGCGCGGTCCGCGCGGCGGAACGCATCCGCAAACTGGTGCTCGCCAACCTCGCCCTCGGCGTGCTCACCATCGCGGTCGCCGCCTTTGCCTGACGGCCCCCTGGCCGACCTCGCCGCCCTTGCGCTGGCGACCCTGTTGGGTGCGGCCATCGGCGCCGAGCGCGAATGGCGCCGCCACCCCGGCGGACTGCGCTCGTCGATGCTGGTGGCGGCGGCGGCCTGCCTGTTCGCCCGCCTCGCCGTCGCCCACGGCGGCAGCGGCACCGGCGCGGCGCTGGGCGCGATCGCCACCGGTGTGGGCTTCCTCGGCGCCGGCGTGATCATGCGCCAGGGCGAACACGTCCGCGGCCTCGCCACCGCGGCAACCTTCTGGGCCGTCGCCGCGATCGGCACGGCCGCCGGACTCAACGAAGCCACGATGGCGATCGGCCTCACCATCGTGGTGTTCTTCGCCCACGTCGCCCTGCGCGCGCTCTCGGCCTGGATCGAACGCGTCGCCCCGCCGGAAGACCCCGGCCCTCACTGATCCGGCCCGCACTGATCCGGTCCAGATTGATCCGGCCAGGCCGGCCCCATGGACTGGTGAAACCGCGCCGGAACCCCATATCGCACCGCAGTCCCCTTCACCTCCCGGCAAGGCGAGCCCACGCGACATGGCTGACCATCCCACTCCCATCGCCCCCCGCCTGGTTGCCGACGATCCCATGGCGGCGCCCGACCTTCCCGTCTCCGCCCGGGTGCGGGCGCGCATTCAGCGGGCGCGGCGCCGGTTCAACGCCAACGACAATATCTCCGAGTTCCTTGAGCCCGGCGAGCTCGACGCCTTGCTCGACGAGGTCGCCGGCAAGATGCAGGGCGTGCTCGAAAGCATGGTGATCGACACCGCGACCGATCACAACACCCAGGAAACCGCGCGCCGCGTCGCCAAGATGTATCTCACCGAGGTCTTCCGCGGCCGCTACGTGGCCCAGCCGCCGGTGACCGAGTTTCCCAACGCCGAATACCTCAACGAGCTGATGATCGTCGGTCCCATCACCGTGCGCAGCGCGTGCAGCCATCATCTGTGCCCGATCATGGGCCGGCTGTGGATCGGGTTGATGCCGAACGAGCATTCCAACCTCATCGGCCTGTCCAAATACGCCCGCCTCGCGGAGTGGGTGATGAGCCGGCCGCAGATCCAGGAGGAGGCGATCGTCCAGGTCGCGGAGCTGCTGATGAGCAAGGTCACGCCGGACGGGCTTGCGGTGGTGATGGAGGCCGATCATTTCTGCATGCACTGGCGCGGGGTGAAGGATTCGGGCGCCAAGATGATCAACAGCGTCATGCGCGGCTCCTTCCTCAAGGACGCCGCGCTGCGCCGCGAATTCCTATCGCTCATCAACATGAAGGCCTGATTTCAGATGCTTGTCCGTTGCCTCTATGCCAGCCGCGCCACCGTGCCTCTCGACCCCGAGCGGGTCGAGGCGATCATCGAGCAGTCCCGCCGCAACAATCCGGCGCGCGGCATCACCGGCCTGCTGTGTTTTCTCGACGACGTGTTCGTGCAGGTGCTGGAGGGCGGGCGCGACGCGGTGTGCGAGCTGCTCGGCATCATCATGCGCGATGAACGGCACCACTCCGTCCGCATCCTGAGCTACGAGGAAGTCGTCGAACGGCGCTTCGGCAGCTGGAACATGGGCCAGGTCAACATCGCCAAGGTGAACACCGCGCTGCTGCTGAAATACTCCGAGAAGGCCGAGCTCGACCCCTTCACCCTGCCCGGCCACGCCACGATGGCGCTGCTCGACGAGCTCGTCGCCACCGCCTCGATCGTCAACCGGCCGGGCTGATCAGGGACTCGAGCGCCCGCGCCAGGACCGCTTCGGCCGCGTCGGCGCCGAGCCCCTGCTCGTCGCGCAGGCGGCGCCAGGCCTCGAAGCTGAGCAGCAGCACCAGCGCCTCCACCAGCACCTTGTCATCCGCCCGTCCGCCCGGCAGCACCCGGGCCAGCAGGACACGCAAATCGCCGACGAAGCGGGCGTGGTCGGCGCGCAGCG
The DNA here is from genome assembly GCA_903928895.1 of uncultured Rhodospirillales bacterium. Classification (GTDB taxonomy): domain Bacteria; phylum Pseudomonadota; class Alphaproteobacteria; order Acetobacterales; family Acetobacteraceae; genus CAIYPH01. Next base: position 45,517 of record CAIYSR010000168.1, on the reverse strand, counting down.
ACGGCGAGCGATGACGGTGGAGCTGCCCGGCGTGCAGGAACGGCGCCAGCGCCTCGAAGGCAGCGATGCGACGGGCCAGAATCTCGTGCATCTGCCCGCGCCACGCCGTCGCCTGGAGGGGCATCCGCGCCATCGCATCGAGCCGTTCGGCAATGATGGCGGAGAGCTCGTCGTAGAGACTGTCCATATCCTTGAAATGGCGGAACACCGAGCGCAGCCCGATCCCGGCGCGGGCGGCGACCTGCTCCGCCCCCGGACTGGGATGCCCCTCCGCGACCAGCTCCAGCATGGCACCGACGAGGCGGGAGCGGCTGTCCACCGAGCGCCGGCGGCGGCCATCGGCGGGCCACGGCGCACTCATTCGGCGGCGACGCGCTCCCTGCCGACCGGCGCCGGGTTGGTGAAGGCCAGCGTGCCGTCCTCCAGCCCGCCATAGCGCAGGGCGATCAGGTCGCGGACATAGTTCTGGTGCAGCTTCCACGGCGCCCGCGTGCCCTGGCGCGGAAACCGGTCGGCGGCGCGCTGGATGTAGCCGGAGGTGAAATCGACCCAGGGCGCCTCCGCCACCGTCGGATCGCGCCGCGGCGTCACCTGCCGCGCCCCGGTGCGGTCCATATGCGCCAGGACCCGGCAGACATATTCACAGGTCAGGTCGCATTTCAGCGTCCATGACGCGTTTGTGTAGCCCACCGCGAACGCCATGTTGGGGACATCGCTGTACATCATGCCCTTGTAGGTCATGCACGCGGCCGGCTCGATGGCGGCGCCATCGACGCTGAGACGGACCTTGCCGAGCACCACCAGATCGAGCCCGGTGGCGGTGACGATCATGTCGGCCGCCACCTCCCGCCCGTCGGTCAGGCGCAGGCCGGTCGCGGTGAACCGCTCGATCGCGCCGGTCACCACCTCGGCCTTGCCCGCCCGGATCGCCTTGAACAGATCCCCGTCCGGCACCAGGCAGAGCCGCTGGTCCCACGGCTTGTACGAGGGCGTGAAATGCCGGGCGACATCATAGTCCGGCCCCAGCCACTGGCGCACGCCGCCGAGGATGAGCGCCTTCATCCGCTCCGGTTTGCGCTTGCACAGGCGATAGACATACATCCCGAGCAGCACGTTGCGCCAGCGCACGAGACTGTAGGCGAGCCTCATCGGCAGATGCCGGCGCAGCCAGTTCGCCTTCGGGTCCTCGGCGGGGCGGGCGACGACATAGGTGGGCGAGCGCTGCACCATGGTGACATGGGCGGCCGTTTCCGCCATCGCCGGCACCAGCGTCATCGCCGTCGCGCCGCTGCCGATGACGACCACCCGCTTGCCCGCATGCACGATATCGGCGGTCCAGTTCTGCGGATGCACCACCTCGCCTGCGAAACTCTCGCGGCCCGGAAACTCCGGCGTGTAGCCGGCGGCATAGTCGTAGTAGCCGCTGCACATGAACAGGAAATGGCAGGTCATGCGCACCGCCTGCCCCTCGTGGTGCGCCGTCACCGTCCAGCGCGCCGCCGCCGAATCCCAGGACGCCGCCTCGACCATATGGTTGAAGCGGATATGCCTCTCGATCCCCTCCTCGCGCGCGGTGTCGCGGATATAGGCGAGGATCGAGGGCCCGTCGGCGATGGACTTGGCCTCCGTCCACGGACGGAACGAATAGCCGAGCGTGAACATGTCCGAATCCGAGCGGATCCCGGGATAGCGGAACAGGTCCCAGGTGCCGCCGATGGCCCCGCGGCCTTCAAGAATTGCGTAGCTCTTGCCCGGACAATGCTGCCGCAGATGATGCGCGGCACCGATGCCGGATAGTCCGGCGCCGACGATGATGACGTCGAAATGCGGCTCTGCCACGCCAGGTCCCCCGTTGGTTGACCGTCATTTCCCGATCTGACACAACGAATGTCAATAGTTGGATGGGGAACAGGCATGACGGTGATGCGCGCGGCGGCACTAACCGGGGCAGCCGGCGGAATCGGCCGGGCGCTGGCCTTCGGCCTCGCCGCGCAAGGCTGCGACCTGGCCCTGGCCGACCGCGACGCGGCGGGTCTGGAAGCGGTCGCCATCACCCTGCGCACGACGCACAAGGTCGCGGTCTCGGTCCATCCCCTCGATGTCGCCGACCAGCAAGCGGTCAAGGCCTTCGCCGCCGCGGCGGTGGCCGCCCATCCCGCCCTCAACGTTCTGATCAACAACGCCGGCGTCACCCTGCTCGGCACCCTCGCCGAGATCGACCTGGCCGATTTCGAGTGGCTGATGCGGGTCAATTTCTGGGGCACGGTGTGGGGCTGCCACAGCTTCCTGCCGCATCTGCGGGCGCAGCCCGATGCCCATATCGTCAATCTCTCCAGCGTCTTCGGCCTCATCGCCCCGCCCGGGCAGGCCGCCTACGCCGCCAGCAAATTCGCCGTGCGCGGCTACACCGAGGCGCTGCGCCACGAAACCGCCGGCACCACACTCAAGGTCACCTGCGTCCATCCCGGCGGCGTCCGCACCGATATCGCGCGCAACGCCCGCGCCGCGGCGGCATTGTCGAACCAGCGCGCCGCCATCGAGGACCGCTTCGCCCGCATGGCCCGCACCGCGCCCGAAACCGCCGCCGCCCGCATCATCCGCGGCATCGTGGCGAACGAGCCGCGCATCCTGATCGGCCCCGACGCCCGCTTCATCGACCGCCTGCAACGCTGGATGCCGGTGCGCTACTGGCACATCATGGGCCGGCTGATGGGCCGCGCGGCATGATCCGCCGCCCGCTGACCGACGCCGCCATGCTCGCGCTCGCCCTGCTGCTGGGCCTGGGTGCCACCTGGCTCACCGTCATCCGCAGCGATCCCGGCACCCCCAGCGGCGCCTGGCGCCTGCTGGCCGGCGCCGGCAGCACCGAGGCTGGGCTCTACACCAAAGCCCGCGTGGCCCTGTTCGGCCTGTTCGCGCTCGAACGCTCCGAGGCGATCTATTTCACCGCCCTGCAAGACACCGCCGGCCACCGCCTGCGCGCCCGCTGCGCCTACGAAATCAGCGGCATTGCGCCGGCGGCACGCTGGTGGAGCATCACCGCCTATGGCGCCGACCAGTTCCTCATCGCCAACCCGTCCGAGCGCTATTCCTACAACATGGGCAATCTCGACATCGCCGCCGACGGACGCTTCAGCCTCGTCGCCGGCGGCCCCGCCCGCCCCGGCACCTGGCTGCCCGCCGGGGACGGCGATGGCGCCTTCAACCTGATGCTGCGGGTCTACCAGCCCGGCGCCGCCATCGCCGCCGATCCGGCCCGCATGCCGATGCCGGCGATCCGCCCGCTCGGAGCCTGCGCATGACGATCTGGCTCCGCCGCACCGGAATCGTGATCGCCCTGGCCGGCGCGATCCACCTCGCCACCGTCTGGGCCATCCCCTGGCTGATCGTCGGGGTCTTCGCCCAGCGCATCGCCGGCTCGACCGGCATCAACACCGTCTACACCCCGCCCTTGCCCTCCCCCCGCGACCATCTCGTGGTCGCCCCGAGCCCTGACCTGCTCTACGCCATCTGCCTGCTCGACACCGCCGCCGGGACCGTGCGGATCACCGCCGGCCCCGCCGCGGGCTACTGGTCGCTGGCGCTGTACGACCGCAACGCCGACAACATCTTCCGCACCGGCGCCGCTGCGGACGCCAAGGTCGAACTCCTGCTCGGCCGCGCCGCCTCCGCCGGAACCCTGGCGGCCCGCTTCCCGGCGGCCACCTATATCCAGGCGCCGCACGAAACCGCGATCCTGCTCGGTCGCTTCCTGGTTGCGGACCGGGCCAGGCCCGAGGCGGCAATCGCCGCCCGCGCCACAGTGCGCTGCGAAAAAACGGAGTAGGTATCATGGCAAGTTGGCAATCCACCCTGTTCTGCCTGATGCTGCGCTGGACCATGAAGCGGCGCGCCCGCGGCACCATCGATGTCGCCGCGGCACGGGCGCATTTCACCCCCCGCCGCGGCGTGCTGAAAGTGCCGTCCGGCTGGCAGGTGCGCCCGCTGATGGCCGCGGGCCTCGCGTTCGACCATGCCGAACGGATCGAAGGCGCCCCGATGCGCGGCGACCTGGCCGTGCTCTACCTCCACGGCGGCGGCTATTTCTTCGGCTCGCCGCAAACCCACCGCCAACTCATCATGGCGATGGCGCGCGAGGCCGACGCGCCCGCCTTCGCGCTCGACTACCGGCTGGCCCCGGAGCACCCTTGCCCCGCAGCCCTGGAGGATGCGCTGGCGGCCTATCGCTGGCTCCGGCTGAGCGAACCGGCGCGGCGCATCGTGCTCGCCGGCGATTCCGCCGGCGGCGGTCTCGCGCTCGCGCTCGCCTGCGCCGTGCGCGATGCCGGGCTGCCGCCACCGGCCGCCGTGGTTGCCTTCTCGCCCTGGACCGACATGGCGATGACCGGTCCCTCCATCACCGCCAACGCCGAAAGCTGCGCCATGTTCACCCCGGAGGCATTGCGCGCCGCCACCCGCTTGTTCCTCGCAGCCCTGCCCGCCACCGACCCGCGGGCCTCGCCGCTCTACGCCGACCTGACCGGACTGCCGCCGCTGCTGATCTTCGCCGGCGCCGACGAACTGCTGCGCGACGACGCCCTCATGCTCGCCGACAAGGCCCGGCGCCACGGCATCGCGGTCGAAACCCATGTCGTCGCCGGGGTGCCCCATGTCTGGCCGCTGTTCGCCCGGCTGCTGCCTGAGGGTCGCGCGAGCGTGGCCGAGGTCGGCCGCTTCCTCGCGCGCGTCACGCGGTAGCTTCCCGCCGCGTCTGCCACGCCCGCCCCGGCGCGGCGGCGACCAGTTCGGCGGTATAGGGATGGCCCGGGCTGAGCAGCACCTGCACCGCCGGGCCGAATTCCACCACTTTGCCCCGCTGCATCACCGCGATCCGGTCGGCGACTCCCGCCGCCACCCGCAAATCATGGGTGATGAACAGCATGGTCAGCCCGCGATCGCGCTGCAACCGGTCAAGCAGATCGAGCACCTGCTTCTGCACGGAGACATCGAGCGCCGAGACCGCCTCGTCGGCGACAATGATCGAGGGCCGCATCGCCAGCGCCCGCGCGATGCCGATGCGCTGGCGCTGGCCACCGGAGAACGCCTCCGGCTTGCGATCCAGCGCCTCGCGCTGCAAGCCCACGAGGTCGAGCAGTTCGGCCGCCTGCGCCCGCGCCGCCCGCCGATCGAGGCCGCCGAGCACTCCGGCCCGCTCCAGCACCGCGCCCACCGTGCGCTTGGGGTTGAGCGAGCCGAACGGGTCCTGGAACACCATCTGGATCAGCCGCCGCCGCCGCATTAGCGCGCGGCCACGGAGATGGGCAAAGTCGATATCCTCCACCAGCACCCGCCCGCCGTCGGGCGCGAGAAGTCGGATCACCGCCTTCGCCAGCGTGCTCTTGCCCGAACCCGATTCGCCCACGATCGCCACCGTGCCCCCGGCCGGCACATCGAAGCTCACGTCGTCGACCGCGCGCACCGGGCCGAAGAACCGGCACAGCCCCTCCAATCGCAACGCCGGAGTCGCCGACGGCGCCGGCCGCGGCCGCGGCACCAGCGACGGCACCGCGGCGAGAAGCTGCCGGGTGTAGTCATGCTCCGGACGGTTCAGCACCTTGTCGGTGGTGCCGAACTCGACGATGCGGCCCTGCTGCATCACCGCCACGCGGTCGGCGATATCGGCCACCACGCCGAAATCATGGGTGACGAACAGGATGCCCTGGCCGTGCTCGTCGCGCAGGTTGCGGATCAGCCGCAGGATCTGCGCCTGGGTGGTGACGTCGAGCGCCGTGGTCGGCTCGTCCGCGATCAGCAGCGCCGGGTTCCAGGCCAGCGCCATGGCGATGACGACCCGCTGGCACTGCCCGCCCGAGATCTCATGCGGAAAGCGCCGCGCGAGGGCCTCCGGCTCCGGCAGTTGCATCTCGCCCATCAGCGCCAACGCGCGCTGCCGGCGTTCCGCCCGCGGCATCGAGGGCGCATGGATTTCGAGGATTTCCTCGATCTGCGCGCCGATCCGGATCGACGGGTTGAGGGCGGCCATCGGTTCCTGAAAGATCATCGCGATCTTGCGCCCGCGGATCGCGCGCAGGTCACGCTCGCCCAGCGTGGTCAGTTCGAGCCCGTCGAAGCGGATGCGCCCGGCGGCGTGGCGCAGCCCGCGTGGCAGCGCCCCCATGATCGCGCTCGCCAGCACCGACTTGCCCGAGCCCGATTCGCCGACGACGCAGACGATCTCCCCGCGCGCGACATCGAGGTAGACCGCCTCCACCGCGAAGTCCCGGTCGCCACCTGGCGGCAGCGCCACCGACAACCCCTCGATGGAGACCACGCGCCCGCGGCTCATGCCCGCGACCCCGCCCGCGCCGCCTCGTTCAGCCCGTCCGCCAGCAGCGACAGGCCCAGCATCAGCGAGGAGATCGCGATGCAGGGAAACACCACGAGATGCGGAAACACCATCGCCATGCCGCGTCCCTCGTTGACCATGCCGCCCCAGTCCGGCGTCGGCGGCGGCAGGCCGAGGCCGAGGAAGCCAAGGGTGCCGATGGTGATGGCGATATAACCGAGCCGCAGACAGGCATCGACGATCAGCGGCGCGCTCGCGTTGGGCAGGATGTCGACGACCATGATACGCAGCGCGTTCTCGCCCTGGGTGATGGCGGCGGCGACGAAATCGCGGCTGGCGATGTCGATGGCGAGCGCGCGCACGATGCGGAAAATAGCAGGCGCCGAGGCGAAGGTGACGGCGAGCACGATATTGAGGCCCGAGGCCCCGATGGTGACGATGATGAGAATGTAGAGCACCAGCACCGGGAAGGAGAGCACGGTGTTGGCGAAGAAGCTCAGCACCCGGTCCACCGGCCCGCGATAGAACCCGGCGGCGAGCCCGCCGGCGATGCCGACGGCATAGGCCGAGGCGGCGGCCAGGCTGGCCCAGAGCACCACGGTGCGGGCGCCATGGATCAGGCGCGAAAGGATGTCGCGGCCGAGCAGGTCGGTGCCGAGCCAGAAATGCCCGCCGTCAGGCGCGCGATCGAGCGGGAATTGCAGCGGAACCTGGGACTTCAGCGGATCGTACGGGGCGAGCCAGCCGGCGAACAGGGCGCACGCCACCCACAGCAGCACCATCGCGAAGCCAACCGCCGGGCCGGGCCGGCGCAAGGCGCGCAGCAGAGCGCGGATCATGCCTCACCCCGGCGCAGGCCGAAGCGGATGCGCGGATTGAGGAGCGTATAGAGCACATCGGAGATCAGCTGGGTGCTGACGATGACGAACACGCTGGTCATCGCGCAGGCCTCGATCAGGGCGACATCGCTGTTCAGGCAGGCCTGATAGAGCAGCGTGCCGAACCCCTTGTAGGCAAAGAACACCTCGGTCACCAGCACGCCCGAAATCAGCCAGGGGATTTGCAGCATGATCACGGTGATCGGCGCCACCAGCGCATTGCGCAGCGCGTGACGTAGCACGATGCGCGCCGGCGAGGCCCCCTTCATCAGCGCCGTGCGGATATAGGGCTGCGCCATCACGTCGGCCATCGCGGCGCGCACCATGCGCGCGACGTAGCCGAAATCATACAGCACGATCACCAGGCAGGGCAGCACGAGCTGTTGCCACTCGAAGCCCGAGGTCATCGTCGAGGCGCCGGGCAGGATGCCAAGCCAGAAGACGAAGATCGCCGAGAGGAACACCGCCGATGCGAATTCCGGGATCGAGGTGGTGGCCACCGCGATGAAGCTGACCACCCGGTCCGCCCAGGAACCCTCGCGCACCCCGGCGACGATGCCGAACAGGAACGCCACCGGCACGATGATGGCGAAGGCCGTGCCGGCGAGAATGCCGGTGCGGGCGAGATGCTGCGGCAGCAGCACCGTCACCTGCTCGCGGAAATGGGTCGAACTGCCCCAGTCCCCGGTCACGAAGCGGCCGAGCCAGGTCACGTAACGCACCAGGAACGGCGCGTCATAGCCGTTCTCGCTCAGCCACAGGGCGCGCTGCCCTTCGGTCGAATACTGCCCGATCACCTTCACCGCGACGCTCGCCGCATCGTGTTCGAGCACCAGATAGACCAGGAACGAGACGGCCAGCATCACGCCGACCACCTCGCCCAGCCGGGCCAGCAGGAAACGTATCATCGCAAGCGGCCCGGCCCCCGGTCCCCGTTCAGGCCAGCCAGACGTTGCCCAGCAGGTTGTAGGTCGCCGGGTGCAGGCGGAAACCGCGCACCTTGGTCGACATCGCGCCGAAGCGGTCGGCCCAGAACGGCTGCACCATCACGGCCGCGTCCTGCAGGATGCGCTCGACCGCCTCCATCGCCTGCGCCCGCTGCTTCGGATCGACGATGCCGGTCGCCTTGTTCAGCGCGGCGTCGAATTCGGCCGAGGCGAAGCGGCTCTCGTTCCAGGCGCCGCCGCCGCGATAGGCGAGATCGAGCGTCATCACCGCGAGCGGGCGATGCGCCCAGAAGGTCAGGCCGAACGGCACCTTGTCCCAGATCGGCCAGAACTCGGACGACGGCTTGACATCGAGCTTCATGCGAATGCCGGCCTCGGCGAGCTGCTGTTGCAGGATCTGCGCGCAATCCTGCTCCCAGCGGCCCTGGGTGTTGCCGAGCACGAGGGAGAGATCGATGCCGTCCTTGTAGCCGGCCTCGGCGAGCAGCGCCTTGGCCTTGGCGACATCGCGCTTGACCGGCGGCAGCTTGAAGTATTCCGGCTGGAACGGCGCGACATGGTGGTTCTCGGCCGCCATGCCGAGGCCGCGATAGCCGAGTTCGAGGATCTTCTGGTTGTCGGCGGCCAGCACCACCGCCTGACGGACGCGGAGGTCGTCGAACGGCTTCTGCGTCACCTGCATGCGGATGCAGATGGTCTGCGCGGCATGGCCGACCAGCAGCGTGGCATTGGGCAGGCGCTTGACCACGTCGATATCGGTGGTGTTGATCGAGGGCACGATATCGACCTGCCCCGACGCCAGGGCCTGGATCGAGGCGGTGACATCGGTGCCGAGATCGATGAACCGGATTTCGTCGAGATGGACCTTGGTGCCCCAGTACGCCGCCTTGCGCTTCAGCGTCGCCTTCTGGCCGACGGCGAATTCGACCAGTTCGTACGGCCCGGTGCCGATTGGATTCTTGGTCCAGACGCCGCCCTGTTCGATGAATTTGCGATGCACCATCGGGCAGGTATAGGCAAACAGCATCTCGGGGATGGCCAGCGTCGGTCGGCTCAGATGCAGGGTGAATTCGAGATCGTTGACGACCTCGACCTCCTTGATCGCGGAGAAGGCGGATTTGTTAGAGGATTTGCTTTCGGGCGCGATCCAGCGGCGAATGTTGAAGGCGACATCCTCGGTGGTGAAGGCATCGCCGTTCGACCATTTCACATTCGGCTGGAGCTTGAATTTCCACGTCGTCAGATCGGCCGAGGGATCCCAGCTCGCGGCGAGATGGGGATGGGTGATGTTTTCCTCGTCAACCTGGGTGAGGAATTCGATGACGTTGCGGGCCACATTGGACGGCTGCGTCCAGGTGATCATCATGGGGTCGTTGATTTCCATGATCGAGGCGCCGTAGCGCAGCGTGCCGCCCTGCTTCGGGGTCTCCTGTGCGGCGGCCGGGCCGGCGAGGCCGGCGAAGGCGGCAGCCGAGGCGGCCGAGATGCCGAGCAGGGAGACCGTGCGCAGGAAGGCGCGCCGATCGATCGCGCCCTTGAGCAGCTGGTCGGCGACGGCAGCAACCTCGGGATGGGCCGGACGGCCGCTGGTGGTGCGCAGAATGGACATCGTCGATGGTCTCCCTGTTTTTGGCCCCCGGGGGCGGCGGCATATTGCGGCGAGGGTATGGGATTCCGGGCAGAAGGGAAGCGCTTCTTTTTTGAAAAAAAGAAGCAAAAAACTTTCGTCCGTTTGGCTTGGGAGGGAGGCGGCGAGGGAATCGGCGAAGCCAATATGTTTGTTGGCTTCGCCCCTCCCCTGATCCAACTCCTTGTCGAATGAAGTTTTTTTGCTTCTTTTTTTACAAAAAAAGAAGCGCTTCCTTCACGCCCTCGGATAGCTCGACGTGAAAATCTGTTCGACCGGCGGATGCTTCCACGTGCGTTCAGGATATTTGGCGACAAGCCCGTCGAACTGGGCCTGTGCCCGGGCATGGGCGGCGGCGAGGTCGAAGCCGGGGATTTCGCCGTTTTGGACGACGTGGCGGCCGGCGACGAAGACGTCGCGCACGTCGCGGCCGGCGCCGCCGATCAGCAGGGTCTGGATCGGGTCAATCACCTGGCCAATCAGCGGGTGGGAGAAATCGAACACCGTGATGTCGGCCTGGGCGCCCGGCATGAGGCGGCCGAGGTCGGGGCGGTGGAGCGCGTCGGCGCCACCGATTGTGGCGGCGTCGTAGAGGTCGGCGGCGCGTGTGTTGCGCGCCGAGCCGTCGGAGATGCGGCTGAGCAAGGCGCCGATCTGCATGTTGACGACGAGGTCGGGGGGCCAGGTGTCGGTGCCGAGGCCGATGTTGAGGCCGCGGGCTTTGTATTTGGAGAAGCTGTCGAGGGCACGGCCGCCGCGGGCGGTGACGAGGGGGCAGTGGACGATGCTGACGCCGGCTTCGCCGAGGATGTCCAGATCGCGGCCGGGGCGGTCGAGGCCGCTGGCGCCGCTGACCCAGGTGGCATGGGGAATCAGGGTGCGGGGGCTGAGGAATCCGAGGCTCGCGAGCCATTCGGGGGGGCTCATGCCGTGTTGCTGGAGCACGAGGTCGTATTCGAGTTTGGATTGGCAGGCGTGGAGGCGGACGGGGATGTCGAGGTCGCGGACGGCGGCGGCGGTGCGGCGGAGGAGTTCGGGGGTGCAGGTTTCGACGCGGTCCGGGGCGAGCATGGCGCGGATGAGGCCGCCATGCGTTTTCTCATGGCGGTGGGCGAATGCGATGGCGGCGTCGAGTTCGGCGAGGCCGCGGGGTTCGTCGTAGTGGCAGTCGATGCGGCCGTCGTCGTGGATATAGGTGTTGCCGGTGCGATAGGCGGGGCCGAGATAGGCGCGGATGCCGAGGTCGGCGGCGCTTTCGGTGGCGCTGTCGAACTCTTCCGGGATTTCGCCCCAGGCGCGGTAGAACAGGGAGGCGATGGGCAGCGCGGTGGTGATGCCGTGGCGCAGCAGGAGGGCGAAGGCGTAGCGTTTCTGGAAGGCGAGTTCGTCCGGCGTGTACATCTCGTAGGGGCCGCGATCCATGTAGGATTTGGGCCAGATGCGGCCCTTCTCCCAGGCGGGCTGGTTGTCGTAGCCGAGGATCGTGGTGTCGAGATCGGACAGCGCGTCGAGGTCGATCAGTCCGGGGCCGACGAGAGCCTGGCCGAAATCGTGGCGTGTTGCGACGTCGCCCGGGAAGTCGCGGCCGACGAAGACGATGCGGTCGGCCTCGATGACGACTTCGCCGTTTTCGATCAGGCAGTGCCGGCCGTTTTCGTGGCCGACGACGTGACGGGCGGTGAGCAGGGTCCGCATCAGGGGACCTGGAAGAGGGCGGCTCCGCCGCGCGCGGTCATGCGACCGGACTTGAAGGTGATGCGGTCGCGCGGTCGGGCGACGACGGCTTCGGTGGGGCAGGAGGCGTCGAGCAGGACGAGGTCGGCCGGGTTGCCGACGGTCAGGCCGTAGTCGGCGAGGCCCATCATGGCGGCGCCGCCGTGGGTGCAGATATCCAGCGCGACCTCGACTTCGCTGTCCTTGCGCAGGTTGTTGCGCTGGCCCACGAACATCGCGCGCTCCAGGATGTCGCCGTTGCCATAGGGTCCCCAGGTGTCGCGGATGCCGTCCGAGCCGGCGCCGACGACGACGCCGGCGGCGCGGGCCCGCATCACCGGCGGCACTGGGCGGGACGGCGGCGCCGTGGTCATGATGGCGATTTCGGCGGCGGCGAGGTCGGCCAGCAACTTGTCCACCACGGCGACATCCGGCATGCCGAGGCAGAAGGCGTGGCTGATGACGACGCTTTGGCCCCGCATGCCCAGCGCGCGGGCGCGTTCGATGATCAGTTCCATCGAGAAGGCGCCCATTTCGCCGGGCTCATGGAGGTGGATGTCGACGCCTTTGCCGTGTTTCTGGGCGAGGCCGAAAATCGCGTCGAGATGGCCCTTGGGATCGCGGTCGATGGCACAGGGGTCGAGACCGCCGACCGCGTCCGCACCGAGGCGCATCGCGGCATCGAGCAGGTCCAGCGTGCCGGGGCGGATCAGCAGGCCGGATTGGGGGAAGGCGACGAGTTGCATGGTGACGTGATCGGCATGGGCATCGCGCGTGGCCATGACGCCCTCGATCGAGGAGACGCCGCAATCGGTGTCGACATCGACATGGGTGCGGATATGGGTGGTGCCGTGACCGACGGTGAGCGCCACTTGTCGGGCGGATTGGCGCTTGGCGTCGATGCCGAGGCTGCGCTTGGCGGCGCGTTCGTTGTCGATCTTGTCGATCAGGCGGGGGCCGACGTCGTTCACGTACCAGGCCATGCCGTAGAGCGTTTTGTCGAGATGGGCGTGGGCTTCGACGAGGCCGGGGATGGCGAGGCGGCCCTGGCCATCGAAGGTTGGGACCCCCTGCCCTTCTGGCGCGCCGAAGGCGGCGATGCGGCCGGCGCGGATGAGCATGGAGGTGGGAGCCCCGCCATGGGGGCGGATGTTGGTGATCAGCAGGTCGCCAGTGCTAGCGGGGGTCATGGCGGGGGTCCTTTTCGTCACTTCATCCGGGTGAGCCAGTGGCGGGCCTTGTTGTCCGGGAGTTGGACGACTTCGGTGACCGTGTCGCGCGTGGCCCAGATCATGGGCTGCTGGTGCAACGGCAGGAAGAGGGTCTGCTGCTTGGACAGCATCAGGGCCTTGTCCATCAGCGCGAGGCGCTTGGGCTGGTCGAGTTCGTTGGCGGAGAGGTCGATCAGATCGTCGATCTCCTTGCCACCCCAGTTGCCCCAGTTGAAGACGCCGGCGGACTGGGTCTTGCTGTGGATGACCTGGAGCAGGATGGAATAGGCATCGATCGCGGGCTCGTTGGCCCAGCCGAGGGGGGTGATGTCGAAGGCCCCGGCGACGCGCTTTTGCGTGATTTGCGCGCGCGGGCCGATGGTCATGTTCACCTTGACGCCGATTTTCGCCCACATCGCCGCCGTGGCCTGGCAGATCTGTTCCTCGTTGACGTAGCCGTCCGACGCGCAGACCAGGGAGACGGCGAAGCCGTTCGGGTGGCCGGCGGCGGCGAGGCGTTTTTTGGCGGCGTCGATATCGAGCGGGAGGCGCGGTTCCTGGGCTTCGGTGTAGCCGGGGATGATGGGGTCGACGAGGGCGCCGGTGTTGCGGGAGTAGCCGCGCATGATGGATTTGCGGATGGCCTCGATGTCGACGGCCATGTCGAGCGCCTCGCGGACGCGGAGGTCGCGCAGCGGGTTGGGGCTGCCGTCCTGGAGTTTTTCGGCGAAGTTGAGCGCGTAGAAGACGGTGCGGAGTTCGCGGGCGGCGAGGATTTTCAGGCCGGTGACGCCTTCGAGGCGGCTGACGGTTTGCAGGGGGACGGCGTTGGTGAAGTCGATCTGTTCGCTCATCAGGCCGGCGAGCCGGGTGGCGTCGGACGTGATCGGGGAGAATTCGATGCGGGTGACGTTGTGCTTCGGCTTGTCCCACCAGTTCGGATTGACGTTGAGGGTGGTTTTCTGGTCGGGCTGGCGGCTTTCGACGATGAAGGGGCCGGTGCCGTTGGCGTGGCCGGTGGCGTAGCCCTCGATGTTCTTGCCGACATCGGTCGGCAGTTCGGTGCGGTTGGTGACCAGCCAGGGCTTGGAGAAGATGAAGATGTTGGTGAGATCGTTGAGCAGCAGGGGGTAGGGGCCGGTGAGTTCGACATCGACGGTGAGGGGGTCGACGGCTTTGGCGTCCTTGAAGGCGGAGAGGTTGCCCTTGAGGGGGGAGGTGTCGTGGGTGGCGCGCTTGAGCGAGGTGACGACGTCATCGGCGGTGAAGGCGGCGCCGTCGTGGAATTTGACGCCGGGGCGGAGGTGGAAGCGCCAGACGGCGGGGGCGATCAGTTCCCAGGAGGTGGCCAGGGCCGGTTCGACCTTGAGTTGGCCGTCGTAGCGGACGAGGCCTTCGTAGACGTGGTTGAGGAAGGCGAGGGTGAAGGTGTCGCCGAAGGAGTCCGGGTCGAGCGAGCCGATGTCGCGCTGGGCGCCCCAGCGCAGGGTGGCGGCGTCGGCGGCCCCCGAGAATGACGCTTGGGTGAGCAGGGGAAATGCGGTCAAGGCAATGGCTGCGAGGCGGGCTGCGGCGCGCATGGACTTCTCCGGCTTCGGGATGAAGCTGCACGCTATTGGGCGGCGGGAGGATTGCCAAGGCTGGAAGTGCGGTTTCGAGTGAGATTGTGATATTTATGATGATATCGCAACAATATAGGCGTGAAGAAATATGAAGGGTTAGCGGGCGATTGAAAATTGTAGCGGGCGGGGATGGGGGGCGGGACAACGCACCGGGACGCCGAGAGCGGGCGGGAGGGCGAGCCAGGGGTTTTTGGCGGGCTTGGGCGGGGGAGCGGCTTTTGGGGGCGGCGGGGGAGGGTCGCCATGCATCTGGAGGCCGAGGGATTTGGCGAGGGGGCGGAGGATTCTGGTGGCGCGAGGGACTTCGGCGAGGAAGGCCACGCATTCCTCGGAGGTGAGGAAGGCTTGGAGTTGGCTGGCGTAGGCGCGGGCGTTGTAGTGGTCGACGTGGCGGAGGATCCAGGATCTGCCGGTGGGGAGGCCCGGGGTGCGTTTCGGGCGGGCGGGGCGGCCGGGGCGGGGTTTGCCTTGTTTGGGCAGCGTGTTGTTGCGCCAGTTGGTGACGAGTTTTTCGAAACGCTGGATGGTTCTGCTGAGGCGGGTCCAGATCTGGACGAGGAACTGGCCGCGAGGGCGGTCGTTGTACGCGATTTGGGCGATGACGGCCTGGAGGCCGGAGAGGATGGCTCGGAAGGTGGTGGCGAGGGTTGTCATTCGTGTGAATTAATATAACTGACTCATATCCGCGTCAAGGGGCAATTGGCGGGTGGGGGTGATGGGGGCGCTGCGCTTACCGATCCTAGGTGTGGGGGGGTCAGGGCTGCGGGCGCAGGCCTGTCACCAGGGACATCTCGTCGCCGCGGGCGTCGTAGGCGAGGGCTTTGCGGGTGGCCCAGGAGTTGATGGTGAAATAGACCGGGATGACGCCCATGTCGGCCACCGCGATTTCGGCGGCCTGGGCGTAGAAGGCCTCGCGCTTCCGGTCGTCGAGGGTGCGCAGCGCGCTGCCGAGAGCGGCGTCGAAGGCGGCATTGGACCAGCGGCCGCGGTTGGAGGGACCCATGCCGGTTTTGGGGTCGAAGGTGGCGAGGAGGGCGACCATGGGGGAGGAGGGTTCGCCGTTGCCGACCCAGCCGGACAGCATGACGGAAAATTCGAGTTTGCTGCCGCGGCTGAACAGCATGGCGGCGGGCATGGTCTGGACGTCGGCCTTGATGCCGATACGGGCCAGCATCTGGCCGGCGGCCTGCGCGACCTGGGCGTCGGAGGGGAAGCGGTCGTTCGATGAGGCGAGCACGATGGAGAAGCCGTCGGGCCAGCCGGCTTCGCGCATCAGGCGGCGGGCGAGTTCGGGGTCGAAGGGCAAGGGCGGCAGGTTGGGGCTGGCGCCGGCGATGTCGGGCGGGACGTATTGGCCGGCGGCATGGGCCTGGCCGCTGAGCAGGCGCTCGACGAGGGCGGGACGGTTGATGGCCAGGCTGATGGCGCGGCGGACGCGGGCGTCCTTGAGCGGGTTGCGCTCGAGCGGTTTGCCGGTGTTATCAGTGATCTGGGGCGAGATGTCGCGGGCGCTGTCCATGTGGATGTAGATGATGCGGAAGGCGTCGCACTCGGCCAAAGCGAGGTCGGGGTTGGCGGCGATGCGGGCGCGATCGACGCCGGGGACGCCTTCGATCATGTCGACATCGCCGGAGAGAATGGCGGCGACGCGGGCGCCGTCGTTCTGCACGGGGCGGATGGTGACGTGGTCCCAGGGTTCGGCACCGGCCCAATAGGCCGGGTTTTTCACCAGTTGGAGGCTGTCGCCGGGCTTCCAGGCGACGAAACGGTAGGGGCCGGTGCCGATGGTGGCGCGGCCCGCGTTGAAGTCGGCGGTGGTGGCGCCGTCGGCGACGGCTTTGGAGAGGATGCCGATGTTTTGCAGGTCGACCAGGAGGGTGGGCGCGGGGCCTTTGGTGTGGATGCGGATGGTGTGGGGGTCGACGATTTCGGTGTGCTCGATGAGCTTGGTGTACTGGGAGAAGGAGGAGGGGGAATTGGGGACGTTGGGGGCGCGGGCGAGGGTGAAGGCGACGTCCGCGGCGGTGAGGGGCTGGCCGTCGTGGAAGGTGACGTCGGGGCGCAGGGTGAATTCCCAGGTGGTTTCGCCGACGACACGCCAGGATCGGGCGAGACCGGGGAGGATGCGGCCGCGGGGGTCGGAGAGGACGAGGGCGTCGAAGATGTGGCGGGAGACCGCGAGGTTGGGGACGTAGACGTGGTAATGCGGATCGATCGAGCTGGCATCGGTGCGGACGGCGATTTTGATATCGGCGGCGGCGGCGGGGACGGGAGCCAGGGCAAGCACGGCACCGGCGAGCACGAGGCCGCGCAGGGCTGCGAAGGGATGGCGCATGGGTTCCTCCATGGCCGCATCTGGCGGCGGCCTTTGGTGTCGGGCGGTGGTCAGCCGGCGAAGACGGGGCTTTCGGGCAGGCGGGCGCCACCATCGACCACGATGGTTTCGCCGGTGATGTAGCTGGCTTCGTCGGAGGCGAGAAAGACCATGGGGCCGGCGATTTCCTCGGGGCGGCCGAGGCGCTTGGCGGGGATGAAGTGGGCGATGCGGGCCTCGCCCCAGCGGGCCTTGAGGCCGGCGAGGCCGGGGGTGTCGATGTAGCCGGGTTCGATGCCGTTGACGGTGATGTTGTCGGCGGCGAGTTCGATGGCGGCGGTGTGGATGAAGCCGGTGACCGCGGCCTTGGAGGTGGCGTAGGCGCCGGAGCCGGGCATGGAGACCTTGGGGCCGGTGACCGAGGAGGTGATGATGATGCGCCCGGCGCCCTGCTTGCGCATGTGCGGCAGGGCGGCCTGGGTCAGGGTGAAGCAGGCCTTGACGTTGACGTTGAAGAGACGGTCGAGCGTCGCCTCGTCCATCTCCTCCACCGTCGCCCGCCCGAAGGCGGCGGCGTTGTGGACCATGATGTCGAGGCGCCCACAGGTCGCCGCGACTTCATCCACCATCGCCCGGGTTGCCGCGTGATCGGCGATATCGACCGGCCGGAACAACGCCGTGCCCCCCGCCTCGGCGATCAGCCGCATCGTCTCCTCGCCATGCGCGACGGTCCGTGTGGCGATCACCACGACCGCCCCCTCGTTGGCGAAGGCGATGGCGGTCGCACGACCGATCCCCTGCCCGGACCCGGTCACGATCGCCACCCGTCCCTTGAGACGCTCACCCATGGGCATACTCCCTCGGCATCAGCCGCACCGTTCCACGGGCGAAGACGCGTCGCGCCTGCCGCCCGATCGAGAACCCGGACTTTCTTTGGTCCTGACGGAGGAAGCAAGGGAAGGAGGCGGCTTGCTTTTCAAAAAGGGAGACACGAGACGAGCACTCCAAGGGACGGGACGAGCGAAGGTCGCCGGCATCGATCGACCGCCAGGCCACGTTATACCAGGCCGGAGGGCGGCCGAGCCTTCCGGCCGGAGGGCGAATTGGCATGCGCGCGGGGTTGGATCAGGGGGTGCGGCGGCGGCGGAGTGTGCCGAGGGCGAGGAGGCCGGCGCCGAGGAGGGCCATGGAGGCGGGTTCGGGGACGGCGGCGTCGATCGTGACGAGGCCGTTGCCGGACTGGACGCCTTGGGTGAGCACGGCATTGGCGCCGGTGCTGGTCGAGCTACCGCCGGCACCGCCGTTGTAAGCGGCGATATAGCCGCCCGAGAGGCCGCCGAAAAAGCCGCCGCCGTTGATCCCGGTGCCGCCCTGGCCGCCGACGGCGATGTGCAGGATGGTTCCGGTGGTGAGGGTGAATTCACCGTAGGCCGAGCCGCCGAGACCGCCATTGTGCGGCGCAGCATGGATCGGATGGATGTCACGGTGGCGTCCCCCGGCCGGCTTGATGCGGGCCTTAAGGTGGGCCTTGCAATTTTTATTGCGTTAAAAAAATATCATTGATTCAATGGTTTATTTTCGGAATATTCCCGAGTGTAAAAATTTCCGACAAAACGGGAGGGGCGGCGGGTTTGGGCATCCCGTCTCGCGGCGGCGGCTTTTGGTGGTGTCGGCTTGGATTGCCGCGCTTCGCTCGCAATGACGGGGGGAGGCGGGGGGGGGCGAGGTGTCGCACTTTGCTTATGCGTCCGAATGGCGGGGAGCGGTGGGGGGATAAGGTGCTGAATGGGTGAAGGTTTTTTGGTTCTTTTTTTCAAAAAAGAACGCGCCTGGCTTGGCTTTTCTTCAGAAGCGGTAGGCGCGGTGGGCGTTGTCGTGGAAGAGGGCGCGTTGTTCGGTGGCGCTGAAAGGGGCGATGATTTCGGCAAAGGCGTCGACCATGGCGGGGTATGTCATGTTGCGCCGCGCGACGGGGTAGTCGGTGCCGAAGAGGGCGCGGGCGGGGGTGAAGGCGTCGATGCAGGTCATCACGGTGTCGCGCAGTGCGGGGAGGGAGCGGTCGGGCGAGTAGGCGCCGAAGTTGGAGATCTTGATGGCGATGTTGTCGTGGCGGGCGAGGGTGGCGAGGCCGTCGCGCCAGCGTTGGAGGCCTTCTTGCGTGCGGTCGTTGGGGGTGCAGCAGTGGTTGACGAGGATCTGGAGGTCGGGGAGGTCGGCGGCGAGGCGGGCGACTTCGTCGGCCTGGTAGGGGTTCATGAGGAGTTCGAGGACGAGGTTGTGCCGCGCGAGGAGGCTGGCGCCGCGGCGGAAGGCGGGGCGGTCGACGATGCCGGCGTCGGTCCAGCGTTTGGCGGGGTCGGGGTGCCAGCGGATGGTTTCGCGGAGTCCGGCGACGCAGCGGTGGGCGGAATGGGCTTCGATGGTGCGTTCGACGAAGGGGTCTTCGAGGGGGGCGAAGGCGACGTAGCGGGTGGCGATGCCGCGGGGTTTGGTGAGCGAGTCGAGCCAGATGGTTTCCTCGACGGGGCTGCGGGCGCGGTCCCAGACGGCTTCGATGTGGACGGTGGCAACGATGTTCTTGTCGCCGACGTCGGCGAGGTAGTCGGCGGGGAGGTAGGTGTGGCGGAGGTAGGAGAGGTCACCGAGGGCGGAAAGGGAGGTGTCGGCGGCGTCGAGCCAGCGGTGGCGGGCGAGCGCGAGGTCCCAGAGGTGGTGGTGGGCGTCGATGATGGGGCCTGTGTACATGATGGCTCTCCGCGAATTGACCCCATCGCAGCACGGGCCTAGCGTTCGGGCCAGCCGAAATGTGAGGAATACGGGCAATGGCAACGAAAGTGGCGAAGATCTGGGAATCGGGCAAGGCGGTCGTCAACGCCTGGCTGGCGATCCCGTCGGGGTTCTCGGCGGAGGTGATCGCGCAGTGCGGGTTCGACAGCGTGACGGTCGATATGCAGCATGGGGCGCAGGACTTCCAGTCGATGCTGCAATGCTTCCAGGCGATGCAGGCGCATCCGGTGACGCCGATGGTGCGCGTGCCGTGGAACGAGCCGGGGATCATCGGCAAGGTGCTGGATGCAGGCGCCATGGGCGTGATCTGCCCGATGATCAATACGAAGAAGGAGGCCGAGGCCTTCGTGCAGTATTGCAAGTATCCGCCGATGGGCAGCCGGTCGAACGGGCCGTTCCGGGCGGGGATGTATGGCGAGGCGACGTCGTATCAGTCGACCGCCAATACCGAGACGCTGTGCATTCCGATGATCGAGACCAAACAGGCGATCAAGAACCTGGAGGCGATCCTCGATGTCGAGGGCGTGGCCGGGGTTTATGTCGGGCCGTCCGATCTGGGGCTGTCGTATGGGCTGGCGCCGAAGCTGGGGCGCGACGAGCCGGAGATCCTGAAGATCTACGACAAGCTGATCAAGGAATGCGACAAGCGCGGGATCTATGCCGGGATTCATACGGGCGGATCCGCGGATGCGGCGAATTGCATCGCGATGGGGTTCAAGCTGGTGACGCTGATGAACGACAGCGGGATGATGGCGACGTTTGCGAAGAACTGCATTGCGGAGACGCGCAAGGGGTCCAAGGGCAAGGCTTAATGGGTAAAAGTTTTTGGCTCCCTTTTTTCAAAAAGGGAGTGCTGTTCTTTTTTGAAAAAAAGAACCAAAAAACTTTTATCCGTTTGGCTTGGGCGTGACATGGCGAGGGCCGGGGGGAGACTCCCGGCCTTCCTGCAATTGAGGAATAGATCATGGCTTCACCGCTGGTTTTGTCGTTGCATCCCGAGGACGGCGTGGTGATCGCGCGGGCGACGTTGATGCCGGGGACGCCGGTGGTGCAGGGGGTGAGCACGCTGGGGCGGGTGCCGGCGGGGCATAAGATCGCCGTTCGGGCGCATGCGGAGGGCGAGCCGGTGCTGCGGTATGGGCAGATCATCGGGTTCGCGACGCAGGCGATCGCACCTGGCGAGCACGTGCATGTGCAGAATTGCGGGATGGGGGATTTCGCCAAGGATTACGCCTGGGGGGTGGATGCGAAGGCGACGGATTATGTGGCGGTGCCGGCGACGTTCCGGGGGATACGGCGGGCGGATGGGCGGGTCGCCACGCGGAACTATATCGGGCTGCTGACGTCGGTGAACTGCTCGGCGCATGTGGCGGAGCTGGTGGCGATGGCGTTCCGGAAGAATCCGCTGACCGGGGAGAATCCGCTGGCGGAGTTTCCGCACGTGGATGGGGTGGTGGCGCTGACGCACAAGACGGGGTGCGGGATGACGCAGCTGGAGCCGTTGACGGTGCTGCGGCGGACGTTGGGGGGGTATGCGCGGCATGTGAATTTCAGCCACGTGATCGTGCTCGGGCTGGGCTGCGAGGTGAACCAGATCGGGGGGTTGATGGAGGAGCAGAAGCTGGCGGGGCGGCTCAGGGCGATGGATATCCAGGAGATGGGGGGGACGCGCAAGACAGTGGAGGCGGGGATTGCGTTTGTGCGCGAGGTTCTGGCGGAGTCGAACCAGGCGCGGCGCGAGGCGATTCCGGCTTCGGAGTTGACGATCGCGCTGCAATGCGGGGGGTCCGACGGGTATTCGGGGATCACCGCCAATCCGGCGCTGGGGGCGGCGTCGGACCTGTTGGTGCGGCATGGTGGGACGGTGATTTTGTCGGAGACGCCGGAGACCTATGGGGCGGAGCATCTGCTGACGCGCCGCGCGGTGTCGCGCGAGGTCGGCGAGAAGCTGGTCGGGCTGATGCGGTGGTGGGAGGCCTATACGGAGAAGGAAGGGGCGGAGATGAACGCCAATCCGTCGCCGGGGAACAAGGCGGGCGGGCTGACGACGATCCTGGAGAAGTCACTGGGGGCGATGGCGAAGGCGGGGAATACCAACCTGGTCGACGTGCTGCACTATGCCGAGGCGGTGACCAAGCACGGGTTCGTGTTCATGGACACGCCGGGCTACGACCCGGTGGCGGCGACGGGACAGGTGGCGGGCGGGGCGAATCTGGTGTGCTTCACCACCGGAAGGGGCAGCGTGTTCGGATGCAAGCCGGCGCCGTCGATCAAGCTCGCCACGAACTCGGCGATGTTCCGGCGGATGGAGGACGATATGGATATCAACTGCGGCACGATCGCCGACGGCGAAGAATCGGTGCAGGCGTGCGGGGAGCGGATTTTCGAGCTGATCCTGCGCACCGCGTCGGGCGAGGCGACAAAATCGGAGCAGTTCGACTTTGGCGCCGCCGAATTCGCGCCCTGGGTGCTGGGCGCGACGATGTGACGCCGCGCCCAGGTGCTCAGTGCACCAGGCTCGGGAACATTTCGTGCTGCACGATGGCGGCGAAGGCGGTGGCGCAGTCGGCGGTGACGGCCATCGGGGTGCCGTCGGCGGCGTGGATGGCGAAGGCGTGGGTGCCGTTGACGGTGACGGGTTTGACGTAGGCGATTTGCGACATGCCGAGGCTTCCGAGTTGTTCGGCGGTGATGTCGTGGATATCGATGCTCGTCGGGGTCGGGAGATGCTGGCTCATGGTGTTCTCGTCATTCATCGCCGTCGACGGCGAATTGCCGCGGATCGGGGGTCGGCTTGCCGATCGGGATGGTGCGGATCCGTCCTTCCGGGAGGGGGCGGGCGAGGTCGATGTGGAGCAGGCCGTGTTCCATCCAGGCTCCGCGGACCTCGATGTGTTCGGACAGGACGAAGACACGCTGGAACTGGCGGGCGGCGATCCCTCGATGAAGAAAGACGCGGCTTTGTCCGTCCTCAGTCTGGCGGCCGCGGATGACGAGCTGGTTGTCCTCGTGGGTGATCTGCAGGTCGTCCATCGTGAAGCCGGCGACGGCGAGCGAAATGCGCAGGCTGGCGGGGCCGGTCTGTTCGATGTTGAACGGCGGGTAGCCGTCAGAGGATTTCTTGGTGGCCTGCTCCAGCAGGAGTTCGATATGATCGAACCCGAGCACGAGCGGCGAGGCGAAGATCCGGGTGGTCATCCAGTAGGCTCCCTCATCAGAGCGAAGCGGTTGGCGAGGCCCCATCATGGCGACCCGACGCAGCTCTATTTTGGTCAGGCGGCCCGCCGTTGCAAGGGGTGGATGGCGGCGCTAGATGACCGGGATGACCGATACGTCCCAGCTCATCCCCATTCTCATCGCGCCGCAGGCGATCCTCAAGGCCAAGGCGCGGGCCGTGGTGGCCGCGGATGCCGCGCGGGTGCGCGATCTGGTGCCGCGCATGTTCGCCGCGATGTACAAGGCACCCGGGATCGGCCTGGCCGCGCCGCAGGTGGGGGTCGGGCTGCGGCTGGCGGTGGTCGATCTGATGCCGGAGGACAAGCCGGCGCCGATCGTGCTGGTCAATCCGGAGATCGTCGCGCGCAGCCCCGAGTTGGCGACGCGGGAGGAGGGGTGCCTGTCGATCCCCGGGCTCTATGCCGACGTGACGCGGCCGGCGCGGGTCAAGGTGCGGTATTTCGATCAGGCCGGGGTGAAGCAGGAGGTCGAGGCCGAGGGGCTGCTGTCGGCGTGCCTGCAACATGAGATCGACCATCTCGACGGGGTGCTGTTCGTCGATCACCTGTCCATCCTCAAGCGCAACATGATCATGCGCAAGCTGGCCAAGCAGCAGCGTGAGAAGCGGGACGCCGACAGGGACGAGCGCTGATGCGCCTGGCCTTCATGGGCAGCCCGGATTTTGCCGTGCCGGCGCTGGAGGCGTTGCAGGCGGCGGGGCATGAGATTGCCGCGGTCTATTGCCAGCCGCCGCGCCCGGCCGGGCGCGGGCAGGCGGTGCGCCCGTGTGCGGTGCATGCCGCGGCGGAGCGGATGGGGCTGGCGGTGCGCACCCCGGCGCGGCTGCGCAAGGATCCCGAGGCCCAGGCGGCGTTCGCGGCGCTCGGGCTCGATGCCGCGGTGGTGGCGGCGTATGGGCTGATCCTGCCGCCGGCGATGCTGGCGGCGCCGAAGCGCGGCTGTCTCAACATCCATGCGAGCCTGCTGCCGCGCTGGCGCGGCGCGGCGCCGATCCAGTCCGCATTGCTCGCCGGTGATGCCGAGACCGGGATCACCATCATGCAGATGGATGCCGGGCTCGATACGGGCGCGATGCTGCTGCGCGGCACGGTGCCGATCGGGCCGCGGACCACAGCGTCTGACCTGCATGACGCGCTGGCGGCGATGGGCGCGGAACTGGTGCTGCGGGTGCTGCGCGACTGGCCCACGGCGGTGCCGCAGCCCGCCGGCGGTGTCACCTATGCCGAGAAATTGACTCGCGACGACGGCCGAATTGATTGGACCCGCGATGCAGCCTTCCTCGACCGCCAGGTGCGCGCGCTCAACCCCTGGCCCGGGACGTTCACCGAATATGATGGCGCGGTGCTGAAAGTGCTCGCCGCGACGCCGGAGACGGGCGGCGGCACGGCTGGCGAACTGCTGGACGACGCGCTGCTGGTGGCCGCCGGCGCCGGGGCCTTGCGGCTGACCCGGGTGCAGGCTCCCGGCCGCGGGCCGCTCGACGCCGACGCCTTCCTGCGCGGCCGCAAAATGCCGGCGGGAACGCGGTTCGGCGGATGACCCGCTACGCCTTGCTGATCGAGTACGACGGGCGCGGCTTCGTGGGGTGGCAGCGGCAGGTCAACGGATTGTCCGTGCAGCAGGTGCTGGAGGCGGCGGCGGCGAAGCTAAATGGCGGCGCGCCGGTGGCCTCCATCGTCGCCGGGCGCACCGATGCGGGGGTGCATGCGGCGGGGCAGGCGGCCCTGATCGAGTTGCCCGGCGAATTGCCGCCGCCGCGGGTGCGCGAGGCGCTAAATTTCCACATGAAGCCGCATGCGGTGGTCGCGGTCACGGCCGCCATCGCGCCGGAGGGCTGGAACCCGCGGTTTTCGGCGATCTGGCGGCATTATCGCTACTGCATCCTGAACCGGCGGGCGCGGCCGGCGCTGGCGGCGGGCCAGGTCTGGCACGTGCCGCAGCCGCTCGATGCGGCGGCCATGGCCGAGGGCGCGCGGTATTTGCTGGGGCGGCATGATTTCACCAGTTTTCGGGCCTCGTCCTGCCAGGCGAAGTCTCCGGTGCGGACGCTCGACCGGCTGGAGGTGCGGCGCGAGGGGGATCTGGTGATCGTCGAGGCGGGCGCGCGGAGTTTCCTGCACCATCAGGTCCGCAATATCGTGGGCACGCTGAAGCTGGTCGGCGAGGGGGGCTGGGCTCCGACGCGGGTGGAAGCGGCGCTGGCGGCGGCGGACCGGCGGGCGGGCGGGCCGACGGCGCCGCCGGATGGGCTGTGCTTCATGGCGGTGGGTTACGAGCCGGATCCTTTTGCGGGGTGAGCGCTTGTGACGCTTCTGGCGTCAAGGCCCTGGTTGCGATAGGGTTGGACCGTCGCCAGCCGGAGAGGATCATGTCGTTGTCGTCGGGAATTCGTTGCGGTATCACCGCGCTGGCCTGCCTGATGCTGGCCGGTCTTGCCCCGGCATCGGCAGCCCGGATTGTCGAGGTGACCGACGTGAAGGGCCTCGAGGCGGCGATCAAGAGCGCCGAGCCCGGCGACGACATCGTCCTTGCCGACGGCAGCTACGAGGTCCGGCGCCAGATCACGGTCGCCGAATCCGGGTCGCGCGAGTTGCCGATCACGGTGCGCGCTGCCCATCGCTGGAAGGCGCAGCTTCGCTCCTCCACGGTCGTCGCCTTCGAGGTGGTGGCAGAAAACTGGCGTTTTCGTGATCTCGACATTCGCGGCACCTGCGGGATCGACGCCGCCTGCGAACATGCCTTCCACGTGGTCGGCAATGCCGCCAGCTTCGTCATGGCGGGCAACCGGATCGCCGACTTCAATGCCCACCTCAAGGTCAACGCGGTGAGCGGCGTCGCACCGTCCGGCGGGCTGGTGGAGGGCAACGAGTTGTTCAACACCCACCCTCGCGAGACCACCAACACGGTCGCGCTGCTGAACATTGACGCCGCCAGCGCATGGGTGATCCGCAACAACCTGATCTACGACTTCAACAAAGCCGGCGGCGACGCGGTGAGCTACGGCGCCTATGTCAAGGGCGGGGCCGAGCGGCCGGTGATCGAGCGCAATGTCGTCATCTGCAGGCGCAAGGACCGCAAAGGCGGCGCGCGCATTGGGCTGTCGTTCGGCGGTGGGGGTACGGGCGCGCAGTACTGCGCGCCGAACTACGATGCCGGCGGATCCTGCGACCAGGAGGTGATCGGCGGAGTGATGCGCAACAACATCGTCGCGGACTGCTCCGATGTCGGCATCTATCTCAATCAGTCCACCAATTCGCTGATCCTCTTCAACACGCTGATCCGCACGCGCGGGATCGATTTCCGCTTCCCGGGATCAACCGGCGAGGCCCGAGGCAACCTGATGGCGTCCGAGATCCGCACCCGCGACGGCGGCAAGTTCACCGATGGCGGCAATCTGATGCGGACCCGGTCAGACGATTTGGAGGAACTCTACCAGGACCCCGACGCCGGCGATCTCCGGTTGCGCGGCAAGCCGACGTTGGTGGCCGGAAAAGGTGGCGCCGATCCGCGGGTCACGGATGATTTCTGCGGGCGCAAGCGCAACGCGCCGCTCGATATGGGGGCCCTGCAGTCCTCGCTTGGGGATTGCCCGACGCTGCCGTGATGCTGCAACAGGAGTGGACATCCATGAAACCTAGAGCCCTTGGGCCTCTGCTCGCGTGTCTCGCCGTGGCGCTGCTGCTGCCGGGCATGGCGTCGGCCCGGACCATTCCGGTTGGTCCGACGAAGGAACTCAAGACGCTGGCCGAGGGGCTCGCCAATGCCGCCGAGGGCGACCGCCTGCTGATCGATGAGGGCGAATATTTCGAGTGCGCCAACATCACCATTGACGACCTCACCATCGAAGGCGCCGGCAAGGATGGCTCGACCATCCTCACCGACACCGCCTGCGGTGGCAAGGCGCTGCTGATCACCGCGCGGGACAACATCACCATCCGCAACCTGACCCTGACCCGCGCCCGCGTGGCCGACGGCAACGGCGCCGGCATTCGGGCCGAGGGCGGCAACCTGACGGTCGAGCGGGTGAAGTTCATCAACAATCAGAACGGCATTCTTGCGGCCGATGCGCCGAACGGGACGATCATCGTGCGCGACAGCGAATTCACCCGCAACGGCGCCTGCAACCCGGCCTGCGCCCACGGGATCTATGTCGGCAAGCTGAAGCTGCTGCGGGTCGAGAATTCGAAGTTCACCGATACCCGTCAGGCCCACCACATCAAGTCGCGGGCCGCGCGCCTGGAGGTGACCAACAGCACGTTCGTCGACGGCCCCACCGGCACCGCCTCCTACATGATCGAGGCGCCGAACGGTGGTTCGGTCGTGGTGCGCAACAACAGCTTCGACAAGGGGCCGAAGTCGGAGAACCACACCGGCGCGATCGTGATCGGCATGGAGGGCGTCAACCAGGCGACGCGGGAGATCAAGATCGAGAACAATGTCTTCAAGAACAGCGGCAACTACCCGACCTTCTTCGTTGTCAACATGACCGCGACGGACGCGATGCTGAAGGGCAACAAGATCTCGGGCCAGGTGCAGCCGCTGCGCGGTGACGGCGAGGTCAACTAGACCGACGGGTCGCTACGCGAGCTTGGCCTTGAGCCAGGTGCCGGCTTCGGCCACCGCGGTGCGGGCCATGGCGACCGGGCCGGTGAGCCGCATGAAGCCGTGCAGCACGCCGGGATAGGTCGCCAGTCGGACATCGCCCCCTGCCGCCTGCAGCTTGGCCGCCATGCGCTCGCCGTCGGAGCGCAGGACATCGAGTTCGGCGAGTTGGATGAAGGTCGGCGGCAGGCCGGCGCAGTCGGCGCGCAGCGGGGCGGCGAGCGGATTGAGACGGTCAGCGCTGTCGCGGGTGTAGAGGTCCCAGTAGGCCTGCATGCCGGCGCGGGTGAGGCCGTAGCCCTCGGCGAATTCGGTATAGCTGGGGCTGGCGAAATCGGCGTCGGTGACCGGGTAGGGGGTCAGCAGGGCGCGGGGGACCGGGCCGCCGGCGTCGCGCAGATGGATCGCCGTGGCCAAAGCGAGGTTGCCGCCGGCGCTGTCGCCGCCGAGGGCGATGCGGCTGGTATCGAGGCCCCAATCGGTGGTGGCGAGGGCGCGGACGGCGTCGGCGCATTCGAGCAGCGGCTGCGGGAAGCGGGATTCGGGCGCCAGCGAATAGGCGACGCTGACGGTGGCGCAGCCGGCGGCGGCGGCGTATTCGCGGATCAGGCGGTCATGGCTGTCGATCGACTGGAACACCCATCCGCCGCCATGGAACCACACCAGGACCGGCAGGTTTTCGCCCAGCACCGGCTTGTGGACACGAAACTGGATGCGGCGGCCGCGGATCAGGAGCCAGTGCTCCCTGGTTTCCGCCATGGTCGGACCGCCCTGGCCGTAGATCATGGCCAGGCGCTCGTTGATGGCGCGGCTCGGGCCGAGCGGCTCCGTCAGGGTGACCGGGGGCAGGGTGGCGGCGAGGGCATCGCGGGCGGCATTGGCGGCGCGTTGCTCGGGGTCGATGCGGTGGGTCATGGCGGGCTCCTTCGGCGGAGGATGATGGCGTGGCCGGGTGCCCCGGGGAAGAGGTGGCGGGTGGAAGAGGTGGCGGGAGGCCAGGGGCGGGTGTATGCTGCGCTGCGGTATTTTAGATGGGTGCTGGTGTCATGCCGATGTTGTCGCGGGCCTTGCCGGGGCGGTTTCACCCGGCGGCGCTGTTCCGACCGAACTCGGTGGCGGTGATCGGGGCGGAGACCGCCTCGGGGGCGCAGGTGATGCGCAACATGCTGGCCGCGGGGTTCAAGGGGGCGGTGTTGCCGGTCGGCGCGGGGATGGCCTCGATGTCGGGCGTGCTGGCCTACAAGGACATCGCTTCCCTGCCACTGGCGCCCGATCTGGCGG
This sequence comes from uncultured Rhodospirillales bacterium, assembly GCA_903928895.1. GTDB lineage: Bacteria > Pseudomonadota > Alphaproteobacteria > Acetobacterales > Acetobacteraceae > CAIYPH01. Next base: position 16,973 of record CAIYSR010000168.1, on the reverse strand, counting down.
TGATCTGCGCGCCCGATGCCGAGGTGCATGACGCGATCCGCCAGCTCGCGGCGCGGGGGACCCGGGCCGGCGTGGTGGTCGGGATGCAGGCCGGGCTGCGCGGTATGGCCGCAGAGACCGGGTTGCGGACGCTGGGTCCGGGCTCGTTCGGGATCGCGGTGCCGGCGATCGGGCTGAATGCCACGCGCGGGCACGTGGCGCCGCTCGTGGGCAAAATCGCGCTGGTGTCGCAGTCCGCCGCGCTGTGTCGGGCGGTGCTGGACTGGGCCGAGCCGAACGGGGTGGGGTTCAGCCATATCGTCGGCATCGGCGGCAATGACGATATCGGCTTCGGGCTGGTGCTGGACTGGCTGAGCCGCGACGGCGGCACCGGCGCGATCCTGCTCGATATCCGGCGGATCAAGGACGCGCGGGCGTTTCTTTCGGCGGCGCGGGCGGCGGCGCGGCTGCGCCCGGTGGTGGCGCTGCGGGCGGGGATGCGGCTGGCCGATCCGTCCGGCGCGGCGGATGCGGTGTTCACCGCGGCGCTGCGCCGCTGCGGCGTGCTCTGCGTCGAGACGCTGGAGGATCTGCTGGCGGCGGCGGAGACCTTGAGCCGGTCGCGGCCGGCGCGCAACGAGACCCTCGCTATCGTGACCAACGCAGTCGGGCCGGCGCAGCTCGCTGCCGACGCGGTGCTGCGCGACGGGCTGTGTCTGGCGGCGCTCGCGCCCGAGACCCGCACGGTGGTGCAATTGCGGCTGCCCAATGCCTTCGGCAGCGGCGCGCGCGCGGCCGGGCCGGACGCGCATGTGGCGATGGGCGATATCGTCTATGCCGGGGCCGACAGTCCGGTGGCGATCGGCGAGGCGGCGGCGCTGCTGGCCGGCGCGCGCGAGGTCGGCGGCGTGATGGCGGTGCTGGCGCCGACCGGGGCGGGCGATGGCGCCGGCGTCGAGTCGATCATCGCCGCGGCCAAGACCATCAAGCTGCCGCTGCTGGTCTGCGTGATGGGCGAGACCACCGGGGCCGGGCATCGCCGCACCCTGGCGCGGGCGGGGGTGCCGGTGTTCGCGACCCCGGCCGGCGCGGTGCGGGGGTTCCTGCATCTGGTGCAGGACCGGCGCAACCGGGCGGCGGCGCGGGAATTGCCGCCGAGCGCGGTGTTGCAGGTGGCACCCGATCAGACCGCGGTGCGCGACGAGTTTGCCCGGGCGCGGGCGGGCGGGCGCATGTTGTTGACGCAGAGCGAGGCGCTCGCGGTGCTGGCGGCCTATGGCGTGCGGGGCGTGCCCTCCACCGCGGTGGAAGGTGCCGAGGCGGCGGCGGCGGCCGCGGCAGTGCTGGGCTATCCGGTCGTGCTGAAGCGCGCGCGGATGACGCGGCCCGATCCGGCCACCCGCTCGGGCGTGGCGCTCGATCTGCGCGATGCGGCGCAGGTGCGCGCGGCGGCGGCGCTGCTCGACCGGCGCGGCGCCGAGCGCGAGGGCGGGGCGCCGTTCCTGGTGCAGCGGCAAGTGGGGCGGGCGCGGGAGCTGCGGGTGCAGGTGGGGGAGGATGGGCTGTTCGGGCCGGTGATCCGCTTCGGCCAGGGTGGCACGGCGGCGGATGCGCTGGGCGACGTGGCGGTCGATCTGCCGCCGCTGAACCTTAGCCTGGCGCGCGGGATGATTTCTCGGACCCGGGTGGCGGCGACACTGTGCGCGCTGCATGACCTGCCGGCCGCCGATGTCGAGGCGGTGGCGGAGACCCTGGTGCGGATCAGCCAGTTGCTGGTGGATTTCCCGGAGGTGGCGGAGCTCGACCTCAATCCGCTGTTCGTCGACGCCGAGGGGGTGATGGCGGCGGATGCCTGGATCCGGCTGCGCGGCGACGGCGAGACCACGCGGCTGGCGATTCCGCCGTTCCCGGCGGAGCTGGAGGGGGTGTTCCACACCAAGGGACAGACCATCGTGGTGCGGCCGATCCGGCCGGAGGATGCCGCCGCGCATGCCGCGTTTTTCGCGCGGCTGTCGCCGGAGGATGTGCGGTACCGGTTTTTCTCGGCGCTGCGCGAGCTGTCGGCCGAGCAGATCGCGCGGCTGACACAGGTGGACTACGCGCGCGAGATGGCGTTCGTGGCGGTGCGCGACGGCGAGACGGTGGGGGTGGGGCGGATCGTGCGGGAGACCGGGAGCGACGAGGGCGAATTCGCGGTCGCGGTGCAGCCGGATACCAAGGGCAGCGGCATCGGACGGCATCTGATGCAGCGGCTGATCGACTGGTCCCGCGCGCAGGGGATGCGCGAGATGGTGGGGCTGGTGCTGTCGGACAACGCGCCGATGCTGGCGTTCGTGCGCAGGCTGGGGTTCTCGGTCAAGCGGGTGGTGGGGGAGCCGGATATCGTGGAGGCCCGGCTGGGATTGTAAAGCACAGCGCTTCTTTTTTTGAAAAAAACAAAAAAACTTCATCCATTCGGACCTGAGAGTAAAAGCCTCACTCCACAGGCATGGATAGAAAGTTTTTTGCTTCTTTTTTTCAAAAAAGAAGCGCTCCCCCTTCTTACTTCGCGACCGACTTCCCGATGCGCTTGGACAGATCATTCATGTCCGACGTCATTTTGGGAATGCCGGCGAGCAGGCCCATCACGGTTTCGGCGGCTTTCTTGCACTCGTCGGGGTTCTTTTTCATCTCGGCCGCCGCCTTGGAGAGGTCGTCGGCGGCGGATTTGAGCTGCTTGGCGATGGACGTGGCTTCATCGGCCAGGCCGGTGACGGCCTTGGTGTCGTTCTGTGATTCGGCTCTGGCACCCATGATCGCATTCCTCGCTGCCATGTTGCGCGCGGGCGGTGGCAGCAAGCCGGGCCGTGCGGATCGTTTCGATCCGACGACCCTAGCAGCATGCGACCGGAGCGGGGGAGTTACGTTTTTGTGTTGTCGGGATCAGCGAAACTGCCGCGTCGTGCGATCGAGGCGGCGGGCGTTGATTTTGTCCCAGTCCCATTCGATGCCGAGGCCAGGGGCGGTGGAGGGGATGGCGCGGCCGTTGCGCATGGTCATGCCGGTGAGGGTGAGGTCATCGAGCTGGGGGATGTATTCGACCCAGCGGCCATTGGGCACGGCGGCGGTCAGCCCGACGTGGAGTTCCATCAGGAAATGGGGGCAGACCGGAATGTTGAAGGCCTCGGCCATGTGGGCGACCTTGAGCCACGGCGTGATGCCGCCGATGCGAGCGGCGTCGGGCTGGACGATGGAGCAGGCGTTGCGTTGCAGGTATTCGCGGAAGTGACTGATCGCATAGATGCTTTCGCCGACCGCGATGGGCAGCGTGGTTGCCCCGGCGAGGCGGATGTGGCCGCCGAGGTCTTCGGCCGGCAGCGGTTCCTCGAACCAGGCGATATCGGCGGGCTCGTAGAGCCGGGCGCGGCGGATGGCGTCGTCGACGGTGAAGGCCTGGTTGGCGTCAGTCATGATCTCGAAGCCGCGGCCGAGTTCGTCGCGCAGCGCCATGAGGCGGTCGACGTCCTCGTGGGGGCGGCGGCCGAGCTTGATTTTGCAGCCGCCGAAGCCGGCGGCGCGGGCCTGGTGGGCGTCGGCGATGAGGGCGTCGATATCGAGATGGAGCCAGCCGCCTTCGGTGGTGTACATCGGCACGCTGTCCTGCGCGCCGCCGGCGGCCTTGTGCAGGGGCAGGTTGGCGCGCCGGCAGCGCAGGTCCCACAGCGCGGTGTCGATGGCGCAGAGCGCGAGGCTGGTGATGGCGCCGACGGCGGTGGCGTGGGTGGCGAACAGGAGATCCTTCCAGATCTGCTCGATCATGTCGGCGTCGCGGCCGATTAGGCGCGGTGCGAGGGATCGGGCGAGGAGTTCCACCACCGAATGGCCGCCGGTGCCGATGGTGTAGGTGTAGCCGGTGCCGATGGCCCCATCGCTGTCGGTGATGCGGACGATCGGGGTTTCCTGGGAGACGAAGGACTGGATCGCGTCGGTGCGGACGACCTTGGGGGGGAGGTCGACCATGAGGATCTCGACGTGTTCGATACGGGCCATGGGCGGTTCTCCCCTGCGTGTTTCGGGTGCATGGTGGCGGGGAAGATGGGTTTGGGGAAGGGTCTGGAATGATGCGGGAAAGGCCGGTTTGGCGATCTTGCCTGTATGTGCCGGCGCATGTCGGGCGGTTCGTCGAGAAGGCGCATACGCGGGGCGCGGATTGCATCCAGCTCGATCTGGAGGACGCGGTGCCGCCGGGCGAGAAGGCGGCGGCGCGGCGGGCGATCCCGGCGGCGGCGGCTTCGGTGCGGCAGAGCGGGGCGGATGTGCTGGTGCGGATCAACGCGCCGCTGTCGCTCGCGGTGGAGGATGTGCGGGCGGCGGTGGTGCCGGGGGTGGACGGGATCATCGTCACCAAGGCGCGCGGGCCGGATCATGTGCGGCTGCTCGATGAGCTCGTGGCGGAGTGCGAGGAGCGCGCCGGGCTGGAGGTCGGGCGGCTGTGGTTCCAGGTGCTGGTGGAGGCGCCAGAGGCGTTGGCGCATGCCGAGGCGATCGCGCGGGCCTGTCCCCGGGTGGTGGCGCTCGGGCTGGGGGCAGAGGATTTCGCCACCGCGATCGAGTCCGAGCCGTCCGAGGAGGCGTTGGCGGTGGCGCGGGCATTGGTGCTGTATGCGGCACGGGCGGCGGGTGTGATGCCGCTGGGTCTGGCGGGGACGTTGTCGGGGTTCGGCGATATCGCGGCGTTCCAGGACATGGCGATCCGTTCGCGCCGGCTGGGCTTTGCCGGCGCGGCCTGCATCAATCCGGCGCAGGTCGGCCCGCTGAATGTCGCGTTCACGCCCTCGGAGGCGGAGGTGGACTATGCCGGCCGGGTGATCGCGGTGGACGCGCAGGCGCGGGCGGAGGGGCGCGGGGCGGTGGCGCTCGACGGCAAGATGATCGACGTGCCGGTGGTGCGGCGGGCGGAGGCGCTGCTGGCGCGGCATGCGAAGATCATGGCCCGGTCGAATTACCGGCCGAGATAGTCGCGGATGGCCGGATCGGTCGTGAGGGACAGCGCCCTTGCCGTGGCCTCGGTCGCTTCGCCGGGGCGGTCGAGGCGGCGGAGCAGCGCAGCCCGCAGCGCCCAGTAGGGTTGATAGGTTGAGACCGCCGGGGGCAGCCCCTCCAGCGCGGCCAGTGCTTCGGCGGGGTTGCCGGCTTCGGCGCGTGCGGCGATGCGCCCGACCTGCAGGCCGATGGTGGGGGCGATCCGGATCAGCCCTTCATAGAGCAGGACGATAGCTGGCCAGTCGGTCCTGCCGGTCTCGGCGCGGGCGGCGTGGACGGACTGGATGGCGGCTTCGAGCTGAAACCGACCCGGACGGTTCATGGCGCCAGCGCGGATCAGCAGGGCGCGGGCTTCGGCCAGCAGGGCGGTGTTCCAATCCGCCGGGTCCTGCGCGGCGAGGGGCACGAAGGCACCGACCGGGGAGCGGCGGGCCGCGCGGCGGGAGTCGCAGAACAGCAGGAGGGCGAGCAGGCCGAGGGTTTCGGGCTTGTTGGCGAGCAGCGCGGCGAGTAGGCGGGCGAGCCAGATCGCCTCCTGTTCAAGGGCGGCCTCCCGGGCGTCCCAGCCGGTGCCATAGGCGGCGTAGATCGCCTGCAGGACGGCGTCGAGCCGCTCTGGCAGATCTTCGGGCGCGGGGATGCGGAACCCGATGCGGGCGGCGCGGATTTTCTCCTTGGCCCGCACCAGCCGTTGGCTCATCGCCGCCGGTGTGGCGAGGAAGGCGACGGCGATGGTGGCGGCGTCGAGACCGAGGACGGTTTGCAGCATCAGCGGGGTGCGCGCGGCGGGGTCGATGGCGGGGTGGGCGCAGACGAAGAGCAGCTTGAGGCGATCGTCGGGGAACGCCTGATCGTCGGCCTCGGGCTCCATGGCGAGCAGGAGGGTGGGGATGGCGTCCCGCGCCGTGCCGCGGCGGCGGGCGGCATCGATCAGGCGGCGGCGCGCGGTGGTGAGCAGCCAGGCCTCGGGGCGGGCGGGGATGCCGGTGCGGGGCCAGGTGGCGAGGGCAACGGCGAAGGCCTCGGACAGCGCGTCCTCGGCGCCGGCGAGGTCCCGCGAGCGGGCGCCGAGCCAGGCGACGAGGCGGCTATAAGCGGTCCGGGCGGTGTGGGTGAGGATGGCGTCCTGCGTCATCAGTGCGGGGCTCGGCCCCCTGCCGCAGCGGCGGCAAGGGGGAAGGATCAGCCGACGATCGGACGGACTTCGATGGTGCCGTCGAGGGCACCGGGGCAGCGGGCCGCCCAGTCCAGCGCGGTGTCGAGATCGGCAGCGGTGATGATGTAGTAGCCGCCGAGCTGTTCCTTGGTGTCGGCGCAGGGGCCGTCCTGGACCAGGCGCTTGCCGTCGCGGATCTGCACCGATGTTGCCGTGGTGGGCGGGGCGAGGCGGCTGCCGCCGACGAGGATGCCGGCTTCGACGAGTGCCTTGGTATAGGCGATCCAGGGAGCGGTGATCGTGGTGGCCGCATCGGGGCCGGCGGGCGCGCCGGGGCGGTCGGGGTCCTGGTAGATGAGGATCATGTAGTTCATCTCGGTTCTCCATTGGGGGTGGGCAACGGCGGGATGCCGGGCCTGGACATGGGACGTTCGGCGAAGCCTGATTTCGACATGGAAGGGCACGCAAAGTCACGGCCGGATGTGCCGGGGCCGGCAGCGCTGCTTCCATGGCGGGTTGTCAGCCGGCGGGCGGGCTTCCAAGATCGGGCGCAACGGAAACGCCTCGCGGGATCATCATGTATAAAGTCGTCCTCTGCCGTGCCCTCCACCCCAGCGCCATGGCGCTGCTGGAGGCGCGGCGCGATATCGAGCTCAAGGTGCTCACCACCGAATTCCGCGGTCCGCCGCTGACCAAGGAACTGGCGGCCAATATCGGCGATGCCGACGGCATCATGGTGGGGCTTGAAAAGGTGCAGGCCGATCTGCTGGCGATCGCGCCGAAGCTCAGGGTGGTCAGTCGCTTCGGCGTCGGGTTCGATACGCTCGATATCCCGGCCTGCACCCGCCAGGGGGTGACGGTGGGCGTGGTCAATGGGGCCAACGACCTTTCGGTGGCCGAGCATGCGATGATGCTGATGCTGGCGGTGGCGCGGCGGACGGTGGAATACGATGCCTCGGTGCGGGCGGGGACGTGGATGATCCAGCATGGGCGGCGGATGCACGAGCTGTCCGAGCGGCGCGTGCTGGTGGTGGGGTATGGGCGGATCGGGACGCGGGTGGCGCGGCTGTGCGCGGCGTTCGGGATGCAGGTGATGGTGCATGATCCGAATTTTCCGATCCCGCGCATTGCCGCCGACGGGCATGAACCGGTGGCGGATCTGATGGACGGGGTGGCGCGGGCGGATGTGGTGACATTGCATTGCCCGCTCGATGACGCGACGCGGCGGATGGTCGATGGGGCGTTCCTCAAGCGCATGCAGCCGCATGCGTGGCTGATCAACACGGCGCGCGGCGGGCTGGTGGACGAGGCGGCGCTGGCGGCGGCGCTGGCGGACGGGACGATCGAGGCGGCGGGGCTCGATGTGCTGGTGACGGAGCCGCCGGCGGCGGACAATCCCTTGTTCGCGCTGCCCAATGTCGTGCTGGCGCCGCACAATGCGGCGGCGCCGCTGGAGTGCTACGCCAAGATGTCGCGGCGGGCGGCGTTGAATTTGATCGAGTATTTCGATGGCAAGCTCGATCCGGGGTATTGCGTCAATCCGGAGGCGTTGCGGCGGAACGCCTGAGCATGGCGGTGCTGGTGCATAGCTCCGACATCCATGTCGATGATGCCGGGGCGGACGGGTATCACAGCGGCAACCGCGGCCTGCGCGGGGTGTTGCGGACGGCGGCCGACGTGGGCGCCGATCTCGTGCTGCTGGCGGGGGATACGTTCGACAATCCGAGGGTGTCCGATGCGGTGCTGCGCGAGACCGCGGCGCTGCTGGAGGGCGCCGGGCGGCCGGTGGTGATGTTGCCGGGGAACCATGATCCGTTGCTGGAGCGCTGTATTTTTCGCCGCGCCGGGCTCGATGCGATGGCGCATGTGCGGATTTTCGGGATCGACGCCGAGGATGTGATGGCCTTCGCGGCGCTCGGGCTCGAGATCAGCGGCAAGCCGCACCGCAGCTTCGAGAACATGGTGCCGTTCCATCCGCCGCGGCCGCGGCGGGCGCGGTTTCATGTGGTGATGGCGCACGGGCACTACGTGCCGCCGCAGGACTGGGCGGACCAGGCGCACCGGTCGTGGTTGATCAGCGACGCGGCGCTGGCGGAGACCGGGGCGGATTATATCGCCCTCGGCCATTGGGACCGGGCAACGCAAGCCGGGGACGGGCGGGTGGCGGCGTATTATTCGGGATCGCCCAAGTTGGCGGGGACGGTGAATGTGGTGCGGCTGGGGCAGCAGATGGAAGTGGAGCGCGTGGCGGTGCGCTGGGAGTAGGCGGGGGGGGGAGTAGGCGGAGTTCGGCCCGCACTCCGCCGGACGACCGGTCAGCCGTTCATGAATTTTGCCCAGGTCGGGGCGGGCATCAATGTGTCGAGATAGGTGAAGCTGCCGTGTTCCGTCACTTCGGTGGCGGCCGCGAGCAGACCCGACATGGCGGCGCGGTAGAGCGAGGTGGCGAGGCTGATGCGTTTGACGCCGGCTTCGGCGAGGGCGGCAACGGTGAAGGATTTGCCGGGGATGCCGGCCATGAAATTGACCGGTTTGGACACCGCGGCACAGACGGCACGGACGGTATCGAGATCGGGCAGCCCGGGGGCCATGAGGACGTCGGCGCCGGCGGCGGCGAAAGCTTGCAGGCGGCGGATGGTGTCGTCGCGGTCGGGGTTGCCGCGCAGGTAGTTTTCGGTGCGGGCGGTAAGGACGAAGGGGAAGCCGGACGCGCGGGCGGCTTCGGCGGCGGCGGCGATGCGCTCGGTAGAGAGCCCGATGTCGATCAGCGGACGGGCCTTGTCGCCGGTGGCGTCTTCGATGGAGCCGCCGGCGAGGCCGATGGCGGCGGCGCGGCGGATGGTGTCGGCGGCGGCCTCGACGGTGTCGCCGAAGCCTTTTTCAAGGTCGGCGGAGACCGGCAGGGGGATGGCATCGACGATGGCTTTGGCGTGGGCGAGGGCCTCGTCGCGGGTGACCTGGCCGTCGAGGCGACCGAGGACGCCGGCGCTGGCGCCCGACGAGGTGGCGATGGCGGGGAAGCCGAGCGCGGCCAGGAGTTTGGCCGAGCCGGCATCCCACGCGTTGGCGATGACAAAGGCGCCCGGCGCGGTATGCAGGGCACGAAAGGCGAGGGCTTTTTCGTGCGACATGGTCATGCCGGGCGACCTCCTTGGAGTCGTCAGTTGAACTTGATCAGCTGGCGGACGTTGGCGCTGGTTTTCATGGTGGCATAGGCATCGTTGATCTGGTCGAGCTCGATGAAGCCGGAGATCATGTGGTCGAGCTTGAGGCGGCCCTGTTTCCACATGTTGAGCAGGCGCGGCATGTCGACGCGGAAGCGGTTGCCGCCCATCGAAGTGCCCTGGATTTTGCGATCGCGCAGGAAGTCGGCGCCGTGGAGTTCGATCTTGGTGCCGAGCGGGATCATGCCGATGATGGTGGCGAGGCCGCCGGGCTTGAGCATGGCGAAGGATTGTTCGGCGGTGGTTTTGGCGCCGATCGCCTCGAACGAGTAGGCGACGCCGCCGAAGGGGTTCTTGGCGCCGCCGGTGAGGTCCTTGACGGCCTGGACGGGGTCGCAGTTCGAGGCGTTGATGATGTCGGTGGCGCCCATCTGCAAGGCGACTTCGAGCTTGGCCTGGTTGGTGTCGATGGCGATGACGCGTTCGGCGCCGGCCAGCGCCGCGCCGTTGACGGCGGAGAGGCCGATGCCGCCGCAGCCGAGGACGGCGACGGTCGAGCCCGGTTCGACGCGGGCGGCGTTGAAGACCGCCATCACGCCGGTGACGACGCCGCAGCCGACCAGGGCGGCGCGGTCCATCGGGATGTCCTTGTCGATTTTGACGATGGCGTGCTCGTGGACGCACATCATTTCGGCGAAGGAGGAGAGGTTGAACATCTGGTGGACGACCTTGCCGTTCCAGGACAGACGGCGGGACTGGCCGGGGAGGAGTTTGACCTCGGTGTTCTCGCAGAGGTTCATGTGGCCGGTGACGCATTGCGGGCAGTCGCCGCAGAAGACGGAGAGGCAGGTGGTGACGTGGTCGCCGGGCTTGACGTAGGTGACGTCCTCGCCGACGGCCTCGACGACGCCGGCGGATTCATGACCGAGCACGCAGGGGAAGGGGGCGGGGTAGAGGCCCTCGATGAAATGCAGATCGGAGTGGCAGAGCCCGGCGAAGGCGGTGCGGATGAGGACCTCGCGCCGCTTGGGCTTAGTGATCTCGAGATTTTCGATGGTCATGGGCTGGTTGGCTTCGTGCAGGACGGCGGCGCGCATGCTTGGGGTTCCCTCGGCTTGTTGGTGTTGGGCGGGAGCCTATTGCGTCCGGACCTGATCCGTCCAGTCGGGGGTGATTGACGGAGGGCGCGGAGGGCGGCCAAGCTCACGTTGTGTGGGGCAGGGAGTGCGGGGCATGGCCGATCTTCAGGATATCAGGACGAAGCTGTTCGCCTCGTTGCTGTCCGATGTGATGGATGGTCTGGGGTACATGGACCAGGCACTGCCGGCGTCGATCCGGCCGCTGGACGAGGCATCGGTGATGGTGGGCCGCGCCAGGACGGCGTTGTTCATGGATGTCTACGAGGTTCACGAGGGGGAGAACCCATATGAGAAGGAGATCGCGCTGATCGACAGTCTTCAGCCCGGGGATATTCCGGTGTTTTCATGCGGCGGAACCGGACGGATCGCGCCATGGGGGGAGTTGTTGAGCACGGCGTCTCGGGTTCGCGGGGCGACGGGGGCGCTGATGGACGGGCTGGTGCGCGACGTGCGGGCGATCCGGGCGATGGGGTTCCCGGTGTTCCATGGCGGGATCGGGCCGTTGGACAGCCGGGGGCGGGGGAAGGTGATGGCGGTGGACGTGGCGATTGAATGCGGGGGGGTGAAGGTGGCGCCGGGCGACTTGATTTTCGGCGACGCGGACGGGGTGGTGGTGGTGCCGCGGGCGATCGAGGCGGCGGTGTTGGCGGCTGCGTATGCGAAGCTGAAGGGCGAGAAGAGCACGCTGGCGGATTTGCAGGCGGGGATTTCGTTGGGGGCGGTGTTCGCGAAGTACGGGATTCTCTAGAGCGGCACGACTGCGCCGGGGGCGGGCAACCCGCCCTAGATTTCCGAGGCCGGAATCAGCTCCCAGGGGGTGCCCGGGCGGCAGAAGAAGGGCATGGCGTTGGGGGTGCGGACGTTGGGTTCGAGGCCCATTTCGGCACGGAGCGCGCGGAACAAGGCGCCGTGGGCGACGACGAGGACGGGGGCGGGTTTTTCGAGGGCGCGGTTGATGGCGGCCACCGCGCGGGCGCGCAGGCTGGTGAAGCTTTCGGCGTCGTCGGGGGTATAACTGCCCTCGACCCAATCGCTGAACCATTGCACCATCGGCTTGCCTTCCTGGGCGCCGAAGGAGACTTCGCGCAGGCCTTCGTCGAGGTGGATATCGTGACCGGACAGGGCGGTGAAGGCGCGGGCGGTGTCATGGGCGCGCGAGAGCGGGGAGCTGATAACCGTGGCGATGCCACGGTTGGCGAGCATGGCGGCGGCGCTGACGGCCTGGGCGCGGCCGGTTTCGTTCAGCGGGATGTCGACGTTGCCCTGGCTCAGGCCCTGGGCGTTCCAGTCGGTCTCCCCGTGGCGGAGGAACCAGAAGGCGCGATGGATGAGCATGGGGGGCCTCAGTCGAACAGGGAGCTGACGGAGCTTTCGTCGCTGATGCGGCGGATGGCTTCGGCGAGGAGGGGGGCGATGGTGACCTGGCGGACGTTGGAGGCGAGGCGGACGGCTTCGGTGGCCAGGATGGAATCGGTGACGGTCATCATCTCAATCGGGCTGGCGGAGATGCCGGCCACCGCGCCGCCCGAGAGGACGCCGTGGGTGACGTAGACGGAGGCGGAGCTGGCGCCGTACTTGATGAGGGCGCCCGCCGCGTTGCGGAGCGTGCCGCCGGAGTCGACGATGTCATCGACGATGATGCAGTCGCGGCCACGAACGTCACCGATGACGTTCATGACCTCGGAGACCCCTGCCTTCTCGCGGCGCTTGTCGATGATGGCGAGGTCGCAGTTGAGGCGGGTGGCGAGGGCGCGGGCGCGGACGACGCCGCCGACATCGGGGGAGACGATCATGATGTCGCGGCCGGCGTAGCGGTGCAGGATGTCCTCGCGGAAGAGGGGGGCGGCGCGCAGATCGTCGACCGGGATGTCGAAGAAGCCCTGGATCTGGCCGGCGTGGAGATCCATGGTCAGAACGCGGTCGGCGCCGGCTTCGGTGATGAGGTTGGCGACGAGTTTGGCGCTGATGGGAGTGCGGCCGCCACTTTTGCGGTCCTGCCTGGCGTAGCCGAAATAGGGGATGACGGCGGTGATGCGCCGGGCCGAGGCGCGTTTGAGCGCGTCGAAAGTGATGAGCAGTTCCATGAGGTTGTCGTTGGCGGGATAGGAGGTCGACTGCACGACGAAGACGTCCTCGCCGCGGATGTTCTCGTGAATTTCCACGAAGACCTCCATGTCGGCGAAGCGGCGCACGGTGGCGCGCGTCAGCGGGAGGTTCAGCGTGGCGGCCACCGCCTCGGCGAGGGGGCGGTTGCTGTTGCAAGCGACGATCTTCATCGGCGGCAATCCTGGGTGGGCGATGCCGGGCGGGCGGCGTCGTCGGGGCGGAGGGAGCGGGGCGGCGGCGGGCGTGCGGGTTCTAGCAATGCGGGGGGTATGTGTCCACGAACCGTCACCGGTCGAACACAAAAGAGTCCGATCAGCGCTTGGGGACCCGGTTTGCGATCACGTCGTGGACGCCGCCGGCGGCCTCCTGGGCGACGACGTAGGCGACATCGCCCCACGCGATGGCGAGCATGCCAGCGGGGACCTCGTTGAGTTGCACGACCCGGCCGGCCTCGGCGCCCTTGGCATCGGTGACGCGCCAGTCGATTTCGACGCGCTGCAGATTGCCCGGTGCGGAGGTGATGGTGACGGTGCCGGTGAGGGTGAAGTCGGCGCGCGTGGTCGCCGGCGCGAGTTCCTCCCCGGCCTTGACCAGTTCGGCGCGCATGGCGCGGGCGAGGGAGATGTTGCCGTCGCCGGGCGCGCCGGTGACGCCGGTGAAGGCGATGCGGGGCGCGCGATTGACCAGGCTGTCGGGGTCGGACAGACGGCGCTGTGCCTCGATGCGGGTGAGCAGGGCGGCGATGCGGGGCACGGCCTCACCGGCGATGCGGCGCAGTGGCGGGTTGTGCACCCATTGGTCGGCCGGGAGGGGCAGGCCCTCGGTGAGGCCGCGTTGTTCGCCGGCGGCGTCAAAGACGCGGTAGAGTGGGACGATTTCGGACCCGCGTGTCTCGGTGCCGATGGTGAGGCGCCAGTCGCCGGTCTGTGGCGCGCCGGCGAGGATCGGGACCTCCTCGGCCAGGAGCCCGTCGGCGATGGCCTGGGACAGTTCGGCGGCGGCATCGGCAGCGAGGAAGATGTCGCGCGGGAGGGGAATGGCGAGGCGGGCGGGGGGGGGTTCTGCAAGGCGGGTGGCGGTGGCGCCGGGGTGGCCCTCGAAGGGACGCGGCAGGCCGCCGCAGCCGGCGAGCGCGACGAGGCAGAGCAGGACGCTAAAGGATCGCACAACTGACCATGGCAGTGAGCAGAAGGAGGACGACGAAGATGACCATGTAGGGCATTGGGGGGGACTCGGGGCAAGGAAGGAAGGCAAGCGCTTCTTTTTTGAAAAAAAGAAGCAAAAAACTGTTGTCCGTTTGGGTTCGGTGTTGATCCAGGCGGTATGGGTGAAGTTTTTTTGCTTCTTTTTTTCCAAAAAAAGAAGCGCTTGCTTGTTGCTTACCTTCACAGCGCGATCACCGAAATCTGATGCCCGATCGGCCCCTCCTTGGCGAGGGTGCGCCGGCGGTGGCTGAAGAAACGGGCGGGCTCGGCGAGGGTGTCATGTCCGGTGTTGATGACGGTGGCACCGGCGGCGGCGAGGCGGGCGGCGCAGTAGCCGGGGAGGTCGAACTGCCAGTGGCCGGGGCGGCCATCGGCGAAGAAGCGGGCGGCGGTGGGGGTGGGGGTGGTGGCGAGGACGGCGTCGCGCAGGTCGGCGGCGACTTCGTAGGAGGGCTGGGCGATGCACGGGCCGATGGCGGCGGTGATGCTGCGGGCGCCGAGCGCGGTCATGGCGTCGAGCGTGGCTTCGAGGACACCGCCGACGGCGCTGCGCCAGCCGGCATGGGCGGCGCCGATGACGCCGGCATCCGGGTCGGCGAAGAGGACGGGGGCGCAGTCGGCGGTGACGATGGCGAGCGCGAAGCCGGCGGTCGCGGTGACGGCGGCGTCGGCGCGGGGGCCGTTGCCGGGGGTCCAGGGGGTGGTGACAGTGACGACCTCGGCGCCGTGGACCTGGGTCAGGCCGAGCAGGCGGGCGGGATCGGCGCCGAGGGCGCGGGCGGCGCGGGCGCGGTTTTCCAGGACGTGGGCGCGATTGTCGGGGCTGGAGACGCTGCAGTTGAGGCTGGCGAAGGGACCTTCGGAGACGCCGCCAGCGCGGGTGAAGAAGCCGTGGGGAACGGCGATCGAGGTGGCGATGAAGGGGGTCATGCGGGGAATCCGGGAGGGGGCGGCAGGGCTGGATGGCAGATCGCCATGGCCTTAAAGAGTCGACCCATGAGGTCGGGCTCGATCAGGCGGGAGGCGGCCTGCATCATGGCACCGGCACGGGCCGGCGGGAGGGTGCGGGCGAGGGCACCGGTGCGCTGCACCAGGCCGAGGCTGGTGAGGAAGATGCCCTGGGGGAGAGGGCCGAACGTGGTGGCGCCATGGGCGCGGGCCGTGGCGGCGAGGGACTGGAAATCGACATGGGCGGTGAGGTCCGCGGTGCCGGGGGCGGTGAGCGGGTCGGCGGGCTTGCCGTCACGCAGCGCCTGGAGGCTGTCGCCTGGGGCGGAATGGGCGGGCCCGTAGTCGATGAACAGGGCGGCACCGCCGGTGGTGGCGAGACGGGCGGCGAGGGTTGCGATGAGCGGGTGGGCGGCTTCGGCATACTCGACGGTGGCGCCATCGGGGGCATCAAGGGGAGGGGCTGGGGCGGGGAGTTCGACAAAGGCGGCCTCGGCAACGAAGCGTTCGGTCCAGTCGGGGCCGCGGCGGACGAATTGGCGGATGGGCAGGGCGTCGAGGAATTCGTTGGCGAGCAGGATGAGGGGGCCGGGGGGGAGATCGGTGATGGTATCGTGCCAGAAGGCGGTGGGGACACGAGTGGCCTGGGCAGCGCGCAGGGGGGGGGAAGTTTCGACGAAGTGGACGCTGAGGGCCGCCGCGAAATCCGGCACCATGCGGGTGATGGCGCGGAGCGCGTCCTGCATGAGCGTGCCGCGCCCGGGGCCGGCTTCGGCGAGGACAATGGGGGTCGGGCTGCCCATGGATTGCCAGACGATGGCGGCCCAGAGGCCGAGGATTTCACCGAAGGCCTGGCTGATTTCGGGCGCGGTGGTGAAGTCACGGAACGGGTCGTGATTGGCGTAGTAGGCGGCGTTTGCGCGGGCCATGAAGGCGTCGAGGCGCTCCATCAGCGAGCAGGCCGGGCCCGGAGCAGGAGGATGATGCCGGCGGCGAGCATTGGCAGCGAGAGGAGCTGGCCCATGGTGGCACCCTGATAGAGGTAGCCAAGGAAGGCGTCGGGCTCGCGGAAAAATTCTCCGGTGATCCGGGCAAGGGCGTAGCCGGCGAGGAAGAGGCCGGTGAGGAAGCCGAAGCGGGCGCGGATGACGGGGCTGCGGGCGGTGAACCAGAGCACGAGGAAGAGGACGAGGCCTTCGAGGGCGGCCTGATAAAGTTGGCTCGGGTGGCGCAGGATCGGGCCGCCGCCGGTGGCTTCGAATTTCATCGCCCAGGGCAGCCAGTCCGGCGCGGGGCGGCCCCAGAGCTCGCCGTTGACGAAGTTGGCGATGCGGCCGAGGCCGAGGCCGACCGGGGTGACGACGGCGATGCGATCACCGAAACCGAGCAGAGGCATGGCTTCGCGCCGGCAAAACCAGATGGTGGCGAGCACCACGCCGAGCATGCCGCCGTGGAAGGCCATGCCGCCTTGCCAGACGTAGAGAATCTGGATCGGGTCGGCGAGGAAGCGGGCGGGCTGGTAGAAGAACACGTAGCCGAGGCGGCCGCCGAGGACGACGCCGAGGATCGCCCAAGTCAGGAAGTCATCGACCTGGCGAGCGTCGGCGACCACCGGGGTTCGGGCGGAGAGGACGCGCAGCAGGCGCCAGCCGATCAGAAGGCCGGTGATGTAGGAGAGGGCGTACCAGCGCAGGGCGAAGGGGCCGATCTGAAGGATCACCGCGGGATCGGGGAAGAGATGGATGCCGAACATCAGCGATACGGGTCCGCGGCGCGCAGGTAGGTCCGCACATATTGGGCGATGCCGGCTTCGAGCGGAGTGAACTGCCCGGCATAGCCGGCCGCGCGCAGGCGGTTCATGTCGGCTTCGGTATAAGATTGGTACTGACCGCGCAGCGCGCTCGGCATGTCGATGAACTCCACGTGCGGGTCGGCCCCGGCGGCGGCGCAGACGGCGTGGGCGAGATCGAGATAGGTGCGCGCGCGCCCTGTGCCGAGGTTGAAGAGCCCGTTGGCGCCCGGATTGTCCAGCAGCCAAAGCATGACATCGACGATGTCGCCGACCCAGATGAAATCCCGCTTCTGGCCACCGTCCGGGATGTCGGGCCGGTCGGAGCGGAACAGGCGGGGGGCGCGGCCGGCGAGGAGGTCGTCGTGCTTGACCTTGACCACCGAGATCATGTGGCCCTTGTGGTATTCGTTGGGGCCATAGACGTTGAAGAATTTGAGACCGGCCCACTGTGGCGGGCGCGGG
>CAIYSR010000167.1 GCA_903928895.1 uncultured Rhodospirillales bacterium | reverse complement strand
GGCCAGGAAGTCCTGAAGTTCGGGGGTATTGGCGAGGAAATGCTGGAGCTGCGAGGCGCGGGTGTTGACGTGGTGGTCCTGGAGGCGGCGGACGAGCCAGGCCTGGCCGCTGGGGAGGCGAGGTGCGGGGGTGGCGGGGGTCGGGCGTTTGGCGCGAGGGGCGCGCGGGCGGGGCTTGGGGAGTTAGCAGGTTTGCCAAAGGGCGACGAGGCGTTCGAAGCGGTTGATGGTGCGGTGGATGCGGTACCAGGCGAGGGTGAGGAGGGCGCGGACGCGGGCGTCACGATGGGCGATGAGGCCCAGGGTGACCTTGAGGCCGTCGAGAATGGTGCGGAAGGGGGTGGTGAGGGGTGTCATTGGGATAGTTATAAAATTAGACTATTCTTCGCGTCAAGAGAGGTGATGGGTGGCGCTGCGCTTACCCATCCTACCGGGCGGGGGGCAAAGCGCGTGCCCCCACGGACGGAAGTTTTTTGCTGCTTTTTTTCAAAAAAAACGCTGCCTGGCTATGCTTCGGCGGTGGCGAGGGCGGGGAGGGCGGGGATGTCGCTGTCGCGGAGTTCGCGCCACACGCCGCCTTGCAGGATTTCGCTGGGGCGGAAGCGGGATTTGTAGGCCATTTTGCGGCTTTCGGGGACCCAGTAGCCGAGATAGACGTAGGGCAGGTTCATTTCGCGGGCGCGGCGGATGAGCCAGAGGATGGCGTAGGTGCCGAGGGAGCGCTTGTCGAGCTCCGGGGCGAAATAGGAGTAGACGGCGGAGAGGCCGTCGCCGAGGCGGTCGGTCAGGCAGGCGCCGACGAGACGGTCATCGGGTTCGCGGAATTCGATGACCGAGGTGTCGATCGGGGTGTCTTCGACCATGGCGCGGTAGTCGTAGAAGGACATGGTGGCCATGTCGCCGTCGCCGTGGCGGGCGGACTGGTAGCGCTGGAAGAGCTGGTATTGTTCGGCGGTGGCCCGCGCCGGGGCGTCGTAGCCGATGGTGGCGGCGTTGGCCTTGGCGATGCGGCGCAGGCTGCGCTCGGGCTGGAAGCCGGCGACCGGGATGCGGATCGGGATGCAGGCGTTGCAGCCCTGGCAGACCGGGGCGTAGGCGATATTGTGGCTGCGGCGGAAGCCGGCGCGAGAGAGCCGGTCATGCATGGCCTCGGCGTCATGGCCGGTCACCTCGGTGACGACCTTGCGCTCGATCCGGCCGGGCAGATAGGGGCAGGGCAGCGGCGCGGTGGTGTAGAAGAACTGCGGCCGCTTGGGGGATTTGAAGGTCATGCGCGGGCGAGGGGTCCGGGGGTTTGTACCATGATCCCGATCCGGGGCGCGCGGGTCAACGGTTGCGTGGGGGCGGGTGCGGCGGCCGGGGGTTTTTGGCGGTGGGGGAGGCCGGGAAGTGTTCATTTTTTGTAACTCCCAAGGGCGTCCCGTGTGAGCAAGCGCGGCAGCGGTGGAGGTTTCGTTTGATGCGGCGTTAGCCGGCGAAGGCGAGGATGAGCGCGAGCGGCATGGCTGCAAGGGCATTGAGGGGGTTGCAGCCTTGTTTTCTG
>CAIYSR010000166.1 GCA_903928895.1 uncultured Rhodospirillales bacterium | reverse complement strand
TCCCGACGTTGACTCATGTTCCCGATCCGCATGCAACCAGCATCAGCGGCAAACGCAAAAAAAGGAACTCACTGTTGCCAATCGGACTCACCGGGGGGGCTTGGGAGTTACCTTTTTTTACAAAAAAAGAAGCGCTGCCTTCAAACAAAAACGGCCCCGGATCACTCCGGGGCCGTTTGTCTGTCCGCCGATCCCGCCGGGATCAGTTGTTGTTGCTGCGATTGCCCATGAGCTGGAGCAGGAACATGAACAGGTTGATGAAGTTCAGCAGCAGCTGCAGGCTGTCATACACGCTGCGCTTGGCCGCCACGTCCGTCCCCTCGGCATAGGCGAAGGTCGCGAAGTCCGACTTGATGCGCTGCGTGTCATACGCCGTCAGCCCGACGAAAATCAGCACGCCCAGGATGCTGATCCCGAACTGCAACGCCGAGCTCTGAACGAAGATATTCACCAGGCTCGCGATGATGATGCCGAACAGCCCCATCATCAGGAAACTGCCCATCTTCGTCAGGTCCGAGCGCGTGGTGTAGCCATACAGGCTCGTCGCCCCGAACGTCGCCGCCGTGATGAAGAACACGCGCGCCACCGATTCATGCGTGTAGGTCAGGAAGATGCTGGTCAGGCTCGCCCCCATCGCCACGCAGAACGCCCAGTAGAGCCCCTGCACCGCGGTGGTCGAAAGCTTGTTCACCCCGAACTGCAACACCAGCACGAAGGCCAGCGGCGCGAACATGCTGATCCATGCCAGCGCGCCCGGCACCCGCATCAGCCCGCGTTGCGTCATCACCTGCGGATAGAACGCATCGAGCAGCCCGGTGCTGGAAATCGCGTAGGCGACCAGCCCGGTCAGCACCAGCCCCGAGGCCATCCAGTTGTAGACCCGCAGCATATAGGCGCGCAGGCCGGCGTCCAACACCGCGGCGGTCTCGGCCGCGCGGGTGGCGCCCGTAAAGGTCCGGTATTGAGGACTGTAAGCCATGGTTGTGATTCTTCCCTGTCCGGGCACCAACGCCCGATGCCCCGCATTTTGGGGAAGCCCGGCCCAAGATCAAGCGAATTCGCCTTAATCTTCCGACAGGTGGCTGCGGTTACTTTTTGTTACTCGTTTCTCAGCAGCGGCGCCGATCGTGCCCGCAGCGCCGCCTCCGTCCCGGCAAACCCGAGCACCAGCATCAGGCCCACGCAGGCCAGCATCGTCGCCGCCAGCCGTCCCGGCAGGAACGCCCAATCCGTCCCCATCACCTCGCGCATCACCGCCCAGCTCGCGGCACTGCCGAGCACGCAGGCGATCCCCCCCGCCGCCGTCCCGATCAACCCGAACTCCACCATCCACGCCGCCCGGATCTGCCCGGCCGTGGCGCCGAGCGTCTTCAGCACCACCGCCTGGTGGATCCGCCGCTGCTGCCCCGCCGCCACCGCGCCGACCAGCACCAGCGCGCCGGAGGCCAGCGTCAGCGACCCCATCGCCGTCAACGCCCCGGCGATCTGCGCCATCAAGTCGCCCACCGCCGCCAGCACGTCGGCCACCCGGATGCCGGAGACGTTGGGCAGCGCATCCGTCACCCGCCGCAACAGCCGCCCCTGGATCCCCGGCTCGGCATGGATTGTGGCGATATGGGTATGCGGCGCCCGCGCCAGCAGGCCGGGCGAGGCCACCATGGTGAAGTTGATGCCGAGCGAGCGCCACGCCACCTCGCGCAAATTCGCCACCGTGAGATCGAGGTCGCGGCCCAGCACATTGACGCGGATGACATCGCCGAGCTTCACCCCCCAGCCCGCCGCCACCCCGGCATCGAACGACACCAGCGGCGGCCCGTCATACCCCGCCGGCCACCAGGCGCCGGCGGTCAGGCGGGTGCCCTCGGGCGCCGCCGCCGCATAGGTCAGCCCGCGATCGCCGCGCAACGCCCACACCGTCTCCGGCGTCGCCCGCACCTGCTCCGCCGGAACCCCGCCCACCGAGACAATCCGCGCCCGCAGGCTCGGCACCTCGCGCAGGTCGCTCACCCCCGGCTCCTCGGCCATCAGCGCACGAAACTGCGCCATCTGGTCGTTCTGGATGTCGATGAAGAAAAAGCTCGGCGCCTTGTCCGGCAACTGCTCCTCCACCTGGCGGCGCAGATTCCCCTCGATCAACGCCACCGCCGCCAGCGTCGTCAGCCCGAGCCCGACCGAGACCAGCAGCAGCGGCGTCGAATTGCCCGGCCGGTACAAATTCCCCAGCCCCAAACGCAGCCAGGCAAGATGCCCCGTCGGCAGCCACCGCGCCAGCCGCGTCAACCCCAGCGCCCCCAGCCGGAACACCCCCAGCGTCACCGCCGCCGCCGCGCAAAACATCAGCGCGAATTTCGGCTCCGAGGCGCCAAACACCGTCACCGCCACCAGCGCCCCGGCCAGCGCCGCATTCACCGCCACCAGACCCCAGCGCCGCCCGGCCCGCTCCTGCGTCACCGCATCGCGAAACAGCGCCGCCCCCGGAATATGCAACGCGCGGCCCAACGGCCACAGCGCGAACGTCGCCGCCGTCAGCACCCCGTACAGCGCCGCCATCGCCAGCACCCCCGGAAACACCCCGAGTTGCGGCGGCACCGGCAACACCCCGGCCAGAAACCGTGACGCCGCCACCGGCAACGCCGTCCCCACCACCAGCCCCGCCACAATCCCCACCAGCGACAGCACCATCACCTGGATCAGCACCACCGCGAACACCAGCGGCCCCGACGCCCCCAGGCAGCGCAGCGTCGCGATGCTGCGCGCCCGCGCCGCCAGCCACGCGCTCGTCCCGTTCGCCACCCCGATCCCCCCCACCAGCAGCGCCGTCAGCGCCACCAGCGTCATGAACAGGCTGGTCCGGTCCAGCACCTGCGCCACCGTGGGCGAGGCATTGGCGGCATCGCGCAGCCGCCACCCGGTTCCCGGAAACGCCACCCGGATTGCCGCGATCGTCGCCTTCGCATCCCCCCCCGCCGGCAACAATGCGCGCAGGTGATGCTCCACGATCGCCCCGGGCTGCAACAGCCCGGTGGCCTCCAGGTCGCCCAGCGCAATCATCGCCCGCGGCCCGAAAATCGACGGCGTCGCCACCCGGTCCGGCTCCTCCGCAATCACCGAACGAAACACGAAACGCTTCGACCCCAGCCGCAGCGTCTCCCCCATCGCCGCCCCCAGCCGCTCCTGCACCAGCGGCTCGATCGCCATCTCCCCAACCCCCATCCGCCCCCCGGGACCGAACGTCGCCGCCCCGATCAACGGCCAGGCCCCATCTACCGCCTTCACCTCCACCAGCATCCGCTCGCCCGACTGCGCCACCAGCATCGAACGCAACGTCACCACATCCGACAGCACCGCCCCGCGCCCGCGCAGCCACGCCCGCAGCGCATCGGGCAATGGCTGCGTCCCCCCCTGGATATCGATGCTCCCCCCCAGGATCCGCGCCCCGTCCGCCGCCATCCCCCGCGCCACCCCCTCGCGCAACGTCCCCACCGCCGCAATCGCCGCCACCCCGAGCGCCAGACACGCCAGCACGATCGCCATCGAACGCAAACTCGCCCGAGCCCCCCCGCGCAACTCCCGAAACGCGAGGCGGAACGCCAGCTTCATGCGCCGATCACCCCGTCCGCGATCCGGATGATCCGCCCACACCGCCCCGCCAGCGCCGGATCATGGGTGATCAGCAGCAGTGTCGTCCCGCTCTCCGCCCGCAGCTTGAACAACAGGTCCATCACCACCGCCCCCGTCGCCTGGTCCAGGTTCCCGGTCGGCTCATCGGCCAGCAACAACCGCGGTCGCGGCGCGAACGCCCGCGCCAGCGCCACCCTTTGCTGCTCGCCGCCGGACAACTGACCGGGCAAATGGGTCAGCCGATGCCCGAGCCCGACGCTGCGCAAACTCGCCGCCGCCTTCGCCATCGCCTCCCGATCGCCCGCCAGTTCCAGCGGCACCGCCACATTCTCCAGCGCCGTCATCGTCGGCAGCAGATGGAACGACTGGAACACGATCCCCACCGTCGCGCGCCGCAGCCGCGCCAGCGCATCCTCGCTCTTCCCCGCCAGTTCCACCCCCGCCAGCACCACGCTGCCCGACGTCGCCTGCTCCAGCCCCGCCAGCACCATCAGCAGACTGGTCTTGCCCGACCCCGACGGCCCCACCACCCCCACCGCCTCGCCGGCGGCGATATCGAGGTCGATGCCACGCAGGATGTTGACCGGCCCGGCCGCGGAAGGCACCGTCAACCGCAGGTCACGGACGGCCACCAGCCGCTCCGTCGCTGACAGGTCCGGGGAGGCGCGGGTGGCAGGCGGGGTGATGGCGTCCATGGCACCAGCATATGGCGGCACGAGGGCCCGGCGGAAAGCGGCGTTCGTGCTGGTTTGCAGTCTTTTCATCTGCGCCCTCGCGGCACCCGCCCGGGCCGCCCCGATCCGCCTGCTGATCCTCGGCGACTCGCTCGCCGCCGGCTACGGCCTGCCCCGCGGCGACGGCTTCCAGGCCCAGCTCCTCGACGCCCTCAAGCGCCGCGGCCGCGATGTCGCGCTGATCGACGGCGCCGTCTCCGGCGACACCACCGCCGGCGGAAAATCCCGGCTGGACTGGGTCCTCGCCGACGGCGCCGACGCGGCCCTCGTCGAACTCGGCGGCAATGACGGCCTGCGCGCTTTGCCGCCTTCCGCCACCGAGGCCAATCTCGGCGCCATCCTCGATGCCCTGCGCACCAAACGCATCAAGGTCCTGCTCAGCGGCATGCTGGCCCCGCCCAATCTCGGCCCCGACTACACCGGCGGCTTCAGCGGCGCCTTCGCCCGCCTCGGCGCCCGCCCCGGCGTGATCTTCGATCCCTTCTTCCTCGACGGCGTCGCCGGCGACCCCGCCCTCAACCAGGCCGACGGCATCCACCCCAACCCCGAAGGCGTCCGCCGCATCGTCGCCCGCATCCTGCCCCTGGTCGAAACCCTGCTGGACGCGGTGCAGTGAGGCTGTTCGTCGGCCTCGACCTGCCCTGGGACTTCAAGCAGCGCCTCGCCGCCCTGGCCGGCGGCATCCCCGGCGCGCGCTGGGTGCCGCCCGAAAACTACCACCTCACGCTGCGCTTCATCGGCGAAGTCGTCCCGCACCAGGCCGAGGAGATCGACCTCGCCCTCGCCACCCTGCGCGCCAAGGCCTTCGACCTCACCCTGGCCGGCCTCGGCACCTTCGCCAAGGGCGGCCGCGACACCCAGCTCTGGACCGGGGTCGACCGCAACCCCGCGCTCGACCTGCTGCAAGCCAAGGTCGAACAGGCTCTGCAACGCGCCGGCCTCGCGCCGGAGCGCCGCCGCTTCACCCCCCATGTCACCCTCGCCCGGCTCGACAACGCCGCCCCCGGAAAACTCGCGGAATTCGTCCAGACCCACAACCTGTTCCGCGCCGAACCCCTCCCGATCTCCCATTTCTGCCTGTTCAGCTCCCGGCTGGGCAAGGAAGCCTCGGTCTACACCGCCGAAGTCGAATACCCCCTCGGATGACCCCGACGATCCGTTTCATCACCCATCCCGACGTCGCCATCGACCCCGCCGTGCCGGTGCCGCAATGGCCGCTCTCCGCCACCGGCCGCGCCCGCATGCGCGCCGGCCTCGCCCAGCCCTGGGTCACCCACATCGGCGCCATCTGGTGCAGCACCGAACGCAAGGCGATCGACGCCGCAGCCATCCTCTCCGACGCCACCTCCATCGGCTTCACCACCCTCGATGCCCTCGGCGAAAACGACCGCTCCGCCACCGGCTTCCTCCCCCAAGCCGAATTCGAAGCCACCGCCGACCTCTTCTTCGCCCACCCCACCCACAGCATCCGCGGCTGGGAACCCGCCGCCGACGCCCAGGCCCGCATCGTCGCCGCGCTCGACTGCGTGCTCGCCAGCACCCCGGCCGACCTCGACATCGTCATCCTCGCCCATGGCGGCGTCGGCGCCCTGCTGATCTGCGCCCTCGAAAACCTCCCCATCTCCCGCGCCCACGATCAACCGGCAGGGCAGGGCGGCCACTACTTCGCCATCGACCGCCGCACCCGCCTGCTCCGCCACGGCTGGGAACAATTCGATGCCTGAAACCAAGACCATCGAAACCCTGGCCCAAGCCGCCGCCGCCGCCCGCGCCTGCACACTCTGCGCCGACCTTCCCCTCGGCCCCCGCCCCATCCTGCGCGTCCACCCCAGCGCCCGCCTCCTCATCGTCGGCCAGGCCCCCGGCACCACCGTCCACGAATCCGGCATTCCCTGGAACGACCCCTCGGGCGAGCGCCTGCGCGAATGGCTCGCCATGCCGCCGGATGTCTTCTACGACGAAACCCGGGTCGCCATCCTCCCCACCGGCCTCTGCTACCCCGGCCGCCTGCCCAACGGCGGCGACGCCCCGCCCCGCAAAATCTGCGCCCCAACCTGGCATCCGCGCCTCCTCCCCCTCATGCCCGACATCCGCCTCACCCTGGCGGTCGGCAGCTACGCCATCGCCCGCCTCATCGGCCCCGGTCCGATGACCGCCCACGTCCAGGCCTTCCGCACCCACCTCCCCGCCCTCGTCCCGCTGCCCCACCCGTCCTGGCGCACCCGGGCCTGGGAGGCCCGCAACCCCTAGTTCGGCGCCGAACTGCTGCCGCTGCTGCGCGAAAGGTTGCGTGCCCTCGACGTTTGACCTGCATCATAGGCCCCCGCCCACACCGCCCTATGCTCGCCCGCCGCCGAAGGATCGCACCATGCCGCACCGGTTTCTCCTGCTTGCCGCCGTCCTGCTCGCCATGGTGGCGGGGGCAGCGGCGCATCTGCTGTTCCAGGCCGAACTGGCGGCGCGCCTGCTCTTCCTCCTCGCCGCCCTGCCCGTCGCCGCCCTGGTCGCCCGCGACACCATCCGCACCCTGCTCGGTGGCGCGCTCGGCGTCGATGTCGTCGCCCTGGTCGCCATCGCCGCCGCCGCCGCCATGGACGAGAGCTTCACCGCCTCCCTCATCGCCCTCATGGTGGCCGGCGGCGGCGCGCTCGAGGAATTCGCCGAGGCCCGCGCCCGGCGCGAATTGACCGCCCTGGTCTCCCGCACCCCGCGCATCGCCCACCGCCACGAAGGCGCCGACATCGTCGATGTCGAAGTCGCCGCCATCGCCGCCGGAGACCTGCTGCTGGTCAAGCCCGGCGAAATCCTGCCCGTCGACGGTGTCATCGCCGATACCGCCGCCGTCCTCGATGAAAGCGCGCTCACCGGCGAACCCCTGCCCATCACCCGCGCCGTCGGCGACATCGCCCGCAGCGGCACCGTCAACGCCGGCGGCCCGATCGCCCTGCGCGCCAATGCCAGCGCCGAAGCCAGCACCTACGCCGCCGTCGTCCGCCTGGTGCAGTCCGCCGAAGGCGAACGCCCCCCCATGGTCCGCCTCGCCGACCAGTGGGCGCTGTGGTTCCTGCCCGCCACCCTCGCCACCGCCGGCGCCGCCTGGGCCCTCGCCGGCAGCGCCGAACGCGCGCTGGCCGTCCTCGTCGTCGCCACCCCCTGCCCGCTGATCCTCGCCGCCCCGGTCGCCCTGGTCTGCGGCGTCTCCCGCGCCGCCCGCCTCGGCGTCATCGTCAAGGGCGGCGGCGCCCTCGAACGCCTCGCCCGCGTCCGCACCGCCCTCTTCGACAAAACCGGCACCCTGACCACCGGCACCCCGCGCATCACCGGCGTCGAACCGCTCGATGGCTTCACCGCCGACGAAGTCCTGCGCCTCGCCGGCTCGCTCGAACAAGTCTCCCAGCACGTCGTCGCCGTCGCCATCGTCGCCGCCGCCCGCGCCGCCAAGCTCGACCTCAGCGTGCCCGACGCGGTGGTCGAAGTCCCCGGCGGCGGGCTCAGCGGCAACGTCGGCGGCCGCGCCGTCACCGTCGGCAGCGCCGGCCTGCTCGAGGAAGCCGGCTTCGCCCTGCCCACCGACAGCGCCGCCGCCCGCCTCGCCACCGCCGCCGCCTCGGTCTCCTGGGTCGCCATCGGCGGCAAAGTCGCCGGCGCCCTGCTGCTCGCCGATCGCATCCGCCCCGAAACCCCGCGCGCCTTGCGCGAACTGCGCGCCGCCGGGGTCACCCGCATCGTCATGGTCACCGGTGACCGCGCCGCCTCCGCCGCCGCCGTCGCCGCCACCCTCGGGCTCGACGCGGTCCACGCCGACCTCACCCCCGAAGGCAAGATCGAGGCCGTCCGCGGCGAACGCCCGTGCCTGATGATCGGCGACGGCATCAACGACGCCCCGGCGCTGGCCGCCGCCGATGTCGGCGTCGCCATGGGCGCCCGCGGCGCCGCCGCCGCCGCCGAAGCCGCCGACGTCGTCCTCCTCGTCGACCGTATCGACCGCATCGCCGGCGCCATCGCCGCCGCCAAACGCGCCCGCGCCATCGCCATCGAATCGATGGCCATCGGCATGGGCCTCTCCGCCCTCGCCATGGCCGCCGCCGCCGCCGGCTACCTCCCCCCGGTCTGGGGCGCCATCCTCCAGGAAGGCATCGACGTCGCCGTCATCCTCAACGCACTCCGCGCCCTGCGCGGCCCCACCCCGTCCGCCATGCCCGCCGCCGCCGGCGTGCCCCGCGTGCTGGAGGACCACGGCGGCCTGCGCGTCCTGATGGAACGCATGCGCCGCGCCGCTGACCGCATCGGCAGCGACGAACCCGTCACCGTCGAGGACCTGCGCGCCATCGGCGACGACATGACCACCCTGCTCCTGCCCCACCAGGTCGCCGAGGAACGCGACACCTTCCCCATCCTCGCCCGCCGCCTCGGCGGCCACGACCCGCTCGGCGCCATGACCCGCATGCACGAGGAAATCACCCACCTCGCCACCCGCTTCAACGCCATCCTCGACGCCATGGACACCACCATCGCCCCCGCCGAAGCCCGCGAACTCCGCCGCCTCCTCTACGTCCTCGACGCCGTCATCGCCCTGCACCTCGCCGCCGAGGAAGAACTCCTCGCCCAGGCCGAAGAAGCAGGGTGAAGCACTTCTTTTTTTCGTAAAAAAAGGTAACTCCCAAGGGCGTCCCGTGTGAGCAAGCGCGGCAGCGGTGGAGGTTTCGTTTGATGCGGCGTTAGCCGGCGAAGGCGAGGATGAGCGCGAGCGGCATGGCTGCAAGGGCATTGAGGGGGTTGCAGCCTT
>CAIYSR010000165.1 GCA_903928895.1 uncultured Rhodospirillales bacterium | reverse complement strand
CAGAAAACAAGGCTGCAACCCCCTCAACGCCCTTGCAGCCATGCCGCTCGCGCTCATCCTCGCCTTCGCCGGCTAACGCCGCATCAAACGAAACCTCCACCGCTGCCGCGCTTGCTCACACGGGACGCCCTTGGGAGTTACCTTTTTTGCAAAAAAGAAGCCCTTCGCTACCCCTTCCGAGTGAATCTGCCGTCAGCCCAACCGCGCGTCCCGGCTTGCCTTTCCCGCCTCGCGATGGCCTGCTGCGGGCGACGATGGCAGGAGGGCCCGGTGAAGCGCGAGCCGCTGGTGATGGTGTGCACATGCGAGATGTCGGGGCGGGTCCGCGGCAAGGGGTTCCCCGCCGCCGACCTGCCCGCGCGCCTGGTCAAGGGGGTCGGCTGGGTTCCGACCAACACCATGATCTCCGCCTTCGGGCCGATCTTCTCGACCCCCTTCGGCACCGGCGGCGACCTTGTGCTGGTGCCGGATCCGATGACCGCGGTGGAGGTCGAGTTCGGTGATGGCAGCGCCGCCGAGCGCTTCTTCCTCGGCGACCTGCGCGAGCTCGACGGCACGCCCTGGGCCTGCTGCCCGCGCGATTTCCTGCGCCGTGGCCTCGCCGCGCTGAAGGCCGAGGCCGGGGTCGAGCTGGTCGCGGCGTTCGAGCACGAGTTCGTCTATACCGGCGTCGCCGATGCGCCGGGCTCGCCCTATTCGCTCGATGCCTATCGCCGCCAGGGCGTGTTCGGCGAGGCGCTGATGGCGGCATTGCGCGCCGCCGGGGTCGAGCCCGATTCCTTCATGGCCGAATTCGGTGCCCGCCAGTTCGAGGTCACCGTCGCCCCCGCCACCGGACTCGCCGCCGCCGACCGTGCCGTGGTGCTGCGCGAAATCGTCCGCGCCACCGCGCACCGGCTGGGCGAGCGGGCGATCTTCTCCCCCATCCTCGATCCCGACGGCACCGGCAACGGCGTGCACATCCATTTCAGCTTCCGCGACGGCGACGGCCGGCCGACACTGCACGACCCCGCCGGCCCGCACGGGCTGTCCGAGCCCGGCGCCTGGTTCGTCGCCGGCATCATGCATCATCTGCCCGCCCTCTGTGCCGTCACCGCGCCCAGCACCGTCTCCTACATGCGCATGCGTCCGAACCGCTGGGCGCCGACCCATGCCACCCTGGCGCGGCAGGACCGCGGCGCCAGCCTGCGGGTCTGCCCGGTGATGCCGGGCGGCGAGCCGGCAAAGCAGTTCAACGTCGAGTACCGCTGCGCCGATGCGGCGGCGAGCCCCTATCTCGCACTCGGCGCCCTGGTCTGGGCCGGGGTCGATGGCATCCGCAAGCGGCGCGCCCTGCCGGAGGGCGACGGCGCGCCGCTGCCCGCCTCGCTCGCGGCCGCGCTCGATGCGCTCGAAGCCACGCCGGAGGCTGCCGAGTGGTTCGGCGCCGCCCATTTGTCGACCTACCTGATGCACAAGACCGGCGAACTGACGAGCCTGTCCGGCCTCGACGAGCACGCCCAATGCGCGCGCTACGCCGCCACCTATTGAGAGCGAAGGCATGACGCAACGACTTCTCGCGGCCGACGAACCGGCACCGGTTGCCATCGGCCATTGGGGCCGGCGGGCGCCGTTCTTCCTGGCCTGCGACCACGCCGGGCGACGCATCCCCGCCGCACTCGGCCGCCTCGGCGTCGCCGACAGCGAGCTGGGCCGCCATATCGCCTGGGACATCGGCATCTGGGGCACCTCGGTGCGGATCGCCCGCGCGCTCAACGCCTTCCTCATCGGGCAGCCCTATTCGCGCCTGGTGATCGACAACAACCGGCCGCTGACCAACCCGACCCTGATCCCCGAGATCAGCGAAAGCACCCCGATCCCCGGCAATGCCGGTCTCGATGACACGGCCCGCGCCGCCCGGATCGCGGAGATTTTCACGCCCTACCATGACCGCATCGAGCGCGAGATCGAGGCCCTGGCCGGGCGGCGAACCTTGTTCGTCGCCATGCACAGCTTCACCGACGTCTACAAGGGCGCCGCGCGCCCCTGGCATGCCGGCGTGCTGTTCAACCGCGACCAGGGCATCTCCCGCATCATGCTCGATCTGCTCCGGGCCGAGCCAGGCCTCGTCGTCGGCGAGAACGAGCCCTATTCGGTCTCCGATACGTCGGACTACTCGGCCCCGGTCCATGCCGAGCGACGCGGCCTGCCTTATCTCGAGATCGAGATCCGCCAGGACCTGATCGCCACGCCGGCGGGCGAGGCCGAATGGGCGGAACGCTTCACCCGGCTGCTGCCCGAGGCGTGGCGGCGTTTCAG
Organism: uncultured Rhodospirillales bacterium; assembly: GCA_903928895.1. Taxonomy (GTDB): domain Bacteria; phylum Pseudomonadota; class Alphaproteobacteria; order Acetobacterales; family Acetobacteraceae; genus CAIYPH01. Next base: position 5,687 of record CAIYSR010000165.1, on the reverse strand, counting down.
CGGAGACCCTGCATGACCCACCTGACCACCCGCGATGTGCCGGTCGAGCTGGCCCACACGACCCTGCTGTTCATCGATGTGCAGAATTTCTGCGCCGTGCGCGACGGAACCGAGTTCAAGCACCTCACGCCCACCGAATTCGAGGACCAGCTCGGCTGGTTCTTCGGCCAGATGGAAGGCCATGTCGTGGCCAACATGCAGCGCCTGCAGGCCGGCTGCCGGGCGGCCGGGGTGGAGGTGATGTACACCGTCATCCGCAACCTCACCAAGGACGGGCGCGACCGCAGCCTCGACTACAAGATCACCGGTTTCTCGGTGCCGCCGGGCAGCTGGGAGGGCGAGGTGATCGAGGCGCTCAAGCCCGGCGACGACGAGATCGTGCTGCCCAAGACCTCCTCCAACGTCTTCGTCTCGACCAATATCGACTACGTGCTGCGCAACCTGTCGACCAAATACCTGGTCATTTCGGGGATCGTGACCGACCAGTGCGTCGAAGGCGCCGTCCGCGACGCCTGCGATCTCGGCTACCTCGTCACCCTGGTGACGGACGCCTGCACCACCTACAGCGCGGCGCGGCACGAAAACTCCCTGAGGGCCATCAAGGGCTATTGCCGCCAACGCACCACCACCGAATTCCTCGCCGAAATTGGCTGCCCTGGAAAAGAATGACGCGCCGCGATCGAGGCAGGAAGTGCTTCTTTTTTGAAAAAAAGAAGCAAAAAACTTTTATCCCTTAGAGTCATCCATTGCATCCGTGGCAAAGCCCCAAGTAAAGTTTTTTTGTTTCTTTTTTCAAAAAAAGAAACGCTTCCTTCCTGCTGTCTTCTCTCAGCGATCCGCACAGGTCAACATTCAGCCGGGCGCGTATCACACCGTGAACTGCTCGACGATGATGCGTTCGGACAGCCCCTGATCGGGGTCGAACAGGATCGTCGCGGTCAAGCCGCGGTCCTCGCGCACCGAGACCGCGACGACATCGCGCACCTCGGTGAAATCCGCCACCGCCGCCACCGGGCGTTTGTCGGATTCGAGCACTTCGAACAGCACCTGCGCCGTGCTCGGCAGCAACGCCCCGCGCCAGCGCCGCGGCCGGAAGGCGCTGATCGGGGTCAGCGGCAGCAGATTGGCCGACAGCGGCACGATCGGGCCGTGGGCCGAGAGGTTGTAGGCGGTCGAGCCCGCCGGGGTGGAAACCAGCACCCCGTCGCAGATCAGCTCCGCCAGACGGACCCGGCCATCCACCATGATGCGCACCTTGGCGGCCTGGCGCAGCTGGCGCAGCAGCGAAACCTCGTTGAGCGCCAGCGCCTCGTGATGCCGCCCGTCGCTGGTGGTCGCCGTCATCCGCAACGGGTGCAGCGACGCGGCCTGGGCGCGCCCGAGCCGGGCAGGCAGGTCCTCCTCGCTGAAGCTGTTCATCATGAAGCCGACCGAGCCGCAATTCATCCCGTAGACCGCGGTGCCACGGCCGAGCACGCGGTGCAGCGTCTCCAGCATGAAACCGTCGCCGCCGAGCGCCACCACCACCTGGGCATGCTCGGGCGAGACGTCGCCATAGCGGTCGGCAAGGCCGGCGCAGGCCTCCTGGGCCAGGGCGGAGGACGAGGCGAGGAAGCTGATCCGGGTCACCTCGCCCTCGAGCGGCATCAGGCGAGCTTCCGGTGTTCCAGCACCGGCATGTCGCGGCGCACCCTTGCCGTCAGCGCCGGGTCGATCCGGGCGGTCGCCCAGCCCACCCCGTCCGACACATTGGCGACGATATGCCCCCACGGGTCGCACACCAGCGAATGCCCGAAGGTGAACCGCGCCTCGCCGCCACGTTCGGTATGCTTGCCCCAGGTCGCCGGCGCCACGATCCAGCACTGCGTCTCGATCGCTCGCGCCCGGATCAGCACCTCCCAGTGGTCACGCCCGGTCTGCTGGGTGAAGGCCGAGGGCAGGAAGATCACCTCGGCCCCCGCCCGCCGCAGCGCCAGGAACATCTCCGGAAACCGCACGTCGTAACAAATGGCGCAGCCCACCTTCACTCCGTTGGCCTCGTAGGTGACGATCTCCGAGCCGGAGCCGTAGGTGTTGCTCTCGCGATAACCGGTGCCGTCGGGGCTGACGATGTCGAACAGATGGATCTTGCGATAGCGCGCGATCTCGACGCCCTGCGGGTCGAACACCACCGTAGTGTTGAACAGCTTCTCCCCGGCGCGCTCGGCGATCGAGCCGCCATGGACATGGATGCGACGGTCACGGGCCGTCCCGCGCAGGAATTCGTAGGCCTCGCCCCCGGGCGCGTTGCTGCCGGGCAGCGGCAACTCCTCGGCCTGCGCGAACTTGATCGCCCGATCGCCGCCGAGGCAGGACCACATCTCGGGCAGGCTGACCACATCGGGCCGGTCGGCCGCCACCGCATCGTCGATCAGGCGCTGGGCCTGGGCGATGTTCTGTGCCTTCTCGTGGCCGCAGTTCATTTGCATGATGCTGATCCGCATGGGGTCCCCCGCAGCAGTTGATCCGCCGCGGAACCTAGTGCAGCCGCGCCCCCATGGAAAGCATCACCCGCCGCCCGCCCGGTCGAGCGGCGCCGGCGCAGCCGTCAGGCGCGCACCAACCGTCGCGGATCGGCGGAGAGGCGAGACCGACGCAGACCGCCGATGGCAGCAAGCCCGACCGCCAGGAGCGCCACGGAGGAGGGCTCGGGCGTGTCGACGCTGCCGCTGTTCGTCTGCGCCGTACCCCAACGCGTGTCATACCACGTGTTGACGAGCGCGGAGCCGCAAGGACCGGCGCAAATGTCGGCGGGGGAGAAGTTGAAGGGCAGTGAGGTGAATAGGAAGGATTGGGAAAGACCGGTCTGCGGATCGATCTGGTTGTCCGGGGTGCCGCTGCCGAAGCCAACCTCGGCGAAGCTGTTGGACGGATTCTGGTAGACCGACTGCTGGTTCACGCTGATCGACATCGATCCGTATCCCCCCGACGAGGATATCCTGATCGTGCCCCCTAGGGCATCGACGAAGGTATAGGTCTGCCCGTTGATGGTTTCGGCGATGGAGATGAACCCGGCCGTCGCCGGATCGGTCGATCCGCCGACGCCGGCGGACGTCGCTGTGTAGACGCCCACGACGCTCGTATCGATCGTGTAGTCCGCCGGATTGGTATCGTAGGTGACCACCGCGGTGACCGGCGTGTTGGAGATATTGATGCCTGCGTCACCAAACGCGCCGATGTAATCGACCCAGTTGCCGCCAGCGGTGGTGCCCGAAAGGGTGATCTGGGCAAGTTGCGCTGCCCGCGCGGTGCCGCCGGGGCTGGCGAAGGCGATGGCAGCTGGGATCACAAGCAACCACTTCATTCTGCACAGCATCAGTTCCGTCTCCGGCATAAGTTTCGACTGAATCGTCGCGATTTTCACGATAGGCGAATGAAAACGATCAGGTCAATTTGAAATCCGCCGCACGACGCAACCCCATCGGCCTCACCCCGCCCGCCCCGCCGCCACGATCGCCGCATCCAGCGCCGAGAGGAACCGCGAGCGATCCTGCTTCGTCAACGGCGCCGGCCCGCCCGTCGCCGCCCCGATCTCGCGCAGATACCGCCCGATCTCGCGCCCGGCCAGCGCCGAGCCGATATTGTCCGGCGTCCATCGCTTGCCGTTATGCGCCAGCGCCTGCGCGCCCCGCTCCAGGCACCGCGCCGCCAGCGGAATATCCCCGGTCACGCACACGTCCCGCGCGGTGATCCGCTCGGCGATCCAGTCATCCGCCACATCCGCCCCCGCCCCCACCACCACCATGCGCACATTGGCCAGCCCGGGCGGACGGATCGGCCGCGACCCGTTGCTCACCACATGCGCCACCAGCCCGCGCCGCGCCGCCACCCCGAAAATCTCCTCGCGCACCGGACAGGCATCGGCATCCACATAGATCTCGGTCATTCCACTCTCCACAGCCTTGCCGGCCCCCCGTCCAGATGGTACCGAATCTGTCCGGGCGTCTCCACCACCGGCGTCCCAACCAGGAGGGGACAGACGATGCGGGTTGCCATCATCCATATCGGGCAGGAAACCAACGATTTCAACCCGCTGCTCACCACGCTGGAAGATTTTGCCGCCTTCGGCATCCACGAAGGCGCCGCCCTGATCGAGAGCATGAAAGGCCGCGGCCAGGTCGGCGGCTGCATCGACGCCGTCGCCGCCGCCGGCCTCGCCGTCGAATGGGTCCCCATCATCTCCGCCTGGGCCATGGCCGGCGGCCGGATCGACACCACCGCCCGGCTTTACTTCGAGGAACGCATCGGCACCGGCCTGCGCAATGCCGGACCCCTCGACGCCCTCGCCATCCACCTCCACGGCGCCTGCTCCGCCGAAGGCGTCGACGACGTCGAAGGCGCCCAGCTCGCCATCTGCCGCGCCGTCCTCGGCCCCGACATCCCCATCATCCTCTCGCTTGACCACCACGCCAACGTCACCCGCCAGATGGTCGAACTCAGCACCGCCATCCTCGGCCACCGCACCCAGCCGCATGACGTCTACGACACCGGCTTCATCGCCGGCCAGCTCCTCGCCCGCGTCCTGCGCCGCGAGGTCACCCCCGTCATGGCCTGGCGCAAACTCCGCCTCGTCACCCACCAGGAGCAATTCCTCACCGCCCAAGGCCCGATGAAACGCTGGTTCGACCAGGCCCGCGCTATGGAGGCCGACCCCCGCGTTCTCCACGTGGCCCCCTGCCCGATGCAGCCCTGGCTCGACGTCGCCGAAGGCGGCTGGGCCACCGTGGTCGTCACCGACAACGACCAGGCCCTCGCCGAAACCCTCGCCGACCAGTCGGCCGACCTCGCCTGGTCCCTGCGCGAGGACTTCATGGTCAAGGAAGCCGTCACCATCGATGACGCCATCCGCCTCGCCGATGCCGAACCGCGCGGGGTCGTCGTCCTCTCCGACACCGGCGACACCGTCTTCGGCGGCACCGCCGGCGACAGCAACCTCATCCTCGAAGCCATACTGCGCCTCGGCATCCACGGCCGCGCCCTGATCCCCCTGATCGAAGCCCCCACCGTCGCCCGCCTCGTCGCCGCCGGCGAAGGCGCCGAAATCACCCTTTCCCTCGGCGGCCTCATCACCGGCTTCTTCCCGCCCCTCACCGTCACCGGCCACGTCCGCCGCATCCTCGACGGCCACGCCCGCGTCCCCGTCTTCCAGCAGTCCGAATTCAACCAGGGCCGCACCGTCATCTTCGACGTCGGCCCCGTCACCCTCCTGGTCAGCGAACGCAGCGGCGCCGCCGGCAACGTGCCCGACGCCTACCGCGCCTTCGGCATCGAACCGGCCGACTACAAAATGGCCGTCCTCAAAACCGCGTCCAACTTCCAGTTCTTCAAACCCATCAGCTCCCGCGTCATCCGCGTCGACACCCCCGGCCCCGGCCAGTCCGACGTCCTCACCCTGCCCTGGAAACGCCTTCCCCGCCCGATCTTCCCACTCGAACACCCCGCCACATGGCGTGGTTGATACGAGATCAAACGAGAGAAAACAAAAGCAGGAAGCCTTTTTTTTTTGAAAAAAAAGGTAACTCCCAAGGGCGTCCCGTGTGAGCAAGCGCGGCAGCGGTGGAGGTTTCGTTTGATGCGGCGTTAGCCGGCGAAGGCGAGGATGAGCGCGAGCGGCATGGCTGCAAGGGCATTGAGGGGGTTGCAGCCTT
>CAIYSR010000164.1 GCA_903928895.1 uncultured Rhodospirillales bacterium | reverse complement strand
AGAAAACAAGGCTGCAACCCCCTCAATGCCCTTGCAGCCATGCCGCTCGCGCTCATCCTCGCCTTCGCCGGCTAACGCCGCATCAAACGAAACCTCCACCGCTGCCGCGCTTGCTCACACGGGACGCCCTTGGGAGTTACCACGAATGAAGACCTTGTTGTCCCCTTCGGTCTGGACTTGGGTTCTGCTGAAAAAAACATTGACGCCAAACGGCGCGCCGGTGCGCCGCTGGCATGCGATGCAGTGACATACGCCGACCATGATCGGTTCGCCCGCGGTTTCCGCCCGCAGCGACCCACAACTGCAATGGGCAATCCTCGTCATTTTCCACCTCACTTTGACGACCGTATAAAAACGAAAACCGTTCGGACGCCCAGCCGATCAGCATCACCCCCGGCACGGCGGCGGATGTCCCCGAACCCGCCTCGATGACCCTCCTCGGCGCTGGCCTGCCCGGCCTCGCCGGGGCGCGGCGGCGCGGCAGAAGGTGAAGGCAAGCGCTTCTTTTTTTGGAAAAAAAGAAGCAAAAAAACTTTATCCGTTGGCCGGGCGACGGCCCATGAGCGGGGGAGCGGCGAAGCCCATCATGCCTGCGTCACGGGTGAGATGGCGCCGGTTCGCGGGTTTTGATGCCTGCGGCGCCAAGCAAGAAAGAAGGTATCACCTGAAGGCTGCGCCCCCACACACCAACGGGCAAAGTTTTTTTGCTTCTTTTTTTCCAAAAAAAGAAGCGCTTGCCTTGCCCTACGCCCCTACCCCGGCAACGCCAACACATTGCGCGCCAGGATATTGCGCTGGATTTCGTTCGACCCGCCGTAGATCGTTGACGGCCGGGCCTGGATGAACTGGCCGGCGGGTTGGAGGTTGCGGTTGCCTTCCATCGGTTCCAGCAGCCCGCCGTTTTCGCCGGCGATGTCCATCATCTCGTCGGTGATGCGCTGGAAGAGTTCGGTCTGGATCACTTTGAGCATCGAGACATCCGGCCCCAGCGGCAGGCCGCGGCGGACGGTATCGACGAAGGTGGCGTGCAGCGCCTTGAGGTCGGCCATATCGAGGGCGAGCTGGGTGTAGCGGTCGCGGAAGCCGGGTTCGTCCCACACGCCCATGCGCTCGGCCAGCAGTTTGAGGCGGGAGAGCGCGTAGCCGGAGAGCTTGGGCGAGCCGAGATAGATGCGCTCGAAGCCGAGCAGGTTTTTCGCCATCGTCCAACCCTGGTTGACGGCGCCGACGGTCCAGCGCTTGGGCACGCGGACGTTGTCGAAGAAGACTTCGCAGAACTCGTCATGCAGGTCGATGTTGACGATCGGGCGCACCGTGATGCCGGGGCTGTCCATCGGCACCAGCAGGAAGGAGATGCCTTCCTGCTTCTTGGCCGCCGCATCCGTCCGCACGAGGAGAAAAATCCAGTTGGCGTCATTGGCCAGCGTGGTCCAGATCTTCTGGCCGTTGACCACCCAGTGATCGCCGTCCGACACCGCCGAGGTGCGCAGGCTGGCGAGATCGGAGCCCGCATTGGGCTCGGAATAGCCCTGGCACCACACGCTTTCGCCTTTGAGAATCGTCGGCAGGAACTCGGCGCGCTGTTCGTCGGTGCCGTACTGGATCAGCAGCGGGCCGACCATGATGATGCCGTGGTCGTTGGTGCGCGCGACGCCGTGGCGCTCGCATTCCTCCATGAAGATGATCTGCTTGCCAGCATCGAGCCCGATGCCGCCATGCTCGGCCGGCCAGCCCAGGCAGAGCCAGCCCTTCTCGGCGAGTTTGAAATACCAGACCTTGTTGTCCCGCCAATGCAGCCGCTTCGGCGGATTGCGCAGCTCCTCTGGATAATTGGCCTCGACCCAGCTCCGCACCATGTGGCGGAAGGCGTCATCATCCATCGAGTTGTAGTCGGTCATCGCTAACGTCCCGTAAAAACCGGCTTGCGCCGCGCGAGAAACGCATCGCGCCCCTCGACATGATCTTCCGTGAGAAACATCGCCGCCTGGGCCGTGCGCTCCCAGTCCAGCGCCTCGGCCAGGCCCCGGCTCATATAGTTCTTCACCATGGCGAGCGGAATGGGCGCCATCGCCTCATACTCCGCCGCAATCGCCAGCGCCCGGCTCAACGCCGCCCCCGAAGGCACCACCTCATCCACCAGCCCGATCCGCAGCCCATGCGCCGCATCGAACGGCGCGCCGCGCAACATGATCTGCCGCGCCGGCCCCTCCCCCACCCGTCGCGGCAAGGTGTGCAGCAACCCGAAATCCGGCACCAACCCAAGCCTGTTGAACGGCGACACAAACTGCGCCCCCTCGCCCGCCACCACCGTGTCACAACACGCCGCCACCCCATCCCCGCCCCCGCCGCCCAACCCTCGACCGCCGCCACAAACGGCTTGCCACTCTCCACCATCAACCGCACCAACCGATGACTGATCCGAAACCGCTCCCGGCCCCCCGCGAAATCAGCGGCATCCATCCCACTGATGTCACCCCCGGAACAAAACGTGCCGTCGGATCCCGTGATCACCACCGCCCGCACCGACCCATCCGCCTCGATCCGCTCGATCGCCGCGATCATCTCGATCCGCATCGCCATCGCCAACGCGTTTTTTCGCGCAGGCTGGTGCATCGTCAACACCACCGTCGCGCCGCGGCGCTCCTCCAACAGCATGGTCATCAATCGATCCTCCAGACAGGATGAAGCGAAGCGCTTCTTTTTTTGGAAAAAAAGAAGCAAAAAAACTTTTTCCGCAATCAAATTGGGGCGACGGCCTTCAGGTGAGAACGCCGCTCCCGGTATTCCGTCGCAGCCGCGACTGGCGGCTTTCCGGCTCTACTGCACGCTATTTTGGTGGCAGTCCGATCGCGAACAGGATCGACTCACATTCGCCGGTGATTCGTGTTGAGTGGCCGGTCCCGGTGGTGTCCTCGACGAGCAGCACGCTGCCGGGCGGAAAGCGCCGCACGTCGCCGTCTCCGGTCGTCACTTCATACTCGCCCTGGACCGTGATGAAGATCACCCGGCGGGGCGCCGGATGCATCGCGTCGCCCTGCCAGTCCGGCGGACCACCGACCCAGAACGTTGCTCCGTCAGGCATCAGGAAAGGGGCCACATGCAATGGCTCGGCAGGCGGCACCGCAAATCCCGGCGCCAGGCCGGTCGTCTGGTCCTCAAACCGCGAAATGCCCTGCGCATCGGCATACAAGCGCGTGTATTTGCTCGTAATCGACATCAAAAGACCCCTTTTCCCATGCGTGAAGTCAAAGATTCGGCCGTCCGAAAAATACGCGCTCCCTTGCCTTGCGCCGCAGGCCTCTTCGCCTTGCGCCGCAGGCATCAAACCATCGCTCCCGGCACCACCTCACCGGGCGCGAAGAATTTGATGGCTTCGCCGCTCCCCACACCTGAAGGCCATCGCTTCAGCCGCGAGCACGGATAAAAAGTTTTTTTGCTTCTTTTTGTTCACAAAAAGAAGTGCTTACCCCTATTCGTCGTCTTCCGGCGCCACCTCGGCATAACGTGCCCGATGCAGCGCCGCGCCCCCATGCAGCGACGACAGCACCATCGCCTTGCGCAGGAACAGCCCGGCGTCGGCTTCGTCGGTGTATCCGATGCCGCCGTGGAGTTGGATGCATTGGCGGGTGACGAGCATGGCGGCGTCGGCGGCGCGGGCTTTGGCGCGGGAGACGGCGGCCTGGCGCAGGGCGGGGTGTTGCGAGGTATCCAGCGTGACGGCGGCGGCTTCGACCGAGGCTCGGGTCAACGCCACCTGGATTTTCAAATCGGCGGCGCGGTGTTGCAGGGCTTGGAAGCTGCCGATGGCGCGGCCGAATTGCTGGCGGGTTTTCATATAGTCGAGTGTGATGGCGAAGACCCGGTCCATCACGCCGAGCAGGTAGGCGCCGGTGGCGAGGGCGGCTTCTTCGAGGGCGGCGGCCATATCGCCGTGGAGCGGGGTGCAGGCGGCGTTGTCGAGGGTGAGGGTGCCGAAATTGCCGCCGTCCTGGGTGCGTTCGGTGGTGAGGGTGACGCCGGCGGCGTCGCGCGCGACGAGGGCGATGCCGTCCTTGCCGGAGACGACGAAGGCATCGGCGCCGGCGGCCTGGGCGATGAACATTTTGCGCCCGTTGGCGCGGCCGTTGGCCAGCGTGGTGTCGCCGGCGCAATCGAGGCTGTTGGCGCGTTCCTGCCAGGCCGGCAGGATGACCTTGGCGCCCGAGATGGCGTCGGACAGGGCGCCGCCGGTGAGCAGGGAGGCGGCGGTGACGGCACCGATCAGCGGTTCCGGCACCAGGCCGCGGCCGAGTTCCTCGGCGAGGGCGCAGTATTCCTGCACGCCGAGGCCGGAGCCGCCTTGGGCTTCGGGCACGCGCAGGGCGGCCCAGCCCATGTCGCACATTTCGGACCACACGGCGCGGTCGAATCCCGGGTCCTGGAAGCGCAGGGCGCGGATGCGTCGGAGGTCGGCGGGCACGATGGCGGCGGCGCTTTCGCGCAGCAGGCGGATATTTTCTGAACGTTCCTCGGCGGCGCTCATCTGGGTTACTCCGGGAAATGCAGCGGCGCGTCGGTGCGCGCTTGCAGGTCTTCGCGCGACAGGCCCGGCACGATGCTGCGCACCTCGAAGCCGCGCGGGGTGACGTCGAAGATGCCGAAATTGGTATAGACGCGCTTGACCGCGCGCGGCGCGGTGAGCGGGTAGGTGCATTTCTGCACCATTTTGGAGCGGCCGTCCTTGGTCATGTGCTCCATGATCACCCACAGCCGCTTGGCCCCGGCGGCGAGGTCCATGGCGCCGCCGACGGCGGGCGCGGTGTCGTTCTCCGAGGTCGCCCAGTTCGCGATATCGCCGTTATCGGCGACTTCGAAGGCGCCGAGGCAGCACAGATCGAGATGGCCGCCGCGGATCATGCCGAAGCTGTCGGCGTGATGGACGTAGGAGCCGCCTTTGCGCAGCGTGATGTATTGCTTGCCGGCGTTGATCAGCCAGGGGTTGATTTCCTCGGTCGGCGGCGCCGGGCCCATGCCGAGCACGCCGTTTTCGGAGTGGAAGATCACCTCGCGATCGAGCGGCACGTGGTTGGCCACCATGGTGGGGATGCCGATGCCGAGATTGACGTACCAGCCCTCGGGGATGTCGTCGGCCACCAAAGCGGCCATTTTGTCACGCGACCACGGTTGAAAGGCGGGGGGTTTGAGTTCGGTTGCAGCGTCCATGGAAGTTCTCCTCAGAAAATCGGCGGATCGCCGTAGGGAACGTGAAGCACGCGATCGACGAAGATGCCGGGCGTGATGATGTGTTCGGGGTTGAGGTCGCCGAGTTCGACCACGTGCTGGGTCTGCACGATGGTGAGTTCGGCCGCCTGCGCCATGATCGGGTTGAAGTTGCGCCCGGCGTCCTTGTAGGTGAGGTTGCCCCAGCGATCGGCCTGCCAGGCCTCGATCAGGGCGACATCGGCCTTGAGCGCATATTCCAGCACCATTTCGCGGCCGTCGAACTCGCGGTGTTCCTTGCCGCGGGCGATGGGCGTGCCGACGGCGGTGGCGGTGTAGAAGGCGCCCATGCCGTAGCCGGCGGCCTGGATGCGCTGGGCGAGCGTGCCTTGCGGGGTGATTTCGAGCTCGATTTCGCCGGCCTTGTAGAGGGTTTCGAACACCACCGGATCGCGCGAGCGCGGGAAGGTGCAGATCAGCTTGCGGACGCGGCGCAGTTCCATCAGCCGGGCGAGACCGACGCGGCCGGAGCCGGCGTTGTTGACGGCCACCGTGAGGTCCTTCGCGCCCTGCTCGATCAGCCCGTCCAGCAGCTGGTTGGGCTGGCCGACGGCGCCGAAGCCGCCGAGCAGGACGGTCGATCCGTCCTTGATCCCCGCCATGGCCTCGGCCATGTCGCGCACGAATTTGTTGATGGCCATTCAGACGTCTCCGAGTTCGTCGTGCGTGAGCGCGCACAATTGTAATACCGCGTCGGCGGCGAAGGCGCCCTCGCCATCAGCCATGGCGAAGACAGGGTTGAGGTCAACAGAGTGCAGCCGGGGGCCGGCCTGCACGGCAAAGACGGACAGGCGGGAGAGCATCGCGGCCAGGGCCTTGATGTCGGCCGGTTTGCGCCCGCGCGCGCCGAGCAGCAAGGGCGCGCCCTTGATGGAGCGGATCATCTGCTCCGCCACATCGGCGCCGAACGGGCAGCGATGGAAGGTCACGTCCTTGAGGATTTCGACGAAGATCCCGCCGAGCCCGAACATCGCGACCGGGCCGAACACCGGATCGCGCACCATGCCCATGATGCACTCGGTGCCGCCGCTGAGTTGCTTGGCCACCAGCACGCCCTCGATGCGGGCCTCCGGCGCATGGGCGGCGGCGCGTTGCAGCAGGGTCTCGTAGCCGTCCAGCACCGCGTCGGCGTCCTTCACATCGAGCAGCACGCCCCCGATTTCGGATTTGTGCACAATGTCGGGCGAGAGGATTTTCATCACCACCGGGAAGCCGAACCCCTGGGCGGCGGCCACCGCATCCTGCGGGCTGACGCAGGCGCGCTCGGGGGCCGCCGCAATCCCGGCGCGGCCGAGCAGCCGCTTGGCCGCCGCCTCGCTCGGCGTGGCCGCGGGCAGCCTCACCTCCGGCACCTCCGGCGCGGCCAAACCGGCCGCGCGCGCGAAGGCATCGCCGTATTTGTGCATCGCATCGATCGCCACCACCGCGCGCGTCGGGTCCTCGAAGACGGTGAACCCGTCGGCCTCGTACTCCGCCACCTTCTCGGCATCCGCCAGGATCGACAGCACGTAGAGCCGGTCGGGATACTTGTCCCGCGTCGCGCGCAACGTCTCGCGCAGCCGCGCCGCCACACTCGGCGCCCCGCCGGTCTGCGAGAAAAACCCCAGCACCGTCGAATACCCGCCATCGCCGCACAGAGAATCGAGGAACATGCCGACCTTGGGGAACTCGTTGAACGCCTGCGCCGTGCAATCCACCGGGTTGCGCGGGGCACAGAACGAAATCAAATCGAACAGCTTTTGCTGCGCCGCCGCCGGCATCTCCGGCATCGCCACGCCACAGGCCTCGGCGGCATCCGAAATCAACACCCCGGCCCCGCCGCTCACCGTCATCACGCCGAGCGTGCCGCCGATCGGATAGATCTTCCGCGTCGCGAGATGGGCGATATCCAGCATCTCCTCCGTCGTGCGCGCGCGCACAACGCCGAATTCCTTCAGCACCGCATCCGTGATCGCATCGTCGCCCGCGATCGAGGCGGTGTGCGACTGCGCCGCCTTCGCCCCGAGGCCGGAGCGCCCCACCTTCATCAGCACCACCGGCTTGCGCGCCGCCCTTGCCGCCGCCAATGCGGTGGTGAAACTCTCGGCCTCGCGAATGCCCTCGGCATAGGCCGCGATCACATCGGTGCCCTCGTCCTGCGCCAGCCAGCCGATGACATCGCCGATCGTCACATCGGCCTCGTTGCCCGTCGTGACACAAATCGGCACCCCGATGCCGCGATTGCGCGCCGCGGTGAACAGATGCGTCCCGTACGCGCCCGATTGCGAGGCAATCCCGATGCGCCCCGGCATCGGCCAGCCCGTCTCCACCGAAGCCGTGAACGTCGCGTAATACCCGATCCCGGCATTGAACAATCCCAGGCAGTTCGGCCCCATCAGCCGCATTCCCGCCGCCTTCGCCCTCGCCACCATGCCCGCCTGGATCGCCGCCCCCGCGTCCGACACCTCGGCAAACCCCGCCGTCAGCATCACGCAGCCCTTCACCCCCATCGAAGCCAGATCGGCCACCGCCTGCGGCGCAAACGGCGCCGGCACCGCCACCACCGCGACATCCGGCACCTCGGGCAAATCCGCCAGCGCGCGATAGCACTTCAAACCCTGGATCTCGTCGCGCGAGGGATTGACCGGATACAACGCGCCCTGGAACTTCTGCCGGATCATATACGCAATCGGCTTGCCCCCGATCCGCCCGGCATCCGACGACGCCCCGATCACCGCCACCGACCTCGGCGCGAACAGCGGCGTCAAACTCCTGAAGCGGCGCGCCGCGTCGGTCATCCGTGGTCGTCTCCCATCGTTGAGATGATCGTAACCGGGATGAGGCGAAGCGCAATCCGGGAAGGGAGCGAGGGCGGGAAGGACTTCTTTTTGTGAACAAAAAGAAGCAAAAAAACTTTACCCGTTGGTGCGGCGGGGGGGTGGCGGTAGGGTTGCGCCACGGACAATGAAACGGGGTGCGGCGTGCTGATCACCGAGGGCGAGGCGGATTTTCGTGGCTGGAAAACCTGGTACCGGATCACCGGCGCGCTCGACAGCGACAAGCCGCCGCTGGTCTGCCTGCATGGCGGGCCCGGCGTGCCGCATAATTATCTGCTGCGCTACGCCGACCTCGCCGAGCGCACCGGGCGGGCGGTGATCCACTACGACCAGCTCGGCTGCGGCCGCTCGACCCATCTGCCCGACCGCGGCGCCGACTTCTGGCAGGTCCCGCTGTTCGTCGAGGAGCTCGACAATCTCTTGCGCCATCTCGGCATCGCCGGCGCCTACCATCTGCTCGGCCAAAGCTGGGGCGGCATGCTGGCGGCGGAACACGCGGTGCGGCGGCCGGCAGGGCTGCGCAGCCTGGTGATTTCGAACTCGCCGGCCTCGATGGCGCTGTGGCTGCAAGAGGCCGGCCGGCTGCGCGAGGCCCTGCCGCCGGAGGTCCAGGCGACGCTCCTGCTCCACGAGGCCGCCGGCACGACGGCCGATCCGGCCTACGAGGCGGCGATGATGGTGTTCTACGAACGCCATGTCTGCCGCATCCCGTTCCCGCCGGAGGTGGCGGCGAGCTTCGCCCTGCTGGCCGAAGACCCGACGGTCTATCACACCATGAACGGCCCCTCGGAATTCCACTGCATCGGCACCATCAAGACCTGGTCGATCATCGACCGGCTCGGCGCCATCGCGGCCCCGACCCTGCTGATCTCAGGCCGCCACGACGAAGCCACGCCAGCCGTGGTGCAGCCCTACCAGGACGGGATCGCAGACGTCCGCTGGCTGATTTTCGAGGAGTCGAGCCACCTGCCGCACGTGGAGGAGCCGGAGCAATGCCTCGCCGCCGTGGCCGACTTCATCGCGGCGTATGACGCGCCCGCGGCCTCGCCGGGCTGAACGCCCCCGCCGGCGGGCGGCAGAGGCGGAAGGAAGCGCTTCTTTTTGTGAACAAAAAGAAGCAAAAACACTTTTTATCCGGGCTGGCGGTGGCGGCACCGGCCTTCAGCTGGGGGGACGGGCGAAGCCATCAATCGCTCGCATCCGGCGCGATGGTGCCGGATGCGATGGCGTGATGCCTGCGGCGCAAGGCAAGAAAGCCTGGATCAGCCTTGCCTGGTGCGGCGGCGGCGGATGGCGGCGAGGCCGATGGCGCCGGCGGCGAGCAGCGTGAGCGAGGCGGGTTCGGGCGTCGCAATGGCCCAGTCGGCCTGGACGTAGGGACCGGAAATGCCGGCGCCGTAGACCGAGGAGCCGGTGTATTGGCCGCCGACGCCAATCGACGAGATGTAGGTGCCGCCTCCGTTGGTGGAGAAATTCTCCACCGAGCCGTCGAGCGTCACTACCGGGGGGCCGCCAAAGATGTTGCCGATGCTCCCGTCGGTGGCGATGTTTGCGCCGTTCCAGGTGAGCGAGACCCAGCCGGTGGGATCGAAGATGTTGCCGTTGCTTTCGAGCGTGCCCGTCAGCGTGCCGACGACGCGCCAGCCGGCGCCGTGATTGTAGGTGGGATCGTCGTAGATGAAGGTCAGCGTGTCGGCCAGCGCGGGCGTGGCGAGGCCGGCGAGCAGGGCCAGAGAGGGCAGAAATTTGACAAGCCTGGACATTTTCAATGCTCCCATTCACTGTAAAACCGTCTTGGAGCGGGCTAAGCAAATTTCATGCCACAGACTAACTCATTGAATATACGTTTATAAATTCGCTCCTCGCTGCGCAGTGTAAAGTTTTGCGACACTGCGGCCGGGATCGGGCGCCCTACCCGTGGATGCTCTCCGTCTTCCACGCCGCGAACAAACGCGGCTCCAGCACGGCCCCGCCGATCACGCCACGCGCTCGGCAAGGCGGATCATTCCGCGCCGCCCGCGCCCGATATTTTTCGTTTCGGTGATTTGCACGCCTTGTGCACAGATCACAGTTCGGTTATCATATTTTAAAATGAGATAAAAAACAAAAAAGGGGACAGTCCTATGAAACCGCCGTTCAGGATCCCGCTGCTCACGGCCATCGCCGCCCTGATCGCCCCGGCGGCCGCGCAGGCGCAGGTCGTGCTGAACGGCCTCACGTTCGATATTTCATCGTCCAATGGCACCCGCGGCGGGGCGTACAACTCGACGAACTCCAACACCAACGCCTGGCCCGCCGGCTTCACCACCGGGGCCTTCCGCCGCTTCGCCCAGGTCAGCGACACCGATAACCTGAACATTTCCCTGTCAAACGGCACATACATCTTCAGCTCCTATCAGGACGCCTTCAACGGCGCGGGCGGCTACGCGGCGTTGAACCTGTACTTCAACGGCAACACCGCGCCGTCGATTTCCGTCTACGCGCAGACCACCAGCAGCCTGTCCTCGGTGCCGGCGTTCCACCCCGACGGTCAAACCCAGGTGCCGCTCTACAGCGACAACCGCACCTCGTCCGTGCAGGGCGCCAACAGCGCATCCGCCGTGTTCGGCAATGAGATCGTCACGCTGACGAGCGCGATCTTCGCCGACAATACGCTTGTCCGCGCGGTCGGCACCTGCATGACGTCCACGATCCCGCTGCCCTGCGACCTCACCCAGGACGTGCAGGCCGCCGTGCAGTTCACCCTGCAGGTGCAGCCCTACGACACCCCGGCCGCAACGGGCGGCGCGAGCCCCGGCAGCGTGAGCTTCGGCACCGTCCATGTCGGCGACAGCGTCTCGCGCGCCCTCTCGGTGACCAACACCGCCGCCGCCGGCAGCGGCGCCGACACGCTGGCCGCCGCGATTTCCACCTCGTCCGCAGGCATCACCACGGGCGGCAGCTTCTCCGGCCTCGGCGCGCAGCAGACCTCCACCTCGCTGCATGTCGGGCTCGACACGTCGAGCAGCGGCAGCAAGTCGGGCAGCGCGACCATCGCCTACACCTCCAACGGCCCCGTCACCACCAACCTCGGCAGCCAGGGCGTGAACGTCTCCGGCACCGTCAACAACTACGCCTCCGCCGGATTCGCCAACGCCCAGGGCCAGGCCACGCTGACCGGTTCGGGCAACGCCTATACGCTCGATTTCGGCGACGTGGTCGGCGGTTCGCTGACCCAGGGAACGCTGAACGTCGCCAACCTCGCCTCCGGCCCGGCCGACCTGCTGTCCGGCTTTTTCGGCACCGCCGGCACCGGCTTCGCCATCACCGGGGCGAACGCGTTCTCGGGAGTCTCGGCCGGCCAGACCACCGGGTTCATCGGCGTCACCGTCGACACCACCGGCACCGGCCTGACGACCGAGACGCTCACCCTCCACCCCACCGGCTCCAACAGCAGCGGCTACAGCGGATCGCTCGCCCCGATCAACCTCACCATCGAGGCCAACGTGGTCCCGGAGCCCGCACCCGTCGCACTGCTCGGCCTGGCCTTGTTCGGCCTCGGCGCCGTGCGACGCACCGGTGTTCGCGCCCAAACCTGAATCCGCCAAGCAGAGGAATTTTTCACCCAGGCTGGCGGTTGCGGCCCCGCCCTTCAGCCGTGGGGACGGGCGAAGCCATCAACACCTCGCATCCGGCGCAAGGCGAAGAAGAGCTTCCCGCCTGAAGGCCCGCGCCGCGAGACCCCAGGGGGGGAAGTTTTTTTGCTTCTTTTTTTTCAAAAAAAGAAGCGCTTCCTCAAATGATACACTCGATCAGGAACGGCCCCTTCCGCCCGAGCGACTGCGCGAACAGGTCGTTGAACTGCTCCATCGTCGTCGCGTGGGCCCCTGGCACGCCCATGCCTTCGCCCATTTTGACGAAGTCGAGGTCGGGGTTGCCGAGGTCCATCATGTCCATTGCGGTGCGGCCGGGGTTGGCGCCGACGTTGGCGAGTTCGCCGATCAGGATCTGGTATTTGCGGTTGGAGAAGATGACGGTGGTGACGTCGAGGTTTTCGCGCGCCTGGGTCCAGAGCCCTTGGATGGTGTACATCGCGGAGCCGTCGGCTTGCAGGTTGATGACGCGGCGGCCGGCGGCGGCGATGGCGGCGCCGGTGGCGAGCGGGATGCCGCCGCCGATGGCGCCGCCGGTGACGTTGAGCCAGTCGTGCGGGGCGGCGTGGTGGGTGGCGGGGAAGAAGGCGCGGCCGAAGGTGACGCTTTCGTCGGCGATGATGGCGTGTTCGGGCATCAGCGCGGCCAGCGTGGCGGCGAAGGCTTCGGTGGTGATGCGGCCGCGTCCGAGCATGGCTTCGCCGCCTTCGGTGTGGGGCACCGGCGCGGGGTTGCCGAGTTCGCCGGCCAGGGCGGCGAGCGCCTGGGCCTGGTCGTGTTCGGGGCGGGTGAGGACATGGAGTTGGGCGTCGGCCGGCACCGGGGTGCCGGGCTTGTTCGGGTAGGCGAAGAAGATCACCGGCTTGGCGGTGCCGACGAGGATGACTTGCGCGTATTTGCTGAGCAGCGCGACGGCCTGGTCGACCGGGTAGGGGATGCGGTTGAGCGGGTGGCGGCCGCGGCCACGTTCGACGCGGCCGTTGGAGCCGGCGGCGATGACATCGGCGCCGGTGGCGGCTGCGATGCGCACGGCGTCGGCGACCGGGCCGGCGCGGAGTGCCGCGTTGCCGAGCACGAGCAGGGTTTTCTTGCCGTTGCGCAGCAGCCCGGCCGCGGTTTTGACCGCGTGCGGCGCCGCGGTGGGGGCGGCGGGGATCGGCAGGGCGGCGGCGACGACGCCGCCCTGGTCCCAGCAGGTGTCGGAGGGCAGGATCAGGGTGGCGATGGTGCCGGGCGAGGATTGCGCGGCCTGGGCGGCGACGGCGGCGAGGCTGCCCACTTCGGCGGCGCTGCTGCAGGTCTTGACCCAGCCGGAGACGGCGCGGGCGAGGCCTTCGGTGTCGGCGGTGAGCGGGGCGTCGAGCGGGCGGTGATAGGTCGCCTGGTCGCCGACGCAGTTGACCATCATGGTGTTGGCGCGGCGCCCGTTGTGCAGGTTGGCCCAGCCGTTGGCCAGGCCCGGGCCGCAATGGAGCAGGGTGGCGGCGGGTTTGCCGGCGATGCGGGCGTAGCCGTCGGCCGCCCCGGTGACGACGTTTTCCTGCAAGCCGAGCACGCAGCGCATGCCGGGCACGCGGTCGAGTGCGGCGACGAAGTGCATCTCCGAGGTGCCGGGGTTGGCGAAGCACGTATCGATGCCGCTCGCCAGCAGCGTGTGGACCAGGCTTTCCGCCCCGTTCATGGACATTACGGTTTCCTCTTGTCAGCCGATGAGGAAGCCTGCATGCCTGTGTCCGGACACGCAAGCAAGAGGCAACGCGGCGCAGCCATGACCAGCTCTCCGGCTTTGGTGATCCTCTACCCCGAGCGCCCCGACGGCGATGATTTCATCGAGCGCCAGGTGCTGGGCCGGAGCGCCGAGATCCGGCTGCGCGATGTCCAGGCGCTGGCCGATCTCAGCGAGGCCGACCGTGCCGGGGTGACGCATCTGGTGGTGCATGCGCTGGCCGCGGGGGCGGCCGATATCGCGTTGTTCCCTGATTTATGCGTCGTCCTGCGCAGCGGACCGGCGCGGGTGGCGCCGATCATCGAGATCCGCGACATTTCCGGCCATGCCATTGCCGAGCGCGCGGACCAGGCGCTGGCGCTGGCGCTGGCGCTGCATCGCGGCCTGTTCGGCGGCATCGCCCCGCGCCGCAGCGCCTCGCTCACCTTCGGCGTGCTCGGGCTTGGACCGGTCGGCCTCGCGGTGGCGTTGCGGGCCAAGGCATTCGGTTTCCGCGTGGTGTTCCATGACCTCGACGCCGTGCCGGGGATCGAGAACGGGCTCGGCCTGGCGCGGGCGGCCAGTTTGCAGGCGCTGCTGCTGAAGGCGGACATCCTGAGCCTGCACACCCCCGATCTGCCCGGACTGATCGGGCTGGCGGAGCTGGCGATCCTGCCGCATGGGGCAATCGTGGTGGACACCACCGGCCATGCCACGCTCGACCATGCCGCACTCGCGAGCCTGCTGGCGGACGGGCAGATCGCCGCCGCCGGGCTCGACCTGCCGCCGGACATGCCGGCGCCGGCGGGCAATGTGCTGGTGACCCGCGACACCACCCATTCGCCCGACGCCCTGGCCGACCTGCGCCGCATGATCGCCGAGGCCGCCGCGCTGGACTTCAATACTTAATGCATAGAAGTTTTTTGTTTCTTTTTTTCAAAAAAGAAAGCGCTTTCTT
>CAIYSR010000163.1 GCA_903928895.1 uncultured Rhodospirillales bacterium | reverse complement strand
TCGGGGGAAGGCGCGGCATCGGGCGGCGGCGGTGGCGGTTGCGGTGCCGGTGCGGGCGCGGGTTCGGCCCCACCCTGCTCGCCGACCACGATCTCCAACCCCCTCGGCTCCACCGTATCCACCGGCGGCTGCCAGCGATCAACGACCGTCGCGACCAGTCCGATCAGCACGAGCAGCAGGACATGGCCCAGCACCGAGGCCAGCAGCCCGCCCTTCATGGCGGCAACAGGCGCAACGCCGGGTCGCGCCCGAGCGCCATGCCGAAGCACCGCGCGGCGACCGCGAGCGCTGCCTCGGGCGCGGCATCGGCCTCGATTCGGCCGCCATCGAGCACCAGCATCCGGCTGGCATAGCGCAGTGCGAGATCCAGCCCGTGGAGCACCACCACCACGCCGCAGCCGCCCTGCGCGGTCGCGCGCAGCAGCGCCATGATCGCGTGCTGGGCGGCGGGGTCGAGATCGGCGGTCGGCTCGTCCAGCAGGAACATCCGAGGTTCGGTGGCGAAGGCGCGGGCCAGCATGGCACGCCGCGCCTGCCCGCCCGAGATGCAGTCGATCCGCCGGTCATGCAACGCGGCGACCCCGCACAGCGCCAGCGCGCGCGCCACCGCCGCGGCATCGCGGTCGCCATGTGGCAGGCGGCCGAGGCTGGCGATCTCCGCAACCGTGAGCCCCCAGGCGGCGCGCGCGCCCTGCGGCACATAGGCGACGCGCCGCGGATCGCGCGCCGGCGTGCCCGGCAGCAGCCCGGCGAGGGCGCGCAGCAGCGTGGTCTTGCCCGCTCCGTTCGGCCCGCAGATGGCAACGCATTCACCCGGCGCGATCCGCAGATCGACATCGCGCAGCACCACCCGCCCACCCAGCCGCAATTCGGGCACCAGCAGTTCCATCACGGCCCGGTCCTGAGCGCGATGCGAATGAGAAACGGCGCCCCCAGCAGCGCGGTGATCACGCCGAGCCGCGGCTCTTCGGCCAGCGGCAGCAGCAGGGCCAAGGTGCGGGCGGCGAGGTCGGCCGCCAGCAGCAGCGCACCGCCCCCCAGTGCCGAGGCCGCCAGCAGCGCGCCCGGCCGCTCGCCGAGCCACGGGCGCAGGAGATGCGGCACGATCAGCCCGACGAAGCCGATCCCGCCCGCCACCGCCGCGCCCGCGCCCACCACGAGCGCCACGCCCACGGCCACCCGCCGCAACGTCGCGCCCACCGGCCGCCCCAGGCTCGCCGCCACATCCTCGCCCAACGCCAGCGCGTCGAGCCCGGGGCCGAGCCGCAGCAGCAGTGCCATCCCGAGCAGGATCGGCGGCGCGGCCAGGCCCAGATGCAGCAGCGAGCGGTCCTCGAGCCCGCCCATCAGCCAGAACGTGATCTCCGCCAGCGCGTAGGGGTTGGGCGCCAGCGTCAGCGCCAAGGCCAGCAGCGCTGCCGCGATCGCCGACACCGCAACCCCGGCCAGGATCAGCGACGGGCCGGAAGCCGCCCGCCCCGCCGCCAGCAGCAGCGCCACACAGCCCAGCGACGCGCCCGCCAGCCCGGCCAGCGGGAGGGCAGGGGGGAAGGCGGCGGCAAGTCCCCAGTAGAACGCGATCACCGCCCCTAGTCCGGCGCAGCCGGCGATGCCGAGCAGCCCGGGATCGGCCAGCGGATTGCGCAGCGCCCCCTGCAACACCGCTCCGGACAGCCCGAGCCCGCCGCCGATCAGCAGCGCCAGCACGGTGCGCGGCAGCCGCAACTCGATCAGGATCATCGCCTCCGGCCAGCCGAAGCCGCCCGCCCCGGTCAGCAGCCCGAGGACCAGCAGCGCCAGGATCAGGCCCGCCAGCACCACGACCATGAGAGGCAGCGCGCGGATCACGGCGCGGCGACGCGCACGGCCGCCTCCGCCGTCCACGGCCCGGCGCAGACCAACTCCGCCGGCAGCCAGGTCCGCCGCGGAATCCCGCGCAGCACGGGATGGTCCAGCAGATCGGTCGCCAGCGACGGATAGCCCGGCGCTGCGGCCGCGACGATCAGATCGGGCGGGTCCGCGATGACCGCCTCAAGCGCCAACCGCCCGGCCCTTGCCTGCGGACGAAATCCCGCAGCGCGGATCACACTGCGCTCCAGCGACGCCTCGCCCGGCACATAGCCTCGCGGCTCCAGCGCCAGCACCGCGCGCGGCGGCTGCGGCGCAATGCCGGCAAGCCGCGCGTCCATCCGCGCCAACAGCCGCTCCCCCGCCTCGATTGCCCCGAGCGCGGCGGCGAACCGGCGCGTCTCGCCGCGAATGGCATCGAAATCCTGCGGCAGCCCCGTTCGCAGGATCGCGATGCCGCGCCGCGCCAGCGCCGCCACCGTCGTCTGCGCCCCGAACGGCCCGGCCAGCACCAGATCGGGCCGCAGCGCCAACACCGCCTCGGCATCGGCCCGCACCCACGCCATCGATGCCGCCTGCTCCGCCACGACCGACAGCGCCGGATCGCGCGCCAGCGCACTCAGCGCCACCGCCCGGCCCGGCGCGAGCAGCACCAGATACTGATCGGTGCACAGGTTGAGCGACACGATCCGGGCGGGGGCCGCCCCTCCCGTCGTCGGGCAGGCCAGCAGCACCAGGGCCGCCAGCAGCGCCCTCACAGAACCAGGACGCCCCGGTGCTTGGCCTTGCCCTCGGGCTCGACATGGATGGTGATCATCAGCCCCTCCATCTCCGCCTTCAGCGCCGTCTCGATGCGGTCGCAGATCTCGTGCGCTGCCGACACCGTCATCGCCCCGGGCACCACCAGATGGAACTCCAGGAACGTCAGCCGCCCGGCATGGCGGGTGCGCAGGTCATGCGCCTCGATCGCCCCGTCCGCATGCTGGCCGACAATGGTGCGGATGCGCTCCACGATCACGCCCGCCGGTGCCGCATCCATCAGCCCGCCGACGGACTCCCGGATGATGAAGAAGCCGCTGACCAGGATGTAGGCGGCCGTCGCCGCGGCAATCGCCGGATCGAGCCACGCCAGCCCCGTCGCGAGCACCAGCCCGACCCCGGCCAGCACGCCCACCGACGTGACCACGTCGGCGAGCAAATGATGGGCATCGGCCCGCAGCGCGGTCGAGCGATGCTTGCGCCCCTGTTGGAACAGCAGCCAGGCCCAGCCTGCATTGAGCACCGTGGAAGCCGCGTTGAGCCCCATGCCCAGCCCGGCCGCCTCGATCGGGGCAGGATTGAGATAGCTGTGCCAGGCGTGCTGGAGGATCACCAGGGCGGCGACCACGATCAGCACGCCCTCGACCACGGCCGAGAAGAACTCCGCTTTGTCATGCCCGTAGGGATGGTTGGCATCCGCCGGCTTGGCCGCCAGCCCGATGGCATACCAGGCCACCACGGAGGCAGCGACGTTGACCACCGTCTCGGCGGCATCCGAAAACAGCGCGGCCGAGCCCGTCACCCACCAGGCGGCAAGTTTCAGCCCCAGCACCACCACGCCGAGCACGATGGTGCCTGCGGCCACCCGGCTTGCCTGCGTCACCTGCGTCCTCGCTTCCCGACGGGATATGTTCCGTCGCGCCCTATAGCGAAGAAGCCCGGCGGCGTCATCAGGCGGCGAACCGACGGCAAGCACCCACCGCGACACCGGCTCCGGCGCCGCCCCTGAGCAGCGCGGCAGCACCGTCTCCTTAACCCTCACCTGGACTGCATCGGCGCGATATAGGCCCGCCGCCGCGCGTAGGAGAGCCAGATATGGCGGTGCGCCAGGTAGTCCGAGCCGATGATCATGTCGAAATGGCGCTCCGGCAGATCGGTCACCGCCATCGCCGTGTTCACGAACCGCTCCCCGGCGATGACGATGCTGCCGAACCGGTGCACCGCCGCCCGCGTTGCCCCCGGCCCGGTGCCCGCCAGCATCGCCTCGCCATCCTCCGCCAGCATCGCCGGCGTGATGCCGAGCGTCGCCGCCGCCCGCGATGAGATCAGCGACAGCCCCGCCCCGGTATCGAGCAATGCGTTGAACTCCTGCCCGTCCACCGTCACCGGCACCGTGAACCGTCCACGCTCGGAGCGGCTCGCATCCACCATGATGGCCTGGCCCGCCCAGTCCGGTGCCACCGTATCGGGGCACAAATGCCCGGCGTAGAGGGTGACGAGTCCGTTCGGCAGATCAAGGTCGATCTCGAACACCGACAGCACGGAGACCCCGAACAATCCGTCGATCCCGGTGCCGGCGATGCCCGAGTTCGCCGGCAGCAGCCGCACCCGGTGGTCCGGCACCATCAGGTCGCCGATCCGCAGGTCCTTCACCTCGCCGGCGAAACTGCGCGTCGATCCGCCGATGCCGACGCCTGTGAACATCGCCCGCTTGTCGGTGCCCAACTCGAACTTGGCGATCGCGCGCTCCGTCAGCACCACCGAATCGGCCCCGGTGTCGAGCACAAAGACCGCCGGCAGCCCCTTGATGCTGCCCAGCACCAGCGGCACGTTGCCCCGCATCGCCACCGGGATGCGCACCCGCGGGCGCACCCCGCAAGTATCGAAATCAAAATCGTCGGGCGGCCCGGCGCAGCCCGCAAGCAGGGCCAGCAACCCCAGCCACGCCACCATCCTGCGCATCGTTCAGTCCGAAACCAGCGGCGGCGGCGCGCGGCGCACCCGCAGCCGCCGGATGCGCCGCGCATCGGCGTCCAGGATACGGAACTCGATGCCCGAGGGATGCCCGATCACCTCGCCGCGCGCCGGCACCCGCCCGGCCAGCATGAACACCAGCCCGCCCACCGTGTCGATGTCGCCGTCGCGCTCGTCCTCGCTCAGCAGCGGCCCCAGCCGCGCCTCGAACTCCTCCACCGGCAGGCGCGCATCCATGTCGAGCGAGCCGTCGTTGCGCTCCACCACCATCGAGCCCGGCACCTCGTCATGCTCGTCCGAGATGTCGCCGACGATCTCCTCCACCAGGTCCTCGATGGTCACGAGCCCGTCGATGCCGCCGTATTCGTCGACTACCAGGGCGAGGTGCATGCGCGCCTGGCGCATCTGCAACAGCAGGTCGAGCACCGGGATTTGCGGCGCCACCAGCATCGGCTTGCGCAGGATCGCCTCCAGCTTGAAGGCCTCGGCCCGGCCGACGAAGGCAAACACGTCCTTGATATGGACCATGCCGACGATGTCATCGAGCTCCTCGCGAAACACTGGCAGCCGCGAATGGCCCTCGTGCTGAAACAGCGCCACCGCCTCGTCGAGCGTCGCGGTGACCTCGATGGCGGCGATGTCGGGGCGCGGCACCATCACGTCATCGGCCGTGGTGCCGCGCAACCGCAGCACATTGGCGATCAACGCCCGCTCCTGGCGGTCGAGCTCCGGCGCCCCGCCCGGGATGGCGGCCTCGGCGGCGGCTTCCTCCACCAGTTCGGCGATCGAGTCGCGCACGCTGTGCTCGGCCGAGCGCCGCAGCAGGCGCCCGCGCAGGCGCGAGATCAACCCGGCCCGGCCGCTGCCGCTCATGACCGTTTCCACGGGTTGGGCCGCCCGATGCGGCCGAGCAGGCGGGATTCCGCCATCTCCATGCGCTGCGCCGCACCCGCCTCATCGTGGTCGTGGCCGGCCAGATGGAGCAGCCCGTGGATCACCAGATGGGCGAGGTGATCCGCCACCCGCTTGCCCTCGCGCGCCGCCTCGCGCGCCACCACGCCGCTGGCGATCACGATCTCGCCGGGCATGCGGGCGAAGGGGGGCTCGAAGGTCAGCACGTTGGTGGCCTTGTTGCGGCCACGATGGCGCGCGTTCAACTGCCGCACCGCATGGTCGGAGGCCAGCACGATGCTGGCGCGCCCCCCGGCGGCCTGCGCCGCGCGGGCCACCAGACGCACCGCGCCCGGCACCAGCCGGTGCCAGGCGGGATCCTCGACGATGATCTGGAACCCCGCGGTTGCGGGGCTGCGACTCGGATCGGGCATTTCAGGTCGCCTCGGCCTCGCCGCCGCGCCGGCCCCCGCGCCCGCCCGCATCGGAGCGCCGCGCCGTCTCCTTCTCCGCCGCCGCGCGCTGGTCATAGGCATCGACGATCCGCGCCACCAGCGGATGGCGCACCACGTCGCGCTTGTCGAACCGGCACACCCCGATCCCGGGCAAACCCTCCAGGGTATCGAGCGCATCGCGCAGCCCGGACCGCGCGCCGACGGGCAGATCGACCTGGCTGAGATCGCCGGCAACCACCATCCGCGTCCCCTCGCCCATCCGGGTGAGGAACATCTTCATCTGCACCGGCGTCGTGTTCTGCGCCTCGTCCAGGATGACGAAGGCATGCTTCAGCGTCCGCCCGCGCATGAACGCCAGCGGCGCGACCTCGATCTCCCCGGTCCCCATCCGCCTGATCACCTGCTCGCCCGGCATCATGTCATGCAGCGCGTCGTAGAGCGGCCGCAGATAGGGATCGACCTTCTCCTTCATA
The DNA here is from genome assembly GCA_903928895.1 of uncultured Rhodospirillales bacterium. Classification (GTDB taxonomy): domain Bacteria; phylum Pseudomonadota; class Alphaproteobacteria; order Acetobacterales; family Acetobacteraceae; genus CAIYPH01. The sequence goes on along the minus strand of CAIYSR010000163.1, from coordinate 5,392 downwards.
TCTCCGGGCAGAAACCCCAGCCGCTCGCCCGCCTCCACCGCCGGGCGCGACAGCACGATCCGATCGACACTCCCCGCCGTCAGCATCGCCACCGCCTGCGCCACCGCCAGATAGGTCTTGCCCGTCCCCGCCGGGCCGATCCCGAACACCATCTCATGGCTGCCGAGCAGGTCCATATAGGTCGCCTGGCCCGGGCTGCGCGGCCCCACCGCCCCGCGCTTGGTGCGGATCGCCGGCAGATCGGCCAGCGGCAGCCGCGGATCGTCGAGCTCGCTCATCCGCACCGCCGCATCCACATCGGAGGCCGAAATCGCCTCGCCCCGCTCGAGCCGCCGATACAACCCGTTCAACGCCGCCTGCGCCGCCTCCACCCGGGTCGGATCGCCCGAAATCGCCATCCGGTTGCCGCGGCAATTCACCTTCACCCCCAGCCCCTGCTCGATCCGTACCAGATGGCGGTCATGATCGCCGAGCAGCAGCGACAACAAGGTGTTGTCGGGAAAATGCAGCGTCAGCGCGCGGGAGACGGAGCCGGATGGGGCCGATGCGATGTGGGTCAAGCGCAGATTCTCTCCTGTTTGAGGATTGCTGTCAGCGAATTGGTATGGGAAGCGGTCACCGTCATCTCCACCACCTGCCCGGCCAACGACACCGGCCCGATCGCATGCACCGGCTGCAGCCACGGCGAACGCCCGCCGATCTGCCCCGCATGCCGCCCCGGCCCGGTCACCAGCACGGGGATCGTCAACCCCACGCATTGCGCATTGAACGCCGCCTGCTGCTCCCGCAGCAGCGCCTGCACCGCATAGATCCGCCGATCCTTCTCCGCCTCCGGCACCTGCATCCCGGCGCCGGCCGCGGGCGTCCCCGGCCGCGGCGAGTATTTGAACGTGAACGCCTGCGCGAAGCCGATGTCGCGGATCAACTGCATCGTCGCCTCGAAATCCTGCTCTGTCTCCCCGGGATGACCGACAATAAAGTCCGACGACAACGCCAGATCCGGCCGCGCCGCCCGCAGCTTGCCGATCAGCGCCCGATACTCGTCCGCGGTATGCTTGCGGTTCATCGCCGCCAAAATCCGGTCCGACCCCGACTGCACCGGCAGATGCAGAAACGGCATCAGCGCCGGAATCTCCGCATGCGCCGCGATCAGCGCATCATCCATGTCCCGCGGATGGGACGTCGTGTAGCGGATCCGCGCCAGCCCATCGATCTCGGCCAGGAGCCGCACCAGCCCGGCCAGCCCGTCCGCCCCCGTGCCATGCCAGGCATTCACGTTCTGCCCGAGCAGCGTGATCTCCCGCGCCCCCAAGTCCACCATGCGCCGCGCCTCCGCGATCACATCGGCCGCCGGTCGGCTCGCTTCAGCACCCCGCGTATACGGCACCACGCAGAACGAGCAGAACTTGTCGCACCCCTCCTGGATCGTCAGAAACGCCGTCACCCCCTGCGGCGCCGCCGCGTCGGGCAGAAAATCGAACTTCTGCTCGGCCGGAAACTCCGTATCGATCACCGCGCCGGCCGCCCGGCTCGCGCGCGCCACCATCTCCGGCAGCCGGTGATAGGTTTGCGGCCCCAGCACGATATCGACATAGGGCGCGCGCGCCAGGATCTCCGCCCCCTCGGCCTGGGCCACACATCCCGCCACCGCGAGGATCATCTTCCGCCCCTCCGCCTCGCGCGCCAGCTTCAACAGCCGCAGCCGCCCGAGCTCGGAAAACACCTTCTCCGCCGCCTTGTCCCGGATATGGCAGGTATTGAGGATCACCATGTCGGCGCCTTCCGGCAGCTCGGTCGGCGCATAGCCCAGCGGCGCCAGGACATCGGCCATCCGGCCGCTGTCATAGACATTCATCTGGCAGCCCCAGGTAATGACGTGCAGGCGCTTGGTGTTGACGGTCATCGCAGCGGTTCCACTCTGGCCATCCGGCGACGGCCGGCGGCGAAGAGCGGAGAGATCGTCTGCATCGTGGCTCGGGTCAAGCGCAAGGGCCGTATGCTTCCTCCGGGCCGCCTTCGCCGGGGGATTCGGCGTGTCGGCCACGGACGCAGTCTCGCAGCCAACCCGGTTGGCGTGTCAAGCGAAACGGTGCCGGCTTCCCGAAATCGTCACGCGAAGGCCTCGACCGCCGGCGCCTCCGGACGCGTCACCGTCAACGGCCGTGCCGGCCGGTTCTGCCGCAGCGTCGCCGCCCCATCCGCCGCGATCTGCCAGATCGCCTCGGTCAGCTCCTTGCGCGAGCTGAACAAGGTGGGGTCGAGCGGGGCATGAAACAGCACCGTCGCGCGCAGCCCGCGCTCCTGCACCAGCCGGCTGAAATGCGACGCCAGGTCCTGGTCGCCCACCCAGGCGAACACGGAGCGGTTGGCCCGCCCCGCCGGCAGCCCGGCAATCCGGTCATAGACCAGCGACACCGGCTGTACGATCGCCGTGCGGCCATCCTTCAGCACCGGCACTTCGGCGATGGACAAAAACGCCGAGCGGAATGGCAGCACCCGCGAGCCGTCCGACGTGGTGCCCTCCGGGAACAGGATCAGGCTGTCCCCCGCCGCCAGCCGCGCCCGCATCTCGTCACGCTCGCGCGCGGTCGAGCTCCGCTTGCGCCTTACATAGACGGTGCGGCCAAGCCCCGCGACCCAGGAGATCACCGGCCATTTGCCGATCTCCTCCTTGGCGATGAAACTTGCGCCCAGCTTGGCCCCGAGCGCCGGCACGTCGAGCCACGACGAATGGGTCGAGGTATACACCACCGGCCTGCCGTCGGCGCCACGGCTGGCAGGCTGGCCAATCACCCGGATATGCATGCGCAAAATCCGGCACATCCCGCTCCAGTAGATGCGCGAAAACCAGGCATCGCCCCGTCCGGGCAGCAAAAGCAGCGCGATCTGCACCGGAATGCAAGGCAGCGTCCAGCCCAGGATCAGCAGGAGTCGCCAGGCGATCCGTACCTTGCCCAACCGCTTGCGCCGCGGCGGCACGAACGCCGTCCACGATCCGTCATCGCCATCCGCCAACTTCCAATTGAGGAGCGGTGACCGTTTCTTCCTCAGGCGTCGCGGCTGCGGCATTTTCATGACCGGGATGCTGATACATCCAGCAGCCGAGAGGAACAATGATAATTCCGTGACGCTTGCCCGGAGGCTCCGTGGTCCGGCACCGCCGCACGAAACGGAGTGCGCGCCGCCGCGATATCGGGCATGCAGCCGCCATGCCGAACCCCCAAATCCGCCCCGCCACGCTGAACGCCGAAGCCTGGACCCTGATTTTTGTCCTCGCCCTGCCCTGGGGCGGTTCCTTCCTGTTTTTCCGTCTCCTCGCCGCCGAACTGCCGAGTTTCACCATCGTCCTCGGCCGCGTCGCCCTCGCCGTCGCCGCCCTGCTCGTGGTCCTGCGCCTGCGCGGCGCCCGCCTCGATGTCCCCTGGCGCGGCTTCCTGGTGATGGGCCTGCTCAACAACGTCATCCCGTTCAGCCTCTTCGCCTGGGCCGAAATCCGCATCTCCGGCGGCGAGGCGGCGATCCTCAACGCCACCACCCCGATTTTCGCGGCCCTCGTGCTCCGTGTCCTCGCCGCCGAGCGCCTCACCGCCGCCCGGATCGCCGGCGTCGGGCTCGGTTTCGCCGGCGTGGCCGTCCTGGTCGGCCCCTCCGCCCTCACCCTCGATGGCGATCTCTGGGCCAAGCTCGCCTGCCTCGCCGCCGCCCTCTCCTACGGCTTCACCGCGCTGTGGGGCCGCCGCCTGCGCCACGTCCCGCCGCTGCAAGCCGCCACCGCGCAATGCCTGTGCAGCACCGCGATCCTCCTGCCACTCGTCGCCGTCATCGACCAGCCCTGGACCCTGCCGATGCCCTCGCCCACCGCCTGGGCCGCCCTGCTCGGCATCGCCTGGATCAGCACCGCTTCGGCCTATCTGATCTTCTTCCGCGTCGTCGCCATCGCCGGCGCCGCCAACGTCATGCTCGTCACCTTCCTCGCCCCGGTCAGCGCCACCGCCCTCGGCGCCATCGTCCTCGGCGAAACCATCGGCTGGAACGCCATCGCCGGCATGGCCCTGATTTTCGCCGGCCTCGCCGCTATCGACGGTCGCCTGCTGTCACGCGCCAAAGCCCCGGGATAAACAGCAACCCGCACCCCCCCATCGCCGCCATCAACAGAAACGCGCTGCCGCTCCCGTCATACATCCGGCCGACCACCCAGCTCGCGATCCCCACCGGCAACGCGCCCCCCAGCGCCGCATGCAACGTCTGCGCCGCCCCCGCCCGCTCCGGCGCCACGTGCCGGCTCAGCATCTGCATCGCCGAAAGATGCTGCATCCCGAACGTCGCCCCATGCAGCCATTGCACCGCGACGATCCACCCCAGATCGGCCGTCAAGCCCGTCACCGTCCAGCGCAACACCGCACTCCCCGCCGCAATCGCCGTCATCCCCGCCGGTCCCAGCCGCTCCGCCAGCCGTCGCCCGAACAGGAAAAACAACGTCTCCGCCACCACACCCTCCGACCACAGCAACCCGATCGTGGCACTCGTCATCCCATGCGCCTGCCAATGCAGCGTCCCCAGCACATACAGCCCCGCATGCGCCCCCTGCACACAGGCACTCGCCCCCACCGTGAGCAGAAACGCCGGATTGCCGAACAACCCCGCGATCCCCCCCAACCCCGCCCGGCGCCCCGCCACACCCCCCGGCAACAGCCGCGCCATCCCAGCCGCCAACGCGTAGCACCCCAAGCTCAAAATCGGCACCATCCGCGGCCCGAACGCCTGGATCACCACCCCCGCCCCCGCCGTCGCCGCCGTGAACACCGCCGAAGCCGAGCCCCGCACCCGCCCGTAATCCAGCCGCCCCTGACCCGCCAACCCCAGCGAAACCGCATCCGCCAACGGCATCAACGCCGCCGCCCCCAACCCCTGCGCCGCCGCCAACACCAGCAACGCCCAGAACCCCACCGCCGGCAACAACCCCGCCGACGCCCCCGCCGCCACCACACACCCCACCAACAACACCAACGCAATCCGCCCGCTCCGGTCCGCCACAATCCCCCACACCGGCACCGCCAGCATCCGCACCACCGTCCCCACCGCCAACAACGTCCCGATCTCGGCCGCGCCGAGCCCCCGGGTTACCAGAAACGCCGGCAAAAACGCCGTCCCCACTGCGGCCGCCGCAAACACGGGTGCTAAAAATCCCGCCATCCGCAGCGACGGGCTCATGAAGGAAGCACTCCCTTTTTGGAAAAAGGGAGCCAAAAACTTTCGCTCTTATTGCATAGCTTGTTGATACGGCCCCAACCCAGCGGCTGCCATGATCCAGAGGTTGGGAGCAGGCGCTGTCGGGAGGGCCTCGATGGCTCTGCGCCAGCCTAGGTAGTTTGGCAGATTGGCTGTTGCGACG